>NZ_JAVIWS010000001.1:0-648625 GCF_031323975.1 Escherichia ruysiae
ACGAAATCCGCCGCCAGTGGGTTCTGGCTTTCCGGGAAAACGGGATCACCACAATGGAACAGGTTAACGCTGGAATGCGCGTAGCCCGTCGGCAGAATAGACCATTTCTGCCATCACCCGGGCAGTTTGTTGCATGGTGCCGGGAAGAAGCATCCGTTACCGCCGGGCTGCCAAACGTCAGCGAGCTGGTTGATATGGTTTACGAGTATTGCCGGAAGCGTGGTCTGTATCCGGATGCAGAGTCTTATCCGTGGAAATCAAACGCGCACTACTGGCTGGTTACCAACCTGTATCAGAACATGCGGGCCAATGCGTTGACTGACGCGGAATTACGGCGCAAGGCTGCCGATGAACTGTCCTGTATGACCGCGCGAATTAACCGTGGTGAGGCGATACCTGAACCAGTAAAACAACTTCCTGTCATGGGCGGTAGACCTCTAAATCGTGCACAGGCTCTGGCGAAGATCGCAGAAATCAAAGCTAAGTTCGGACTGAAAGGAGCAAGTGTATGACGGGCAAAGAGGCAATTATTCATTACCTGGGGATGTATAAGAGCTTCTGTGCGCCGGACGTTGCTGCGGTAACAGGCGCAACAGTAACCAGCATAAATCAGGCTGCGGCTAAAATGGCGCGGGCAGGAATCTTAGTCATTGATGGTAAGATCTGGCGAACGGTGTATTACCGGTTCGCTACCAGGGAAGAACGGGAAGGGAAGGTGGGCACGAACCTGATTTTTAAGGAGTGTCGCCAGAGTGCCGCGATGAAGCGGGTGTTGGCGGTATATGGGAGGACTACAGCATAAGCATAACTTATGGATTATATGGAAAACTGGTAATTATGCTCTTTTCTTATGAAAATAAAGAGAAGTTTTCGCTGGCGTTTTATTTCTTCTGTTTTTTCTTGCGGGTTATTCTGATTTGTTTTGATTTGATTTTTTCTGACAAAAGTAGGGAAAAAATATGTCGCAAGTACTTTCTGTCTTTACCTCCTAAATTACATTCTCTATCAAATGTTGCCATAGTTATGACCCCAGTTTTATATAGTGTTTCAGCAATTTTTCTGTAGTTTTTTTCTCGCAAAATTGAAGAGTTTTTCTTTGCTGTATTTTCAAGGCTATCTCCTTGTGGTTTAAGACTATTTGGGCCAAAAAACGTTGTGGATACTGCTGCACTTGTTGTCCGTTTTTTTTGGCCCATTTGGATAGTACTTGGGAGAGGCATGATTTTAATACGCATATAAATAACTCCTCTATCAATTGGATTTTGAGAAAATATTAACATTAATCATGATTAAGGAGTAATTTTAAATCTTCCAATAAAATTTGTTTAAACTCTTGTGTTCTATGATCGATATACAACGCAAGTTTGCTTGCATTATCTTCCAGGTCACGTATCTCTCTGTCACCTCGAATAAACCCAACTAAATTTAAACGTTTAGATAGTTCAGAACTTCCTTCTATGGCATCTTGGAGTATTTGAATGATTTCTGAATTCATTGAGCGCCCGTTTCGTTTGGCTCGTTCAGCTATAGCTTCACGCATCCCATCAGGGAAACGGAGGTTAAACTTATCGTAGTCTTTTACTTGTTTGTCAGCCATTGGACCCCCCAAAAAAATGAATGGTGCCATATTGCCACATCAATTCAATGGTGGCATTATGGCCTCATGGTGTCATTGTGGCCTCATGAGGTTATGTCAATGGAAAAGAAAGAGGTAAAAATTACCCTTCGCTATCCGCAAAAAGTGAAGGATGAATTCAAGCGAATTGCTCAGGAGGAAGGGATGTCTGAGAACGCAGCTATTGTTCAGGCGCTTGTATGGGCATTGAAATTTAGAACACGGATACATGCTCGCTAGAAACAGCGAAGCCCCACTGGCGGCAACCTTAGGGGCTTCTATCGAAAATAACCGCGAAGGAAATATCGACATGAGTATTGTAGCAACATCAGATCTGAACTTCCAAGGTGAAGCACTAGTGCCAGTGGCAAATATTGCCGGAATATGGCTAACTTCATCCAACCTAGCAAGAGCACTGAAGTATTCGAATAGTCGCGCAGTCACGATGATTTACAACAAATATGCTGACGAATTTTCCAGTAGTATGACTAGAGTGCTTGAAGTCAGTACCTTAGAGAATGATGTCGAGGTACTTGATCTGAGTACCTCGAAAAGTACTCGAAACTTGAAGAAGAAAGTACGCGTTTTCTCTCTCCGCGGAGCCCATTTGATCGCCATGTTCGCCCGCACTCCTGTAGCCAAAGAGTTCCGCCGTTGGGTTCTGGATATTCTCGATCGAGAAGTTCAACAATCCCCAATCATAAAACAATTCACTGATAACGAACTTTGCACACTTGCTTGGTTGTGGCGAGCTGGGGATGCGATGTTAACCGCCTGCCAGAACGTTACTCCTCTTCTTCAGGTTGCGGAGCATCGTGAAGCTGGTCGCTTCACTTCTATCGAGCAAGAATATCCCCAGATACTCAATAAGGCACAGGCAATCCTTGCCAGAGAAACGGCACATGTAAAATTCCGGCCGTGGCAGGATGATAAGTGGAGTCGAGTTTTGCCGCATTTACGTTCGGATCGATTACAGTAGATTCCAATTAACAATGAGAAACACATAGCCACCCCGTGGTATTGAAACCATATAATGTTGGATTTGAAAACAGATCTTTTTCCATGTATTAATAACTACATCCCCGCGAGTGATTCAAAAAGGAGGGCCCAATTTTGTCCGAGTTTTTGTATTCCCCCGCATGCCGCTGCGGAGCACTACATCTGAGTGTCTGACTAGGGGATAAAATTAGACTGGATAGTGAGAAGAAAGTGGCGTGCTAGGCTGTGCCGAGTGCTACCAGTACACCCTGGGGGTGTGCAGCTTTCGCCGAGACTGTAGTGGGTATCGGTTAATGCACGAAAAACCGAGAGGTCAGACAACCAATTTGCCGTAGGATTGTTTCCGGTGCGATACCGGTGTACTAACTGAAAGCAATGCGAAAAAGCATAAACTCGGTCCTTCAGTCGCCCTACACACTATTTACTAAGAAGGGCTAAAGCATGGATACAATTATCACATGGATGGGAGATCGTCTGTTGGGGTGGATAACAAACAAATCCGATCTGCGGCAGAGGGCAATCACTGGATTAACTCCTGCGATTTGTTCAACAATTTTATATACTGAAAAATTAAAACGTGGTGAGCCTAATAACCCAAACGAAGAAGAAAAACTTTATAGGCTTTGGTATGAAGCGTCTTCCCAAGTCGTAGACTTTGATCGAGAGCTGGCTAAAAGATGTTTAGATAAATCAGAATATTGGCTTCATTC
Source organism: Escherichia ruysiae (assembly GCF_031323975.1). Lineage (NCBI taxonomy): Bacteria > Pseudomonadati > Pseudomonadota > Gammaproteobacteria > Enterobacterales > Enterobacteriaceae > Escherichia > Escherichia ruysiae. Next base: position 3,325 of record NZ_JAVIWS010000001.1, read on the forward strand.
TGAATTATATAGCCCTGAGAAAGTTGAAGAGCTAAACATTTCTTTGGTTGGTATGAAGGCAACGCTTGAAGGAATAAAGCACAATTAAAACCTTTGATTTGCGATAATCAACTCGCCATAATCATGTCATCGGAGCCTGAACAACTCCGGTGACTTCTGCGCTAAACGGGGACGTTTATGCGCACACACAATCCAAACTCTCTTCTCCCTCCACAGATGCAGAAATGCACCTGCGATATATTGTATCCAGCGTTTCACCTCTACGGAGGTGAAGCGTGAACCTACCACAAGATGGCATCAAACTGCATCGCGGTAACTTCATCGCTATCGGCCAGCAGATCCAGCCTTATCTGGAGAACGGAAAATGCTTTCGCATGGTGCTTAAACCGTGGCGTGAGAAACGCAGTCTTTCCCAGAATGCACTCAGCCACATGTGGTACAGCGAAATCAGTGAATACCTCATCAGCAGGGGTAAAACGTTCGCTACTGCAGCATGGGTAAAAGATGCTCTCAAACACACATACCTCGGTTATGAAAGCAAAGAACTGGTTGATGTCGTAACCGGTGAAATCACTACTATCCAGTCGTTACGCCATACCTCCGATCTTGATGCCGGAGAGATGTATGTCTTCCTCTGTAAGGTTGAAGCCTGGGCGATGAATATTGGCTGCCACCTGACTATTCCGCAGAGCTGCGAGTTCCAGCAGCTCCGCGACAAGCAGGAGGCGTAATGGCTACACCGCTTATTCGTGTCATGAGCGGACACATCTACAGAGTACCAAATCGTCGTAAGCGTAAGCCTGAGCTGAAACCATCCGAAATACCAACACTGCTCGGATATACCGCCAGCCTGGTTGATAAAAAATGGTTGCGACTGGCAGCAAGGAGGAACCATGGCTGATTTGAGAAAAGCAGCGCGTGGTCGGGAATGCCAGGTAAGAATCCCTGGCGTATGTAATGGCAATCCTGAAACGTCTGTACTGGCACATATCCGGCTGGCTGGATTGTGCGGTACCGGTATCAAACCGCCAGACCTGATTGCCACCATTGCATGTTCTGCCTGTCACGACGAAATCGACCGCCGCACACATTTTGTCGATGCTGAGTATGCAAAAGAATGCGCGCTGGAAGGTATGGCGAGAACACAGGTTATCTGGCTGAAAGAGGGGGTTATTAAGGCGTGAATACTTACAGCATCACATTACCCTGGCCTCCGAGCAATAATCGCTATTACCGCCATAATCGCGGGCGCACGCACATCAGCGCAGAAGGGCAGGCATACCGCGATAACGTCACCCGAATCATTAAAAACGCAATGCTGGATATCGGCCTGGCTATGCCAGTGAAAATCCGTATTGAGTGCCACATGCCGGATCGCCGTCGCCGTGACCTGGATAATCTGCAAAAAGCCGCTTTTGACGCACTCACCAAAGCAGGTTTCTGGCTGGATGATGCTCAGGTCGTTGATTACCGCGTTGTGAAGATGCCTGTTACCAAAGGTGGGAGGCTGGAACTGACCATCACCGAAATGGGGAATGAATGATGTTTGAGTTTTATATGGCAGAACTTCTTCGCCACCGCTGGGGGCGTCTGCGCTTATATCGTTTCCCCGGTTCTGTTTTGACCGATTACCGAATACTGAAGAATTACGCCAAAACCCTGACAGGAGCAGGAGTATGAAGTCAGAGATAACAATCAACTAATACTGTTTTGTTGATTTTTGCTTGTAATTGGCGTTCTGGTCTGATTTTTGTGGAGTAAGTTGATGCGTGATATTCAGATGGTTCTTGAGCGTTGGGGAGCGTGGGCGGCTAATAATCATGAAGATGTGACCTGGTCGTCCATTGCCGCCGGTTTTAAGGGATTAATTCCTTCAAAAGTAAAATCTCGCCCACAATGTTGTGACGATGACGCGATGATCATTTGCGGGTGCATGGCCCGTCTGAAAAAGAACAACAGCGATTTGCATGATTTATTGGTGGACTATTATGTCGGCGGCATGACTTTTATGGCGCTTGCACGTAAGCATGGGCGATCTGATTGTTGGGTTGGCAGGATGCTCCAGAAAGCTGAGGGCGTAGTGGAGGGTATGCTGATGGTGTTGGATCTCCGATTGGAGATGGATGCTGATTGTTCGAAATAATTAAAGGAAAAGTTGCTGTCTGATTGTCATTAGTCTAACATTTTAAATGTTGGAATCGCAACGTAGTTATTATCATATAACAGCTTGTTTCCTGATTTAGCCAGCCTCCCCAAAGGCTGGTTTTTTTCTAATAAGTATCATTTCGGGTAGGGATTTTATTGTTTAACCCATAATAATTCATTGACATTGAATCCCAACTTTTGAGCGGTTCGCACATAGTCTGCTTTTACTTTATCTGGAATAGTTGAGGTCCTTGCCAGAATCCATAGGTATTCTCTGTTCGGACCACTGACAAGAGCATACTTATACTCATCATCCAGTTTGATTACATTATAGCCACCATAGAAGGGGCCAAAAAACGAAACCTTCAACGCTGCAGTTTTAGTATCTCCAGTAAAGTATGCTTTACCTTCGCTCTCGCTCCATTTATTTTTCGTTGGATCGTATCCACGGTTAAGTACACGAATCCCTCCGTCGTTCCGTTTTCCATAAGTAGCGCTGACCTGTTCCAGACCACGTTCGAACCGGTTCTCGAGGCGAGCTATTTCATACCATTTTCCGAGGTAGCGGTTGGCGTCAAAATTTGTAATCGGCTGCACACCTTTAGGTGGTGTCGGGGCCTTACATGCTATAAGAGTGAAAGAGAGCGCAATGCCAGTCAACACAGGCCATAACTTCATAATAAATCCTGTACTTTTGATAGTTGAGAGTAAGTATGAAAGATAGATGATTACGACCGATCACTTAAAGAACTTTCATACTATATTAGGAATAGTCCATAACAGAAAAATTGTCAGTGATGACGCCAGAAAGGCAATTTATTCCGTGCACTACACAGTTTATGTGTTAATGAATTAGTCAAGGGGGAGGATATGATAAAAAAACCTGTGATTGGAATCAGCGGTTGTTTGGCCGGTTCTGCTGTTCGTTTTGATGGTGGTCACAAAAGAGCTGACTTTTTAATGGACAAATTAGTGGAATGGGTAACATTCAGACCAGTATGTCCGGAAATGGCTATAGGGCTGCCAGTTCCGCGTCCTGCTCTACGTCTTGTGCGCTCGACGCAAGGAAATATACGGATGTGTTTCAGCCACGACCAGAATGAGGATGTGACAGAGAGAATGACAGAGTTTAGTCGTTCTTATATGGACAAATTAAAGGATGTATCGGGGTTTGTGGTTTGTGCTAAATCTCCCAGCTGTGGCATGGAGCGCGTGCGTGTCTATGATGAAAATGGTAATCGAGGTCGTAAAGATGGAGTGGGACTATTTACGAGCACTTTGATGGAAAAGTTTTCCTGGCTACCGGTTGAAGAGGATGGGCGATTACATGATCCAGTGCTTCGTGAGAATTTTGTTGAAAGAGTTTTTGCTTTGCATGAGCTCAATCACCTTTACAAGGAGAAATTATCAAGAAGAGAGTTATTGGCTTTTCATAGTCGTTATAAGCTTCAGTTGTTGGCGCATAGTCAGACAGGCTATAAAGATATGGGACCATTTGTGGCTGCAATACACGAGTGGGCGGATCTTGAATCATACTTTGAGGTGTATCGTGATAAGCTGATGGCGATTCTCAGAAAACCTGCATCACGTAAAAATCACACGAATGTGCTGATGCATATACAGGGGTATTTTAGTAACTACTTAAGTACACGCCAGCGTAAAGAGTTGAGCGAGGTTATACTTAACTATCGTTCTGGCACATTACCTCTTCTTGCGCCGTTGACTCTGCTGAAGCATTATCTGGGTGAGTATCCTAATGATTACTTGCTTACACAGAATTACTTCGATCCCTATCCGGACGAACTGGCTCTAAGACTGATGGTAAATTAATTGTATGCGATATCATCCAAAAGGATGAGTTCCTGCATACAGGATATTTACAATCGTAAAAACTACACTATGATACCCAGAGTGTCAGTTTGTATAAAAACTCTGTTTACGCTGAAGAAACCATTGAGATGCAACTTAAATTTGGTAAACATGCCAGTCAAAATATATGATATTATGATTCCACGCAGCTATATATAATATAACAGATTGGTTTAATAATTTGTCTTTGTGAGTTAAATACATAATTTTATACTTGTGATGCAATGAGATTTTCCTTATTGTTGAACTGGCGAATATTGATTTTCCACCTATACTTACCTGGTGTAACCCCAATGATATCAGGTGGATAATATGCCATACATATGTTCTATCATTTTGGTGTTGAACTCGTTTGATGTCCGAATTGGTAAAGAAGATATTTTGTTTAAAAAAGGAAGTGCTGTTCTCATTGATTACAATTTGAAAGATTTTTTTTCATCAAATATAGATCATGTAATGATCGTAGATGTTGAAGAGAAAACAGTTAATGATTTCTTTAAAAGCAACACACTCTCACCTTTTTCTGTAAGAAGGTTTTATCCGGCATACTTGATGGTGGAATGTGAAGATTTTTCATTGTTAAAGAACTTGATTGCATGCTTGAATTGTGATGGCAGAACTGTGGATTTTGTTAGAAATCAAATATCACTTGCATGTCTTGCTATCTTATCTTCAGAGAAAATAGTGCAAAGTTTTTTATTTGGATGTCTTAATAGTTTAGGAAGTAAAGTTAAGGCTATTATTCACACGGATATATCTGCAGCATGGAGACTTTGTGATATATCTTCAAGACTGTATCTGAGTGAAAGTCTGTTAAAAAGAAAATTAAAGCACGAAGGCTTATCATTTAGTAAATTAATTCTTGAAGAGCGAATGGTGATGGCGGAAAGGTTATTAAGCTACAATTTATATTCTGTTGGAAAAGTTGCTGAGATATGCGGTTATGAAAACACGTCATATTTTGTAAGTGTTTTCAGAAGATATTTTGGTGTTCCTCCCCATCAATATTCATCAAGATTTTTTTTAGAAAAAGACATGATGTAACGTGATGCGTTTTAATGATTTTGTAATTTTCGTATTTGATAATTGTATGATGCTTTCAGCTACGCCAGAATAATCGCTGGCGTTTTTCTTTTTGAATAGATGTTCAAGCCTTACGCTAATGTAACTTCTATACCTTTCCTCTTCGTTCCGAACCGTGTACACCATCCGTTATTCGCGGAGGTGAGGCTATGAAATCCATGGACAAGTTAACAACGGGCATTGCCTACGGCACCTCTGCAGGCAGTGCTGGCTACTGGTTTTTACAGTGGCTTGATCAGGTCAGTCCGTCACAGTGGGCGGCGATTGGAGTGCTTGGAAGCCTTGTGTTGGGTTTTCTCACTTATCTGACAAACCTTTATTTCAAGATTAAAGAAGATAAGCGTAAGGCTGCGAGAGGTGAATAATGTCGCCATCATTACGCAAGGCTGTAGCAGCTGCTATTGGTGGTGGGGCTGTTGCCATAGCGTCTGTGCTCATCACTGGTCCGAGTGGTGACGATGGTCTGGAAGGTGTCAGCTACATACCATATAAAGATATCGTTGGCGTATGGACTGTATGTTACGGGCACACCGGAAAAGACATTATGCTCGGTAAAACGTATACCGAAGCAGAATGCAAAACCCTCCTGAATAAAGACCTTGCCACGGTCGCCAGACAAATTAACCCGTACATCAAAGTCGATATACCGGAAACAACGCGCGGTGCTCTTTACTCGTTCGTTTACAACGTGGGTGCTGGAAATTTCAGAACATCGACGCTTCTTCGCAAAATAAACCAGGGCGATATCAAAGGCGTATGTGATCAGCTACGTCGCTGGACATACGCTGGCGGTAAGCAATGGAAAGGCCTGATGACTCGCCGTGAGATTGAGCGTGAAATCTGTTTGTGGGGGCAGAAATGAGCAGAGTAACCGCGATTATCTCCGCTCTGGTTATCTGCATCATCGTCAGCCTGTCATGGGCAGTCAATTATTACCGTGATAACGCCATCTCCTACAAAGACCAGCGCGATAAAGCGAAGGAAAAACTCAGCCAGGCGAACGCCACCATTACTGACATGCAGCAGCGCCAGCGTGATGTTGCTGCACTGGATGAAAAATACACGAAGGAGTTAGCTAATGCGAAAGCTGAAAATGATGCTCTGCGTGATGATGTTGCCGCTGGTCGTCGTCGGTTGCACATCAAAGCAGTCTGTCAGTCAGTGCGTGAAGCCACCACCGCCTCCGGCGTGGATAATGCAGCCTCCCCCCGACTGGCAGACACCGCTGAACGGGATTATTTCACCCTCCGGGAACGACTGGTAATGATGCAGGCCCAACTTGAAGGTGCTCAGCAATACATAACCGAGCAGTGTTTAAAGTAAAATCTTAACTACAATATGATTCATTTTGATGATTGTTTCATAAGGAACAGTGAAGTAAGATCTAAGAGGAGTTAAATTTTATACAGTATAATCATAATATTGCAGCAAGGTGGTTATAATTGAAAGAATATTTAGATATGAATACATCTCATGTAAGAGTTGTTACTCATATGTGTGGGTTCCTGGTTTGGCTCTATAGTCTTTCAATGTTGCCACCAATGGTTGTAGCATTGTTTTATAAAGAAAAAAGCCTGTTCGTTTTCTTTATAACTTTCGTTATATTTTTTTGCATTGGTGGCGGAGCGTGGTATACAACTAAGAAATCTGGCATTCAATTACGTACCCGTGATGGGTTTATTATAATTGTAATGTTTTGGATTTTGTTTTCTGTTATTAGTGCATTCCCTTTATGGATTGACTCAGAACTTAATTTAACGTTCATTGATGCTCTGTTTGAAGGGGTTTCTGGAATAACAACAACAGGAGCAACTGTAATTGATGATGTTAGTTCATTACCTCGGGCATATTTGTACTATCGGTCACAGTTAAATTTTATAGGTGGTTTAGGAGTTATTGTTCTGGCGGTTGCTGTATTGCCATTATTGGGTATTGGTGGTGCAAAGCTTTATCAGTCAGAAATGCCGGGGCCATTTAAGGATGACAAACTCACTCCCCGCCTGGCCGATACGTCACGGACACTGTGGATAACTTATTCTTTATTAGGTATTGCTTGTATTGTCTGTTATAGACTTGCAGGAATGCCTTTGTTTGATGCTATTTGTCACGGGATTTCCACAGTTTCGCTTGGTGGTTTCTCAACTCATAGCGAGAGTATCGGATATTTTAATAACTATTTGGTTGAGCTGGTGGCTGGTTCTTTTTCCCTGCTATCGGCTTTCAACTTCACTCTTTGGTATATTGTTATTAGCAGGAAAACGATAAAACCTTTAATCAGAGATATTGAACTTCGTTTCTTTCTGTTAATAGCCTTAGGGGTGATCATTGTTACCTCTTTCCAGGTCTGGCATATAGGTATGTATGACTTGCATGGAAGTTTTATTCATTCGTTTTTTCTTGCCAGCTCCATGCTCACTGATAATGGTTTAGCTACGCAGGATTATGCAAGTTGGCCCACGCACACGATAGTGTTTTTGCTGTTGTCAAGTTTCTTTGGGGGATGTATAGGTTCAACTTGTGGTGGAATTAAGTCACTTCGATTTCTTATACTTTTCAAACAAAGCAAACACGAGATAAATCAGCTTTCTCATCCCAGAGCGTTGTTGAGTGTAAATGTAGGAGGGAAGATAGTTACAGATCGTGTAATGAGGTCTGTATGGAGTTTCTTTTTTCTTTATACTCTCTTCACGGTGTTTTTTATACTGGTGTTAAATGGTATGGGATATGATTTTCTTACATCATTTGCAACAGTGGCTGCATGTATTAATAATATGGGATTAGGTTTTGGGGCTACTGCATCGTCATTCGGAGTGCTTAATGACATTGCAAAATGTTTAATGTGCATAGCTATGATTCTTGGTCGCCTTGAAATTTATCCTGTTATTATATTGTTTTCAGGTTTTTTTTGGCGCTCCTAATATATGGCTGATTTATAATTGTGAGTTTAATATTATGTTGACTCACTCATTGATCCAATACCTAACTTTACCAGCAACACCTCCGTCCCCAGTAGCACTGGCTGCTGGGGTGCGTTTTATTCATAAAGCAAGGCTGTATGAGCGAGAAATTAAAGATAGTCTATCGCCCATTACAAGAATTGTCACCGTATGCGCACAACGCCAGGACGCACAGTACTGAGCAGGTGGCACAACTGGTAGAAAGTATTAAGCAATTCGGCTGGACTAATCCGGTGCTGATTGACGAAAAGGGCGAAATTATTGCGGGTCACGGTCGTGTTATGGCGGCTGAAATGCTCAAAATGGATTCTGTTCCGGTCATTGTTCTGTCTGGCCTGACGGATGAGCAGAAAAAGGCGTACCGCCTGGCAGATAATCGCCTGCCGATGAATGCTGGCTGGGATGAAGATCTGTTGCGGATGGAGCTGTCGGACCTAATCAATGCTGATTTTGATGTCTCCCTGACAGGCTTCATCCCGACAGAAATTGATGAACTGTTGACGGATGTTTTGCCCGGTACAGGAAATGAGGAGGAGCCGTATACGACGAAAATTGATACGCCTGTTTATGAGCCGTCGGGCGGTAAACCGGATATCAGTGAACTGTACGACGATACGAAAACTCAGGAGCTGATCAGCCGGATACGTTCGGCGTCCCTTGAGCCTGATATTGAGAAATTCCTCCTGTGTGCGGCAGAACGTCACACGGTGTTTAATTTCAGCAGAATTGCGGACTATTACGCTCATGCCCCCGCTGAAATTCAGTGTTTTTTCGAGGAGTCGGCGCTGGTGATCATTGATTATCAGCAGGCTATTGAAAATGGATTTGTCCGGATGACGCAGCGCATGGTGGAGATCATGCATGGTGGTGAGGAGGAGGAATATGCGTGATGATTTTTGCGCCTTTATTCTGACTCACGGGCGACCGGACAAAGTTCTGACTTACCGGACGTTGCGTCGTGCTGGCTATACCGGGAAAATTTTTATCGTTGTTGATGATGAAGATAAGACACGGCATCAGTACATGGCTGAATTTGGTGAACAGGTGCTGGTGTTTTCCAAAGCCGATATCGCCAGTCGTTTTGACGAAGCCGATAATTTCTGTGACCGCCGCTCAATTTTTTACGCCCGTAATGCCTGTTTCGACCAGGCAAAACTGGTCGGGTGTAAATACTTCATTCAGCTCGATGATGATTATCACGAGTTCCAGTTTCGGGTGGATCGCAACTATGACCAGGCCTATTTTCCGATAAGGAAACTGGATGCGATCCTTTCTGAAATGCTGGCGTACTACGAATCAATACCTGCTCTTTCCATCGCTATGTCGCAGGGCGGGGATTTTCTTGGTGACAATGGCGGCCATGCTTCGTGGGTGAAACGCAAGGCAATGAACAGCTTTATCTGTTCGGTTGATCGACCGTTCTCATTCATGGGGCGCATTAACGAGGATGTGAATACGTACACGAATCTCGGTCGCTGTGGTGAATTGTTTATGACGATCGGTGCTGTCCAGTTAGGGCAGAAACAGACGCAGAAAAACAGCGGCGGAATGACCGAGCTGTATCTGGATTCCGGAACCTACGTTAAAAGTTTTTACTCCGTCATGTATGCGCCGTCGTGCGTAAAAATCTCACTGATGGGTGCCAGCCATAAACGCATTCACCATCAGGTCACCTGGAACAACGCTGCAGTAAAAATCCTTCACGAAAAATACAGGAAGAAGACACCCTGCATATCAATGGGGGTGACAAATGATTCCGTATTCGAAAGTCGAGTCTCTGGCAGCGTGCCGGATGACTGCACAACAAATCGCTGACGTTCTGGATGTTGATCTGAACCGACTGAAAGAAAATCGGGAAGCAATGACAGATTTTTATGCGGCCATCCGTAAGGGCAGAGCGAAAGGTGAAGCCGAGTTACGAGCGGCATTGTTTAAGCTTGCCAGAAAAGGGGATGCCTTTGCTCTGCGCGAACTACTCAGGGTGGATAAAAATCAGGACTAACTGATGAGCAGACCGGACTGGGGGGCGTTGCAGCAGGAGTATATTGCTGAATACACCCGCTCCGGTATATCTCCGGTGGCATGGTGTGAAGCAAGGGGACTGAATTACGCAACAGCCCGTCGTTACATCAAAAAAACTCCGAAAAATGCGCAGACAGAAATGTGCAAAACTGCGCAAAAAAGTGCGCAGAAAAAATCTGCGCAGACTGCACAAAAGCGGAACGAAAAATCTCAGGAAAAAAAGCCAGTATTCGATGCGGGCCTGAATGAGGGCGACGCGGAGGAATTTTCGTTCTGTCCCGATGAATTCGGCATTTCTGACCAGCAGGCTAAGTTTGCGATGCTTGTTGCTCAGGGTAAAAAGCCGACAGAGGCGTACCGACTAGCCGGTTATGAGGGGCAAGGTGCGACAGCTAACAGCAACGCCAGTCGTATGCTTAGAAATGCCAGGGTTTTTCGCGCTATCAGCTACTTCCGCAATCAGTACCAGAAACGCTATACCGCAGACCTGGATTTACTAGTGAGTCAGTTGATGGCTATTGTCCTGGCCGACCCCAATCAGCTTGCACAATTTCGCCGTGTTAACTGCCGTTATTGCTGGGGCGAGAATCATCTCTACCAGTGGCGCGATATAGCAGAATTCGACAAGGCAGCGGCGCAGGCTTCCAGAGATGGCAAACCCGAACCGGAATATGGAGGCCTCGGCTTTGTTGATAACGCCATACCCAATCCGGACTGCCCGAAGTGCTGCGGTGAGGGAACGGGACAGCTTTATATGGCTGATACCACTCTGCTTGATGGGGATGCGCGGCAATTATATGCAGGGGCAAAATTCGGAAAATTCGGCGTTGAGATCCTGCTGGAGGATAAGGCTGCCGCCCGGCGTGAATTGTTGCGTTTGTTTTCTGCTGGCGGGGCTTTATGTGCAGATAAGCGGCTACAGGAACTGGAAATTGAACGGCGCAGAATGGAAAACCAGAAGCTGCGCAAAGAGATCGAAACGGTGGAAGATAATGAACATCCCCAGCCTGTGGCGATCAATATTAATGTGGTTGATGCCAGAGTAAGGAGTGATGAAGATGATCTCTCCGACGCTTAATGTGCCTCAGGCGCGATTTCTTTCAATGCCCCATAAATTTAAAGCCTATATTGCTGGTTTTGGCTCGGGCAAAACATGGGTTGGGTGTGGCGGCATATGCAAGGGGATTTGGGAGCATCCAGGTATAAATCAGGGATATTTTGCGCCAACGTATCCCCAAATTCGCGATATTTTTTACCCTACAGTGGAAGAAGTTGCTGCTGACTGGGGATTGAACGTAAAAATTAATGAGGGAAATAAAGAGGTTCACTTTTATTACGGACGCCAGTATCGGGGAACCACTATCTGCAGATCGATGGAGAAGCCACAAACGATCGTCGGTTTCAAAATTGGTAATGCGTTGGTGGATGAACTGGACATTTTGCCGAAGGAAAAAGCCAGAACGGCGTGGCGCAAGATAATTGCACGTATGCGTTATAAGATTGATGGACTTCGCAACGGTATTGACGTTACAACCACGCCGGAAGGATTCAAATTTGTCTACGAGCAGTTTGTTAAAGCCGTGCGTGAAAAAACAGAGCTGGCCTCACTGTATGGTCTGGTGCAGGCATCTACTTTCGATAATGAAAAGAACCTGCCAGCAGATTACATTCCTTCGCTTCTTGAATCATACCCTCCAGAGCTGATTAAAGCCTATCTTCGAGGACAGTTTACTAACCTGACAAGTGGTACTGTTTACCATCAGTTTGACCGGAAACTGAATAATTGCGAAGAAGTGGAGCAGCCAGGGGAGCCGATTTATATTGGGATGGATTTTAACGTTGGAAAGATGGCGGGAATCGTCCATGTGCTGCGTTTGGGGCTTCCATGTGCGGTAACTGAAATCATCAATGCCTACGATACGCCGGATATGATCCGCATCATTAAAGAACGCTTCTGGCTGTATGATGGGAATGATTACCGGAAAGTGAGGGAAATTTATATTTATCCAGATGCTTCCGGGGATTCCAGAAAATCAAGTAACGCAAGTACGACGGATATAGCCCAGCTTAAGCAGGCTGGTTTTAACGTTGTGGTGAACAGCTCGAACCCGCCAGTAAAAGATCGCGTTAACTCAATGAATGCAATGTTCTGCAATGCCAATGGTGAGCGTCGCTATAAAGTTAATGTGAAGCGTTGCCCGTTATATGCCGAATCTCTGGAGCAACAGGTCTGGGATGAGAAGGGGGAGCCTGATAAAAAATCTGGCAATGATCACCCGAATGATGCCGGAGGTTATTTCATCGTTAAGCAATTCCCTATTGTCAAACCGACCGGAAGAGTCACATCACTTCGGATTTAATTATGGCTGATATATCAACACCCAACCTCGACTATAACGATATGCTGGAGGCGTGGGATATTAACGACGCACTGATGGGCGGTACGCTTGAAATGCGCAGGCAGGGGGAAAATTATCTCCCAAAATGGCCTAACGAAGATGAAGACGCTTATAAAAAACGCCTGTCTGTGGCTACGCTACTTCCTGTGTATGAAGAAAGCATCAAGCAAAATATTGGGCGCATATTTGCAGAGCCGACAGTATTGAGTGAGGAAACGCCGGCAAAAATCAGGGAATATGCAGAAAATATCGACATGGAGGGGAGCCGACTGGATGTGTGGGCGCAGCAATTTTTCAGCCTCGCATTTCAGTATGGTGTGGCACATGCGCTGGTGGACTATCCACGAACGGATATGAAAGAGATTCGGACAAAAGCCGATGAAAACGCGACCGGTGGTCGTCCGTACGTTACGATGCTGAATCCACGCCAGGTTATTGGATGGAAATCGAAAGTTGAAAAAGGGAAAGTTGTTCTCACTGATTTGCGTATAAAAGAGGTCATCATTATTGATGGTGATGATTTCGGGCAGAAGAAGGTGGAGCAGATCCGCCATATTATGCCCCGTCGAGTTGAAATTTATCGACGTAGCGAAGGCACTAATGGCGAATCTGTCTGGACGCTTCATGAGTCATGGAATACCAGCCGTGATGATATTCCTCTGGTAACACTGTACACGAAGAAAACAGGATTTATGCGTGGTACACCGCCATTGCTTAATCTTGGCTTGCTGAATATCAAGCACTGGCAAAGCCAGAGCGAGCAGGACAATATTCTTCATGTTGCCCGCGTTCCATTGCTGGTGGCCTACGGGCTGGACAGGAATGAAGAACTGACGGTTGGTGCATCCACCGCTACGATTTTTGAGGACAGAACAAAAAATGGCCTCGAATATGTTGAACATAGTGGCGCAGCGATAGAATCTGGCGAAACATCACTTGAGAAGCTGGAAAATCAGATGCGTCATGCCGGCGCTAAACTTCTGCGTGCTGAAAATACATCCACCAAATCTGTTGATCAGACTAATGAAGAGCGAATGCAGGAAAACTCGCCGCTTTATACAATGGCGAACTCCCTCGAAGATGCCCTCGATAATATTCTCCAGATAATGGCGGAATGGATCGGAGAGAGTTGCGGTGGCAATGTGGATGTGCGCACTGAACTGGATGTATCTGCCCAGGTGTTTGACTCATCCTCCGCGCTGGCTGTTCAGTCATTGCGTCAGGGCGGTGATATACGTCAGATTGATGCGGTTCGGGTGTTGCAGGCGTTGAAATTTATCGATCAGGATTCCCGTCCAGAGGAAGTGATCGATGAATTAAAAAATCAGAGTGTAATGCTGATGGAAATCAATGATGCAAACCGTGAATGAACGGCTGCGTGATGAATCAATTGCTCATGCAGTCTGGATATCCCGCTATAGCACTGGCGTGGCTGCCAGAATGGTGAAAATACTGAATGACAGCGATGCGGAACTTACTGCTCGCCTGCTGATAGCACTGGACAGCCTCGATCCAGGTAGTTTTACCGTTAAGCGCCTGGAGTCACTTCTGGCGAGCGTCAGAGAGGTTAACCGCACTGCTATTAACAGCATGTTTACCAGTCTCTCCGGAGAGCTGAACGAGCTGGCAATTTATGAGGCTGGTTATCAGTTAAGTCTGTTTGATTCTATGCTACCTGATTTTGTTGCTGATGTTCACCCTCTGGTTGGTATCTCTCCTGATGCACTTTATGCCGCTGCAATGGCGCGACCATTCCAGGGACGACTGCTCAGTGAGTGGGCCTCAGATCTTGAGGCGGATCGGCTCAGACGCATAACAAATACAGTGCGTCAGGGTTTTTTGCTGGGGGATACCAATGAGCAGATCGCAAGAAAAATTCGGGGACATGTCAGTAAGGGATTTCAGGATGGTGCATTGCAGATGAGCCGGGCTAATGCGGCCAGCATTGCAAAAACAGCGGTTGGACATCTTGCTGCTACTGCCCGTGAGAGTTTTGCCAGCGCGAATAATGATTTGATTAAGGGTAAGCAATGGTTATCAACGCTTGATAATCGTACTACGCCACAATGTCGAATCAGGGATCGCCTCAAATATACGCTGAATAATAAACCTGTAGGTCACAGCGTGCCTTATTTGCAGGGGCCGGGAAAAATTCATTTCTGCTGCCGCTCAACGGAAACGTTCATTCTGAAATCAGCGAAGGAACTGGGTATTGATGTTCGCGATATTTCCCCGGCTGAGCGGGCCAGCATGGATGGCGTGGTGGCCGGAGATACAACCTACAGGGAATGGTTTTTGCGTCAGCCTTACACCAGACAAAAACAGATTGTGGGGGAAACCCGAGCAAAGCTGATTCGGGATGGTGGTATGTCGCCAGATGAATTTTACACCGATAAAGGCGAATGGCTGACGCTGAAGCAGCTCCGTGAGCGTGATGCACAGGTATTCAGAAAAGCAGGGATTTAAATAAATCATTTATTACAACAGGCTACCTTCGGGTGGCCTTTTTTATTGCTGCGATCCGGATGGTGAGCAGCGTAACTGTCGGAAGACTTAAACCAGGTACTAATATGAAACTGAAAACGGTCGAGATTAACGGAAAACAATACGCAGAAATTGATACTGCTGGCCTGCCAGTTTATGTGCATGACGATGGTAAAGAAATTGGCTTCGATGCACCGCTGGCGACAAAAAAAATTACAGAGCTTAATGGCGAGGCAAAAAATCATCGCCTGGCTAAAGAAGCTGCAGAGGAAAAACTGGCTAAGTTTGCCGCTATCGAAGACCCGAAGAAGGCGATCGAGGCACTGGAAATGCTGTCAAAAATCGACCAGAAAAAGCTGCTCGATGCGGGACAGGTTGACCAGGTTAAGGCAGAAATTACGAAAAATTTTCAGCAGCAATTAGATGAAGAAAAGCAACGCTCTCAGATGCTGGAGAAGCAGCTTTACGATTCTATGATTGGCGGTAGTTTTGCGGGTTCAAAATATATTGCCGATAAAATTGCGATCCCGGCAGATTTATTACAAGCCCGCTTCGGGCAGGCATTCAAAGTGGAAGAAGGGAGGATCGTTGCTTATGACGCTTCCGGCAACAAAATTTATTCCCGCGCGAAGCCTGGCGAACTGGCGCAGTTTGATGAGGCGCTGGAGTTCCTTGTCGAAAATTACCCTCAGAAAGACTACATCCTGAAAGCCAGTGGCAACAATGGCGGCGGCTCCCGTCCGACACAGCATGATATTGGTCAGAAAACGATGAAACGCTCTGCTTTTGATGCACTGGATGTTGCAGGTAAGCAAAACGCATTGAAAGACGGTATCACAATCGTTGATTAACACATTTGTCAGCTTCCGGATGGGAGCTGGTGTCAGGGCTGGATAGCTCATTACTCCATCTATTCACAATTACGCAAATTTTTAAGGAATATTTAATTATGGCTGGAAATACCCTGACCGGGTTGATCCCGACTATTTATACCGCCCTGGATGTTGTATCCCGTGAGCAGGTAGGTTTTATCCCTGCGGTAGCAAAAAACGCAAAAGCTGACGCCGCAGCAAAAGATCAGACGGTAACCGCGCCAGTTGCGCCTGAGGCGAAAACCGAAGATATCGTACCGGGGCCGTCAGCTCCGAATACCGGTGATCAAAATATTGGCACTGTTGATGTAAAAATTACTAAATCCAAAATGGCACCGGTTAAATGGAATGGTGAAGAACAACTGGCTCTTGGCCCTTCAGGGACTTACAACACCATTCTGGCTGATCAGTTCAAGCAGGCTTTTCGCGCCCTTGCAAACGAGGTTGAGGCTGATCTTGGTGCGTTGTATTTCGGTGCTTCCCGCGCCGTGGGAACCGCAGGGACAACGCCGTTTGGTGTTAAAGATGATCTTTCTGATGCTGCTCTGGCTCGTCAGGTTCTGGAGGATAACGGCGCACCGACAACCGATCTGCAGATGGTGCTTGGCTCCACTGCCATTGCTAATTTGCGCGGAAAACAGTCTGTATTGTTTAAAGTGAATGAATCCGGCACTGAACAGCTACTGCGTGAGGGCGTGTTGGGGCGTCTGGAGGGATTCAATATTCACAGTTCGGCAGGTGTGAAACGAGCGCCAAAGGTTGCTGCAACTGGTTATCTCGTGAATGGAGAGAAAAAAGAAGGCGATGTTCTTATTTCCATTGATACTGGTTCGGGGAGTATTTCTGCAGGTCAGATTGTTACGTTCGCTGGTGATCCGAATCAGTATGTTGTGGCAGCAGCGACCAGCAATCTGATTACTCTTGCAGCGCCCGGACTGCGTCAGGATCTGGCCGATGATACTGCCATCACAGTTGTTGGGGCCTTTACTGCAAATATGGCGTTTGATCGCAACGCGTTTCTGCTGGCATCCCGTACTCCGGCAATGCCGGAAGGTGGCGATAATGCTGATGATGTAATGAATGTTACGGACCCGATTTCAGGGATTACGTTCCAGATTGCACTGTATCGTCAGTATCGCCAGGTGCGCTATGAAGTTGGACTGGCATGGGGTGTTTCATCAGTGAAGCCGGCACATGGTTGTCTGATTCTTGGTTAAACATTCAAACGGGGCTTCGGCCCCATTTTTAATGGGGGGCATATGGCCGGATTAACTAAAGAGCAAAGAGCACAGCGTGAAGCCGCACAAAAAACGCAAATTGAGTTAGTGGTTATGGTGACCGATTATCAGATGTTTCCCGGCGCACCAACTATCGCTAATGTTCATCCTGATGAAGTTGACAACTGGAAGGCTATGGGCTGGAAAACTCAGGAGTAACACATGATCACTTACGTGACCTGTGATGACGTTGATAATGCGTTTGGGAACGCCTGGACGAGTGAGAACGCTAAAAATAAAGCTGTTTTAATGGCTAATGCCTGGCTTAATGGCTTCAACCTGAAAATTAACCCATCCCGTATTCCGGAAGAGGTAAAACTTGCGGGAGCATATGCAGCCAGAATTGCCTCATTCGGTAAGTTGTTTCAGCAGAAAAATGATTCTGGCGTTGTTATCAGTAAAGCCGTGTCGGCTGACGGGGTCAGTGTATCGAAATCATTTTCTGAGTTGCCAGCAAACAGCACTGCATTGCTTGAACCCGATTTACAGCTTGCGATAGCACTGCTGAAACCGTACGGACTTAGTCGCTCACAAGTCAGGGTTGTGAGGGGGGGATAATGGGGCTTCGTGAAGAGATTCAGTCAGAGGTTGCCGCTGCTTTTGATGAGGATTTAGCGGACGTCGTGAGTGATTTTTCTGGTTCTTACGTTACGCACCGGCACTGGGATCCTGTGACGGAAACTGGCGGCGAATCCACCGCAATCTATACCGGGCGAGGCGTGTTGACACGTTATAAGCTGGGCAGAATTGATGGGATTAATATTTTGCATGGTGACCTTAAATTAACCGCTCTGGTATGCGAGGTTACGGATAAACCAGCTGTCGACCATATTATTGAGATTTATGATCCTGTATCAAGGCAGTTACAACGATACGAGGTAATTACAGCAAGTGTAGATCCTTCCGCATCAGTTTACTCTATCCAGTTAAGGAGAGCGTAAATGGCAAAGGCATGGGATATAGAACCGTCAATATTTGCCGGGATGATTGAGGAAGATGTAGGGCTGAAGATTCGCTACATCGCTATGCAGATTCTTACTGCTATTGATATTGCTGCTCCGGTTGATACCGGACGTTTCAGAAATAACAACCTGGTGTCGTTACAGCATCCCGATTTTGGTATATCTGATAACGTGGATCCGAACGGTACGATTGCTGTTCAGCGTGGGATCGGGGTTATTTCGAAAGCTGCAAATTACGGGGTTATTTATATCCAGAATAACCTTCCTTATGCAGAGGCTCTTGAAAACGGTCATTCACAACAAGCGCCAACTGGCGTGTATGCCAACGCTTTTCATAGTGTTTTACAGGCTTACAAATGAAGTTTACTGAAATCAGAAATACGGTTATTTCCAGAATGACGGCACAGACGATTATTGATGGAAAAGACGTATTGTATCCGAACGGGCCAACGTTCGATCCTTCCGGTAAGTTAATCTGGGCGCGGTTAAGTAATATTCCCGGGCAGGCTGGAGTTAATGAAATTGGCGCGGGGCCGGTTGTTTATCGCACGGGGATAATCATTATTCAGTTATTTGTCCCCGCAGGTTCTGGTTCAAAACTCATTACTGAGACAGCCGATAAATTGCGGGAACTGTTTGAGTTTCAGGATGACGATCGTCTCAGTTACCAGGCTGTTTCCTCAATAGCCGTCGGCGAAAAGAATGGCTGGTTCCAGCTTAATCTTCAAATTCCATATCGCGCGCTCTAGCGCAATTAATGACATAGGAGGCTCCTGTGAGTTCAGGTGCAAAGGTTATCTCGGCATTTATCCGGGAGACAGTTGCAGGCACTACGCCAGCAAGTGGTGACTGGAGTTTATTAAAACGCACAAGCTGGGGAGTAAAACCCACCCAGAATAAAGGCGAAAATAATGAGATTGGTGGCTCCCGGATGGCTCAGGGGGCGACGCCTGGCACTGTGGATGTCGGCGGTGATGTTGGTACCAAATTTCGCTGGGGTCAACATGATGATTTTCTTGCATCCTGTTTCGGCGCGGAATGGTCAGGCGATTCTCTGACAATGGGGAATGAGCGAATAACATTTTCTCTGGCGACCTATGCGTCCGATGTCGGAATTGCCTCTGTCGTCAGAGGAGCGCAGGTTGGCTCATGGAAAATGCAGATCCCTAACGACGGCGATATTACAGCGACCGTAACCTTTGCCGGGCTGGGCTGGGAATCAAAGGCCGATGATACGAATTTTATCAAAGGCGAACCTGTGGATAGTGCAGGAAAGTTACGCTATTCGTTTAAGGAGGTTTCAGCAGTAAGCCTGAATGGTGTTGCCGGAGGTAACGGTTTTTGTATCGACAGTTTTGATATTCAGTTCGATAACAAACTCCAGACACAGCGTTGTATCGGGACTGGCTCGCCTTATGCAGGAGCAAATATTCCGACTACTTTTACACCGTCCGGTACGGTGACGCTTTCATGGTCTAAAGCCGCGTGGGAAATCTGGAGTAAAACACTGACTGGAGAAACAGTTCCGTTCAGCTTCACGCTTTCGAATGGAGAGGGGGCATACACTTTCAGTTTCCCGAAGGTTCAGGTGTCAGGTGAATGGCCTGATGGGGGTAATACTGACATTATCCAGGTTCAATTGAGCATTACCGCAGCAGATGAAGCACCTACGATAACCAGAAAAAAATGCTCCCCGACTGCCGTGATCGCAAAAGCCAGTGCTGATGCGATTAGTTGATTTTCCGTTATTCCCCCTGTGGTACTGCACTACAGGGGGACGCATTGAATGAGGTTATGGATGTTTATTCTTAATCAGAAAATTATCATCGGTGGAGAACGCTGGTTTACGCCAATGAAGGACTTAAAACCTGTAGACGGGTTAAAACTGTTGGTGGCAAGCAGCGATAACGATCAGTATCGCTCCCGTAATGCATTAATCCGTCGTCACATTGAGAAAATGGATGCCAGTTTGCACGTCGGAACGAAGGAGTTTGATATTTCAAAGGTTTCCGAGGTAGATTCTGTTGATGATTTACTCATTGATAATGCTGCTCGTTATCTGCTGAAAGACTGGAAAGGGGTTGGTGAACTGGTTAATGGTGCTGAGGTTGCACTGGAATATACGCCAGAACGAGGGATCGCGCTGCTTAAGCAGAATCCAGAGTTGTACTGGCAGATCCTTGCAGAAGCAGCCAGCATCGCCCAGGGTAAAGAGCAGCAGAAGCAGGATACGATAAAAAAGCCATAGCCGCCCAGCGGTGGTTATCGGAGTTCGGGGGAGAAAGGGGGGAAAAGGCAAGATGGAAGCGAGAAAAACTCAGGTTGCCACCGATACCGGAACCAGAAATAGACCCGGTGCTTAAGGAATTGTTGTACGCCTATTCGGTAATATCCCGTGCCCGACGTTATGCTGGAATGACCGGGGTGCCTTTGCCTTTATCTCTGACAGAGATAAATGAATATTTAGCCACTCATCCGGTATTGATTGAGCGCGATGAGTTTGAAGCAGTGATCTTTGCACTGGATGACCAGTATTTTCAGGAGCAGTGTGTGTAGTTGTTAATTACGTACACTCTGTTACAGAGATGTGATGGTGTCTTTAATTAAATCGATGATGCTCCTGGAGAAAAGCATTGCGTGGCCTCGTAATCGCTATATCTACTATTATGTCGCCTGAAACCCACTTCGGTGGGCTTTTTGTTGTCTGGAGTTTTAATAAATGGCAGAGCAAACCTCGCGTCTCGCAATAATTATTGATAGCACTGGAGCAAAAAATAATGCTGACAATCTGACCTCCTCATTAGTCAAAATGACGCAGGCCGGGGAAACTGCTGCAAATAGCGCAGGGAAAGTGACTAAGGCAACAGAAGATGAGAAGAACGCGCTCGCAAAATTAAAAGCAGCTATTGATCCAGTTGGTGCCGCAATTGATACTGTCGGTCGACGCTATTCTGAATTAAAGAAATTTTTCGATAAAGGGCTTATTGATAAAGAAGAATATGAATTTCTTGTCCGTAAACTTAATGAAACCACAGAGGAATTGAGCGGGGTTGCGCAAGCGCAGAGAGAAGCCGAGAAGGCCGGAAAACTTGCTGCCGCCCAGCAGGAATCGCAGGCTCAGGCCTTTCAAAGAATGCTGGACAAGATCGACCCTCTGGTTGCGGCGCTAAGAAATCTTGAACAACAGCAGGATGAACTTAATGCTGCGTTTGCATCCGGGAAAATAAATGGTTCTCAGTTTGAGAATTATAGCCGAAAAATACAGGAAACACGGCGAGAGCTTACCGGAGAGGCTCAGGCAGAGCGAGAAGCAGCAAAAGCGCATGATGAACAGGTTGCTGCTTTGCAACGTCTGATTGCTCAACTTGACCCTGTCGGAACTGCTTTTAATCGTCTGGTAGAACAACAGAAACAGCTCAATGAAGCAAAAGCTAAGGGGATGCTCTCTCCTGAAATGTATGAGGAACTTTCTGGAAAACTTCGTGCTATGCGGAGTGAGCTTGAGGTTACTCAATCTCAATTAAGCAAAACCGGAATGTCGGCAAAACAAACGGCTTTTGCTATGCGCATGTTGCCTGCACAAATGACGGATATTGTTGTTGGGTTGTCCACTGGTCAGTCGCCTTTTATGGTGTTAATGCAGCAGGGCGGCCAGCTAAAAGATATGTTCGGTGGGATTGGCCCGGCGATCAAAGGTGTTGGTTCTTATGTGCTGGGATTAATTAATCCTTTTACCCTGGCCGCAGCAGCCGTTGGCGTCTTAGGGCTGGCTTACTATAAAGGCTCTCAGGAGCAGGACGAATTTAATAAATCTCTTATTCTTACCGGAAATCAGTTGGGGACAACCAGCGGGCAATTGGCCGATATAGCTCAACGTGCCGGGAATGCGGCTGATTCGACAACTGGCGCTGCGGCGGCAGTATTAAACCAGCTTGTGCGTTCGGGAAAGGTAGCGAGCAGTTCGCTGGAGCAAGTGACGACAGCGATAGTAAAAACGAGCGAAGTAACAGGAATATCAACCGAACAACTGGTTAATGACTTCAATGAAATTGCAAAGGATCCTGTCAGTGCCATATCAAAACTTAATGATCAGTACCATTTTCTGACAATTGCGACTTATAACCAGATTAAGGCGCTACAGGATGAAGGGAACCAGCAGGAGGCCGCCCGCATTGCGACAGAAGCATACTCATCCTCAATGATCCAGCGCACCAACCAGATTAAAGAAAATCTTGGTTATCTTGAGACTGCATGGAAAGCTGTCGCAGACTCCGCAAAATGGGCATGGGATTCCATGCTGGACATTGGCCGTGAGGCCTCCCTTGATCAAAAAATCTCAGATGTTCTCCGTCAAATTGATGAAATAGAAAAAAATACCCGACCCGGAGTTTTCGGGTTAGGTGGCATTGGAGATGGCGGAGCTCAAAATAAAAGGCTGGCACGATTAAAGCAGCAATTGGGCGTACTTCAAGCAGAAAAAATTGCTCAGGACGTCCTAAATTCATCAATAAACGATTACAACAAGCGACAACAGGAAGGAATTGAACTCAGACAGAGAGCAGATGCCTTTTCAAAACAATATCAGACCCGGGAGCAGCAGAGAGCTAGTGAACTTGCAAAACTGGAAAAGCTAAAGAGTCAGTATTCAAAGGAAGAATATAATAATTTTATCGCTCAAATAAATGAGCGTTATAAAGATCCAAAGCAACCAAAGGCGAAAGGTTATTCGGATGATGCTGCCCAACGAATGATTGATCATCTGAATCAACAGAATGCGTTACTAAGTTCACAAACTGAATTAACCGTTAAATTAAGTTCCTCTGAACAGGAACTGGTTAAGTGGCGTCAGCAGATTGCCGACCTGGAGTCACGACCGTCATCGAAATTAACCCAGGATCAGAAATCGCTTCTCTTACACCGGGAAGAAATAACCGCGTTGATGGAGAAAAATGTTGCGATTGAAAAAATAACAGGCTAATCAAGGAATCCGCCGAAATAGCTGCATGGCGTGATTTATTGCAGGCTTCGATTGATAATCGTCAACAGGGGTATGATATTCAGATTGCTGGTTATGGGGTTGGCGATAAAAATCAGCAACGCCAGCAGGAATTACTGCGGATTGAACGTGAATATAACAATCAGCGTCTGCAACTTGAACGTGACTATGCAGATAAATCCCGTGGGATGTCAAATCATGTTTTTCAGGAGAAAATGCAGGCTCTGAATGATGCTCTGGAACGAGAAAAAGAAATTGTCAGACAGAAAAACGAGCAGCTCGATATTCAGGCAGGAGACTGGGTTAGTGGTGCCTCCCAGGGATTCAATAACTGGCTGGATGACACTAAGGATATCAGTGAGCAGATAAAATCAACCACGACTCAGATGTTTGATGGAATGACCGATGCGCTGGGTGATTTTGTCACGACAGGCAAGGCAAATTTTCGTTCTTTCGCTACTTCCGTGATTTCGGATCTTAGTCGAATAGCATTAAAGGCTTCAATTACTGGGATTTTCGACAGCATTAGTAACAGTTCTTCTGGGGGGATTTTAGGAACTATCGGGAGTGCTATTAGTAAATTTATTCCGAATGCAAAGGGCGGTGTTTATGAGTCTCCGTCATTGAACACGTATTCGAACGGTATTTATGATTCCCCGCAATTTTTTGCTTTTGCAAGAGGGGCTGGTGTTTTTGGTGAGGCTGGTCCGGAAGCCATTATGCCATTAACACGAACTTCCGATGGTTCTCTTGGTGTCAGAGCTATTAATAGTAAAAGTGGTAATGGAGGCGGAGATATTACCTATGCCCCTGTATACCAAATCACTATTCAAAATGACGGCCAGAATGGAGAGATTGGCCCTCAGGCAATAAAAGCACTTATGGGGATGGTTGATCAGCGGGTGCAGGGCAATCTGTTAAATATGCGACGTGATGGGGGAATGTTAAGTGGCTAATACGGAAGAATTTCACTGGTTACCAGAGGATGGAATGAAAACAGAAAATAAACCATCGATAAAAACTGTAAGATTTGGCGATGGTTATGAGCAACGAAGTCCAAATGGACTTAATCATTCTCTGCGCGTTTTCACCTGTGATTTCAAAGTTGAGGCGAATGAACGTGATTCATTTGAAAAATTTTTAGCCCGGCATGAAGGCTATAAATCTTTTTTTTGGCGCCCGCCGGGTATTAACAGAAAAATCAGAGTGGTGTGTCGAACGTGGTCAGCGACAGAACATATCACCTATACCGATTTTTCGTGTCAGTTTGACGAAGTGGTGATCTGATGCAGGACATACAACAGGAAACGCTGAATGAATGCATTCGTGCGGAGCAGTCGGCCAGCGTGGTGCTCTGGGAAATCGACCTGACCGAGGTAGGCGGGGATCGCTACTTTTTCTGTAATGAGCAGAACGAAAAAGGTGAGTCTGTCACCTGGCAGAGTCGGCAGTATCAGGCCTATCCCATTCAGGGGAGTGGATTTGAGATGAACGGCAAGGGCAGTGCTGCCCGTCCGACACTGACGGTCTCTAACCTGCACGGCATGATCACCGGGATGGCGGAAGATCTGCAGAGTCTGGTCGGCGGAACGGTGGTCCGGCGTAAGGTTTACGCCCGCTTTCTGGATGCGGTGAACTTCGTCAACGGAAACAGCGAAGCCGATCCGGAGCAGGAGGTGATCAGCCGCTGGCGCATCGAGCAGTGCAGCGAACTGAGCGCGGTCAGTGCCTCTTTTGTACTGTCCACGCCGACTGAAACGGATGGCGCTGTTTTTCCGGGACGTATCATGCTGGCCAACACCTGCACCTGGACCTATCGCGGCGATGAGTGCGGTTATAGCGGTCCGGCGGTCGCGGATGAATATGACCAGCCGACGTCCGATATCACGAAGGATAAATGCAGCAAATGCCTGAGTGGCTGTAAGTTTCGCAATAACGTCGGCAACTTTGGCGGCTTCCTTTCCATTAACAAACTTTCGCAGTAAATCCCATGACACAGACAGAATCAGCGATTCTGGCGCACGCCCGGCGATGTGCGCCAGCGGAGTCGTGCGGCTTCGTGGTAAGCACGCCGGAGGGGGAAAGATATTTCCCCTGCGTGAATATCTCCGGTGAGCCGGAGGCGTATTTCCGTATGTCGCCGGAAGACTGGCTGCAGGCAGAAATGCAGGGTGAGATTGTGGCGCTGGTCCACAGCCACCCCGGTGGTCTGCCCTGGCTGAGTGAGGCTGACCGGCGGCTGCAGGTGCAGAGTGATTTGCCGTGGTTGCTGGTCTGCCGGGGGGCGATTCATAAGTTCCGCTGTGTGCCGCATCTCACCGGGCGGCGCTTTGAGCACGGGGTGACGGACTGTTACACGCTGTTCCGGGACGCTTACCATCTGGCGGGAATTGAGATGCCGGATTTTCATCGCGGGGATAACTGGTGGCGTAACGGTCAGAATCTCTATCTGGATAATCTGGAGGCCACAGGGCTGTATCAGGTGCCGTTGTCAGCGGCGCAGCCGGGCGATGTGCTGCTGTGCTGTTTTGGTTCATCGGTGCCGAATCATGCCGCCATTTACTGTGGTGACAGCGAGCTGCTGCACCATATTCCTGAACAACTGAGCAAACGAGAGAGGTACACCGACAAATGGCAGCGACGCACACACTCCCTCTGGCGTCACCGGGCATGGCACGCATCTGCCTTTACGGGGATTTACAACGATTTGGCCGCCGCATCGACCTTCGAGTGAAAACGGGGTCCGAAGCCATCCGGGCGCTGGCCATGCAGATCCCGGCATTTCGTCAGAAACTGAGCGACGGCTGGTACCAGGTACGCATTGCCGGGCGTGATGCAGGTGAAACTGAATTGTCTGCCCGTCTTAATGAGCCGCTGGAAAATGGTGCCGTGATCCACATCGTACCGCGTCCGGCGGGTGCTAAAAGTGGCGGTATTTTTCAGGCAGTGCTGGGGGCGGCGCTGATTGCGGTTGCATGGTGGAACCCTGTGGGCTGGCTGGGGGCCACGGCTGTATCGGGTATGTATGCGGCAGGGGCCAGTATGATCCTGGGCGGTGTGGCGCAGATGTTGGCACCGAAAGCCAGGACGCCCACGGCAGCCAGTACAGATAACGGCAAACAGAACACGTATTTCTCGTCACTGGATAACATGGTTGCCCAGGGCAATGTTCTGCCCGTTCTGTACGGTGAAATGCGCGTGGGGTCGCGGGTGGTCTCTCAGGAGATCAGCACGGCAGATGAAGGGGACGGTGGTCAGGTTGTGGTGATTGGTCGATGATGCAAAATATTTTATGTGAAACCGCCTCCGGGCGGTTTTGTCGTTTATGGAGCGTGAGGAATGGGTAAAGGCAGCAGTAAGGGGCATACTCCGCGCGAAGCGAAGGACAACCTGAAGTCCACGCAGTTGCTGAGTGTGATCGATGCCATCAGCGAAGGGCCGGTTGAAGGTCCGGTGGATGGATTAAAAAGCGTGCTGCTGAACAGTACGCCAGTGCTGGACACTGAGGGGAATACCAACATCTCCGGCGTCACGGTGGTGTTCCGGGCCGGTGAGCAGGAGCAGACACCGCCGGAGGGATTTGAATCCTCCGGCTCCGAGGCGGTGCTGGGTACGGAAGTGAAATACGACACGCCGATCACCCGGACTATCACGTCGGCAAACATTGACCGACTGCGTTTTACCTTCGGCGTGCAGGCACTGGTGGAAACCACCTCAAAGGGGGACAGGAATCCGTCGGAAGTCCGCCTGCTGGTTCAGATACAACGTAACGGTGGCTGGGTGACGGAAAAAGACATCACCATTAAAGGCAAAACCACCTCACAGTATCTGGCCTCGGTGGTGGTGGGTAACCTGCCGCCGCGCCCGTTCAATATCCGGATGCGCAGGATGACGCCGGACAGCACCACAGACCAGCTGCAGAACAAAACGCTCTGGTCGTCATACACCGAAATCATCGATGTGAAACAGTGCTACCCGAACACGGCACTGGTCGGCGTACAGGTGGATTCGGAGCAGTTCGGCAGCCAGCAGGTGAGCCGTAATTATCATCTTCGCGGGCGCATTCTGCAGGTGCCGTCGAACTATAACCCGCAGACGCGACAATACAGCGGTATCTGGGACGGAACGTTAAAACCGGCATACAGCAACAACATGGCCTGGTGTCTGTGGGATATGCTGACCCATCCGCGCTACGGCATGGGGAAACGTCTTGGTGCGGCGGATGTGGATAAATGGGCGCTGTATGTCATCGGCCAGAATTGCGACCAGTCGGTGCCGGATGGCTTTGGTGGCACGGAACCGCGTATCACCTGTAATGCGTACCTGACCACGCAGCGCAAGGCGTGGGATGTGCTCAGTGATTTCTGCTCGGCGATGCGCTGTATGCCGGTATGGAACGGGCAGACGCTGACGTTCGTGCAGGACCGGCCATCGGATAAGGTGTGGACCTATAACCGCAGTAATGTGGTGATGCCGGATGATGGCGCGCCGTTCCGCTACAGCTTCAGCGCCCTGAAGGACCGTCATAATGCCGTTGAGGTGAACTGGATTGACCCGAATAACGGCTGGGAGACGGCGACAGAGCTTGTGGAGGATACGCAGGCCATTGTCCGTTACGGTCGTAACGTCACGAAGATGGATGCCTTTGGCTGTACCAGCCGGGGGCAGGCACACCGCGCCGGGCTGTGGCTGATTAAAACGGAGCTGCTGGAGACGCAGACCGTGGACTTCAGCGTGGGCGCAGAAGGGCTTCGCCATGTACCGGGCGATGTCATTGAAATCTGTGATGATGACTATGCGGGGATCAGCACCGGCGGGCGTGTGCTGGCGGTGAACAGCCAGACCCGGACGCTGACGCTCGACCGTGAAATCACGCTGCCATCCTCCGGTACCACGCTGATAAGCCTGGTTGACGGAAGTGGCAATCCGGTCAGCGTGGAGGTTCAGTCCGTCACCGACGGCGTGAAGGTGAAAGTGAGCCGTGTTCCTGACGGCGTTGCCGGATACAGCGTGTGGGGGCTGAAGCTGCCGACGCTGCGCCAGCGCCTGTTCCGCTGTGTGAGTATCCGTGAGAACGACGACGGCACGTATGCCATCACTGCCGTGCAGCATGTGCCGGAAAAAGAGGCCATCGTGGATAACGGAGCGCACTTTGACGGCGACCAGAGCGGCACGGTGAATGGTGTCACGCCGCCAGCGGTGCAGCACCTGACCGCAGAAGTCACCGCAGACAGTGTGGAGTATCAGGTGCTGGCGCGCTGGGACACGCCGAAGGTAGTGAAGGGTGTGAGCTTTATGCTTCGCCTGACCGTGGCCGCCGATGACGGCAGTGAGCGGCTGGTCAGCACGGCCCGGACGACGGAAACCACTTACCGCTTCAGGCAGCTGGCGCTGGGGCGTTACACGCTGACGGTCCGGGCGGTAAATGCCCGGGGACAGCAGGGCGATCCGGCGTCGGTATCGTTCCGGATTGCCGCCCCGGCAGCGCCGTCGCGGATTGAGCTGACGCCGGGCTATTTTCAGATAACTGCCACGCCGCATCTTGCGGTTTATGATCCGACGGTACAGTTTGAGTTCTGGTTCTCGGAAACGCGGATTACCGATATCAGGCAGGTTGAAACCACAGCCCGCTACCTTGGCACGGGGCTGTACTGGATAGCCGCCAGTATCAATATCAAACCGGGCCATGATTATTACTTTTATATCCGCAGTGTGAACACCGTTGGCAAATCGGCATTCGTGGAGGCCGTCGGTCGGGCGAGCGATGATGCGGAAGGTTACCTGGATTTTTTCAAAGGCAAGATAACCGAATCCCATCTCGGTAAAGAGCTGCTGGAAAAAGTTGATCTGACGGAGGATAACGCCAGCAGACTGGATGAGTTTTCGAAAGAGTGGAAGGACGCTAACGATAAATGGAATGCCATGTGGGGCGTCAAAATTGAGCAGACCAAAGACGGCAAACATTATGTCGCGGGTATTGGCCTCAGCATGGAGGACACGGAGGAAGGCAAGCTGAGCCAGTTTCTGGTTGCCGCTAACCGTATCGCGTTTATTGACCCGGCAAACGGGAATGAAACGCCGATGTTTGTGGCGCAGGGCAACCAGATATTCATGAACGACGTGTTCCTGAAGCGCCTGACAGCCCCCACCATTACCAGCGGTGGCAGTCCTCCGGTATTTTCCCTGACATCAGACGGAAAGCTGACCGCTAAAAATGCGGATATCAGTGGTAGTGTGAATGCGAACTCAGGAACGCTCAACAATGTCACGATTAACCAGAACTGTACGATTAAGGGCATGCTGGAGGCGACCCAGGTCAGAGGGGATTTCGTTAAAGCTGTATCAAAAGCCTTCCCGAAAAAAGTCGGTACGTGGGGTAACACGGAAACACCAAACGGTACGGTTACAGTCACCATCAGCGATGATCATAACTTTGACCGCCAGATTATTATTCCGCCCATTATTTTTAACGGTATAGCGTATGACGATCCGGGGAGCGGAAATAACCCAGGAGGCACGCGATACACGGGTTATGGTTTTGAAGTTCGCAAAAACGGCGTATTAATCGCATCCAGAGAAACTAAAGGGGCCATTCCCGGTAGTTACAGTGCAGTTATTGATATGCCTAGTGGTGGTGGTAGCGTCACTCTGGAGTTTAAGATTTTCCAGAAAGGCAATCAGGGGGCAGGCAATATCACCGACTGTACGGTGATTGTGACCAAAAAAGCCGCTTCCGGCATCAGTATTCGTTGAAATTGTTATAACCCATATAAGGGCACCAGAAATGGTGCCTTTTTTATTGCAGAAAAGCGAGAGGTAATTATGCGTAAACTTTATGCCGCCATTTTTTCCGCAGCCATTTGTCTGGCCGTATCCGGTGCGCCTGCATGGGCATCTGAACATCAGTCCACGCTGAGCGCGGGGTATCTTCATGCCTCGACGAACGTTCCCGGCAGCGATGATCTTAACGGGATTAACGTGAAATACCGTTATGAGTTTACGGACACACTGGGGCTGGTGACGTCATTCAGCTATGCAGGAGACAAGAATCGCCAGCTTACCCGTTACAGCGATACCCGCTGGCATGAAGATTCCGTGCGTAACCGCTGGTTCAGCGTGATGGCGGGGCCGTCTGTGCGCGTGAATGAATGGTTCAGCGCGTATGCGATGGCGGGTATGGCTTACAGCCGTGTTTCGACTTTCTCCGGAGATTATATCCGCGTAACTGACAACAAGGGGAAAACGCACGATGTGCTGACCGGAAGTGATGACGGTCGCCACAGCGACACGTCTCTGGCATGGGGGGCTGGCGTGCAGTTTAACCCGACCGAATCCGTGGCCATTGATATTGCTTATGAAGGTTCCGGCAGTGGCGACTGGCGCACTGACGGTTTCATCGTTGGTGTCGGTTATAAATTCTGATTAGCCAGGTAACACAGTGTTATGACAGCCCGCCGGTTCAGGCGGGCTTTTTTGTGGAGTGGATATGGCAGCAGTAAAAATCTCAGGTGTGCTGAAAGATGGTGCGGGAAAACCAATACAGAACTGCACTATTCAACTGAAGGCAAAGCGTAACAGCACCACGGTACTGGTCAACACAGTGGCCTCTGAAAATCCGGATGAAGCCGGGCGTTACAGCATGGATGTTGAGTATGGCCAGTACAGCGTCACCCTGCTGGTTGAAGGTTTTCCGCCTTCACATGCCGGAACCATTACCGTCTATGAAGGTTCCAGACCAGGTACGCTGAATGATTTTCTCGGTGCCATGACGGAAGATGATGTCATGCCGGAGGCATTGCGTCGTTTTGAGGAAATGGTGGAAGAAGCGGCACGCAACGCTGAAGCCGCCTCTCAGAGCGCAGCGGCGGCAAAGAAATCCGAAA
The DNA here is from genome assembly GCF_031323975.1 of Escherichia ruysiae. Lineage (NCBI taxonomy): Bacteria > Pseudomonadati > Pseudomonadota > Gammaproteobacteria > Enterobacterales > Enterobacteriaceae > Escherichia > Escherichia ruysiae. The sequence goes on from NZ_JAVIWS010000001.1 coordinate 34,274, forward strand.
CTGCAGCGGCATCATCGAAGAACGCGGCGAAAACCTCAGAAACGAATGCAGCTAACAGCGCACAGGCGGCAGCGGTCTCGCAGACTGCATCGGCAAACTCCGCAACAGCAGCTAAAAAATCAGAAACCAACGCGAAAAATAGCGAGACAGCCGCAACGACGAGCGAAACCAACGCAAAGTCCAGCCAGACGGCAGCGAAGACCAGCGAAACGAATGCTAAAGCCAGTGAAACTGCAGCAAAAAACAGCCAGGTTTCAGCAGCCCAAAGCGAGAGCGCGGCAGCCGGTTCTGCGACTTCAGCAGCTGGATCAGCAACTGCTGCGGCTAACAGCCAGAAAGCTGCGAAGACGAGTGAAACTAACGCAAAGTCCAGCCAGACGGCAGCGAAGACCAGCGAAACGAATGCCAAAGCCAGTGAAACTGCGGCGAAAAGCAGTCAGGATGCAGCGGCCCAAAGCGAGAGTGCAGCAGCCAGTTCTGCAAGCGCGGCGGCTGCTTCTGCCACTGCATCAGCTAACAGTCAAAAAGCAGCAAAAACCAGTGAAACCAACGCAAAGGCGAGCGAGACTGCGGCGGCGAACTCGGCGCAAGCATCGGCAGCAAGCCAGACAGCAGCTAAAGCAAGTGAAGACGCAGCCAGAGAGTATGCAAGCCAGGCAGCGGAGCCGTATAAACAAGTTTTGCAGCCGTTGCCCGATGTGTGGATACCGTTTAATGATTCACTGGATATGATTACGGGCTTTTCGCCATCATATAAAAAAATTGTTATTGGCGACGATGAAATAACAATGCCTGGCGACAAGATTGTAAAGTTTAAACGCGCATCGAAAGCAACTTACATTAATAAATCTGGTGTGCTGACAGAGGCTGCCATTGACGAGCCACGATTTGAACGTGATGGCCTGCTTATTGAGGGGCAAAGAACTAACCTGCTAATCAATTCAACAAATCCGACTAAATGGAACAAGTCGTCAAATATGATCTTAAGTGCATCAGGTGTAGATGATTTCGGATTCCAGTACGCAAAATTTACATTAAAACCAGAAATGGTAGGGCAAATTTCAGCGATTAACATAGTAACCGTTTCCGGCAGTAAAGGTTTTGATGTAACAGGCGGAGAAAAGTATGTAACCATATCATGCAGGGTGCAAAGTGGCACTCCAAATTTAAGATGCCGATTACGATTTGAAAACTATGATGGTTCTACCTACACATTCTTAGGTGACGCTTACTTAAATACGACAGATTTATCTATTGATAAGACGGGTGGTGCCGCTAATCGCATTACTGCAAGGGCTGTTAAAGATGAAGCAAGCAAATGGATCTTTTTTGAGGCGACAATTAAGGCACTTGATACAGAAAATATGATAGGTGGAATGGTTCAGTATGCCCCGGCAAAAGGAGTGGGCACTGGCGCGGATGATTATATTTATATTGCGACCCCTCAAGTTGAAGGTGGGGCGTGCGCTTCATCGTTTATTATAACAGGCGCATCCCCTGTAACACGCGCCAGCGATATTGTAACGGTCCCCATTTCTCTAAATTGGTGCAATCCCGCTATTAGTTCATTAGCAGAAGTTAATACCAATTGGGATGAATCGCCAAACAAAGAAGGTAGCGCACGTATTCTTAATATTTCCACTACGGGAGATACAACTGAAATTGCAGATGAAAGTTATATGTATTTGGGGTATACATCTTTGGGAGCACGCGCAATCATTACAAATGGTAAAGGCACTAAAATAGAATATAAAAGCGTTATAGAACGACCAGAGAGAAAAAGCATTATCGGCTTTAGATTCACAGAAAGTCGAGAATTGTGTGTTGTGGTTAACGGTAATATTGGTGCTAAGGTAGTTTCTCCTTATAAAAAACACAAATATACAGGAGGCTTCATTAATATTGGTGGTCAATCATCATCCGGCAACCGTCACCTATTTGGACACGTTCGAAATCTGCGTATTTGGCACAAGGCATTGACTGATGCTCAGATGGGGGAGTCAATCTAATGAAAGATTTAACACTCAAATTTGCCGACAGGGCCGACTTTTCGGCCTTTATGGGAAGTATTGGCTATTATAATGACGAGTCGATGCAGGATGATATTCTGATTGATGTGATAGGTAACGTGTACAAAGAAACCGGAGAGCTGACTGAAGATGGCGAACCGGTATGTGTTAAGGAAGATGGATATTTTGTAAACGTGCGCATCATTAAGGATACGCAAATATCGTCATTATTCGATGAATACGCGGTTGCTGTTGAGCATCAACTTCGTGGCTGGATGTGAGGAAGAAAAATGGCTACATCGACAGTAATTCCTGATGACATCAAAACGCTAAAATCCGACGTTAGCAAATTAAAAAACGATCAAGGAAGCTACGCAACAAAATTATATGTAGACAGCAAAGATGAAATCGTTGGTGACTGGTCTGCTTCATGGTATCAGCAGGTATTGCCAACTAGCGGAGCTATATTTGGGAGAAAACTCCGCTCAACTCACAGGACGGCAGGTGTTGAGGATGCGTATTGCGAACTATACCTCAAAAAATGGATAGACAGTCCAGGTAACGCAATGGCGCGCCTTAACCTGAACGATAACGGGACAAACATTTGCTGGGACTTTACCAACCTTTATGGCGGTACGATGATTTTTCCCGGTGACAGCGGATACCTCAAAATGGGTAACTGCCTTATGTCATACAGCAAGCGTGGAAGTAACGCGCTTATTAAATTTGATTACACCGACACATTACAGATCAAATATGCCAATCATGGGTCAATCATGACATTAAACACACAGGGAACCGCTTATGCTGGTGTTACTGCTCAATTGTGGGGCAACTCCAGCCGTCCTGTTGTTTATGAAGTCGGTGTTGATGGTGGCGCTTATATGTTCTATGCGCAGAAAAATACCGATAACACCTATATGTTAAGCGTTAATGGTGCATGTCATGCCACCGCATTTAACCAGCATTCCGACCGGGATCTGAAAGACAACATTCAGGTGATCGATAATGCAACCGACCGCATCCGTAAAATGAACGGCTATACATACACGCTTAAAGAAAACGGTATGCCCTATGCTGGTGTCATTGCACAGGAAGCTCTGGAAGCAATCCCAGAAGTTGTAGGTTCCGCAATGAAATATCAGGACGGTGCGAGCGGATCGGAAGGTGAAGAAGGTGAACGTTATTACACTGTAGATTATTCTGGTGTTACTGGCTTGCTTGTTCAGGTAGCCAGAGAGTCAGACGACAGGATAACAGCACTGGAAGAAGAAAACGCAGAATTAAGACAAAGATTATCTGCAATTGAGGCGGCGCTTGCGTCTAAATAATATTAAGGGGCCGAGCGCCCAATTTTATTGGGTAGGATGAAAATGGATATAACACCTTTCCTTCATGCACTTTGTGCTGTGGCTGCGCAGCTACTGATTGGTCTTTTTACCGGGAACTGGGCTTACGGAGCGATAGCCGGTTGTACGTTCTTCATTGCGCGTGAACACACCCAGGCAGAATATCGCTGGATCGAAATGTTCGGGCATGGCAAGCGAATGAATATGCCGTGGTGGGGCGGTTTTGATACACGTGCATGGGATGTGGCAAGCCTGATGGATTTTGCTGTGCCGGTGGTGGCGTGTCTGCTGGTCTGGCTGTTGGTTAATCGTGGGTGAAAAAAGGTGAGCTGTATATGCAACGGAGGAAGAAACCCCGTTGCTGGAAGCCTGGAAAAAGTATCGGATGCTGCTAAACCGTGTGGACACTTCCGTAGCACCAGATATCGAGTGGCTTATTCAACCATAATAAACAGTATGTATATCATAGGTTATTAATTGTAAGTTTTTTCGGTATGTTATTTGTTTGTTTGATGTTATGCTTTTGCGCCCCAAAAGGTTGTTTAGATGTATTTTATCAATTGATTTTCAATATCGTTTAATAAAGAAAAATTAAGCAAGCTGGATGTTGGTTTTTTGTTAATTGAATGGTTCTAATAATGTTTTTTTACTGTTGTTGAATGTGACTTGATAAGAAATGCAAGTAAAAATGATACTCTTTTTATTTTAAATTCAAACGGTTGACATATATATAGCAAGAGGTTTCAGGTGCGTTGTAGTGAGTTTATGTTAATAAAAAGCATAGTAATCGTTGAAAAAAATGTAACTTTGAAATACGTTAGAATAAAAAACAATATACATATAATAATTTAATCTTAAATGAAATTTATTAAAATTTGCAAACTATAATTTTGTGTATAAAAATATAAATGCACATCATCCTGATTATGATTGTGTATTTAATTGGTTGTTATTTGACTACTATCAACTTGTTTTAATTTTATGATAGGTGCAAGATGGATTATGTTTGCTCCGTAGTTTTCATCTGTCAATCATTTGATTTAATTATAAACAGGAGAGTTATCTCGTTCAAAAAAAATTCATTGTTTATTGTAAGCGACAAAATTAGAAGAGAGTTACCAGTATGCCCCTCTAAACTAAGAATTGTTGATATAGATAAGAAAACATGTTTATCCTTTTTTATCGACGTGAATAATGAGTTGCCTGGCAAATTTACTCTTGATAAGAATGGTTATATTGCTGAAGAGGAACCTCCATTATCGCTTGTTTTTTCTCTGTTTGAAGGGATTAAAATAGCAGACTCACACTCCCTTTGGTTAAAAGAAAGACTATGTATATCCTTACTTGCCATGTTCAAAAAACGCGAAAGTGTAAATTCATTTATACTAACAAATATAAATACATTTACCTGTAAAATTACTGGAATAATCAGTTTTAATATTGAGCGGCAATGGCATTTAAAAGATATTGCGGAATTGATTTATACGAGTGAAAGTTTAATAAAAAAAAGATTAAGGGATGAAGGAACGTCATTTACTGAAATATTGAGAGATACTAGGATGAGGTATGCAAAAAAACTCATAACTTCAAACTCTTATTCTATCAATGTCGTAGCCCAGAAATGTGGCTATAACAGTACTTCATATTTCATATGTGCATTTAAAGATTATTATGGTGTCACGCCATCTCATTATTTTGAGAAAATAATCGGCGTCACAGATGGAATAAACAAAACAATTGACTGATAATATTTATTACAAGTTGTCTACATGTTAATTATAATATTATACAGTGTGTTTTTTGATGTGATATTCTGGAACCATTAATTTGTAATTGGGTTGCTGTCGCCTATTTTATACACATTATAATTGATGGTTTTCTATGTGATTTAGTTAATAACCTTCTGGGTTTATTTTAAGGGTTAATTGTTACATTGAAATGGCTAGTTATTCCCCGGGGCGATTTTCACCTCGGGGAAATTTTAGTTGGCGTTCTTAAAATGTGTACTTAAGACCAGCAGTAGTGATGAAGTTATAGTTTTCTATGCCTGCTCCATTTTTGCTGTAGTCTGAAGTGTTATTATTGTGATCATAAAGTGAAGTATTACCTTTTTTATTCGTAACCCGATTCCATGCGCCTTCAACATAAACTTTTGCGTTAGGTGTGACGTAATAACCTGCATTGACTGCAACAGAATAGTAATTTTGGTCTTTGACCTTACTGCGATAAGTGATTCTTTTTCCCGGGTCATAGTGTTCATCGTTATCAGATGATTCCACCCAGCCGCTGTATTTAAATGTGCCACCTAGCTCAAAATCTTCATAACGATAACTTCCAGTCAAGCCAATGTAGGGCATTTTAAAACGTTGTTTGTAGCCGATTGCTCTTTCTCCATTCGGGAAGGAGCCGATATCATCTCTGAATCCCTCCTCAGAACTGTAGATATAGGAACCACCTCTGGCTGTAAAGCTATAACGGCTTTCCTGATATCCGGCCATGAGTCCCAGGCGGTAATTGGGTTCGTTGAGGAGCCAGCCTTTGATATTCAGATCAAATTCGTTGGCATAATTGAGTTGTGTATCAGGATGTCTACTTTCATCCGTCCAGGTTCCGGGGTTACTGGAATCCATCCAGTCCTGATCGACCATATTGCCACCTCGGCTGCCGAGTGTTGTCCAGCCAGCAGCCCCGATAGATATCTGAGGCATCAAATCCCAATTAATTGCACCTTTAATAATTGCAGCGTTATTGAATTTCCAGTCAAGTTGACTGACTTTTCGGCTTCCTTCTTCGGCTAGATAAACACGCTCTTTTGTTTTTCCGCTCAGAGTTCCAAGACTAATGTCCGCATTTATGTTGTCAGGAGTAAACGATAAAGTCTCGGTAGAAGCAAAAGAGTTGATCGCAATAGGGGTTGTCAGGACTATTCCCAGAAGTTTTGCCCGCATAAAAGTTCTCCATTCAATCGTTTTAATGATTGAATATGTATTTTTTATATCTAACTTAATGAGTCAATTACATATTGCTCCACTGTTTATATTTTGTTTAGTATTGAATGATTATCACAATGCGCTATCTGTTTTTGGTTTAATTATCTGTTATTGTTTCATATTGCGGTTTTACTGTGTGGTTTTTTATGATTTTGTGGTGCTTTTATCTATTTAAGTGCCATGCCTTTAGAGGCATATAAGCGAAAATAGCATGAGGTTTATCCTCAATTACTATGTTTTTTAGTACAAAAAAGAGGGACAAAACTGAGACACATAAGGCCTCACAAAGGTCTGCAAGGCCTCACATGTATTGAGATGTTAATAAAATGTAGGCTTGTAATTTTGATATAAATGGTAGATAAAACCTTTCCCCAAAATAAAAACGAACGTCAATGAAATCAAACGGTTGAATAAAGTTGATTTTGGCTAATAAAAAGACAATAAAATAATTTTTATCATTAAATATCAATGAATTGAACTTAATGTTTTTATATACTGCTGCGCCACATGGGTTGGACCGAAGCCGCAGACCTGATTGTTAAAGGTATGGAAGGCGCAATCAATGCGAAGACCGTAACCTATGACTTCGAACGTCTGATGGAAGGCGCTAAACTGCTGAAATGTTCAGAGTTTGGTGACGCGATCATCGAAAACATGTAATTTCTGCATGTGTTAAAAACTGTAACGGGCGTATAACACGCCCGTTGTTTTTTGTTAGCTTGCTAAGGGTTATCAAAACCCCCTGATAGTTTGGTGGGGCAGATAGCAGTTCTACTCATTGTAGCGATGCTTTTTTCTCCGGCTGAACCGTGGCTGATGCCATGTAGCTCAAGTACCTAACTGCGTAATACAGCACATCTGCCGTCTGGTTTTTCTCCAGTATTTGTAGCTACTGCGATGAACCCCGAACACGTGGCATAGAGTGACCACAGGATAACGCGCCCTGAGTTTCCCGATTATCGAGAACTGTTCAAGGAAGCCGCATCAAGAGCACGGTAGCCTTTTTAAATATTTCGTTTTCCATTTAAATTCGTTGTCGCTTTTTCTTTAGCTCACTTTTTCCCGTATCTGTGATAAGTTAAGCGCAATGATAGACTTTTTATGTCTGTGTTAGGATATTAATACAAACCCGCAGATATACGGTTTTTTGCTTCGGTAATTCACAGGTAAATCCGAAAAGATCTTCGCCAGCGGACTGTCGGAGATGAAATGTTATGTTCAGCAATTTCGGAAAACCGACTTGTTGATATATAGTGTGGTCTGTAAACACATTGATTGTGAACGTCAATATCTTGTCAGGGTCTCACTACATAGTCGCAATGCATCATTCAGAACCTTATAACTCTCCTGTGTTGCATCTTTTATACCAGCCTCCCTTATTGGTCTTCCTTCTGTTGAATATTCGATCCAGAATGAACCGGAGAAGTTTGACATTTTGTATGTTGCGAATTCTTTTGCATTAATAGGCAGCCTGGTGCCGTTTAGATCCATTATATAACCACTTTCCTGGATGGAGCGGGAAAGACAATTGATTATTTCGTTTGTTGGTATCCTACTGTCTAAGTGAGGATGATCCACAACGGCTCCTGTACAGAGAATACTTAGAAATATTATAAAAACATTTTTTTTCATAGTTAAGATATTTTTTAATGTTTTTGTTATGTGGTCTATCGTGGTGATAGATATATCTGTTGAATCCTTTTGTTTCAAAATATGATGAAATTTTTGTTTTGATAATGGTTAAAGCCTTATTGTTTTTATAAGGTGATATAAATCATCAAAATATACAATACGATTAATGCCTTTATTGGATAAGAAAATATCAATTTTTATTTATAATGCGATAATGTAAACTGTATATATATGTTTCTAAGGGAGTAAATTCGTTTTTCTGGCTCTTTAGCTCAGTGGTGAGAACGAGCGACTCATAATCGCCTGGTCGCTGGTTCAAATCCAGCAAGGGCCACCAACCATACAGCCATTAGCTCAGCAGGCAGAGTCACTGACTTGTAACCAATGGGGCACCAGTTCAATTCAGGTAGTCGGTACCATGCGTTGGTGTTAAAAAATCATCGCATGGTGACTCCTCTGTGCGAAGGGGGGGATCAGCAGGCCGCTATCACTCCTTTTTCTTTATTTGAGCAAATTTTGATATTGTGCCGAAATAGTATAAACCTGCCGTTGAGTGGATTTTGTTGTTTCGGATACAGGAAAATCCATAATTATCATATTCCGATAACAAATTAATTGTATTTGATAAAATTCTGTATTTTCGAGATTATGGTATTGATACCATTTTTCTTATTTGTTAAAAAAATACCTACATGGTGAATCCCCCTGTGCGGAGGGGCATATCAGCAAGGTTGCAAATATCCTTCGGCTTTAGCGGCAATATTGCGGGTTCGGATGCTGATGCCGGACTCACCGGGAGGCACCCGGCACCATGCAGATGATGGAACATTGCGCATACAAAAACCTGCCCTTCTCCGGAAGGGCTTTTTTATGGGCAAGTATCATGAGTTATATATTGGATATTTTTATTGCCTTTCGATATTAGTTACAAGGTACAGGACTGTACAATACCTTAACCTATATGTAATGTGTTGAATTCATAAGATTGCCAGTAGGCGCCCTTTTTATTTTCTGACGTTAGCCTGATTGCTCACTACAATCTGATTTATTCAACAGTCCCTCTTCGGGGGTGATATCGATAATCAGACGGTACAAGAAGCTGAGGACGTTTCCTTTACTGATATGCAGTTGCGCCAGTGCGATGTTGCTGCACTCGATGCGAAATACACAAAGGAGTTAGCCGTTGCGAAAGCAGAATGCTGTGTATGTGGAGAACCCGTCGAAAATGAGCGTATCGAGGTTTATGGGCTATCTGAAGGGTAAACGCAGTCTGATGCTCTATGAGCATTTAGAGATCTAAAATTCAAATACAGGAACAGGGATTTTTGGTGTAGGAGTTATTATTTAGATACGCTGGGTAAGAACACAGCAAAGATACAAGAATATATAAAGCACCAGCTCGAAGAAGATAAAATTGGCGAACAATTATTGAACCCATATCCAGGCAACTCGTTTACGGGTCGTAAGTAACAAAGTTGAATGCAAATGTTAGATCATATGCACCAGTTAGGGCGCGGCTGGAAACAGAGCCTTATAGGTGCATCTGAAAAACCTCCGGCATAGCCGGAGGATATTTATAATTAGAGATTAGCAACGTTATGATATACTTTTTGGACATCATCGTCATCTTCAAGGGCATCAACAAGCCCTTCAAAGATTTCTAAATCTTCTGGTGAAAGTTCTACTTCTGATTGAGCAATCAATTCTAATTCTGTTGTTGAAAAATCAGTAATTCCAGCGGCTTTCAGAGCTGCAATTCCTTTGTGAAGATCTGTAGGTTCAGTATAAATAACGATGCTTCCTTCTTCTTCAGTCACATCACGAACATCTACTTCAGCATCAAGCAAAATTTCAAAAATATGGTCAGGATTTGTTCCTTTAAATACAATCACACCAGTATTGTCAAACATATAGCTGACAGAACCTGCTGCTCCAATATTCCCGCCTTTTTTATTGAAAATTGTGCGAATATTAGCAATTGTACGATTAACATTTGAAGTCAACGTTTCAGCGATAATCATTGAACCATTTGGTCCAAAGCCTTCATAACGCCCTTGTACGAACGTCTCATCTCCGCCACCTTTGGCTTTATCAATGGCTTTATCAATAACGTGTTTTGGAACTTGTGCCTGCTTCGCACGTTCAATAACGAATTTTAAAGATGTGTTTAATTCTGGGTCTGGTTCACCTTGTTTAGCGGCAGCATAGATTTCCACACCGAATTTTGCATATACTTTAGACGTTGCACCGTCTTTAGCCGTTTTTTTAGCAACAATATTGGCCCATTTACGTCCCACTGGAATGATCTCCTCGAAATTTATTTACATTACTGACAAGTTGATAACCTGTGTTTATTCGCCATATTATAACATAACACGAAAAAACTAGTCTATGAAAAATAAAATATGATAATGCTACAGACGTACTTTAATTTTATCAATGGTCTTAATTATTGATGGGGTGTTATATGATTTATTTTGGTTTTTTCTGTATTTATTATTAATGGATTAACCGCGACAGTAATGTCGCGGCATAGTTAGTTTCGCTACCTGAATATATTGTTGAGGATGGCGATAGTATGGAGCTAATTAAACTTGAAAAAGCTTTTAAATTGGAGGTAGTCCATATTTAGCTCGAGCGCGATTACATGCCTCATTAATTTCTCCATGCTCGCCTGACATGGCGAATTCTCTACATGTGGAAGAGCGGTTTTTATATATTGTGCAGCAGGCGTTTTTTCCAGGCGTTCCTGCCAGGGCAATACAGCGTGGGTTCTTCTGGTTAGTTCCGCGCATACATCGGTGGTAAGGGGATATCTGCTCAGTAAGATGAGCCGGTATGGTTCCGCCTGCATCATCAGCTTCGGCCCAGTAAAAAGAGACGCGGAAAAATGCACAACAGGCACCACACGCCATGCATGGATTCAGATTGCTCATAATTCACCAGTACTTCTATATAAATATCACAACAAAACCGCAGACACGTCGTATAAAGGCGCGTGCCTGCGGCAGGCTGGCGAACTTTCTATAGTGCGAGTATTGAATGATTACCAGCCGTTATCAATTTTACATATCTATTTAGATATGACCAGACAAGTTGAATACAAACAGGAAGAGTTAATCTTTACAATTTGTAACATGGGGTTTTGTGAAAAGAAAATGTCTTACGCACCAGAGTTCGCATTATATGGTTTCTATAGCCTGACTTGCTAAATAAGAATATATCGCTCTCTTTCTTATTCTAACTGGTTATAGATGTTATCAGAAAAAGTTATTTCTCTGGTTTTTAAGAGTATAAAAAATCCACGTTTGACTTGTGCAACTTATATTACTGCTATCGATTCTTCACATTCCTTCCAGTGATATTGCTGTATATAATGGAGCTGATTTTGGATGCCGTTATTGATGGATACCGTTTGTTATGAGCAGGTGTCGTGTGCTGTTGAAGAAAAAGCTGGGTCGCGTAGAGTAACAATTTGCACTGCCTTACCTCGGTATAACCTTTACTGTCCCCATCGACGTTGTACCAGTTCAGCATATCCTTACTCATTGATACAGTTAAGTATTAAAGGATGAGTACACAGAGAACGTTGCCTACCCAATATTCTTGTTCTGGTTTGTTGCTCAATCGTCTTCTCTGTCCTGGGGGCAGTCAATTAACGCTCACTTGAGATTTTTATCCAACATTGAAGGTATTACGGCATAGTGGGGTAAAATTTCATCAAGAACGTGGATATTTCTGATTCTCTCTACCATGCTCTCTGTAGACGCCAGATTGAGCGAATGAACAGAGAAAAATGGTCCTGGGACACGCGAATGCGCAATACACTTATCCCCATCCTCGTTGCGGTGTGCCTGTTTATTACTGGCGTCTCTATTTTGAATATTCAGCTCTGGTATTCCGCAAAAGCAGAGAGCCTGGCGGGGGCGAAGTACGCCGCCAACAACATTAATCATATTCTTGAGGAAGCGTCACAGGCGACTCAAACGGCGATGGAAATTGCAGGGAAAAGGTGCGATCTGGATGAACAATATCAGCTAGGTACAGAGGCCGCGCTGAAACCCCATCTGCGGACGATCATCATTCTCAAACAAGGTGCTGTCTGGTGTACATCGCTGCCGGGTAATCGGGTACTGCTATCCCGTATTCCTGAGATACCAGACAGTAATTTGCTGTTGGCTCCGGCGCTCGACACTGTAAATAGATTACCCATTCTGCTCTATCAGATTCAGTTCGCTGATACGCGTATCCTGGTGACTATTAGCGACCAGCATATCCGTGGGGCGCTCCATGTGCCGTTGAAGGGGGTGAAATATAGTTTGCGCGTGGGGGATAATATTATTGGGCCGTCGGGAGATGTGACAACTCTCAATGGCAGACATCAACTTTCTGGACGGGTTAACTCCACTGAATATCATTTCAGTATTATCTATAACCAGCCGCCGCTATTTAGCTTTACCAGAATGATCGACAAAGGCTTGGGTATTTTGATATTCAGCCTTTTAATATCCTGTTCCGCTGCCTTTTTACTTGATAAATATTTCAATAAGACAGACACACCTGAAGAGATTCTGCGTAGGGCGATAAGCAATGGTGAGATTGTGCCTTTTTACCAACCGGTAGTTAATGGTCGGGAAGGGACGTTACGCGGCGTAGAAGTTCTTGCCCGATGGAAACATCCTCGTGGAGGATATATTTCACCTGTAGCATTTATTCCACTTGCTGAAAAATCAGGGTTGATAGTTCCGCTCACCCAAAGTTTGATGAGTCAGGTCGCCACACAAATGAACGCGATCGCCAGTAAACTGCCGGAAGGATTTCATGTTGGGATCAATTTTAGCGCCTCGCATATTATTTCGCCGACATTTGTTGAAGAATGTCTGAAATACCGCGACAGCTTCACTCGCCATGATTTGAATCTCGTTCTTGAAGTTACTGAGCGTGAAGCGTTACATGTTGATGAAAATTTGGTTCAGCGATTGAACATTCTGCATGAAAATGGTTTTGTTATCGCGCTGGATGATTTTGGTACGGGCTACTCAGGGCTTTCTTATCTCCATGATCTGCACATCGATTATATTAAGATTGATCACAGTTTCGTCGGTCGGGTCAATGCAGATCCTGATTCCACCCGAATTCTGGACTGTGTGCTGGATCTGGCGCGCAAACTTTCTATCAGTATTGTCGCCGAAGGCGTCGAGACTAAGGAGCAGCTCGACTATTTGAACCAGAATAATATTACGTTCCAGCAAGGGTACTATTTCTATAAACCGGTGACGTATATTGAACTCGTCAAAATTATTCTCTCAAAACCGAAGGTGAAAGTGGTTGTTGAGTGAATATTGCACTAATTGATATAGCATGATGATGTTTGGCTGAAAATTGATCAGCAAGGCGATGAAATGGTGCAATTGTAGACAGGTAATTAGCTCGTTGCTTCTTGTTACTATTGTTCATTATTTTGTTTGCTATAATTGTCTGAAGATTTTGTCAGGATCACCGTAAGTAGCATGAACAAAAGTAATAGTCTGGATTATTTCACTTTGTATATCATCTTTTCCATTGCGTTTATGCTGATCTCCATCCTGATTATCCTGATCGCCAAACCCAGCATCTGGCTAGGAGAAGTGCTTGTTACCATAAATTTAATCAATGCACTGGTTTGGCTGGTAATCAATTTGCTTAACCGGTTAAGAGAGAAGCTGGTAAGCCAAAGGGATCAGCATTAACCCTTCTTTTAAATACGTTTTGACAATTTGGGCTGACAGGATATTTGATCAGAAATGCTTATAAATCCAATCAGTAGATGATTAATCTTTGAAACTGGAAAAACTGGTCAGGTTTAGTTTTGGGAAAATTACTCTGCGGTGAGGCGGGGGGATACGGATATGATTGCAGTAAAATAGTTTTTGATACAGTGAAAACTGACGGAATAAACCAAAGCCAAATACTAACACTTCATTTTTGTTTATAAGCACATCCATCCGCTAAAAATATACCGCGTCGAATAAATCGACGCGGTACTACATTAACTATTATTTTTTGCCGATGGCACGCATGGTGTCATCAATTGCGGTAATTAACAGCATTTGCGGATCTTTAGCACAAACCTGATTCAGTTTTTCTACCACTTTGGCACTCAGTTCTGGAGATTGCTCAATTTTTAAATCACGGCTAGTAACGCTGGCATTACCCATTACAGCGACGATATCTGCAACCTGTGCGCTGTCAGTTTTTGCCATTTCGTTGGCTTCTGCGCAAGTAATGTAGGTTTCTGCCGGCAGGCCGTTCTTAATATTATAATCCTGCGCCCAGGTCATTGGTGCGAAAACAAACAGTCCAGCCAGTAAAGCAAATTTTTTCATCATCATACCTTATTTCATTTTACCCAGAATGGCACCACCTGTACCACCAATCACAGCACCTTTAATCGCGCCTTCCAGACCATTGCCGGTCAGGACGCCAGTGACTGCGCCAACGGCCGCACCTACTTTTGCGCCTTTACGGGCATTTTTACCATCGCGACCTTTTTCAGTGACTGCGCCAACACCTGCACCTACAGCAGCGCCTTTCAGTACGCCATTTACACCATTGCCAGTCAGTAAGCCTACGCCTGCGCCTAACAATGCGCCTTTAGTGGTGCGATTCATATCCGCCATGGCTGGCGTGGAGCAGAGTAATATTGAGATGAGCCCGAAGGCGAGTGTTTTTTTCTTCAACTTAGATGTCCGGTATTAAGTAAGTTGCACACACAATAATTTCGTCTTCAATTAAGAGCAGCTTAACTAAAGAACGCTCGATATTATTCAGATCATTCAAAATGAGCGCGGTTTGTATAATAAGAGTTATGTTTTTCGCTTGAATGGGAATAATCTTAAATAAGAATTAACTCATTGATTTTGAATATTTTATTCAAGAAATGTCATCAAGTGTTAACATTGCATTGCAAAGGTAAGGCAATCTGAAATATCAATGTTATTGTGTAATTTATATGTGAACAATATTTATCAGAAAACGTAATGTCAGTGATTTTATTCTGGTGGCGATAATGTGAATTAGTTGCGACTTAATTTGACGCTGGAGCTTGAAGGGGGAGTGTTACCGTTTATACAAAACAGGAGGTAATTCCCATTTCCTGTACTAACAACGCAGCAACCAAATGAGCGAACTCAACGGAGGGAAGGGGGCTGTGCCTGGACGCCGATGACAACATTACTTAATAGCGAACCGGGGAAGAGAAAAATTTAACCAGGGTGTAATCTGACAGATACCTGTATAAATAACCGGTAACTGTCAGATCGGACCTGAGCTAATACAGCTTATTTCAGCTCTTCTGCTTCCGGCAGGGTCACGTTCAACTCAAGAATGGAAATATCACCATCTTTTTGCTCAAGCTGTACGGTCACCATCTCGGGATCGATTTGTACGTATTTACAAATGACCTCAAGAATATCTTTACGCAACTGGGGCAGATAGTGTGGTTCTGCATCGCTGCGACGGCGTTCAGCAACAATAATTTGCAACCGCTCTTTTGCAATGTTGGCCGTGTTTTTCTTCCGTGAGAGAAAGAAATCGAGTAATGCCATAACTTATCCTCCGAACAAGCGTTTGAGGAAGCCTTTCTTCTCTTCTTCAATGAAGCGGAAAGGACGTTCTTCTCCCAACAGACGTTCTACGGTATCAGCGTAGGCTTTACCCGCATCGGCGTTGATATCGAGAATAACCGGTTCCCCCTGGTTAGAGGCGCGCAATACTGATTGATCCTCTGGGATCACGCCGACGAGCTTGATGCGCAGGATCTCCAGCACGTCTTCCATGCTCAACATGTCTCCTTTGTGCACGCGACCAGGGTTATAGCGCGTTAACAGCAGGTGCTCTTTTATGGGTTCTTCGCCGTTTTCTGCGCGACGTGATTTCGACGCCAGAATACCTAAAATACGGTCAGAGTCACGCACTGAGGAGACTTCCGGGTTGGTGGTAATAATGGCCTCATCAGCGAAATAAAGAGCCATTAATGCACCGGTTTCAATACCCGCCGGTGAGTCACAAACGATAAACTCAAAGTCCATCGCTTTCAGGTCATCAAGAACTTTGGCCACCCCTTCGCGGGTGAGGGCATCTTTATCGCGAGTTTGCGAAGCTGGGAGAATATAGAGGTTATCAGTACGCTTATCCTTAATTAACGCCTGATTTAGCGTTGCATCGCCCTGAATGACGTTGACGAAATCGTAAACGACCCGGCGCTCGCAACCCATAATCAGGTCGAGATTACGCAAGCCGATATCAAAATCGATCACGACAGTTTTCTTTCCCTTCTGGGCCAAACCAGTGGCGATGGCCGCGCTGGAGGTTGTCTTTCCAACGCCCCCTTTCCCCGAAGTAACAACAATAATGCGTGCCATAAAAATTCCTTGTTAAAAAGGGATCAATTTAACGATTGAACGGTCAAAGCGTTTTCGACTAATTGCAGTCGTGCTGCTTTGCCATAAAATTCTGCTGGGATTTTATCACTCAGCCAGTATTCACCGGCGATAGAGACCAGTTCTGCCATCAGACTCGTACAAAATATTTGTGCTTCCCGGTCACCACTTGCCCCGGCTAGCGCACGACCGCGCATCATGCCATAGACATGAATGTTACCATCTGCGATCAATTCTGCCCCTGCACTAACATGGCTTGTAACAATCAGATCACATTGTGGCGCATAAATGCGCTGACCGGAACGTACAGGGGTATCTATTAAGCGCGTTTTTGTGTCCGGTGTTGTATTTTTCGCAGGAACCTGGGGAGTCGGTGCTGGACGTGGCGCTTTTTCCTTTCCTTCAGTCAGGATCGGCAACCCCATCTTTTCGATTTCAGCTTTCAGCTTCGCATTTTTGCAGCCACTGACACCAATGATCCGCAAGCCTGTTGCTGAGATAGCTTTGTGCATTGCTGGCCAGTTGACCTGTTCTTCGAGGCCACTGACATTGAGTACGATGGGAGCATGATTTAAAAATGCCGGAGCCTGAGCGATTTTGTCTTCCAGCGCCTGATGAATAACCTTAGGTTCTGCCTCATGCAGATGAACCACAGATAAGGTGAAGCTGCTACCTTTAAGCTCGATTGGCGTGTTTGACATCCTGGCCTTACTCAATTAGCTAATTACCATCATCATCAGCGTGCGATGATATTACGAAGACTATAAGGCATGTTATAGTCTGGATTATATTGAGGCAAGTCACCCCCCCATTTATTCAGAGTAAAATTATGTTTTGTGTGATCTATCGAAGTAGTAAACGTGACCAGACCTATTTATATGTTGAAAAAAAAGACGACTTTTCACGTGTTCCAGAGGAGCTGATGAAAGGTTTTGGTCAACCGCAACTTGCGATGATTCTTCCATTGGACGGGAGAAAAAAACTGGTAAATGCCGATATTGAGAAAGTTAAACAGGCCTTAGCTGAGCATGGCTATTATCTTCAATTGCCACCTCCTCCTGAGGATTTGCTGAAGCAACATCTTTCTGTGATGGCGAAAAATACAGACAGCACTAAAAAATAACCAATATCCGGCGGTGGCATCATATTTGTCGGAGCGGGTTTTAAGATCCACGATGAAGTGAGAGGAACGTTATGTATCAACATCACAACTGGCAAGGTGCACTGCTGGATTATCCGGTGAGTAAAGTAGTTTGTGTTGGCAGTAATTATGCCAGACATATTAAAGAGATGGGGAGTGAAGTACCTGAAGAGCCCGTGTTGTTCATTAAACCTGAAACGGCACTGTGCGATCTGCGCCAGCCATTGGCTATTCCCTCAGATTTCGGCGCGGTTCATCATGAAGTAGAACTGGCTGTGTTGATTGGCGCGACGCTACGTCAGGCTACGGAAGAGCATGTGCGCAAAGCCATTGCAGGTTACGGCGTGGCGCTCGATCTGACATTACGTGATATTCAGGCAAAAATGAAGAAAGCCGGGCAGCCGTGGGAAAAGGCCAAAGCGTTTGATAACTCTTGTCCTCTTTCCGGGTTTATTCCTGCCGCAGAGTTCACTGGCGATCCGCAAAATACATCGCTGGGTCTGAGCGTTAACGGCGAACAACGCCAACAAGGTTCGACTGCGGACATGATCCATAAAATCGTTCCGCTGATTGCTTATATGAGCAAGTTTTTTACCCTCAAGGCCGGTGACGTTGTGTTAACAGGCACGCCTGATGGTGTCGGCCCGCTATACAGTGGCGATGAACTGACTGTTACTTTCGATGGTCATTCTTTGACAACTCGCGTTTTGTAATACTTTTTTGCCGCCTGAATGAGGCGGCAAAACTTGCATCGCTGTGCCAGACTGGTTATAAGGTGCGTTTTAACGTAATGGCGGAACACCTGATGAGCGATATACCTTTCTGGCAAAGTAAAACCCTTGATGAAATGAGCGATGCAGAATGGGAGTCGTTGTGTGATGGTTGTGGTCAGTGCTGCCTGCATAAACTGATGGATGAAGACACCGACGAAATCTACTTCACTAACGTCGCTTGCCGTCAGCTTAATATTAAAACCTGTCAATGTCGGAACTACGAACGCCGCTTCGAGTTTGAACCTGACTGCATCAAATTAACCCGCGAAAACCTGCCAACATTCGAATGGCTACCGATGACCTGTGCATATCGATTGCTGGCGGAAGGGAAGGCATTGCCAGAGTGGCATCCGCTGATGACTGGTTCGAAAGCGGCAATGCACGGTGAGCGAATCTCTGTACGTCATATTGCGGTGAAAGAATCAGAAGTGATCGACTGGCAGGATCATATACTCAATAAACCGGACTGGGCGCAGTGAGCATTTGAAACAGAAGGGATTACTTTCTCGTTTTGAACGGGGCACTGTTGGTGCATCAGAACTGAAATTTACATTCAGAATTGCCAGGGGATTGTCATTATTATCTGCCCCCAATGCGAACAGAAAAATGCCCCTCTGTGCAGTAATGAAGATTGGATTTACTCCTGCACTTAATGCCCTGCGAGCAAATGTGCTGCAATTCATACGCTGTACGAACTTATACTGATACTCCTATTTCTCGGTGCTACATACCTGTATTTATTGCCAGTTTCCAGAGACTGCTTATCTGCTCACTCACGTTTTTTCGAGAGAACGATAATATTTTTCGTGGGGAAATAACTGCAAAGGAGAATTCTTAATATCGTCGTTTAATTTGTCGAATGCGGACATGGATTTTATGCAGACCATATAAACATTCTCTGGTCGCTTGTTCTTAACAGAATGTTTTTTGCTGATACTCGCAATGTGGTGACCTGGTCGATGAAACTGGCACTGTATAGTGCCAGTCGCAACTTAGTTGGCTTGCTTTTTCATCATACTGATAATAAACAACAGCGCCGCACACAGCACCACCGACGGGCCTGCTGGCGTATCGTAAAACGCGGAAAAGGTTAAACCACCAGTTACGGCAATCATCCCCACCAAAACAGCGACACCAGCCATCTGCTCCGGCGTGCGGGCAAAACGACGTGCAGTAGCCGCAGGAATAATCAGCAGCGAGGTAATAATCAACGCGCCGACAAATTTCATTGCCACGCCAATCGTCAATGCCGTCACCAGCATCAACAATAATTTTACGCGCTGTAATTTCACGCCATCAACAAACGCCAGATCCGGGCTAATCGTCATCGACAGTAAATTGCGCCATTGCCAGAACAGAATTGCCACCACGATGACCACGCCAATCGCAATGGAGATAAGATCTTCCGGCGTCACTGCCAGCAAATCACCGAACAGGTATGCCATCAAGTCAACGCGAATGTTAGACATCAGGCTGACGACGACCAGACCCAGCGACAAAGCACTGTGCGCCATAATTCCCAATAATGTATCGATCGCCAGTTGTGGGCGCTTTTCCAGCCATACCAGACCACCCGCCAGTAATAGCGTAACCGCAATCACTGCATAGAAAGGATTCACATCCAGTAACAGGCCAAACGCGACGCCAAGTAAAGATGCATGCGCCAGCGTGTCGCCGAAATAAGACATACGGCGCCAGACAACAAACGAACCCAGCGGACCTGCGGCACAGGCCAGCATGATCCCGGCTAACCAACCAGGAAATAATAATTCAATCATGAGCGATCATTTCCCCGACGCAGAATAATCCGCCCCTGTAAATCATGGCGGTGATTATGATGATGGCGATATATACCCAGTTGCTCAGCACCGCGAGGTCCAAACATCGAAATAAATTCTGGATGCAGGGAAACGACTTCCGGTGTGCCGGAACAACAGATGTGGTGATTGAGGCAAAGTACTTCATCGGTTTTTGCCATCACCAGATGCAGATCGTGAGAAACCATTAATACGCCACAATCCAGTTCGCGGCGCAGTTGATCAATCAGGTCGTACAACGCAACCTGACCATTTACATCCACGCCTTGAGTGGGTTCATCCAGCACTAATAATTGCGGTTGATTTAACAACGCGCGCGCCAGCAGTACACGCTGCGTTTCGCCGCCAGAGAGCTTTTGCATTGGCGCGTCAATCAGATGCCCGGCCTGAACGCGTTTCAGTGCGGGCAGAATGTCTTCTTTATATGTACCGGGGCGTAAGCGTAAAAAACGGTTTACGGTCAGTGGCAACGTGGTGTCGAGATAGAGCTTTTGCGGCACGTAGCCGATACGCAGTTTTCCGTGGCGCTTGATAACACCTTCATCTGGTGTTACCAGCCCGAGCACAACCCGCACCAGCGTCGACTTACCTGCGCCGTTCGGCCCAAGTAAGGTCAAAATTTTTCCAGGTTTAAGTTCCAGCGACACATCAGAGAGGACGCGGCGTTGGCCAAAAGAAACCGAGACATTTTCCAGGGAAACCAGACTTGTCATGTTAATTTTAGTCTTGCAGTAGTCATGAAATGTTATAATATCACACTTCTTGTATTCATTACGATGATTGGTCGCATTATGTTACATAAAAAAACGCTTCTTTTCGCAGCATTATCCGCCGCTCTCTGGGGTGGTGCAACACAGGCGGCAGATGCCGCCGTTGTTGCTTCGCTTAAACCTGTTGGATTCATCGCTTCCGCCATTGCTGATGGGGTAACAGAGACTGAAGTATTACTGCCTGATGGTGCTTCAGAACACGATTATTCACTGCGTCCATCGGATGTAAAACGCTTACAGAACGCGGACTTAGTCGTCTGGGTTGGCCCGGAGATGGAAGCGTTTATGCAAAAGCCGGTGAGCAAATTACCTGAGGCGAAACAGGTAACGATTGCGCAGCTTGAGAATGTAAAACCGATGCTGATGAAAAGTATTCACGGCGATGATGATGATCATAACCACGCGGAAAAAAGTGACGAAGATCACCATCACGGCGATTTCAACATGCATCTTTGGCTCTCCCCAGAGATAGCGCGGGCTACAGCGGTTGCAATCCATGGAAAATTAGTGGAACTTATGCCGCAAAGTCGAGCCAAACTTGACGCCAACCTGAAGGATTTTGAGGCACAATTAGTTGCAACCGATAAACAGGTTGGTAATGAGCTCGCGCCGCTCAAGGGAAAAGGTTATTTCGTTTTTCATGATGCTTACGGCTACTTCGAAAAACAATTCGGACTGACACCGCTTGGTCATTTTACCGTTAACCCAGAGATTCAACCGGGCGCGCAGCGTTTACATGAAATAAGAACACAGTTGGTTGAGCAAAAAGCAACCTGCGTTTTTGCTGAACCACAGTTCAGGCCAGCGGTCGTTGAAAGCGTCGCACGAGGGACATCCGTTCGTATGGGAACGTTGGATCCCCTTGGGACGAATATCAAACTGGGTAAAACAAGCTATTCAGAATTTCTGAATCAATTAGCCAACCAGTACGCGAGCTGCCTGAAAGGAGATTAATGAGGAAGTGATTACGTGCAACAGATAGCCCGCTCTGTCGCCCTGGCGTTTAATAATTTACCGCGACCACACCGCGTTATGTTGGGGTCGCTCACCGTTCTTACTCTGGCCGTCGCTGTCTGGCGGCCCTATGTTTACCACCGCGACGCCACGCCAATTGTTAAAACCATTGAGCTGGAACAAAACGAAATCCGTTCACTCTTACCTGAAGCCAGTGAACCGATTGATCAAGCCGCACAAGAAGATGAAGCCATTCCGCAAGATGAACTGGACGACAAGATCGCCGGAGAAGCGGGTGTGCATGAATATGTTGTTTCCACAGGCGATACGCTAAGTAGCATCCTCAATCAATATGGTATTGATATGGGTGATATCACCCAACTGGCTGCTGCGGATAAAGATCTGCGTAACCTGAAAATTGGTCAACAACTCACCTGGACATTAACCGCAGAGGGCGATTTACAACGTCTGACCTGGGAAGTTTCTCGTCGGGAAACGCGTACCTATGACCGCACTGCAGCAAACGGTTTTAAAATGACCAGCGAAATGCAGCAAGGGGAGTGGGTTAATAATCTACTGAAAGGCACTGTAGGGTCGAGCTTTGTTGCCAGCGCCAGAAGTGCTGGTTTAACCAGTGCTGAAGTGAGCGCAGTGATTAAAGCGTTACAGTGGCAGATGGACTTTCGGAAGGTTAAAAAAGGCGATGAATTTGCGGTATTAATGTCACGTGAAATGCTTGATGGCAAACGTGAGCAAAGCCAGTTACTGGGCGTACGTTTGCGTTCTGAAGGTAAAGATTACTACGCTATCCGTGCCGAAGATGGCAAGTTCTATGATCGTAACGGTACTGGTCTGGCGAAAGGATTCTTGCGATTCCCGACGGCGAAGCAGTTCCGTATCTCGTCTAACTTTAACCCGCGTCGTCTGAACCCGGTCACAGGTCGCGTTGCGCCGCACAGGGGCGTTGATTTCGCGATGCCACAGGGTACGCCGGTACTTTCGGTGGGTGACGGTGAAGTGGTTGTAGCCAAACGCAGTGGCGCCGCAGGTTATTATGTTGCGATCCGTCATGGCCGCACCTATACCACGCGTTATATGCACCTGCGCAAGATTCTGGTGAAACCGGGGCAGAAGGTAAAACGAGGCGATCGTATCGCGCTTTCCGGTAACACCGGGCGTTCAACCGGGCCGCATTTGCACTATGAAGTATGGATCAACCAGCAGGCCGTAAACCCGCTGACGGCGAAACTGCCGCGTACCGAAGGGCTGACTGGCTCCGATCGCAGTGAGTTCCTGGCGCAGGCCAAAGAGATTGTGCCGCAGCTACAGTTTGATTAATTAACACCCATTCGCAGCCGGTACGCAGTCAGTACCGGCTTTTTTATTTGGTGCGGGGCAAGTTGCGCCGCTACACTATCAGCAGATTGATATTTGCCTTATCCGAAACTGGAAAAGCATGGAAACGAAAAAAAATAATAGTGAATACATTCCTGAGTTTGATAAATCCTTTCGCCATCCGCGTTACTGGGGAGCCTGGTTGGGTGTGGCGGCGATGGCCGGCATTGCCTTAACGCCTCCGAAATTCCGCGATCCCATTCTGGCGCGGCTGGGACGTTTTGCCGGACGATTGGGTAAAAGCTCACGTCGTCGTGCGTTAATCAATCTGTCTCTTTGCTTTCCAGAACGTAGCGAAGCTGAACGCGAAGCGATTGTGGATGATATGTTTGCCACAGCGCCGCAGGCGATGGCGATGATGGCAGAACTGGCGATACGCGGGCCGGAAAAAATTCAGCCGCGCGTAGACTGGCAGGGACTGGAAATTATCGAAGAGATGCGGCGTAACGACGAGAAAGTGATCTTTCTGGTGCCGCACGGCTGGGCGGTAGATATCCCCGCTATGCTGATGGCCTCGCAAGGGCAGAAAATGGCGGCGATGTTCCATAATCAGGGCAACCCGGTTTTTGATTATGTCTGGAACACCGTGCGTCGTCGTTTTGGTGGTCGTCTACATGCGAGGAATGACGGCATAAAACCGTTCATCCAGTCGGTTCGTCAGGGGTACTGGGGCTATTATTTGCCCGATCAGGATCATGGCCCGGAGCACAGTGAATTTGTTGATTTCTTTGCAACTTATAAAGCGACGCTGCCCGCGATTGGTCGTCTGATGAAAGTGTGTCGTGCGCGTGTCGTACCGTTGTTTCCGATTTATGACGGCAAGACGCATCGTTTGACGATTCAGGTGCGCCCGCCGATGGATGACTTGTCAGAGGCAGATGACCATACCATTGCGCGGCGGATGAATGAAGAAGTCGAGATTTTTGTTGGTCCGCGACCAGAGCAATACACCTGGATTTTAAAATTGCTCAAGACTCGCAAACCGGGCGAAATTCAGCCTTATAAACGCAAAGATCTTTATCCCATCAAATAGAAAAAGCCTCTCACAAAGAGAGGCTTTCGTCTGATGATAAATTCAAGTTTGCTTCAGAAGATTTGAAATCTGTCGAATTATCATTGAATTGCAGGCCGGATAAGGCGTTTTCACCGCATCCGGCAACGTACTTACTCTACGGTTAAAATACGCGTGGTGTTGGTAGAACCCACGGTACTCATCACATCGCCCTGGGTGACAATTACCAGGTCACCAGACATCAGGTAGCCTTTATCGCGCAGCAGATTTACCGCTTCGTTGGCTGCAACCACGCCATCATTCGCGCTGTCAAAATAGACCGGCGTTACACCACGATAAAGCGCAGTCAGGTTCAGGGTACGCTCATGGCGAGACATTGCGAAAATCGGCAGTCCGGAGCTGATACGGGAAGTCATCAGCGCGGTACGACCTGACTCGGTCATGGTGATGATAGCGGTAACACCTTTCAGGTGGTTAGCCGCATACATCGCGGACATGGCGATAGCTTCTTCCACATTGTCGAACTGAACGTCCAGACGATGTTTAGACACGTTGATGCTTGGGATTTTTTCCGCACCCAGGCAAACACGCGCCATGGCTGCAACGGTTTCTGACGGATACTGACCCGCAGCGGTTTCTGCAGACAACATTACTGCGTCAGTACCATCCAGCACGGCGTTTGCCACGTCCATAACTTCTGCACGAGTCGGCATTGGGTTGGTAATCATTGACTCCATCATCTGGGTCGCAGTGATTACCGCACGGTTCAGCTGACGCGCGCGACGAATCAATGCTTTCTGAATGCCGACCAGTTCAGGATCGCCAATTTCTACGCCGAGGTCGCCACGTGCAACCATCACCACGTCAGAGGCGAGAATAATGTCGTCCATCGCATCCTGGCTGCAAACGGCTTCTGCGCGTTCAACCTTAGCGACAATTTTCGCATCACAACCAGCGTCGCGCGCCAGACGGCGTGCATAGTTCAGGTCTTCGCCGCAGCGTGGGAAGGAGACCGCCAGGTAATCCACGCCAATCAGCGCCGCAGTCTGGATATCTGCTTTATCTTTCTCGGTCAGGGCTTCAGCCGACAGGCCGCCGCCGAGTTTGTTGATCCCTTTATTGTTGGAGAGCGGGCCGCCGACGGTCACTTCGGTGAACACTTTCATGCCCTGAACTTCCAGCACTTTTAACTGAACGCGACCGTCGTCCAGCAGCAAGATGTCGCCAGGCACGACGTCAGCAGGCAATCCTTTATAGTCGATGCCGACTTTTTCTTTATCGCCTTCACCTTTCCCCAGGTTGGCGTCCAGCAGGAATTTATCCCCAATATTGAGGAATACCTTACCTTCTTTAAAGGTAGATACACGAATCTTTGGCCCCTGAAGGTCACCCAGAATAGCCACATGACGCCCCAGTTTTGCGGCAATTTCACGAACTTTATCCGCGCGCATTTTGTGATCTTCAGGCGAGCCATGAGAAAAGTTCATACGTACAACGTTCGCGCCGGCAGCGATAACTTTTTCAAGGTTATTATCGCGATCAGTAGCAGGGCCTAACGTGGTAACGATTTTGGTTCTGCGAAGCCTTCTGGACATGTAATACTCCGTTGACTGAAACAACAAGGTGTTGCTTGAACATGAAATCCGAATGAAATAAAGCCATTGTGGCGATAAATTAATCTCATTCGGATGTCGTATAAGATTAGAACAATGGCAATCGTTTTAACGATCGTCACTTAAATTAAGTAACTGCTTATCAAAACGCGATTCCTTAAGAGCTTCCTTGACCCGCTTCAAGTTATCTCTGAATTTTGCGCCGCGTCGCAAAGTAAATCCTGTTGCCAGCACATCTATCACGGTCAACTGGGCAAGTCGAGAGACCATGGGCATATAAATGTCAGTATCTTCCGGTACGTCGAGGGTAATTGCCAGCGTCGCTTCTTGGGCGAGTGGTGTACCAGCAGAGGTGAGGGCAATCACCATTGCGTCGTTTTCCCGCGCCAGTTGCGCCAGTTCAACCAGATTTTTGGTTCTGCCGGTATGGGAAATCAACACAACGACGTCTCCATCGCTACAGTTCATACAACTCATTCGCTGCAGTACGATATCGTCCGAGTAGATCACCGGAACATTGAAGCGAAAAAACTTATTCATTGCATCGTGGGCAACAGCGGCAGAAGAACCTAACCCGAAAAAGGCAATTTTTTTCGCCTGGGTGAGGAGATCAACAGCGCGATTGACGGCGGACTTATCCAGCGAGTGGCGGACGTGATCGAGAGTAGCCATTGCCGACTCAAATATTTTCCCTGTGTATGATTCAACGCTGTCATCTTCACTGACGTTGCGATTAACATAGGGTGTGCCATTAGCCAGACTTTGCGCCAGATGCAGTTTAAAATCAGGAAAACCGCGTGTGTCCATGCTGCGACAGAAACGATTGACCGTCGGTTCGCTAACATTGGCTTCCAGTGCCAGAGCAGCAATACTCGAATGGATCGCGTTGTCGGGCGAGACAAGAATGACCTCGGCAACTTTGCGTTCTGATTTGCTCAGATGTTCCAGTTTAGACTGGATTTTTTCCAGCATATTCATGATGTAAAGAGACTCACGGGTAATGACGATTTCCGCACGGAAAGAAATCGAAATGCAGTTTTGTCAGATATTACGCCTGTGCGCTGTGTTAATGACAAAAGCAGATAAAAAAGTTGTTATTTTTTTTCATAACATGATCAGTGTCAGATTTTTACCCAAAGGAAAACGATGGTTTTTTTATCAGTTTTGCCGCACTTTACGCGCTTTTGCCGTAATCGCACGGGTGGATAAGCGTTTACAGTTTTCGCAAGCTCGTAAAAGCAGTACAGTGCACCGTAAGAAAATTACAAGTATACCCAGGCTTAAGTACCGGGTTAGTTAACTTAAGGAGAATGACATGGCGGTAACGCAAACAGCCCAGGCCTGTGACCTGGTCATTTTCGGCGCGAAAGGCGACCTTGCGCGTCGTAAATTGCTGCCTTCCCTGTATCAACTGGAAAAAGCCGGTCAGCTCAACCCGGACACCCGGATTATCGGCGTAGGGCGTGCTGACTGGGATAAAGCGGCATATACCAAAGTTGTCCGCGAGGCGCTCGAAACTTTCATGAAAGAAACCATTGATGAAGGTTTATGGGACACCCTGAGTGCACGTCTGGATTTTTGTAATCTCGATGTCAATGACACTGCTGCATTCAGCCGTCTCGGCGCGATGCTGGATCAAAAAAATCGTATCACCATTAACTACTTTGCCATGCCGCCCAGCACTTTTGGCGCAATTTGCAAAGGGCTTGGCGAGGCAAAACTGAATGCTAAACCGGCACGCGTAGTCATGGAGAAACCGCTGGGGACGTCGCTGGCGACCTCGCAGGAAATCAACGATCAGGTTGGCGAATACTTCGAGGAGTGCCAGGTTTACCGTATCGACCACTATCTTGGTAAAGAAACGGTGCTGAACCTGTTGGCGCTGCGTTTTGCTAACTCTCTGTTTGTAAACAACTGGGACAATCGCACCATTGATCATGTTGAGATTACGGTGGCAGAAGAAGTGGGGATCGAAGGGCGCTGGGGCTATTTTGATAAAGCCGGTCAGATGCGCGACATGATCCAGAACCACCTGCTACAAATTCTCTGCATGATTGCGATGTCTCCGCCGTCTGACCTGAGCGCAGACAGCATCCGTGATGAAAAAGTCAAAGTACTGAAGTCTCTGCGCCGCATTGATCGCTCTAACGTGCGTGAAAAGACGGTGCGAGGACAGTACACCGCAGGTTTTGCGCAGGGCAAAAAAGTGCCGGGTTATCTGGAAGAAGAGGGCGCGAACAAAAGCAGTAACACGGAAACCTTCGTGGCGATCCGCGTCGACATCGATAACTGGCGCTGGGCTGGCGTACCGTTCTACCTGCGTACCGGTAAACGTCTGCCGACTAAATGCTCTGAAGTGGTGGTCTATTTCAAAACGCCAGAACTGAATCTGTTTAAAGAGTCGTGGCAGGATCTGCCGCAGAATAAACTGACTATCCGTCTGCAACCTGATGAAGGCGTGGATATCCAGGTACTGAATAAAGTTCCTGGCCTTGACCACAAACATAACCTGCAAATCACTAAGCTGGATCTGAGCTATTCAGAAACCTTTAATCAGACGCATCTGGCGGATGCCTATGAACGTCTGCTGCTGGAAACCATGCGTGGTATTCAGGCATTGTTTGTACGTCGCGATGAAGTGGAAGAAGCCTGGAAATGGGTAGACTCCATTACTGAGGCGTGGGCGATGGACAATGATGCGCCGAAACCGTATCAGGCCGGAACCTGGGGACCTGTTGCCTCGGTGGCGATGATTACTCGTGACGGTCGTTCCTGGAATGAGTTTGAGTAATATCTCGACTTATCCTTACGGGTTATTTTACCGGTAACATGATCTTGCACAGATTGTAGAGTAATTTTTACACTTTTGAGCCTCGTGTGGATTCACCCACGAGGCTTTTTTTATTACACTGACTGAAACGTTTCTGCCCTATGAGCTCCGGTTACAGGCGTTTCAGTCATAATTTTCCTGAATGAAACGCGTTGTGAATCATCCTGCTCTGACAACTCAATTTCAGGAGCCTTTATGAATCCACAATTGTTACGCGTAACAAATCGAATCATTGAACGTTCGCGCGAGACTCGCTCTGCATACCTCGCCCGGATCGAACAAGCGAAAACTTCGACCGTTCATCGTTCGCAGTTGGCATGTGGTAACCTGGCACACGGTTTCGCTGCCTGCCAGCCAGAAGACAAAGCCTCTCTGAAAAGCATGTTGCGTAACAATATCGCTATCATCACCTCCTACAACGACATGCTCTCTGCCCACCAGCCTTATGAACACTACCCAGAGATTATTCGTAAAGCACTGCATGAAGCCAACGCGGTCGGTCAGGTTGCAGGTGGTGTTCCGGCTATGTGCGATGGTGTAACCCAGGGGCAGGACGGCATGGAACTGTCGCTGCTAAGCCGCGAAGTGATTGCAATGTCTGCGGCGGTGGGGCTGTCCCATAATATGTTTGATGGCGCGCTGTTCCTCGGCGTGTGCGACAAGATTGTCCCTGGGCTTACGATGGCGGCTTTGTCGTTCGGTCATCTGCCTGCGGTATTTGTGCCATCAGGTCCAATGGCAAGCGGGTTGCCAAATAAAGAAAAAGTGCGTATTCGCCAGCTTTATGCCGAAGGCAAAGTGGATCGTATGGCTCTGCTGGAGTCAGAAGCTGCATCTTATCATGCGCCGGGTACATGTACTTTCTACGGTACTGCCAACACCAACCAGATGGTGGTGGAGTTTATGGGGATGCAGTTGCCGGGCTCTTCTTTTGTTCATCCGGACTCCCCGTTACGTGATGCATTAACTGCAGCCGCAGCGCGCCAGGTTACACGCATGACCGGCAACGGTAATGAATGGATGCCGATCGGTAAGATGATCGACGAAAAAGTGGTGGTGAACGGCATCGTGGCACTGCTGGCGACCGGCGGCTCCACTAACCACACAATGCACCTGGTGGCGATGGCGCGTGCGGCGGGTATTCAGATTAACTGGGATGATTTCTCTGATCTTTCTGATGTCGTACCGCTGATGGCGCGTCTCTACCCGAACGGTCCGGCCGATATTAACCATTTCCAGGCAGCGGGTGGCGTACCAGTGCTGGTGCGTGAACTGCTCAAGGCGGGCCTGCTGCATGAAGATGTCAACACGGTAGCGGGTTTTGGCCTTTCGCGTTATACCCTCGAACCGTGGCTGAATAACGGTGAGCTGGACTGGCGCGAGGGCGCAGAAAAATCGCTCGACAGCAATGTGATTGCTTCCTTCGAGCAGCCTTTCTCTCATCATGGCGGGACAAAAGTGTTAAGCGGTAACCTGGGCCGTGCGGTTATGAAGACCTCTGCCGTACCGGTAGAAAACCAGGTGATTGAAGCGCCTGCGGTTGTTTTTGAAAGCCAACATGACGTTATGCCTGCCTTTGAAGCGGGTTTGCTGGATCGCGATTGTGTGGTTGTTGTCCGTCATCAGGGGCCAAAAGCGAACGGAATGCCAGAATTACATAAACTCATGCCGCCACTTGGTGTATTATTGGACCGGTGTTTCAAAATTGCGTTAGTTACTGATGGACGACTCTCCGGTGCTTCAGGTAAAGTGCCGTCAGCTATCCACGTAACACCAGAAGCCTACGATGGCGGGCTGCTGGCAAAAGTGCGCGACGGGGACATCATTCGTGTGAATGGACAGACAGGCGAACTGACGCTGCTGGTAGACGAAGCGGAACTGGCTGCTCGCGAACCGCACATTCCTGACCTGAGCGCGTCACGCGTGGGAACAGGACGTGAATTATTCAGCGCCTTGCGTGAAAAACTGTCCGGTGCCGAACAGGGCGCAACCTGTATCACTTTTTAAGATGACAAATTTGTAATCAGGCGAGAGAAAACTCTGATGAAAAACTGGAAAACAAGTGCAGAATCAATCCTGACCACCGGCCCGGTTGTACCGGTTATCGTGGTAAAAAAACTGGAACACGCGGTGCCGATGGCAAAAGCGTTGGTTGCTGGTGGGGTGCGCGTTCTGGAAGTGACTCTGCGTACCGAGTGTGCAGTTGATGCTATCCGTGCTATCGCCAAAGAAGTGCCTGAAGCGATTGTGGGTGCCGGTACAGTGCTGAATCCACAGCAACTGGCAGAAGTGACCGAAGCGGGTGCACAGTTCGCAATCAGCCCGGGTCTGACTGAGCCACTGCTGAAAGCGGCGACTGAAGGTACAATCCCTCTGATTCCAGGGATCAGCACTGTTTCCGAACTGATGCTGGGTATGGACTACGGCCTGAAAGAGTTCAAATTCTTCCCGGCTGAAGCTAACGGCGGCGTGAAAGCCCTGCAAGCGATCGCAGGTCCGTTCTCCCAGGTGCGTTTCTGCCCGACTGGTGGCATTTCTCCGGCTAACTACCGTGATTACCTGGCGCTGAAAAGCGTACTGTGCATCGGTGGTTCCTGGCTGGTTCCGGCGGATGCGCTGGAAGCGGGCGATTACGACCGTATTACTAAGCTGGCGCGTGAAGCAGTAGAAGGCGCTAAGCTGTAAGAGTCAAAATGCCCGATCGAGAATCGGGCATTTTTGAGGATGATGACAAACGCAACATTGCCTGATGCGCTATGCTTATCAGGCCTACAAGTGAATTGTAATATATTGAATTCATAAGATTTGTAGGTCAGATAAGGCGTTTACGCCGCATCTGACATAAACAAAGCGCACTTTGTCAGCAATCTGAAATGCCCGATCGAGAATCGGGCATTTTTGTAGCTTGTTTTTAACAGATTTAACCTTGCACTTTCACCTGACCGGCGGCGTGCTTCGCGCGTTTAATGGCCTCATCAATACTCTCTGCAGTAGCCAGTGCCACACCCAGACGACGGCTGCCATCAATTTCCGGCTTACCAAATAATCGAATCTGTAGACCTGCGCCTACGGCATTCTGCACATTATCAAACGTGACATTCTGACTGGTCAGTTGCGGCAGGATAACCGCAGAAGCGGCTGGACCATACTGGCGGATCCCAGCAACAGGCAGTCCAAGGAACGCGCGTACATGTAGGGCAAATTCTGAGAGATCCTGAGAAATTAACGTCACCATCCCGGTGTCATGCGGGCGAGGGGAGACTTCACTGAAAATCACCTCATCACCACAGACAAACAACTCGACACCAAACAGCCCATAACCTCCCAGCGCCAGCACCACTTTACGGGCAATCTCC
The DNA here is from genome assembly GCF_031323975.1 of Escherichia ruysiae. NCBI lineage: Bacteria > Pseudomonadati > Pseudomonadota > Gammaproteobacteria > Enterobacterales > Enterobacteriaceae > Escherichia > Escherichia ruysiae. Next base: position 66,335 of record NZ_JAVIWS010000001.1, read on the forward strand.
TGCGCACGTTCAAGGGCAAGGGGGCTCATTTGCTGCGGTTGCCAGGATTCACGGTAATCTCCATCTTCCTGACGATGGCCGACTGGCGCACAGAAATGGACACCATCCACGGCGCTGACGGTCAGTAGTGTAATTTCGAAGTCAAACTTAACCACGCCTTCAACAATCACACGACCTGCTCCAGCGCGACCACCTTGCTGGGCGTACTCCCACGCCTGAGCAAGCTGTTCGGCAGAGCGAATAAATGTCTGCCCCTTGCCGGAAGAACTCATCACCGGTTTAACAATACAGGGATAGCCAATGGCGGCAACCGCCTCGCGGAAAAGGTTTTCGCTGTCGGCAAAACGATACGTTGAAGTGGGAATTTGAAGCTCTTCTGCCGCCAGACGGCGGATGCCCTCGCGATTCATGGTTAATTTTGTCGCGCGCGCGCAGGGGACAACATTCAGTCCTTCCTCTTCAAGCTGGATCAGCATATCGGTGGCAATAGCTTCAATCTCCGGCACGATATAGTGCGGCTTTTCCAGTTCAACCACGCGGCGCAATGCATCACCATCCAGCATATTAATGACATGGGAGCGGTGTGCGACATGCATGGCTGGCGCGTCGGCATAGCGATCAACCGCAATCACCTCTACGCCGAGGCGCTGGCACTCGATTGCCACTTCTTTACCCAGTTCACCGGAACCTAATAACATCACGCGAGTTGCTGCCGGACGCAGCGCAGTGCCTAATAACGTCATAACGAATATCCCCTGATTAATTCCGCGTGAAGTATAAACGAAAACGTTTGCGTGTGTCTTTATTGCTTGATTGCTTGCGTTGATTTCTCGATTGAAAAGAAATATACTGTATAAAATTACAGTTATGATGAGAGGCTGCAAATGGCGGTTGAAATTAAATACGTAGTCATTCGTGAGGGCGAAGAGAAGATGTCGTTTACCAGCAAAAAGGAAGCCGATGCTTATGACAAAATGCTTGATACGGCGGATCTGCTCGACACCTGGCTGGCAAATTCCCCGGTCAAAATGGAAGACGAGCAACGTGAAGCTCTTTCACTGTGGCTGGCAGAACAGAAAGATGTCCTGAGTACCATCCTGAAAACAGGCAAATTACCGTCTCCGCAGGTGGTCGATAATAGCAACGATGCGGAAGATGAGACCCACGCCGCCTGAAGCAACTTGCGCTCCTGACAATTTGTACCATGCTTTCTCCTGAATCATTGTGCTATGGAGAAAAACATGAAAAAAAGAGGAGCGTTGTTGGGGCTGTTACTGCTTTCTGCCTGCGCATCAGTTTTTGCTGCAAATAACGAAACCAGCAAGTCAGTAACTTTCCCAAAGTGTGAAGGTCTGGATGCAGCCGGAATTGCCGCGAGTGTAAAACGCGATTATCAACAAAACCGCGTAGCGCGCTGGGCAGACGATCAAAAAATCGTTGGTCAGGCAGATCCGGTTGCGTGGGTTAGTTTGCAGGATATTCAGGGTAAAGATGATAAATGGTCAGTTCCGCTGACCGTGCGCGGTAAAAGTGCCGATATTCATTATCAGGTAAGCGTGGACTGTAAAGCGGGAATGGCGGAGTATCAGCGTCGTTAATGGCTATTAGTCATTGCGCATAATTCCTGGCGGATGTGGTGTAAGCACCTGTCCGCCTTACAATGCATCAGACCCCGTAGGCATGATAAGGCGCGACAGCATCGCAGTAGGCAATCAGCAGCAGATAATCCCAATCAATCCTTCATCCAAATTCCCACCATAGCCGAGTTCCTTATCTGACGCGAATTTCCGTCGCTGACTTCCTTTCGGTCCGTTTATTTGCGCATCTTTTGCCGCAATATACACTTTCTGACATCCTCATCCGCTATGCTACAGGCACTAAAAATGGTTATTGAGGAGCAAATATGGCTAACTGGTTAAATCAACTGCAATCCCTTCTTGGGCAAAGCAGTTCTTCTACCTCCTCGTCTACGGAGCAGGGATTGGGCAAACTTTTAGTGCCGGGCGCATTAGGCGGGCTGGCAGGGTTGCTGGTCGCAAATAAATCAGCACGTAAACTTCTCACGAAATATGGCACCAATGCGTTGCTGGTTGGCGGCGGAGCGGTAGCGGGTACGGTGCTGTGGAACAAATACAAAGATAAAATTCGTGCGGCGCATCAGGATGAACCGCAATTCGGCACTCAAAGCACGCCGCTGGATGAGCGTACGGAACGTTTGATCCTTGCGCTGGTCTTTGCCGCTAAAAGTGATGGTCATATTGATGCCAAAGAACGTGCAGCTATCGACCAGCAATTGCGTGAAGCCGGCGTGGAAGAGCAGGGGCGTGTACTCATTGAGCAGGCAATTGAACAACCGCTGGATCCGCAGCGCCTGGCGAACGGGGTTCGTAATGAAGAAGAGGCGCTGGAAATCTATTTCTTGAGCTGTGCAGCTATTGATATTGATCATTTCATGGAGCGTAGCTACCTGAATGCATTGGGCGACGCGCTGAAAATTCCCCAGGATGTTCGCGAAGGGATCGAACGCGATCTCGAACAGCAAAAGCGCACTTTGGCGGAATAATTCCGCTCTCTGGATAGCCTGACAGTGGACTATTTCTGGCTATCCAGAACCGCACAGCCATTTGAACGGACTGATTTTCTCTGTCAGCATATCATTCGATATCCACGCCATTACCTGTCATCATCTGAGCAATGACTACCCTGTTTCGCTTGCATACCGGGTGAGTTTTGCCACCCTTATAAGATGTTTCAACCAGAAAGAACAATAACATGCTACCAAAAGCCGCCCGCATTCCCCACGCCATGACGCTTCACGGCGATACGCGCATCGATAATTACTACTGGCTGCGGGACGACACGCGCTCACAGCCGGAAGTGCTGGACTATTTGCAACAAGAGAATAGCTACGGTCACCAGGTGATGGCTTCGCAACAAGCCTTGCAGGATCGCATATTAAAGGAAATCATCGACCGCATTCCGCAAAGAGAAGTCTCTGCGCCCTACATCAAAAATGGCTACCGCTACCGGCATATTTATGAACCTGGCTGTGAATATGCCATCTACCAGCGTCAATCGGCGTTCAGTGAAGAGTGGGATGAGTGGGAAACATTGCTCGATGCCAACAAGCGCGCGGCGCACAGTGAGTTTTATTCGATGGGCGGAATGGCAATTACCCCCGATAACACCATTATGGCGCTGGCGGAAGATTTCCTTTCCCGACGCCAGTACGGCATCCGTTTTCGCAATCTTGAAACGGGCAACTGGTATCCCGAATTGCTGGATAATGTCGATCCCAGCTTTGTCTGGGCGAATGACTCGTGGACTTTCTATTATGTGCGCAAGCATCCGGTGACGCTGCTGCCTTATCAGGTCTGGCGACACGCCATCGGGACTCCGGCATCGCACGATAAACTGATCTACGAAGAAAAAGACGATACCTATTACGTCAGTTTGCATAAAACGACATCGAAGCACTATGTTGTCATTCACCTGGCCAGCGCCACCACCAGTGAAGTTCGCTTGCTGGACGCGGAAATGGCCGATGCCGAGCCGTTTGTTTTTCTGCCGCGCCGCAAAGATCACGAATACAGTCTTGATCACTACCAGCATCGGTTTTATCTGCGTTCCAACCGCAACGGCAAAAACTTTGGTTTATACCGTACCCGTATGCGTGATGAACAACAATGGGAGGAGTTAATTCCGCCACGCGATAACATCATGCTGGAAGGGTTTACGCTGTTTACCGACTGGCTGGTGGTTGAAGAGCGTCAGCGCGGGTTAACCAGTTTGCGCCAAATTAACCGCAAGACACGGGAAGTCATCGGCATTGCCTTTGATGATCCGGCCTACGTGACCTGGATTGCCTACAATCCAGAACCTGAAACCGCGCGATTGCGTTACGGTTATTCCTCCATGACCACGCCAGATACTTTGTTTGAACTGGATATGGATACCGGCGAGCGCCGCGTGCTGAAACAAACTGAAGTACCCGGTTTTGATGCGGCGAATTACCGCAGTGAACACTTGTGGATCACTGCCCGGGATGGCGTCGAAGTTCCGGTTTCGCTGGTCTATCATCGTAAGCACTTCCAGAAAGGCAATAATCCGCTGTTGGTATACGGTTATGGTTCTTACGGAGCAAGCATAGATGCCGATTTCAGTTTCAGCCGCCTGAGTTTGTTGGATCGTGGATTTGTTTACGCCATTGTCCATGTTCGCGGTGGTGGCGAGCTGGGGCATCAATGGTACGAAGACGGTAAATTCCTGAAGAAGAAAAATACGTTTAATGATTATCTTGATGCCTGCGATGCATTGTTAAAACTGGGCTATGGCTCTCCTTCGCTCTGTTATGCAATGGGAGGCAGTGCGGGGGGAATGCTGATGGGGGTCGCTATCAACGAACGCCCCGAGCTGTTCCACGGCGTTATCGCCCAGGTGCCGTTTGTTGATGTCGTAACAACGATGCTTGATGAATCAATTCCTCTGACCACTGGCGAATTTGAAGAGTGGGGGAATCCGCAAGATCCGCAATATTACGAGTACATGAAAAGCTACAGCCCGTATGACAACGTCACCGCACAGGCTTATCCGCATTTGCTGGTAACGACCGGCTTACACGATTCACAGGTGCAATACTGGGAACCGGCAAAATGGGTGGCTAAATTGCGTGAGTTGAAAACCGATGACCATCTGTTATTGCTGTGTACCGACATGGACTCAGGGCATGGCGGTAAATCGGGGCGCTTCAAATCTTACGAAGGTGTGGCGATGGAATATGCTTTTCTGGTCGCGCTGGCGCAGGGGACATTACCCGGTCAGCCAGCGGCTTAAGCATTCTCCAGGTAATGCTTCAACGTTAAACGCAATTCCGGGCTCATACTGTCTAGGTTATTAAACAACCAGCGCAGGTAGCCCGGATCGCGCTCTGCAACTTCTGATACTGCTTTACCGCGATACTTGCCAAACGTGAACGTCGTTAACAATGATGGACGTCCAGTGATATCCGCCATTTGTTCCACCGTCCAGCCGGATGTGTTCATAATATCGATAAGCAAGGCAGCGGTGATGTAACAGTCATACAGCGCACGGTGGTGATGCAAGCCTGGCGGCGTTTGTACACTGAGTTTACGCGTTTTATACAACGCCATATTGCTGTACTTGATTCCTGGCCACAAACGACGAGCCAGTTTCATCGTGCAGATCCACTCGCCAGGCATTTCAGGCAATACGCGGCGGTCAAAGCTGGCATTGTGGGCGACATACCATTCACTACCGTAGTAGTGCGGGATCACCTCCTCAATCCACGGCTTGTCGGCGACCATGGCTTCGGTGATGCGATGAATCGCCATAGCTTGCGGAGTAATGGGACGGTCGGGGCGCACCAGGTGGCTCATGGGGTTGACGATTTTCCCATCAACAACATCAACTGAGGCGATCTCGACGACCCCTCCCTGTAAACCGCAGGTTTCTGTATCGATAATACGCAGCATGGCAAAACTCCGAGCCGAAAACGCCTAGCGTAATGGAATGATATCGCCTTGCCAACCCTGCGGTGTGCGTTGACCAACTAACAATAACGAACCGCGATCGGCGCGAACAATAAGGCTGCCATGTTCATCCCACAGTGCGCTGTTGCCCCGGGCATTAGCCATCAGTACGGCGATGGAGAACTGATGTGAGAAAAATTGTAAGTGGCGAGTAGAAGCCAATAGTTCGGGCTCACTGATGCACTGACCGGTGGTAAACAGTGAACAGGTTGGGGGCATATCAATGCCTTCAGGTTGTCCATCCACCACAGTGATGGTTTTAGAGTGTCGATCCAGACATGCTCCGTGGCTTTGATGATAAATTCCGGGCGCGTTCATCCCTGGCGCGAATACGGCAATACCACGAATAAAACGTTCATTATGTTCAACGGGGAGGCCGGTAATAATGGTCATTCTCCATGTTGTCGCGGCATAACAAAGCGGGGCTAACAGCGAAAGGTCGGGCGGGGCAGGAAGAGAGCGTCGCTTATAATCACATCCCAGTAGAGAAAGCGAGGGGAAAACTAAAAGTTCGCACTGCTGTCTGGCGGCAGCCCTCACGAACTCCAGATGATGGGCCACCTGCTCAGTGAGTGAGGCATTACGAGGCTCATATTGTGCTGCTGCGACTTTCCTGTATGTCATAATGACTTCCTTTTCACAGTGTCCGCAAATATTGATGCGTATAAGAAAATACTCACAATTTAGCAGGCGCTATGTAAGAAAGTGTAACTTAATATAAGGTTTATTTAAGTTTAGGCTCGTAAGGTAAGCGTGACAGATTTACAGAGGCAAGGCGGTGGGTAATAAGGCGCTCACGAAACCAGCTTCGCAGGTGTTCCGGTTGTTCACGTTCAACCGCCTCAGCAATTACCGGCATATTGTAACGTTCTTTAAATGCCACCCCGGCAGCCGCCAGATCGACATTAACTTTATCCATTTCAGTTTGATCCAGTTTAGCCAGATTCTTCAGCATATTGTGTCTCCTCGTTAATTGCGGGCAAAAGTTACTAAGAGTCAGCCAGGATGGCAAGCCGGAATTGATGATCCTCGACTCTATCATTAGACAAGGTTATGCTCTGTAAAAAAGTTATTACAAAAAGGAATAGATAATATGGTTTCAACTGCACGTTCTCTTCGTTACGCACTCGTATTATTTGCCGCTTCGCTGGCGCCTTCTGTCTGGGCACATGCGCATCTGACGCATCAGTATCCTGCGGCGAATGCGGAGGTTACTGCTGCCCCACAGGCCATTACGTTAAACTTCTCTGAAAGTATTGAACCCGGATTCAGCGGCGCCAAAATCATCGGTTCAAAGAATGAAGATGTTAAAACATTACCCGCGAAGCGTAATGAACAAGACAAAAACCAATTGATTGTTCCGCTTGCCGACGCCCTGAAGCCCGGAAGTTATACCGTCAACTGGCATGTTGTCTCGGTGGACGGGCATAAAACCAAAGGGCATTACACCTTTACAGTGAAATAAAACATGCTGGCGTTTACCTGGGTCGCATTGCGATTTATCCATTTTACCTCCCTGATGCTGGTCTTTGGCTTCGCGATGTATGGCGCATGGCTGGCACCAATAGCAATTCGTCGCTTGCTGACGAAACGTTTTCTGCGTTTACAACAACATGCTGCCGTCTGGAGTTTGAGCAGCGCCGCTGCGATGTTCGCCGTACAGGGCGGGTTGATGGGCGCGGGATGGTCGGATGTGGTTTCGTTGAACATTTGGCAATCAGTGTTACAAACGCAGTTTGGTGGTGTCTGGATTTGGCAAATCGTTCTCGCCCTCGTTACGCTAACCGTCGCTCTGATGCAACCAGGGAACATGCCACGTTTGTTGTTTGTGCTAACTACCGCGCAATTTATCCTGATGGCGGGAGTAGGACATGCGACGTTAAACGAAGGATTAACGGCGAAAATCCATCAGACTAATCACGCTGTACATCTGATTTGCGCGGCGGCATGGTTTGGTGGCTTGCTGCCGGTCGTCTGGTGTATGCGGTTGGTAAAAGGGCGCTGGCGACGTCAGGCCATTCATGCACTGATGCGATTCTCCTGGTGTGGACATTTTGCGGTAATTGGCGTGCTGGCAAGCGGTGTGCTTAATGCATTATTCATCACCGGATTTCCCCCAACACTTGCGACTTACTGGGGGCAGCTTTTATTTCTAAAGGTCATATTGGTGATGATTATGGTAGCCATTGCACTGGCAAATCGTTATGTTCTGGTGCCACGGATGGGGCAAGATGAAGACCGTGCGGCTCCGTGGTTTGTTTGGATGACAAAACTCGAATGGGCGATAGGTGCGGTAGTGCTGGTGATTATCAGCCTGCTTGCAACTCTCGAACCTTTTTGATGGATTACGAAAATGATGAAAAAAAGTATTCTGGCATTTGTATTGCTTACCAGTTCGGCAGCGGCGCTGGCGGCGCCACAAGTGATCACCGTTAGTCGTTTTGAAATGGGTAAAGACAAATGGGCATTTAATCGTGAAGAAGTGATGCTGACATGCCGACCGGGCAACGCGCTGTATGTCATTAACCCCAGCACCCTGGTGCAGTACCCTTTGAACGATGTCGCGCAAAAAGAAGTTACCAGCGGAAAGACCAACGCCCAGCCTATTTCAGTGATCCAGATTGATGATCCTAACAAACCAGGTGAAAAAATGAGTCTGGCACCGTTTATTGAAAGAGCTGAGAAACTCTGTTAATCATCTACAGTAAATGTTTGATTTCAAATAAAAAACCGCCTCAGTTCTTTCACCAGAACGGGCGGTTTTTAACATTTAAGACGATGACAAGCACGCTTTTTATTGACCATTTTGCACGCAAACTGGCAAACCTGGTGTCGTCATCTATTCTTAAAGGGCAAGGCAACTAAGCCTGCATTAATGCCAACTTTTAGCGCACGGCTCTCTCCCAAGAGCCATTTCCCTGGACCGAATACAGGAATCGTATTCGGTCTCTTTTTATCTATAAAGCCAGTTTGATGATTACATCACAGCTTTTACTGCACTGACTTTACCATCAACCATAACACACACTCTACTGCTTCAGTCCAGGCTTTTTTAACATTTTTGTTAAGATAATGTGATCTTTCGCGCGGGAGTAAAGAATTGATGAAACAGGCAAGACACATCTATCAGAAGATTGATGGCAGTCCGTGGCGACATATCTGGCTGGTGGGGGATATTCATGGCTGCCTGGCGCAACTGCGTAAGAAATTGTGGCACTGCCGGTTTGACCCGTGGCAAGACTTGCTGATCTCGGTTGGTGACGTTATCGATCGTGGCCCGGAGAGTTTGCGTTGCCTGCAATTACTGGAACAACGCTGGATCAGAGCGGTAAGAGGCAATCATGAGCAGATGGCGATGGATGCGCTGGATTCACAGCAGATGTCTTTGTGGTTTATGAATGGTGGCGACTGGTTTGCTGCACTGACCGAGCGCCAATGCGAGCAGGCGAGAATCGTGCTGGAAAAATGCTGGTCTTTGCCGTGGATAATTGAATTAAGCTGTAGTAGCGGATTGCATGTCATCGCCCATGCGGATTACCCCAACGATATTTATGAGTGGCATAAGGAAGTCGATCTGCATCAGGTGTTGTGGAGTCGATCGCGATTGCGTGGGGGGCAAAAAGGGCAGGGAATTACAGGTGCCGATCATTTCTGGTTTGGGCATACGCCCTTACGGCATCGCGTGGATATCGGTAACTTGCATTATATTGATACCGGCGCCGTCTTCGGAGGTGAGTTGACTCTTGTGCAACTGCAATAATTAAAAGTCACTGTACTCCTGTGCAGGTCGCCAGAAACCATCAATAAAATCCTCAATCGGAAAACAGCCTCCGTGACGGATCCGTTGATCGTCCATTGAATAGAGGCACTGCTGTTCCGTATTGTAGATATCAACCACAATATCGTCACAGCCAGCGTCCAGATAGCAAACAAAAAGTACCAGCGCGAACATTTCATCCTCGAAGTGCGGTGCCGTACCGTTAAGTTTAGGGGAGATTTTACAACGGGGGAAATAACCAGGATAAATAACCCGTCATGCCGACGGGTTCTTTTTGGATCAGGCAAGACGCATAATCCAGGCATCAGACTTTTGATCGTAGCGGGTACGGTAAAGGACAGAGTGTTCGCCGTTTAGCAGGGCTGGGATGCTGGTTTCGGCGTCCCAGGCATCAAGTTGCATACATAAATCCGGGTCAGATTTACAGGGGATGATTAACGTTCGGTCACCAGGCGATTCGCCGGTTAACTCGCCGTCGTCGATTTCAAAAGCGCCTATGCGTACACTGGTTTTCATCTTCGTGCTCTCCATTTAAGTGCCGATTGTGGTACGACCAGTTCGGTCGTACCATTTTTCAGCCTAGTCAAGGCAGTCAGATTCGCCAGTCAAAAAGTGCGCTTTTTTGTGTGCGGTCAGGCTTTACCGGTAAAAAGTTTCCCGTCGCGCACCAGCTCCCGTGGGTAACTGTTTTTCAGCCGTGAACCAATACGTTTGGCTAAACCGATTGGCTGATGTTGGAAGGTGACCAGCACATCATCCGTAGTTGGCGCGGTTTGTGGGTAGACGTCGCGCCCGCGATACCACTCTTCCGCTTCCTGTGGTGTCAGTTCAAACGCGTTAGCATGGGCGACTGAAGCAAGGGCAATGACAGCTTCATGCTGCCAGCGATAACCTTTGTTATGCGTTTCAGCAAGTTTAATCCCCAGACGGGAAAATCGGACTTTACCTATCAACGCTTCAATGCCCACCGGGAATAACCAGATTTCTTTATCGCGCTGCCAGAGGCGCAGGTTTTCATCCCAGTTTAAGCCGACACTCGCAGCCGCCTGATGAATTTGTCCGGCTTCGCGATCTTTCACTACGGTAAACGGGAAATTGCCCACTTTATATTTCGGCGCAGGCAACGCGGGAATCGCCTGAGTTTTACGCAGACGAGCAACGAAAAAACCTTCGCAATCATAAATTTGTGGGAAGACGTGCAAAAAGCCTTCCTCGGTCAGCGCCTTGTCCGCGCCAGGGAATAGATCGCCCAGCGGTAAAAACTCTACTGCGTCGGGGTAAGTCTCTTTCAGCCACAGGCAAACGGCTTCGTTTTCTTCCCGGTTTAAGGTGCAGGTCGAGTAAACCAGCGTACCGCCAGGACGTAATGCATGAAAGGCACTGTCGATCAGTTCTCGCTGGGTGGCTGCGATCTCCTGATTGCTTTCTGGTGACCAGTTTTTCAGCGCATCGGGATCTTTACGCACCACGCCTTCGCCGGAGCAGGGGGCATCCAGCAAAATAGCATCGAACATTTCTGGCAATGCCGCACCAAACACGCGGCCATCAAAATGCGTGAGCGCAACATTACTGATGCCACAGCGGCTGATATTGGCGTGCAACACTTTAACCCGGCTGGCGGAAAACTCGTTGGCAAGGATCGCCCCTTCGTTATTCATCCGTGCGGCAATTTGTGTCGTTTTGGAGCCCGGCGCAGCAGCGACATCCATCACCCGTTTTGGGGCGTTACCATCGGCAAACAATGCAGCAACCGGTAACATTGAACTGGCTTCCTGAATATAAAACAAGCCACTCAAATGTTCAGCGGTACTGCCCAGCGGCAATGCGTCTTCATCGTCACGTTCGATCCAGAAACCGTCTTCACACCACGGGATCGGCGTTAGCGTCCAGCCATAAGGAGCGGTTAATCGCCGGAAATCTGCAACGGAGATTTTCAGCGTATTAACGCGAATGCTACGGCGCAACGGGCGCTGACAGGCGGCGAGAAAATCATCAAAAGAGAGCGTCGAAGGCATTGCTTCACGCATTTGCGTCAGAAAGGCGTCCGGGAAATAAACGGTATGTTGGGCCACGAGCATGTACCACTGGCAAAAAAACAGGCGCGCAGTTTAGCATAAACGCTCCGGCGCAGGTACGCCGGAGCAGTGCGCATTATTTGGGTAGCGCGGTTCCCCACTCACGCCACTCTTTCGGTTCGCTTTCCAGCAACAAGAAGTGTTTGCCTTCCTGGGCTTTCGGTGCCAGCGGAGTACCAGGCGGAGTGGCAAAGGCGATCCCGCCACGGATAAACTGGTTAAATGTACCGGTTTTCACTACGCCGCCCGTAAGACCAAAGTCCAGACTGTAGCCCGATGCCAACCAGAAGACGGAATTGTTCCGCACCAGGTGCTGGTAGCGTTTACTGATGCGCATCGCAATCATCACCCGATCCGATAGTGTACCCAGCGTCATTCCAGTGACCGTACCCACTTCCAGACCACGGAATAGTACCGGTGTACCGATGCCTAACGATCCGGCTTCTGGCGCTTCAACAATAATGCTTAAGCCATCCAGGTAACGAGAGTCGGTAATGGTAGCCTCCTGTAATTCAAAGTCGCGGCGAGGATTTCCACGACCGGGTTCGACATTGATATACGGCTGGAGGATGGTATCAAGGTGCTCAACGCCGGCTGCCGAAATCTGCGGTGTGACCACCGAAAAGCGTGTACCACCGCGAGCGAAAGTCTGGACATATTCCGGATAGAGCACCGCTTTTGCCTGTACTTCATTACGTGCGGTTATCAGATCCAGCGTCTGGATTTGCCCGATATCAATACCGAGGTAGCGAATTGGCATACCGACCGCCAGTTTTCCGGCATCAAAAGCGTGGAGCGTAATCTGTCCGCCGACCGCACGAGCCGCCGTTTCTGATGCATAAAGAATACGCTTATCGCCTTTACGCTGGCTGGCGCTGGCGCCGCTGAGGTTATCGAAGCTGATAGCACCCTTTAACGCCCGTGAAAGTGGCGAAGCCTGTACGGTCAGGCCGCTACCATTAAGCTGAACTTTCGCCCCGCCTTCTGCCCAGAACACGCTGTTGTTGGTCAGAAGGTTGCGATATTCCGGCTTAATATGCAGATCGATATCAAAGGCGTTAGCCCGTGGGCGCACGGTGATGACTTCGCCAACCTCAAACTTACGGTACAGCACTACCGATCCCGCCTGCACGTCTGGTAATGTTTCTGCACTCAAACTCACGGTCGTGGTGGGCAAATCGCTAAGGCTGTTTTCCAGGGCTTTTTCCAGATTGGCATACAGCGGATAGCTGGCTTTCATCTCGCCTTTATCGCCCGGCAGAATACGTATCCCTCCGTTGATCCATTCAGAGGCGCTGGCACCGAGAAACTCGACGCCGTCTAGTCCCACTTTTACGTCCACACGGCTGTTGACGACGAATTTGCTGTCGCCTTTTACCAGCTCGCGATGCTGTGGTTCAATGGCGATGGTAAAGGTGACGCCTTTGCTGGTGAGTTTACGTTCAATTACCTGACCGACCTGCACACCATGCAGAATGAGTGGCTGACCGGCATCAATACCGTAACTTTCCGGCGCGGTCAGGGTCAGCGTCAGAACATCAGGTTCATGCAGCAGGGCTTTCTCGCCAGGCACAACGACAAACTCCTTGCGTGGCTCACCATCGCCCGGCACCAGTTCGAAGGTTTTGCCCGTGAGCAGGGCGCTGAGATTCGCATCGCTGAGGGATAATTTCGGGTTGCGTAATTCGATGCGGGTATTTTCCCGTAACAGCGTTACGACGCTGGGATCTACGGTCATTTCTCCGGTGACTTTGCCGCCTGGGTTTAAATCCAGTTTCGTCAGTTGTCCGACTTCCAGACCCTGATACATTAACGGTGTTGAGTCGGCGGTTAATCCGGCACCGCTCGGCAGTTCCAGTTTTATGATTACCCCACGCTGGCTGTGGGCGAGATCTTCATACAAACCAAAGGTATCTTCCGCTTCGGCGGGTTTCGACTCTTCCGGCGAATCGAAGGCAATCGCACCGTTAACCAGCGCAGCCAGACTTTCCAGTTTCACTTTCGCGCCACTGATACTGACATTGGCATCAACGCCAGAAACGTTCCAGAAGCGACTCCCTTTTTTCACCAGATCGGTAAAACGCCGCTCAATCAGGACATCAATCACCACGCCCTGGTTATTGGGATTGATCGCATAGTCGTAGACACGTCCCACCGGGATCTTGCGAAAATAGACCAGCGAACCACTATTCAGCGAACCAAGATCGGGAGCCTGTAGGTGGATCATTAGATCACCATTATCCAGCCGATATTTCGGTTGGGTATCGAGGGCGACAAAGTGATCCTGCTCTTTGCCTTTGCCTGGCATCATGCCGATATAGTTACCCCCAACCAGTGCATCCAGTCCGGAAACACCTGCTAGAGAGGCTTTTGGCGTCACCAGCCAGAACTGCGTCTCTTCGCGCAGCGCATCTTTCATATCGGACTTGATGCTGACCCTGACTTCAATCTTACGAAGATCATCGCTCAGGCTGATATCCTGCACAGTTCCGACTTCAACGCCCTGATAACGAACAGGGGTGCGGCCCGGGACAATACCATCCGCCGACATAAAGTCGATGGTGACGGTGTTCCCCCGATCCTGATAACTGTCCCAAATCAGCCAACCGGCAATCATTAGCGCGATGAACGGCAGCAGCCAGAAAGGTGAGATACGGCGTTTAGTTTTAATCTGCGCTTCAGTCGTCGAAGCGGGCGTTTCCTGACTCATGTGCATCCCAAAGTAAGCGGCTGTCCAGCCATTCCACTGCAAGAATAGTTAAAATAACCGCTGCGCCGAAATAAAACGCAGCCGGTCCCATAGTAAAAGCGAGGATCTGATCGCGATTGATCAGCGACATAGTTAAAGAAATGACAAACAGATCGAGCATCGACCAGCGACCAATCCAGGTCACCATTCGCAGTAACAGTATTCGCGTGCGTAATCCTTGTTGGCATTTAAAATGAATGCTCAATAATAAAGTGAACATCACAATCACTTTGGTAAACGGCACCAGAATACTGGCGATAAACACAATTCCGGCGACCGCAATGTTGCTGTTTGCCAGCGACATGATGCCGGAAAGAATCGTATCTTCTTGTCGTCCACCGTTCAGATAAATGATCGAGATAGGCAACAGGTTAGCTGGTAACAACAAGACGACTGAAGCCAACAACGCCGCCCAACATTTTTGAAGACTATGATGACGACGCAGGCGAAGCGGGATATGGCAGCGGGGGCAGCGACCGCGCGGATCAGGATAGCCGGTAAAGTGACACCCCAGGCAAACACGTAGTTTCGCGTCCCTGCGCGTGGCAGGGCGTTCAGGATAAAATCGCTCCCACAGCTGTTCAACATTAAGATGTGACAACGTCACCGTCGTTAAAATCACCAACGCTACAAAAGAGAATAAGCCGACACCCGCCTGGATATGGGCATAATCCTGTACCTTTATAGAAGCAACACCAATGCCGACCAGGTAGATATCCAGCATCACCCACTCTTTTAGTCGCTCAAGCATCAGCAGTACCGGGCGTAAGTTCATCCCCAGTCGGTTGCCAAACCACAAATAAGCAATAGATGTGACGAGGATAAGTGGGGCACCAATAACGCAGAAAAAGACCATCGCCCCCGTTATCGCATCGCCCTGTTTGGTCATTTGCCAGATGCCTTGCATGACGTTGGCGTCAATACGAATACCTAACAGCCAGATATGCAACAGTGGTTCGCCCCAGGCAAACGGCATCAGCAATAGCATGGTGAACGCCATTGCCGCCAGGCGCGTTAGCGACCAGTCACGCCCGTCACGAATTTTGGCCTGACAGCGCGGACAATAGGCACTTTGATGAGAATTTATCTCGGGCAGGCTAAACAGCATGTCACATTGCGGGCAACGTTGGTAATCACCACGCGGCAGTTCCTTGCCGATTGAGCTCACTGTTATCTTTTTTGTTGGCGTAATTTGCGGGGTGTTAAGTGCCATGACGTGCCAAATGTAATAAGAATTAACATTAATCTTAACCCATGATGGGAATGATCTTGAGCATTAACGCATTTAATGCTTATTTTAATAGGCTGGCAGTTCCAGGTAAGACAACCAAGTGATTATATAATGAACAAAACAGAATTTTACGCGGATTTAAATCGCGACTTTAACGCGCTGATGGCGGGAGAGACCAGTTTTCTGGCAACGCTGGCAAACACCAGCGCGTTGTTATACGAACGTCTGGCAGACGTAAACTGGGCCGGTTTTTATTTGCTTGAGGACGATACGCTGGTGCTCGGACCATTTCAGGGCAAAATTGCCTGTGTACGGATCCCCGTCGGGCGCGGCGTGTGCGGCACTGCGGTTGCCCGCAATCAAGTACAACGAATCGAGGATGTTCACGCTTTTGATGGGCATATTGCCTGTGATGCGGCGAGTAATTCTGAAATTGTCCTGCCGCTGGTGGTGAAAAATCAGATTATTGGTGTTCTCGACATCGACAGTACCGTCTTCGGTCGCTTTACAGACGAGGACGAGCAAGGCTTACGTCAGCTTGTGGCACAGCTTGAAAAGGTGCTTGCAATGACGGATTACAAAAAATTCTTTGCGAGCGTCGCAGGATAATCAACGGATAACGTAGCATTTACTGATGGCGTCATTATAATGACGCCTGTTCATGCCTGCGCTTGTTGGCTACGTCCGTTGTAATCAGGAAATTTCATGGAAAATCAACCTAAGTTGAATAGCAGTAAAGAAGTAATCGCGTTTCTGGCCGAACGTTTTCCCCACTGTTTCAGTGCGGAAGGTGAAGCGCGTCCGCTGAAAATCGGTATTTTTCAGGATTTGGTCGATCGTGTTGCCGGGGAAATGAACCTGAGCAAAACGCAACTGCGATCCGCTTTACGTCTCTACACTTCGAGCTGGCGTTACCTTTACGGTGTTAAACCCGGCGCAACGCGTGTCGATCTTGACGGCAACCCATGCGGTGAGCTGGACGAGCAGCATGTAGAACATGCTCGCAAACAGCTTGAAGAAGCGAAAGCACGCGTTCAGGCTCAGCGCGCTGAACAGCAAGCGAAAAAACGCGAAGCTGCCGCAGCTGCTGGTGAGAAAGAAGATGCACCACGCCGCGAACGTAAACCACGTCCTGCCGCGCAACGCCGTAAAGAAGGCGCCGAGCGCAAACCTCGCGCGCAAAAACCGGCTGAGAAAGCGCCAAAAACAGTAAAAGCACCTCGCGAAGAACAGCATACCCCGGTTTCTGACATTTCAGCTCTGACTGTCGGACAAGCCCTGAAGGTGAAAGCTGGTCAAAACGCGATGGATGCCACCGTATTAGAAATCACCAAAGACGGCGTCCGCGTCCAACTGAATTCGGGTATGTCTTTGATTGTGCGCGCAGAACACCTGGTGTTCTGAAACGGAGGCCGGGCCAGGCATGAACATGTTTTTTAGGCTTACCGCGTTAGCTGGCCTGCTTGCAATAGCAGGCCAGACCTTCGCAGTAGAAGATATTACGCGTGCTGATCAAATTCCGGTATTAAAGGAAGAGACGCAGCATGCGACTGTGAGTGAGCGCGTAACGTCGCGCTTCACCCGTTCCCATTATCGTCAGTTCGATCTCGATCAGGCGTTCTCGGCCAAAATCTTTGACCGCTACCTGAACTTGCTTGATTACAGCCACAATGTGCTGCTGGCAAGCGATGTCGAACAATTTGCGAAAAAGAAAACCGAGTTGGGCGATGAGCTTCGCACCGGCAAACTTGACGTTTTCTACGATCTCTACAATCTGGCGCAAAAACGCCGCTTCGAACGTTACCAGTATGCGTTGTCTGTACTGGAAAAGCCGATGGATTTTACCGGCAACGATTCCTATAACCTGGATCGCAGCAAAGCGCCCTGGCCGAAAAACGAGGCCGAGTTAAACGCGCTGTGGGACAGTAAAGTTAAATTCGACGAGTTAAGCCTGAAGCTGGCAGGAAAAACGGATAAAGAAATTCGTGAAACCCTGACTCGCCGCTACAAATTTGCTATTCGTCGTCTGGCGCAAACCAACAGCGAAGATGTTTTCTCGCTGGCAATGACGGCGTTTGCACGCGAAATCGACCCACATACCAACTACCTTTCTCCGCGCAATACCGAACAGTTCAATACTGAAATGAGTTTGTCGCTGGAAGGTATTGGCGCAGTACTGCAAATGGATGATGACTACACCGTTATCAATTCAATGGTGGCGGGTGGGCCAGCAGCGAAGAGTAAAGCTATCAGCGTTGGTGACAAAATTGTCGGTGTCGGACAAACCGGTAAACCGATGGTTGACGTGATCGGCTGGCGTCTTGATGATGTCGTTGCCTTAATCAAAGGGCCGAAAGGCAGTAAGGTTCGTCTGGAAATTCTGCCTGCGGGTAAAGGGACCAAGACCCGGACAGTAACGCTGACGCGTGAACGTATTCGTCTGGAAGACCGTGCAGTTAAAATGTCTGTGAAGACTGTCGGTAAAGAAAAAGTCGGTGTGCTGGATATTCCGGGCTTCTATGTTGGCTTGACGGACGATGTCAAAGTTCAACTGCAGAAACTGGAAAAACAAAATGTCAGCAGTGTCATTATCGACCTACGCAGCAACGGCGGGGGGGCGCTGACTGAAGCGGTATCGCTCTCTGGGCTGTTTATTCCATCAGGTCCGATTGTGCAGGTTCGTGATAACAACGGCAAGGTTCGCGAAGATAGCGATAACGACGGTCAGGTTTTCTATAAAGGCCCGTTAGTGGTGCTGGTTGACCGTTTCAGTGCTTCGGCTTCGGAAATCTTTGCTGCTGCCATGCAGGATTACGGTCGTGCGCTGGTTGTGGGTGAACCGACATTTGGTAAAGGCACAGTCCAGCAGTATCGTTCTCTGAACCGTATCTACGATCAGATGTTACGTCCTGAATGGCCGGCGTTGGGTTCAGTACAGTACACAATCCAGAAATTCTATCGCGTTAACGGCGGCAGTACGCAACGTAAAGGCGTAACGCCAGATATCATCATGCCTACGGGCAATGAAGAGACGGAAACCGGTGAGAAATTCGAAGATAACGCGCTACCGTGGGATAGCATTGACGCTGCAACCTATGTGAAATCTGGAGACTTAACGGCGTTTGAACCGGAGTTGCTGAAGGAACATAATGCGCGTATCGCGAAGGATCCTGAGTTCCAGAACATCATGAAGGATATCGCTCGCTTCAACGCCATGAAGGACAAACGCAACATCGTTTCTCTGAATTACGCTGTGCGTGAAAAAGAGAATAACGAAGATGATGCGACGCGTCTGGCGCGGTTGAACGATCGCTTTAAACGCGAAGGAAAACCGGAGTTGAAGAAACTGGACGATCTGCCAAAAGATTACAAGGAGCCAGATCCGTATCTGGATGAAACAGTGAACATCGCGCTTGATTTGGCGCGTCTGGAAAAAGCCAGACCTGCGGAACAGCCCGCCCCCGTCAAGTAACATCAATCAGGCACAAGAAATTGTGCCTGATTTTTTAACAGTGGCAAGATGCCGTAAATCAGATGCTACAAAATGTAAAGTTGTGTCTTTCTGGTGACTTACGCGCTATCCGGACTTGAAAATAGTCACGTAGCCCATACGATGTGGGTATCGCATATTGCGTTTTGTTAAACTGAGGTAAAAAGAAAATTATGATGCGAATCGCGCTCTTCCTGCTAACGAACCTGGCCGTGATGGTCGTTTTCGGGCTGGTACTGAGCCTGACAGGGATACAGTCGAGCAGTGTTCAGGGGCTGATGATTATGGCCTTGCTGTTCGGTTTTGGTGGTTCCTTCGTTTCGCTTCTGATGTCCAAATGGATGGCATTACGATCTGTTGGCGGGGAAGTGATCGAGCAACCGCGTAACGAAAGGGAACGTTGGCTGATCAATACTGTTGCAACCCAGGCGCGTCAGGCTGGAATTGCTATGCCGCAAGTGGCTATCTACCATGCGCCGGATATCAACGCCTTTGCAACCGGTGCGCGCCGTGATGCCTCTCTGGTTGCTGTCAGCACCGGTTTGTTGCAAAACATGAGCCCGGATGAAGCCGAGGCAGTAATCGCTCACGAAATTAGCCACATTGCCAATGGTGATATGGTTACGATGACGCTGATTCAGGGGGTGGTGAACACCTTCGTTATCTTTATTTCTCGTATTCTCGCGCAACTGGCCGCTGGCTTCATGGGCGGTAACCGTGACGAAGGTGAAGAGAGCAACGGTAACCCGCTGATCTACTTTGCAGTCGCGACGGTGCTGGAACTGGTATTTGGTATTCTGGCGAGCATTATTACCATGTGGTTCTCGCGTCATCGTGAATTCCACGCCGATGCGGGTTCAGCGAAACTGGTTGGCCGTGAAAAAATGATTGCCGCGCTGCAGCGTCTTAAAACCAGCTATGAGCCGCAAGAAGCAACGAGCATGATGGCTTTCTGCATTAACGGTAAGTCAAAATCGCTCAGTGAGCTGTTCATGACTCACCCGCCGCTGGATAAACGTATTGAAGCTCTGCGCACCGGTGAATACCTGAAGTAATATGAAGTAAATGCTAAAAAGCGCGTCCTGGTCGACGCGCTTTTTTTATGCCTGGGATCGTGGCTGGGTAATCCGTAACCCACTGACGCAGGCAGCAATCACAGCCAGAATAGCCGCAGTCATCAGCGAGACGTGCGTACCATTATCGCCAAACTGATTTAACATCAGAGCCACCAGAGCCGCGCCGCTACTCTGACCAAGCAGACGAGCTGTACCTAACATGCCACTGGCACCACCGCTACGTTCGCGAGGGGCGGAGGTAATAATGGTGTGGTTATTGGGGGACTGAAATAAGCCAAATCCAGCGCCGCATAAGATCATTGGCCAGATAATGTTGATATCCGCAGGAGAAGCGGGCAGCAGAACCAGTGAAAACAGACCCGCTGCCATAATGAACAAACCTAAAGCACCCAGCAATCCTGCATGTACGCGCTCTATCAGATAGCCTGCCAGCGGTGCCATCACCATGGTAGCTAACGGCCACGGCGTCAGGAGTAAACCCGTTTCTACTTCACTGCGCCCAAGCACGGTTTGCAGGTAAAAGGGCAGAGAAACCATTGCCAACATCTGTGCGCAGAAAGAGCAAATAGACGTGCAAATAGAAAGTGAAAACAGCGGAATGCGCAGTAAATCCACCGGTAGCAGCGGTACGGGAAGAGAAAGCTGGCGGCGAATAAAGAATATACCCACGACAACCATTACCGCCAGTTCTGCTGCAATCAACGTCAGCGATTGCCCCTGAGCGAAACCACTCAACGCAGTAATAAGCAGGCCGAAGGTTAACGCATTCATTACTGCACTGGGCAGGTCAAAACGAGGTTTACTGGAACGCGATCCATTAGGTGGCAGAAAACGTATCGCCAGAAGCAGAGCGATAATACCCAACGGCACGTTGATTAAAAATAACCATTTCCAGGAAGCAAAGGAAAGAATTGCCGCTGCAATTGTCGGACCGGCAGCCGAGGAGACGGCAACAATAAACGAGTTAATTCCCATCCCCCTACCCAGAAAACGCTGCGGGTAGATCAGGCGGATAAGTGCAGTATTGACGCTCATCAGTGCTGCGCCGCCGAAACCTTGTATTACACGCGCCAGGGTGAGCATTTGCAGCGAATCAGAAAGGGCGCAGAACAGCGAAGACAACAGAAAAACGACCAATCCGCATTTATAAATACGTCGATAGCCAAACATATCTCCCAGAAACGAGAATGAGAGCAGAGAGACGACAATGGCAATTTGATAGGCGTTCACTACCCAGATGGAGCTGGCTGGCGTGGCATGAAGGTCTGTGGCGATTGTTGGCAAGGCGACGTTAGCGATAGCGCCGTCGAGGACCGCCATCGAAATACCAATAATAATGGTTAAAATCGCGCCGTATCGCTGAGGCAACGGCAGACCATCGGCCTGAACTTTTGGCATAGGAATTTTATATCTTTTGGTAATAATCAACAGGGGTATGATTCTAGCACTGATATTCACGGCGAATGTCGCAGAATTGTAACTAACCGGCAAAAGATGGATTGCGACCACCCTGGCACGAAATTATAATAAAAAACAGTTCTGATTTTTATAAAACACTCGCAATGAGGTGATAAATGGCTAACGCAGATCTGGATAAACAGCCTGATTCTGTATCTTCTGTACTGAAAGTTTTTGGCATTTTGCAGGCGCTGGGCGAAGAGCGTGAAATAGGGATAACCGAGCTGTCACAGCGCGTCATGATGTCAAAAAGCACCGTTTATCGCTTTTTACAGACCATGAAAACCCTGGGCTACGTGGCGCAGGAAGGGGAGTCAGAGAAATATTCGCTGACCCTGAAATTGTTTGAACTGGGCGCCCGCGCGTTACAAAATGTTGATCTTATTCGTAGCGCAGATATCCAGATGCGTGAGCTTTCCCGCCTGACCAAAGAGACCATCCACCTTGGCGCGCTGGATGAAGACAGCATTGTTTACATCCACAAAATTGACTCTATGTACAATTTGCGCATGTATTCTCGGGTTGGTCGTCGTAATCCGCTTTACAGTACTGCGATTGGTAAAGTATTGCTGGCCTGGCGCGATCGTGATGAAGTGAAGCAAATCCTTGAGGGCGTTGAGTATAAACGCAGTACCGATCGTACCATTACCAGCACAGAAGCGTTATTACCGGTGTTGGATCTGGTGCGTGAGCAAGGTTATGGCGAAGATAACGAAGAGCAGGAGGAGGGGCTGCGCTGTATCGCAGTTCCGGTATTTGACCGCTTTGGCGTGGTTATTGCTGGTTTGAGTATTTCCTTCCCGACCCTGCGTTTTTCTGAGGAGCGTTTGCAGGAGTACGTGACTATGCTGCATACGGCGGCGCGTAAAATTTCCTCTCAAATGGGGTATCACGACTATCCGTTCTGATTAGAGGAAGAACCTGTCTGTATAATATTCAGACAGGTTCTGTATTTCGCGTGGGTTAAATAAAGTTACAAATGGCGTAACATAGTACGCTATGGCGATGAATGTACTTTTTATCTTCGGTTTAAGTAGTTATTTATGCCTTTAGCCATTATCTACAACGTTATTGCTTTTACGTAACAGCGGGCAATCTGTTATTCCGAAAAGCCCACTTTTAGTGTGTAGGTATTGTACCGTGCTGGTGCCTCTGGCGGTCAGATAGGAACATTGCAAACCTAACCCAGCGGCATTCTCCTTGCTTCCAATCAGAACGCCATATCCGCTTAGTAATAATCCTGTCCATACCAGTGCTATCAACATAATTGTGCGAATAATGAATCGCATTATGACCTCATCTCTTTTTTGTTCGCCTAATCGTAGCGGTAATATGGGCTGAAGCAAGCGTATAGTTCCGAAAAAGCACGAATATCGACATAGTTAGGCGCTGTTTAACTAACGCATGATAGTTTAATGACATAAGGTAGTTTAAACGGAGACTGGAGTGAAAAAGTTTCGATGGGGCGTTCTGGTTGTCGCTGTGCTGGCTTGCTTGCTGCTATGGGCGCAGGTGTTCAATATGATGTGCGATCAGGACGTACAATTTTTCAACGGAATTTGTACCATCAATCAATTTATCCCGTGGTGATATCATTTTTTCAACGGTAGATTTCCTTCCTGTGTGGCAGTGGTAGAATGGCGCCTCTACTTAGAGGTGGTGAAATGAACGAAGTTGTAAATTCAGGCGTGATGAACATTGCGTCTTTGGTTGTATCGGTGGTAGTTCTCGCTATTGGGCTCATCTTGTGGTTTTTCATCAACCGTGCCAGTTCACGGACTAACGAACAGATTGAACTTCTTGAGGCATTGCTGGATCAGCAAAAACGGCAAAATGCGCTGTTACGTCGTTTGTGCGAAGCAAGCGAACCTGAAAAAACAGATACCAGTGCTGCAGAGAACCAAAAAGCGGCTGAAGATGACGATATCATCCGCCTGGTAGCTGAACGGTAATCCGTCCTCAAATTTGAGTAACCCTGGTGTTAACGGGTTACTCATCTTATCATTCATATATGCACTATAGTGGTGCAATTGATTTAAATTAATACTCTGGTCTGACTTCAATTATTTATCGTGTTATTTATTTCATAACATCGATATCGGAAAAAGATATTTACCCCGCTAAGTTATTGGGATGTTTACATCGGAATTGTGATCAATCACGGTATTGTTTATTAGCGAAACGTTTCTATTCTCACTTTTTAGTATTTCATCAATTTTTCTTATTTTAAAATAATAATATGCCTTAAGTATAGTTTCTTTATTGTACTCTAGTTTGTTGTTAACTGACTGTTTTATGGAGTGAATTTATATAATATTTTATTCGTTATATATCATAAAAAGTGATATCGCTCGCATTGCGTAATAAGTTGTAGTGCTGCTCTGGAAGAACTGAACTTATTGAACTATGTTAGAAACTACATCAGATCAAGTATCTGTTTGTAATGGTATGGTTAAGTGCATCGATATATCGACATGTATTCCGTTGCATAAATGTGCAAAAAAGTGGAAGGCGTATCGAGATTTGTGCGGCTGATCGAGACATGTTTAAAAATGGCTTGCCATAATTAACGTTGTATGTGATAACAGTTTCGGGTTAAACGAGGTACAGTTCTGTTTATGTGTGGCATTTTCAGTAAAGAAGTCCTGAGTAAACACGTTGTCGTTGAATACCGCTTCTCTGCCGAGCCTTATATTAGTGCCTCATGCAGTAATGTGTCAGTTTTATCTCTGTAATGCCTGCGGGCGAAGAAAACAATCTAAGGAATTTTTCAAATGGCAAAGATTAAAGGTCAGGTTAAGTGGTTCAACGAGTCTAAAGGTTTTGGCTTCATTACTCCGGCTGATGGCAGCAAAGATGTATTCGTACACTTTTCCGCTATCCAGGGTAATGGCTTCAAAACTCTGGCCGAAGGCCAGAACGTTGAGTTCGAAATTCAGGACGGCCAGAAAGGTCCGGCAGCTGTTAACGTAACAGCAATCTGATCGAAACCACTGATCTGAAGTGTAAACGCGCTTCAATCTCGCTATCAAGCCTCGTCCAAATGCGAGGCTTTTTACTTTGTTTTATTCGCGCTCTTGCCTGCGGATATTTGCCCGTCGCGCAATTCGCGTTACACTTGCGGCCTTTAGTATCCTGCCGGAGTTGTCATGTCGTTTTCCTGTCCACTTTGTCATCAGCCGCTATCGCTTGAAAAAAACAGCTATATCTGTCCCAAACGGCATCAATTTGATATGGCGAAAGAGGGATATGTTAATTTGCTGCCCGTTCAGCATAAACGATCCCGCGATCCGGGTGATAGTGCGGAAATGATGCAAGCGCGGCGTACATTTTTAGATGCCGGGCATTATCAGCCGCTTCGTGATGCGATAGTTGCTCAGTTGTGTGATTGTCTTGATGAGCACGCAACGGCAATACTGGATATTGGCTGTGGGGAAGGGTACTACACTCATGCTTTTGCCGAGGCATTGCCGGGTGTGACTACTTTTGGTCTGGATGTCTCTAAGGTCGCGATTAAGGCTGCGGCAAAACGCTATCAGCAGGTCACCTTTTGTGTCGCTTCCAGCCACCGTCTGCCGTTTTCTGATACCAGTATGGATGCCGTTGTCCGTATCTACGCGCCGTGCAAAGCAGAAGAATTAGCGCGCGTGGTCAAACCGGGAGGATGGGTCATTACCGCTACCCCGGGACCACGACATTTAATGGAGCTGAAGGGGCTGATTTACGACGAAGTACATCTACATGCGCTCCATACGGAACAACTGGAAGGTTTTACATTACAGCAGAGCGATGAATTGTGTTATCCGATGCGCCTGCGCGGAGATGAGGCCGTTGCGTTGTTACAGATGACACCGTTTGCCTGGCGCGCCAAGCCAGAAGTCTGGCAAACGCTGGCGGCAAAAGAAGAATTTGATTGCCAGACGGACTTTAATATTCACGTCTGGCAACGAACAAATTAGCCGTGGTAGTGCGTCCAGAGGATCTGGACGCCAATGCCAATAAGCACCAGCCCGCCAAGAATTTCCGCTTTTTTGCCAATAATTGAACCGATAAAGCGACCCACCATCATACCTAATGTTGACATGATCAAGGTGGCGCAGCCAATCGCCAGTGCAGTAGCAATAATATTAACTTGCAGGAAGGCCAGACCAACACCAACCGCCATGGCATCCAGACTGGTGGCAATTGCGGTAGTTACCAGCAACCAGAAACCGTGACGACGACGCGGTTCTTCATCCTCATCGTCTCCACCACGAAAACCCTCAATAATCATTCGCCCGCCGAGAAATATCAGCAGTACAAACGCAATCCAGTGGTTCCACTCGAGAACAAAGCGGCTGGCTAACATGCCCATACCCCAGCCAATCAGCGGCGTCAGCGTTTCAACGGCACCAAAAATAAGGCCAGTGCGCAGGGCTTCAGAAAATTTCGGTTTATGGAGGGTGGCACCTTTACCGATTGATGCAGCAAAGGCATCCATCGACATACCAAAAGCAAGAAGAACAGTAGCAGTGATATTCATGACAACGTCCTGACCGGGGTATCCATAAAACACATCACCGCCCCCAGCAAACATGCACACATGAACGACAAGAAGCGCCCATGCAGGCATAGCGATTGATGTGCATATGGTCTCGCCTGACTGAAGGTGTTCAGTCCGTAAGTGCCACGTTTTGCAACGAGTATGTTGACACGTACATTTCCGGAATCTGGAAATCGGCTACTCCCCAAATGAGGGCGCAACCTTAACATATTTTGAGAATATAAAACAACTGTTGGGATATATTATTGTATTGTATTGTTGATAACGATTTTCATTTAGATTTATATATCAATAAAACGTTAAAATAAATAACAAATAAGAGAAGGAATAATATAGCCTAAGCTATGTGTGGTTATTAAAAATACACTAAACATAGCTTCGGCTAAATCTATAACTTATTGAGTTGACACGAGAAGTTTATAAATTTTTTCCAGATCGTCGATATTTCGAACGCGGATTAATAAACGGCGCTGTTCTAATTGCATCACCAGTACGCCATCTTCCGATAAGTTCATCGCTTTAATTCGGCGATATTCAATCCAGACATTGGCGAAGAAAAAACCTTGCTGTTTAAAAATGATTTTCGGAACCCGGATCCAGAAAATATAAAAGCCCATTAGCGCCAGTGCACTTAATAACCAGGTGGTTATTTGTGCGCCATGGTTGGTCACATTGTTATAGATAAGAATGACAATCAGCCCGACGAAGATAACGCTATCGATGCGACCGCGCCGGAGCAAAGGAATTGCCAGCAGGGTGGGGCCGTTGCGTCGGGGCATGATGAACTGATCGTATATCGCAAAGGCCAGGAGTGCGGCGATGAACAGAATCAGTACCAGATCCGTGATTGTCATTAATCCTCCAGATAAAAAAACGGGGCCAATAGGCCCCGGTAGTGTACAACAGTATTACAGTCCCAGCAGGCCGCAAGCGTAACCAGCGATACCGATGACGAAGAAGCCAACGATGATCCACAGAGGGTTAACTTTTTTGCGCAGCAGCCACATACAGGCGAAAGTCAGCAACAGCGGCACCAGGCCTGGCATTAACTGGTCAAGAATGGTCTGGACAGTGGTAACGTGCTCTTTACCCGTCTGGTCGGTGATGCGAGAGACTACCAGCGGGATGTTGACATGTGTCCACTTGTTAACCAATGCCCCCATGACAAACAGGCCGAGAATAGACGCCCCTTCCGTCAGTTTTTGCAGGAAGCCGCCACCCATATCTTTAACGATATCGATACCTTTGGAGTAACCATACGCTACGCCGTAGTAACGGGTTGCCAGGCGTACCAGGTTAAACAGAATAAAGAACAGCAGCGGACCTAACAGGCTGCCGCTCATTGCGATCCCGGCACCCAGCGCCGCGAATACCGGACGTACCGTACCCCAGAAGATCGGGTCGCCCACGCCTGCCAGCGGCCCCATCAGACCTACTTTGATACCGTTGATAGCACCGTCGTCGATCTCTGCGCCGTTAGCGCGCTGTTCTTCCAGCGCCAGGGTTACGCCGAGGATTGGCGCCGCCACAAACGGTTGGGTGTTAAAGAATTCGAGGTGACGTTTAATCGCCTGTTTACGGGCATCGTTGTTCTCAGGATAGAGGCGACGAATCGCCGGAACCATAGAGAAGCAGAAACCCAGTGCCTGCATACGTTCGAAGTTCCATGAACCCTGGAAGAGGTTAGAACGCAGGAAGACGCCACGAATATCACTCGGAGTGAGTTTTTTCTCGGTGGTAGTTTGAGTTGTATCAACCATTTCGCTCACCTGTTAGTCCAGTTCGTTATCGAGATCGTTGTTACCAGCAGCCTGAACAGGCGCACCGGCTACGCGGTTATATTTCGGGCTAAGTTGGATGTAGAGCACTGCCATAACAGTACCAATCACACCCAGAGCAACCAGGTTAAAGTTGGTGAATGCTGCGGTTACGAAGCCGAGGTAGAAGAACGGCATCAGGTATCCAGCACGCATCATGTTGATAACCATCGCATAACCAACCACCACGATCATGCCACCGGCGATATTCAGACCATTAGTCACCACTTCCGGAATGGCGTTCAGCATGTTCTGAACTTCACTGGTGCCTACAGACAGCGCAACAATCACGGCCGGGATAGCCACACGCATCGCTTGCAGGAACAGAGAAGAAACGTGGATCCAGGAAATTGCCGTCAGGTTGCCATTATCAGCCGCCTTATCCGCAGCGTGCTGGAAAGCAACGGTGATGGTACGAACGATGATGGTCAGCACCTGACCCGCAGCGGCCAGCGGGATTGCCAGCGCGATACCGGCACCGATGCTCTGATGACCAGCGATAACCAGAATGGTAGAAATGATGGAAGCCAGAGCGGCATCAGGCGCAACTGCGGCACCGATGTTCATCCAGCCAAGTGCGATCATTTCCAGAGTCCCACCGATAATAATACCGGTTTTCATATCGCCAAGAACGATACCCACCAGGGTACAGGCGATTAGCGGACGGTGAAACTGAAATTCATCGAGGATTGATCCCATACCTGCGATACAGGCTACGATAAATACCAGCACAATTTGAAGAGTGGTAATCTCCATTGTACTTCTCCTGTTTACGTAAGACTTAAGTGTGAAAACTGAGTGATAATCAACACAATACGTTACTTATCGATTTTGCTGATCAGATCCATCATTTTCAGTTTCGGATCGGTGGAAACCTTACGGACTTCCAGTTCGATACCACGCGCATTCAGTTTTTTGAACGCTTCGATATCTTTTTCATCAACCGAAACCGCGTTATTCACCTGGGTTTTACCCTGACGGAATGCCATACCGCCAACGTTAACAGAGGTAATTTTCACGCCGCCTTCAACGAGGCGCTCAACATCTGTCGGGTTGGTGAATAACAGCATTACACGTTCGCCAGCATATTTCGGGTTGTTGTAGACACGGATCATCTTGGCAACATCAACCACGTGTGCTGTTACGCCCGGAGGTGCAACCTGGGTGAGCAGTGTCTTACGAACGGTATCCGCAGCCACTTCATCACTAACAACGATAATACGGGAGACATTGGTTTCTTTGGTCCAGCGGGTAGCGACCTGACCGTGAATCAGACGATCGTCGATACGCGCAAGGCCAATAACCATGTAGTCATTTGGTCCCATTGGTTTTGCCGGAGTTGGAGCCGCTTTTGGTGCGGCGGCGGCGGGTGCTGGCGCTGCTTTTTCAACCGGTTTGGCTTTCAGTGCTTTCACGCCTTCACGGCCTGTTTCTACTGCCAGCGCCACCAGTTCATCAAAGCCAGGGTCATCATCACGAGCCATTAACGTTTCCACCAGCATTGGAATGTTAACGCCTGCGATCACTTCATAATGCTCTTTGTCGACGACAATACGGCTGGCAGCATTGAACGGGCTGCCGCCCCATGTATCAACGAGAAACAGCACGCCTTTAGTGGTGTCGAGTTTTGCCAACTGAGCGTTGTACTTTTCAATCAGCGTTTCGGCATTTTCACCTGGAACGAAATCGATCCAGCCGACGTTTTCCTGCTCGCCTAACAGCATCTCTGCCGTTTTAAGCAACTGCTCTGCAGCCCAACCATGTGTGCCTATAACAATAGCAATGGTCACTTGCTACCTCCTTTATTATTGTTAACACCTCAACGTGCCAGATGTATTTTTTGAATCGTCGTCCACAATCGAATCGATTCAGATAAGGGTTACAACCAAAAACCCCCTGCGTTTCGCGATTTATTTTAGATAGCGAAAAAAATATTTTATGTGATGAGGATCCGTAATTTAACTTTGGATTAGCAAAATTCCGAAAGGTAAAATACCCTCGTTACATTCGTTTGCAAAGGAAGGTAAATCTTTGCCAAATCAGAGTTCTCTCTGATATGTTTAACTCCCGTTTAACAATCAAGGAGTATGGGGCAGCAGCCCGCAGTATGGATCGTCACCGACGTCATTTCAGCATCAGGCCTTTCAGCGCCTGCCTTTCTGGCATTTTTTGCCGCACCTTTTGTTTGCATTTTGTCGTTACGCCTGCATTATTTCTGGCGCCGAATAGCTATTCCTTAAGCAGGAGCTTGTCATGGAATTCTTAATGGACCCCTCGATTTGGGCGGGGCTACTCACGCTTGTCGTTCTTGAAATCGTGCTGGGTATCGATAACCTGGTTTTTATCGCCATTCTTGCCGATAAACTGCCGCCAAAACAACGTGATAAAGCACGTTTGTTGGGGCTGTCGCTGGCGCTGATCATGCGTCTGGGACTGTTATCGCTGATTTCATGGATGGTCACCCTGACCAAACCGCTATTTACCGTGATGGATTTTTCCTTCTCCGGCCGCGATCTGATTATGTTGCTCGGGGGGATATTCTTGTTGTTTAAAGCGACAACGGAGCTACATGAACGGCTGGAAAACCGCGATCATGATTCTGGTCATGGCAAAGGCTATGCCAGTTTCTGGGTGGTCGTAACACAGATTGTCATCCTTGATGCCGTCTTCTCGCTGGATGCGGTGATTACTGCAGTAGGGATGGTCAACCATCTGCCGGTTATGATGGCAGCGGTGGTGATTGCGATGGCAGTCATGTTGCTGGCATCGAAACCGCTGACGCGATTCGTTAACCAGCATCCAACGGTAGTGGTGCTCTGTCTGAGCTTCCTGTTAATGATTGGTCTGAGTCTGGTAGCAGAAGGCTTTGGTTTCCACATTCCGAAAGGTTACCTGTATGCCGCGATTGGCTTCTCGATCATTATCGAAGTATTTAACCAAATTGCGCGCCGTAACTTTATTCGTCACCAGTCGACTTTACCGCTGCGTGCACGTACTGCTGATGCCATCCTGCGTTTGATGGGCGGTAAACGTCAGGCGAATGTGCAGCATGATGCGGATAACCCGATGCCGATCCCGGTGCCGGAAGGTGCGTTTGCCGAAGAAGAGCGATACATGATTAACGGTGTACTGACTCTGGCGTCGCGCTCTCTGCGCGGGATTATGACGCCGCGCGGCGAAATCAGCTGGGTTGACGCTAACCTTAGTGTCGATGAAATCCGTGAGCAGTTGCTTTCTTCGCCACATAGCCTGTTCCCGGTATGTCGCGGAGAGCTGGATGAAATCATCGGTATCGTGCGTGCGAAAGAACTGCTGGTGGCACTGGAAGAGGGCGTTGATGTAGCGGCGATTGCTTCGGCGTCTCCGGCGATTATCGTTCCGGAAACCCTCGATCCGATCAATCTGCTGGGCGTGCTGCGTCGTGCTCGCGGTAGTTTTGTGATCGTGACCAACGAGTTTGGTGTGGTGCAAGGTCTGGTTACGCCTCTGGATGTGCTGGAAGCCATTGCAGGTGAGTTCCCGGATGCTGATGAAACGCCGGAAATCATTACCGACGGCGACGGCTGGCTGGTAAAAGGTGGTACAGACCTCCACGCCTTACAGCAGGCGCTTGATGTTGAGCACCTTGCTGATGACGATGATATCGCGACGGTCGCAGGTCTGGTGATTTCTGCAAATGGTCACATCCCGCGTGCGGGCGATGTGATTAACGTAGGGCCGTTGCATATTACCATTGTTGAAGCTAACGATTATCGTGTTGACCTGGTTCGTATTGTTAAAGAGCAACTGGCTCACGACGAAGACGAATAATCATTAACGAAATGGCATAACGGGCGTGATATGCCCATTATGCCGGGCGGGCGGCGGTTGGCTGCCCGCCAGCCATTTTGGGAAATCACGCAGCGGCATTGGTTGCGCGTACAAATATCCTTGTAAAATATGCACCCCATGACGGCGTAAATATTTTGCCTGTTCTTGCGTTTCTACGCCCTCCGCCACCAGTTCAATATTCAGTCTTTGCCCCAACGCAATGATGATATCGGTTATCGTCGAGTTAACCGCGTCTGAACCAATTGCAGCGGTGAATGACTTATCAATTTTCAGGACGTCAGGGCGTAACGTTTCCAGCCAGGAAAACGAACTGTTGCCGGTGCCGAAATCATCAATCGCCAGTTTGACGTTTTTACGATGCAGTTCGCGGGCAATCCGATAATCAACATCCAGTAAGGCATCGCGCTCGGTTATTTCAAGGATGAGTTGCTGAATCGGGTGAGCACTGAACCAGTACTGATTAAGATCTTTCAACAGCACGCCACGGCGAAAATGGCTGGGGGCGACGTTAATCCCAATGTGAAACTGGTTGCTTATTGGAAAAACGTGGATTTGACGGATGGTTTCCATCATCACATAACGGGTAAGCGGCACTATCAGGTGATGTTCTTCCGCAATAGGGATAAACACATCCGGCGAGATCCAACCCTGACGTGGGTTATTCCAGCGCAGCAATATCTCTACGCCAATACATTGCTGACTACGTGCGTTTAGTAAAGGTTGACAGAATAGCTCGAACTCATGTTGCGCAAGGCCAAGATTAATTTCGCGCGAAAAACTCATTCTGTGTGCGGTTGCAAGCCATGCAACATAACCCACCAGTAAACTCAACAGTACAGCCAGCGGGAGCTGACTGGGAAGATGATGCAACGCCAGTTGCGTCGCACCAGGTCCGCTGACGCTAATGGTAAAAGGAAAATTTTGCGATGAAACCTGGTAACGTTCATTGCCATTAAGCGGAGGTAAAGAATCAACCAGACCGTCATCATAGAGTAAATGGCGATCGGCCACCGTCAGGCTGGCGTTTCTAATTTGCGGCAACTGCGGCTCCAGTAACATCGTCGTCAATAACCCAATGTTGATCATCTCCAGAACGCCATCACCGCTATGTGATGACAAGGGATACCACTGGATCAGCACTGGACTACCTTTAATCAACACGCGATCGGTGGAAAGACGCAGAAGAGGCCGTGGGGCAGGCAAATCGGTTTGAATATCATAAACAGGGACATTTCGATAGCCAAAAATACTGGAGCAATAGAGCGTACCGTTTTGAACCAGACCAATAGAACGCACGGTTTGCAGTTTTGCGGCCTGCTTGCGTAGAGGCAAATGAGCGACTGAGCAGGGGAGGCCAATCAACGGAAGTAAAAGCTCGCGTCCTTCCTGAAGGGGCTGCAAGACTTTATCCAGCTCTTCAACAGCGTGATTGGCGAAGAGGATCACCCGCTGTTGATTTAAGTTACGCTGTGAAATAAACCGCACGCTTAGTGTCGCTACAAGCGTAAAAAGTGCGCAAATTGTACAAACAATCATTCGATTACGGCGATAGGTTTTAATGATCCGTTGTGCTTTTTGCATGCGGGCCGCCCTGTAAGCGCATGGCAACAAACGCCTGACGCAACAGTGGAAGTGTAGTGGGGAAATTTACAGCAGACGAGAAAGCGAGAGAAATTCGCCCATCCGTTGCAGATGGGCGAAAGAAAAGTATTAGTCACACTGGACTTTAATTGCCAGACCGCCGCGAGAGGTTTCACGGTATTTGGCGTTCATGTCCTTACCTGTTTCGTACATTGTCTCGATGACCTTATCCAGCGAGACGCGCGGTGCACTGGTGCGGCGTAAGGCCATGCGTGCGGCATTGATCGCTTTCACAGAGGCAATGGCGTTACGTTCAATGCACGGCACCTGAACCTGACCTGCAACCGGGTCACAAGTCAGACCAAGGTTGTGTTCCATGCCAATTTCCGCCGCCACACAAACCTGTTCCGGGCTACCGCCCAACAGTTCTGCAAGACCCGCAGCAGCCATTGAACAGGCAACACCCACTTCGCCCTGACAACCCACTTCAGCACCGGAAATAGAGGCATTCATTTTATATAATGCGCCAATTGCCCCGGCCGCCATAAAGTAACGGGTATAGATGTCCGGGCTGACCGATTCAATAAAGTGGTCATAGTAAGCCAGCACTGCCGGAACGATGCCGCAGGCTCCGTTGGTTGGTGCAGTTACCACGCGACCACCGGCGGCGTTTTCTTCGTTTACCGCCAGCGCAAACATATTTACCCAGTCGATGACATTCATCGGATCGTTAGACAGTTTATCGCTGGAAACCAGCATCCGGCGCAGGGCAGACGCACGGCGTGGAACACGCAGCGGGCCAGGCAATACGCCTTCGGTATTCATTCCGCGATCGATACATGCCTGCATGGTTTGCCAGACATGAGCAAAATATTCATCGATCTCTTTTTTGCTGTGCAGCGCCAGTTCGTTTTGCATTGCCAGACCGGAAAGGGAATAGCCAGTTTCATTACAGTACGCCAGCAGCTCTGTGGCGGATTTGAACGGATACGGCACGCTCACGTCGTTTGCGGCATCCTGACCAAAATGTTCTTCATCGACGATAAAGCCGCCGCCGATGGAATAATAAGTTTTGCTGTAGACGACTTCATCACCGTTATAAGCATGGATTTGCATACCGTTTTCATGCAACGGCAGGTTGCCGTTATGAAAACGCATACCGTTGTCACGCGGAAAATCCACTTCATGCCGTCCCTGCGCCAGCAGCAGGCGTTCGCGCTCTTCTACGTCGCGAATAAAACCGGGAATACTGTCGATATCCACGGTGGCAGGTTCGTTACCTGCAAGACCCATAATAATGGCGATATCGGTATGGTGGCCTTTACCCGTCAGCGACAGTGAACCATAAACGTCCACGGCAACGCGGGTAACGCTATCCAGTAAGCCTTTTTCGACCAGATCATCGACGAACTGTTTACCTGCCTTCATAGGCCCTACGGTATGGGAAGATGAGGGACCAATCCCCACCTTAAACATGTCGAATAGACTAATCACGATAATACTCCTGACAAGGTGACTGGACATCCAGTAACGAACTAATAACAACGCATAGTGTAAGAGGGAACGCGGCGACAGGCTTAACTATTCACATGAATTAAACTAATCAAAAACCGCGATTTAACTAATATTGCGATGATTGTCTCAAGTAGTGTTTTGTAGATGTAAAGATAAGTATAGTCAGGATTTCACACCAATTTGCAGCGCCAGCTCACGAATTATGCCTGCGGTCATTCCCCATACAAAATACTGTTCGTACCAGGAAAGCCATACCCGATGTGAATCACCACGGCGGTAGATATCTAACGGGTGATAACGACCCAGATGTAATGCCTGGGCGAGCGGCATTTCAAACACTGCGGAAACTTCATCTTCACTGGCACGATAAGGTAAATCAGGCGGGATAATGCCAACCACTGGCGTTACCTGGTAGCCCGTTACGCTATCGACGGGCGGCAGCACGCCGATAACTTCGACGGCGGAAGGGGGGATAGCAACCTCTTCTTCGGCTTCGCGCAACGCAGCGGCAATAACTGACGAATCAGTGTCATCTACTGCACCACCAGGAAACGCCACCTGTCCGGCGTGTTTGCGCAGATGAATAGAACGTTGAGTGAGCAATAACCCCGGCTGCGATCGGCGAACGATAGGGATTAACACGGCAGCCTGACGATGATTTAAGGTTTCCCGGTTTATTTGCGGGCGTAAAAGTTGAAAGCGCGATAAAAAATCATCAAGCGTCAGGCTACGGTAGTCCACGTCTTACTTCTCCAGTTGGCGTAATATCCTATTAACTTTATCAAAAGTTTCCTGATATTCCGCTTCTTCCTGACTATCGGCGACAATACCGCCGCCCGCAGAACAGTAAATTTGACCGTTAATGGCAGTCAGCGTGCGGATAGTGATGCTGGTATCCATATTGCCACAGAAGCTCAAATAGCCAATGCTTCCGCACCAGGCGTTGCGTCGCTGCGGTTCCAGTTCATCGATAATTTCCATTGCCCGAACTTTCGGTGCCCCGGTGATTGAGCCACCAGGAAAAGCCGCGCGCAGCAGGTCGCTGGCATGAAGTTGTTCGGGTAGTTGAGCTGTAATGGTGCTCACCAGGTGGTGCACAGCGGGAAAAGGTTCCACCACAAACAGTTCCGGCACTTTTACTGAACCAGGCACCGCAACGCGACCAATATCATTACGCATTAAATCAACAATCATCAGGTTTTCAGCGCGATCTTTTGGCGAGTTCGCCAGTTTTTCTGCCTGTTTGCTATCTTCCAGAGGAGCGGGCAGACGTGGCAGTGTGCCTTTAATTGGACGGGTCTGGATCTCACCGTCATCACAAAGAATAAAACGCTCTGGCGAGAGGCTTAAAATTGTGCCTTGTTCCAGACGCAGGAATGCACTAAACGGTGCGTGATTGGCCTGATTAAGCTGAACGAATGCCTGCCATTCATCACCGCAATAGGTAGCCTGAAAACGCTGGGCGAGATTTACCTGGTAACAGTCGCCACTGTGCAAATATTCCTGCACCTGACGAAATTTTTCGCCATACTGTTCGCGGCTCATATTAGATTGCCAGGCTGAGGTTAGCGCAAAATCACCCTGCGGTGTGATTTGCTGGTTTTCCAGCCAGGCCAGACGGGCATTGACATCATCATGACTCAGCAAAGAAACAGTCTGGCGCTGGTGGTCGACAATCAGTACCCAGTCGTAAATACCTACCGCCATATCAGGCAGGTCGATATCTCTCTGCGCCACTTCTGGCAGTGACTCAAAACGGCGACCCAGATCGTAACCAAATAAACCCAGCGCGCCACCCTGAAATGGCAAATCATCGTTATGCGACGGGTGAATGTTTGCACGCTCCAGCGCCTGCTGGAGTACTGTTAACGGATCGTCAGCGGTTGTTGTGCGGGTTTCGCCTTTACACAAAACAGTTTCACTGCCGTAAGTTGTTAAGGTGCAAATCGGGTCTGCCACCACAATATCAAAGCGGCTATACGGATGCTCGGCATAGCCAGAGTGCAAAAGCATCGCCCATGGCAGGTGGCTTAAGCGGGAAAAATAAAATTCAGCGGCGTCCTGACGCCAGGGTAAAGTAATCACAGCGGGAGATAACGTCTTCATCAGTCCTGACTCTACTGGCTATGTGCCGGGTAGCATGAAATAATTAGCGCCAACAATTTAGCAGGAGTTAACAATGTTTGCAGGTTTACCTTCACTCACCCATGAACAGCAGCAAAAAGCCGTTGAGCGTATTCAGGAACTGATGGCACAGGGGATGAGCAGCGGTCAGGCAATCGCACTGGTAGCTGAAGAGTTACGCGCCAACCATTCCGGCGAGCGGATTGTGGCGCGTTTTGAGGATGAAGACGAGTAATACAATGTTAGTTTCAACAGGGCGCATTATGACAAGCGAACCCTTTGGCCCGTAGCGTTTGAACCAGAAAATTGAGGGGCTGTACTGGTTGAATGAATTAAGTAGTGTTTTTGATGGTTAGAAAAAAAGGACGCTTTTATGTGATAAAAAAGCGTCCTGGCTCATTTGGGCTGGTAGAGATTTAACTTATACCAGTGCTTTAAGCTCTTCCTGCATATAGGACGAGAAGTATTCTGGATTTTTAATCACCACGCGTTCGCCAGATTCCATTTTTTTTGCCCATCCCACCATTTTTTCCGTGAATCCAGGATTCCAGCCTTCCTGTTCGGCTCGCGCAGTAATATCGGCGGTACTCGCGGGTACTCCCAGTTCTTTCAAATATTTAAATATTCCCTTCGCCGTACTTTCATTCATAGAGCTGGGGGTTGGTGTTGATATATCCATGGCACCAATAAAATCCAGGGCTTTATCTATTACAGCAGGCATATTCTTGTCCTTAAATTAACCACGTGATCGATAAGGCTATATATGACATTAAATTGCGCCTAATATCAAAAGGATTATAACGATATCTCATTAGTTAACCTGTTGACATTCAGGTATTTTAAAGGTAGCAGGTCATGGCGGGTTATCTAGTGATGTGCCGAAAATTAACAGCAAATCGTAGTACCGCAGCCAAGTTGTTCAGGCAAGGAAGGGCAAGAAAGAAAAGCAGCGTAAGTTAATCGAGTGATTAACATAATGGTTTGATTTTTGCGATTAATATCATTTATGTATAAATACAGCAGGAATCATAAAAATAAATTATCAGCCAGGGTACTACCCATTTAAAGTAAGACCTTAAGCACTGGCCGATTTGTTCACGATCGACCAGTTTTTCGATAAATTATCGTGTGATTTTTGCCTTGATATAATTATCTTCCGGAATTAAACCGCCGCAATAATTTTAATTTCAACTTTATACTTCGGGTTCATCAATCCCGCTTGCACCGTGCAGCGCACCGGCGCATGACCCGCGACAACCCAGGCATCCCACGCTTTATTCATTGCAGCGAAGTCGTTTTTATCGGCCAGGAAAATGGTGGCATCCAGAATGCTCGATTTATTGCTGCCCTGTTTTTCCAGCACGGCGTCAATCTGCGCCAGCGTGTTGGCGGTTTGCTCAAACGCATCGGCATCAAGGTTTTCCGGTACACCGGTGTAGTAGAGCGTGTTGTTGTGGATCACCACATCAGACCAGCGGGCTTCGGCGTCAATACGAACGATAGTCATCATTTTGTCCTCATCATCATTCCATTTTTGTGCAGCAAAGACTGCCACAATGTAAGGTCGCCGTCACCACTTCAGCTGGCGAAAAGCAACCTGGCCTGACATAATCCCTGTTCAAATCAACAGGGGGTAGTGTGACGGACGATTTTGCACCAGACGGTCAACTGGCGAAAGCGATACCTGGCTTTAAGCCGCGTGAACCACAGCGACAGATGGCGGTAGCCGTCGCTGGGGCGATAGAAAAAAGCCAGCCGCTGGTGGTGGAAGCGGGAACCGGTACGGGCAAAACCTACGCTTACCTTGCCCCTGCGCTGCGGGCGAAAAAGAAAGTCATTATCTCGACCGGCTCAAAAGCATTGCAGGATCAGCTCTACAGCCGCGATTTGCCAACAGTCTCAAAGGCATTGAAATATACGGGCAACGTGGCGCTGCTGAAAGGGCGCTCAAACTACCTCTGCCTCGAGCGTCTCGAACAGCAGGCGCTGGCGGGGGGCGATCTGCCGGTACAAATTTTAAGCGATGTGATCCTGCTGCGCTCCTGGTCCAATCAAACAGTCGATGGCGATATCAGCACCTGCGTCAGTGTCGCGGAAGATTCGCAGGCATGGCCGTTGGTCACCAGCACCAACGACAACTGCCTCGGCAGTGACTGCCCGATGTATAAAGATTGCTTTGTGGTCAAAGCACGCAAAAAAGCGATGGATGCCGATGTGGTGGTGGTAAACCATCATCTTTTTCTGGCGGATATGGTGGTGAAAGAGAGTGGTTTTGGCGAACTGATCCCGGAAGCAGACGTCATGATCTTCGACGAAGCCCACCAGTTGCCGGACATTGCCAGCCAGTATTTTGGGCAATCACTCTCCAGTCGACAATTGCTCGATCTGGCAAAAGACATCACCATCGCCTATCGCACCGAATTAAAAGACACTCAGCAGTTACAAAAGTGCGCTGACCGTCTTGCCCAGAGTGCGCAGGATTTTCGTCTGCAACTCGGTGAGCCAGGTTATCGCGGAAACCTGCGCGAACTGTTGGCCAATCCGCAAATTCAACGGGCGTTTTTACTGCTCGATGATACCCTTGAACTCTGTTACGACGTGGCGAAATTGTCGCTGGGGCGTTCCGCCTTGCTGGATGCGGCATTTGAGCGCGCCACGTTGTATCGCACGCGGCTGAAACGGCTAAAAGAGATCAATCAGCCGGGCTACAGCTACTGGTACGAATGCACTTCGCGCCATTTTACTCTGGCACTCACGCCGCTCAGCGTGGCGGATAAATTCAAAGAGTTAATGGCGCAAAAACCAGGTAGCTGGATCTTTACCTCAGCAACGCTGTCGGTGAATGACGATCTGCATCATTTTACCTCGCGGCTTGGCATTGAACAGGCAGAGTCGTTGCTGTTACCCAGCCCGTTTGATTACAGCCGCCAGGCGTTACTCTGTGTACCGCGCAACCTGCCGCAAACCAATCAACCAGGTTGTGCACGGCAACTGGCGGCAATGCTGCGACCGATCATCGAAGCCAATAACGGTCGTTGTTTTATGCTTTGTACCTCGCACGCCATGATGCGCGATCTGGCCGAGCAGTTCCGCGCTACCATGACGCTTCCCGTTTTGTTGCAGGGGGAAACCAGCAAAGGACAACTGTTGCAGCAATTTGTCAGCGCCGGTAACGCGCTTCTTGTGGCGACCAGCAGTTTCTGGGAAGGGGTGGACGTGCGCGGCGATACGCTGTCGCTGGTGATTATCGACAAGTTGCCGTTTACCTCGCCAGATGACCCGCTGTTAAAAGCGCGCATGGAAGATTGCCGTTTGCGTGGCGGAGACCCGTTCGATGAAGTGCAGCTACCGGATGCGGTGATTACTCTTAAACAGGGCGTAGGGCGACTGATTCGCGACGCCGACGATCGCGGTGTGCTGGTGATTTGTGACAATCGGCTGGTGATGCGCCCTTACGGTGCGACGTTCCTCGCCAGCCTCCCGCCCGCACCGCGTACCCGTGACATTGCCCGTGCGGTTCGTTTCCTTGCGATACCATCCTCCAGGTAATTTGTTATTGAGTATGGTATGATGCGCGCCTTTTTATTGATCTAAGCACGAAGACCCATGCGAATTCTGGCTATCGATACCGCGACAGAGGCCTGCTCTGTCGCCCTGTGGAACGACGGTACTGTCAACGCTCATTTTGAGCTTTGCCCTCGTGAACATACTCAACGAATCTTACCGATGGTGCAGGATATCCTGACCACCAGCGGAACTTCCCTGACTGACATAAACGCTCTGGCTTACGGACGTGGCCCTGGTAGCTTTACCGGCGTGCGCATCGGTATTGGCATTGCGCAAGGGCTGGCGCTTGGCGCGGAGCTGCCGATGATTGGCGTCTCCACGCTAATGACGATGGCGCAAGGGGCGTGGCGCAAAAACGGCGCAACCCGCGTGCTGGCAGCCATTGACGCGCGAATGGGCGAAGTTTACTGGGCCGAATATCAGCGTGATGAAAACGGTGTCTGGCACGGTGAAGAAACCGAAGCCGTACTCAAACCAGAACTCGTTCATGAGCGGATGCAGCAGCTTTCCGGAGAATGGGTGACGGTGGGAACGGGCTGGCAAGCCTGGCCGGATCTCGGTAAAGATAGCGGGCTGGTTTTGCGCGATGGCGAAGTGTTACTGCCCGCCGCAGAAGATATGCTGCCGATTGCCTGCCAGATGTTTACCGAGGGTAAAACGGTAGCGGTGGAACATGCCGAGCCGGTTTATTTACGTAACAACGTCGCCTGGAAGAAACTTCCGGGCAAAGAATGAATCTTAAGAGTATGCCCTGAGAAAAAAAGGAGTCGCATCATGGCGGTTCAAAAGAATGTTATCAAAGGCATACTGGCAGGTACGTTTGCGCTAATGCTGAGCGGTTGTGTCACTGTGCCGGACGCCATTAAAGGCAGCAGTCCCACGCCGCAACAAGATTTAGTTCGGGTGATGAGTGCGCCGCAGCTGTACGTTGGTCAGGAGGCGCGTTTTGGTGGCAAAGTGGTCGCGGTACAAAACCAGCAAGGGAAAACCCGCCTGGAAATTGCTACCGTACCGCTGGACAGCGGAGCCAGGCCGACGCTGGGAGAACCTTCTCGCGGTCGCATTTATGCAGATGTGAACGGTTTTCTGGACCCGGTGGATTTCCGTGGACAACTGGTCACAGTTGTTGGGCCAATCACCGGTACGGTTGACGGAAAAATCGGCAACACGCCCTATAAATTTATGGTGATGCAGGTAACGGGTTATAAACGTTGGCATTTAACCCAGCAGGTGATTATGCCGCCTCAGCCGATTGATCCGTGGTTTTATGGCGGTCGTGGCTGGCCCTATGGCTACGGCGGATGGGGCTGGTATAATCCTGGCCCCGCGAGAGTACAAACAGTTGTAACTGAATAATTGCTTGTTTTTAAAGAAAAAGAAACAGCGGCTGGTCCGCTGTTTCTGCATTCTTACAGTAACGATAAAAATAAATAGTGACGCGCCTCGCAACCTTTTCGTTGGGTAATTATCAAGCTGGTATGATGAGTTAATATTATGTTAACGGCATGTATATCACTTGGGGTTGCGATGACGACGAACACGCATTTTAGAGGTGAAGAATTGAAGAAGGTTTGGCTTAACCGTTATCCCGCCGATGTTCCGACGGAGATCAACCCTTACCGTTATCAATCTCTGGTGGATATGTTTGAGCAGTCGGTCGCGCGCTACGCCGACAAGCCAGCGTTTGTGAATATGGGGGAGGTGATGACCTTCCGCAAACTGGAAGAACGCAGTCGCGCGTTTGCCGCTTATTTGCAACAAGGGCTGGGGCTGAAGAAGGGCGATCGCGTTGCGCTGATGATGCCTAACTTATTGCAATATCCGGTGGCGCTGTTTGGTATTTTGCGTGCCGGGATGATCGTCGTAAACGTTAACCCGTTGTATACCCCACGCGAACTTGAGCATCAGCTTAACGATAGCGGCGCATCGGCGATTGTCATTGTGTCTAACTTTGCCCATACCCTGGAAAAAGTGGTCGATAAAACCGCCGTCCAGCACGTTATTCTGACCCGTATGGGCGATCAGCTATCTACGGCAAAAGGCACGGTAGTCAATTTCGTTGTTAAATACATCAAGCGTCTGGTGCCGAAATACCATCTGCCAGATGCCATTTCATTTCGTAGCGCCCTGCACAACGGCTACCGGATGCAGTACGTCAAACCCGAACTGGTGCCGGAAGATTTAGCTTTCCTGCAATACACCGGCGGCACCACAGGTGTGGCGAAAGGCGCGATGCTGACTCACCGCAATATGCTGGCGAACCTGGAACAGGTCAACGCCACCTATGGGCCGTTGCTGCATCCAGGTAAAGAACTGGTAGTAACGGCACTGCCGCTCTATCACATTTTTGCACTGACCATTAACTGCCTGCTGTTTATCGAACTCGGCGGGCAGAACCTGCTTATCACTAACCCACGTGATATTCCGGGGCTGGTGAAAGAGCTGGCGAAATATCCGTTTACCGCTATCACCGGCGTAAACACCTTGTTCAATGCGTTGCTGAACAATAAAGAGTTCCAGCAGCTGGATTTCTCCAGTCTGCACCTTTCCGCAGGCGGTGGGATGCCCGTTCAGCAAGTGGTGGCAGAACGCTGGGTAAAACTGACCGGACAATATCTGCTGGAAGGTTATGGCTTAACCGAGTGTGCGCCACTGGTGAGCGTTAACCCGTATGATATTGATTATCACAGCGGTAGCATTGGATTACCGGTGCCCTCGACGGAGGCCAAACTGGTGGATGATGACGATAACGAAGTACCACCGGGGCAACCGGGCGAACTTTGTGTCAGAGGTCCTCAGGTGATGTTGGGCTACTGGCAGCGTCCGGATGCCACCGATGAAATCATCAAAAACGGTTGGTTACACACTGGCGATATTGCGGTAATGGATGAAGAAGGATTCCTGCGCATTGTCGATCGTAAAAAAGACATGATTCTGGTTTCCGGTTTTAACGTCTATCCCAACGAGATTGAAGATGTCGTCATGCAGCACCCTGGCGTACAGGAAGTGGCGGCTGTTGGCGTACCTTCTGGCTCCAGTGGTGAAGCGGTGAAAATCTTTGTGGTGAAAAAAGACGCGTCGCTCACTGAAGAGTCACTGGTGACCTTTTGCCGCCGTCAGCTTACGGGCTACAAAGTACCGAAGCTGGTGGAATTTCGTGATGAGTTACCGAAATCTAACGTCGGGAAAATTTTGCGACGAGAATTACGTGACGAAGCGCGCGGCAAAGTGGACAATAAAGCCTGAGCGTTAAGTCAGTCGTCAGACGCCGGTTAATCCGGCGTTTTTTTTGACGCCCACTAAAGAGAATACAATTTGAATTACCAAATGATTACCACGGACGATGCGCTGGCTTCTTTGTGTGAAGCCGTCCGTGCCTTTCCGGCGATAGCCCTGGATACTGAATTTGTACGTACGCGCACCTATTACCCGCAACTGGGGTTGATTCAACTTTTTGATGGCGAGCATCTGGCGCTAATCGATCCTCTTGGGATCAGCGACTGGTCACCGCTAAAGGCAATCTTGCGCGATCCTTCCATCACCAAATTTCTCCATGCGGGCAGTGAAGATCTGGAAGTATTCCTCAATGTCTTTGGCGAATTACCTCAACCCCTGATTGACACGCAAATCCTCGCCGCATTCTGCGGACGCCCGATGTCATGGGGTTTTGCCTCCATGGTGGAAGAGTATTCCGGTGTTACGCTGGACAAGAGCGAATCGCGCACCGACTGGCTCGCCAGACCGTTAACCGAACGTCAGTGCGAATACGCGGCGGCGGATGTCTGGTATCTGTTACCGATCACCGCAAAGCTGATGGTTGAAACCGAAGCCTCTGGCTGGCTACCTGCGGCGCTGGATGAATGTCGCCTGATGCAAACACGTCGTCAGGAAGTCGTTGCGCCGGAAGATGCCTGGCGTGATATCACCAATGCCTGGCAATTACGGACGCGCCAGTTGGCTTGTTTGCAACTGTTAGCCGACTGGCGATTGCGCAAGGCGCGGGAGCGCGATCTGGCGGTGAACTTTGTCGTGCGTGAAGAACACTTGTGGTCGGTAGCGCGTTATATGCCAG
Source organism: Escherichia ruysiae (assembly GCF_031323975.1). Lineage (NCBI taxonomy): Bacteria > Pseudomonadati > Pseudomonadota > Gammaproteobacteria > Enterobacterales > Enterobacteriaceae > Escherichia > Escherichia ruysiae. Next base: position 110,791 of record NZ_JAVIWS010000001.1, read on the forward strand.
GGAGTCTGGGCGAACTGGACAGCCTGGGCTTATCCGGTAGCGAAATCCGCTTTCACGGTAAAACGCTGCTGGCGCTGGTGGAAAAAGCGCAGACATTGCCGGAAGAGGCCTTACCGCAGCCGATGCTTAACCTGATGGACATGCCGGGTTATCGTAAAGCGTTTAAAGCGATTAAGTCGCTGATTACTGACGTGAGCGAAACGCACAAGATCAGCGCCGAATTGCTGGCATCGCGTCGGCAAATCAACCAACTGCTGAACTGGCACTGGAAATTAAAACCGCAGAACAATTTGCCTGAGCTGATTTCCGGCTGGCGTGGTGAGTTGATGGCGGAAGCATTACACAATTTATTGCAGGAATATCCGCAGTAAAACGTTCGTAAGCCGGACAAGGCGCAACCAGCGCCGCATCCGGCTTCGGATAAACTACAGATCCAACACCAGTCGTTTACCCTTCGCGCGCGAACAACAGATCAACATACTCTGCTGGCTGGCGCGCTCTTCATCGCTAAAATACTGGTCCCGATGATCGGCTTCACCTTCAAGAATTGCTGTTTCACAGGTTCCGCATACCCCTTCACGACATAAACATTCCACTTTTGCCGCTTTGTTATTTTCAATGACCTGCAAAATGGTCATCTCTTCTGGTACTACAAACTCTTTCCCGGAACGGGCGAGTACCAGGGTAAAGGCATCGCCGGTTTTGTCTTCAATAGCAAACTGCTCAAAGTGCAGCGTATCGGCGGAGATGCCCAGACGCGCTGCTTCACTTCTCACCGCGTCATTCAGAGCTTCGGGGCCACAGGTATAAATGTGTGTGCCAGGGGCGACATCCGCCAATAATCGCACTAATTCGAGTCGCGTTCCGATCGATGAGTGATGAAAATGAATCTTATCAGTCTGCGGATGTTGGTTTAATTCATCACGAAATGCGCAACTTACTGGACTCCGCGAACAATAATGTAACTGCCAGTCGACGTCCGTGTGTTGCAACTCTGCCAGATGCGACAGGAAAGGGGTGATACCAATGCCGCCTGCGATAAACAGATGCTTTCGAGCCGTGGGAACCAGAGCAAACAGGTTATTGGGTGTCGAGATGGTCAATCGATCGCCCGCTTTTACCTGCTGATGCAAAAAGCGCGAACCGCCGCGCGAGTTCTCTTCCAGCCGAACGGCAATCTGATAACAAGAGGTGTCGAGTGGCGAACTTAGTAGTGAATAAGCATTGCTGTACTGGTTATCACCATCACTCATCTGCACAATGACGTGACTTCCGCCGGTGAACGCAGGCAGCGGTTTGCCATCGGTTGACACCAGCGTGAAGCGTTTCACCTGTTCGGTAAGCGGTTCAATCTGGCTCACCTGTACTTCAAACATTTGATAGTCTGACATTGCTGTACTCCATCAAAAATCAGCCCGGCGGCGGAAAATACCGCCGCCGATGTCATTAGTCCTTAAACACCTGCGCCAGCAGATTATGGAAATGGGCGATACCGTGTTCGGAAATACCGCTACCGCTACTGTCGGCCATGATGCGCCCCTGCCCACGATAGCCACGCGATTTCAGCCCTTTCTGTACGCTTTCAACCAGACGTAAATCTTCCGGACGGAACACATCGCGATACCACTCAATCAGCGATTTTTGCTCATCGGTTAGCTCTTCATTGGTGAAGTAGATATCGTAGTTTTGCAGGGTAGTTTCAGAATCCACCGGGAATTCATAAATGACCGTCATCATCCCTTTGATTGGCGTGACGTTCAGCATAGTGCACGGCCACAGCCAGAAACCGTGGAACGCAGCGTCTGTACCTTCTTCAAATTTAAACGACTGTTCGGACGGTTTGGCGAAACCGTATTGCAGCGTCCAGTTGCCGTGCATGGTGTGCCAGTAACGATCAACCTGAACGGAGTCTGAGAAACCTGGATGCGCCGGACCACAGTGGTAGCACTCAAGATAGTTATCGACAATGTTCTTCCAGTTGGCAGGCGTGCGGGTGGTAAAGCGGGCCGCCAGTTTCAGATCGTGGACTTCCGGGCAGGCTTCCAGCACTTTTGCCGCCAGGCCTGGTAACTGATCTTCTACGCTGGTGGCGTTGGGATCCATGTTGATGAAGACGAATCCGGCATATTCTTCCAGACGCACCGGAACCAGTTGCGCTTTGTCACTATCGAAATTGGCGACGTTTTCACAGTTACGCGCATGAGCCAGGTTGCCATCGAGTTTGAATGCCCAGGCGTGATATGGGCAGGTAATCACATTTTTCGCTTTCCCTTCACCGCTCAATAATTGATGACCACGGTGCGGGCAAACGTTATAGAATGCGCGCAAAACCTTATCACGGCCGCGTACCAGCACGATGCTTTCGCCAATGATCTCACGCGTCACGTAATCATTGGCATTCGCCAGTTCGCTACTGTGAGCGACGCAAATCCAGCTTTTGGCGAAGACGTTCTCTTTTTCGTGTTCAAAGGCGTTCTGATCAGTATAAAAGCGGGCAGGAATGGTCCACGCTTCCTGTGGGTTAGCGCAAAAATTTCCGGGTAGTACAAAGTCAGGGCTCAGATTGCTCATAGGGATACCTTTATCGTTAGGATGATGGCGCTCAGTTGTCGCCTTTGAATATGGTTCCCGCAGGGAGCACTGGCGTTTTTTCCGGGGCTTCAACCGGTGTCTGCGGGAGATAATGTTCAATTTGATGAGCCGGAATATCGGCGTAATCCTGTTTCAGCCAGCGAATAAATCCGCCCACTTTCACCAGTAAAATGGCGAGAAAGGGAAGGGCTGTAAGTACGACGGTAGTTTTCATGGTTTCCAGCGATGCGCCGGTGAACAGAATTGAAAGCGGGATCAGGGTGATTACCACGCACCAGAAAAGACGCAGCCCACGGTCTGGATCATCACCTTCCTGAAGATTTCGCGTGCTGGTCGCCGCCATGGTGTAGGCCACCGCATCCATATGCGAGGCGAGGAAAATAATCATCACGCCCAGATAAGCGGCAAGGAACAATTTACCGGCTGGCAACGACATCAGAACTTGTTGAACAGCCGTTTCACCGCCCAACGTTTCCAGCACCTGCGGAACGTTGATTATCCCTTTGATAAACTGATGAATGGCGAAGCTTTCCATCACGCCGAAGAAGAACCAGCAGCCGACGGTGCTACCGAGGATCAGCCCCCAGATAACTTCTTTGATCTTACGACCACGTGATACGCGGGTGACAAACATTGCCACGCCGGGGGTGTAAGAGATCCACCACAGCCAATAGAAAACGGTCCAGTTGCGGGTAAATGAACCATCGCCAAGCGGATCGGTAAATAAGCTCATCTGTAAGAAGTTTTGTGTGGTCAGGCCGATGGCATTGATGATGCTGTTGGTAATAAACTCGGTTGGACCGACAATCAAAACCAGCAATGGCAGCAGGAACGCGCCCCAGCCGACCATTTTGCTCAGACGTTGTAAACCGTTGTTGATACCTATCCACGAGCTTAGGCAAAAAATGCCGCCGGAAAGCAGGATCACAAATGCCTGCACGGTGAAGTTATCGGGTAAACCGGTCAGCGCGGAAAGCCCACGGGTAAAGGTTGCTGCGGTGACAACAAGGGAAATGGTCAGTGCGCCGACAGTGGCGATCAGGAACATTAAGTCCACCAGTTTTCCCCATGGGCCTTGCGGGCGAACGCCGGTAATAGCAGCAATAATGCCGGAAAGACTCAGCCCTTTATTTTTCCGCACATGAAAGTGGTAAGCCATGATTAATGAGGCCAGCGTATAAGTTGCCCAGGCGCTGATGCCCCAATGGAAAAAGGAGTAGGGAACGCTAAATTCCAGTGCCTGCTGTGAACGCGGCACGATATTTAAACCCGGCGTTTGATAATAATAGGCCCACTCCGCTACGCCCCAATAAAGCGTGGAGGAACCTAATCCGGCGCAAATAAACATAAACAGCCAGGAGAGCGTACTGTATTCCGGTTTACCTTCGCCAAGACGAATATTGCCGTATTTGCTGGTGGCTAAATAAATTACCAGCCCCATTGCCAGCAAAACTAATACCTGTACGGCGGAACCCAGCGTGCGGGTAACTAAACTGTATATTGCGTTGGCCGCGTCGGCCGACTGTTGCGGAAAAAGGCTTAATGTGGCTGCGATGAAAAGAATGGCCACCAGGCTGATGCTAATCAGCGGCAAATCTTTTTTCTTAACATTGCTCATCATGAGTCATCTCCTGGGCATAAAAGCCCGTCGCTGGCTTTTGCCAGTTGTAATTATTTGCAGGGTAATGAACTTTTGTCGTGTTTAACAAATTGATTATTTGCATGTTACATAAATTAAACAATTAAGAATACGGAAAGCCATAAAACACGAAACGGAAACAATAAAAGGTGAAATGACGCAGGTTATTTACTGTAAAGAACGAATAAAAAAACCGCGTCAGTGACGCGGTTCAAATAAACTGGTTTGACCTTAACGCAAAATAATTTTGCAAATCGCGTCGGCAACCTGTGGCGTGGTGGCATTACCTTTCATATCGGGTGTTTTCGGCCCGTGAGCAATCACTTCTTCAATCGCTGCCAGAATGCCGTTGTGCGCTTGCTGGAAACGCTCATCGCCATTGCCAAGGAAATCCAGCATCATTGCCCCGGCCCAAATCGTGGCGATAGGGTTGGCAATATTTTTACCGTAGATATCCGGCGCAGAGCCGTGGACTGGCTCGAAGAGCGACGGGAAAGTGCGTTCCGGATTCAGGTTAGCGGATGGGGCAATGCCGATGGTGCCGGTGCAGGCCGGGCCAAGATCGGAAAGAATATCGCCAAATAAATTAGACGCTACCACCACATCAAAGCGTTCCGGCTGCATCACAAAGCGCGCGCAGAGAATATCAATATGCTGCTTGTCCCAGTGGATTTCCGGGTAATTTTCTGCCATTGCTTCTACTCGCTCATCCCAGTACGGCATACTAATGGCTAAACCGTTAGATTTCGTGGCAGAAGTCAGGGTTTTGCGCGGGCGGCTTTGTGCTAGCTCAAAAGCATATTGCAAAATGCGATCGACGCCACGGCGGGTAAATACCGATTCCTGGATGACAACCTCATGTTCCGTTCCTTCATTCAGTCGACCGCCCAGAGACGAGTATTCGCCTTCCGTATTTTCGCGCACCACGTAAAAATCGATGTCGCCAGGCTGTTTACCCGCCAGTGGGCAGGGAACGCCGGGAAAGAGGCGTACCGGGCGCAGGTTAACGTACTGATCAAACTCGCGGCGAAATTTCAGCAGCGACCCCCATAACGAAATATGATCCGGAACGGTGTCCGGCCAGCCGACGGCACCAAAGTAGATAGCGTCGAAACCGCTGAGTTGTTCATGCCAGTCGTCCGGCATCATTTTGCCGTGATGGCTGTAATACTCGCAACTTGCCCACTCCATCTGCTCAAAACTTAAGGCAAAGCCCCAGCGTTCAGCAGCAGCTTGTAACACACGAATCCCTTCAGGAAGGACTTCTTTGCCAATCCCGTCTCCAGGGATCGCAGCAATACGCATCGTTTTCATCATTAGGTTCTCACTTCCTGATCAGCAAAATTGACAACTCCACCATCCTATAATTGACTGATCAGGAATTAATCCCCGCAACTGGTGAAACATAAAACACGAATCATGAATAATTTACCGCTGCTGAACGATTTGCGCGTCTTTATGCTGGTGGCTCGCCGGGCCGGTTTTGCTGCCGTGGCGGAAGAATTAGGCGTTTCACCGGCCTTCGTCAGCAAGCGCATCGCCTTGCTGGAGCAAACCTTAAACGTGGTGCTATTACACCGCACCACCCGTCGCGTCACCATTACCGAGGAAGGCGAGCGGATTTATGAATGGGCGCAGCGCATATTGCAGGATGTCGGGCAGATGATGGATGAGCTTTCCGACGTGCGCCAGGTGCCGCAGGGAATGCTGCGTATTATCAGCAGTTTTGGTTTTGGACGGCAGGTGGTAGCTCCGGCACTGTCAGCACTTGCGAAAGCGTATCCGCAACTGGAGTTACGTTTTGATGTGGAAGACCGGTTGGTCGATTTGGTCAATGAAGGGGTCGATCTGGATATTCGTATTGGCGACGACATTGCACCTAACTTAATTGCCCGCAAACTGGCGACCAATTACCGTATTCTCTGCGCATCGCCGGGGTTTATTGCGCGATATGGTGCACCGAAACATTTAACGGATCTTTCTGCGTTACCCTGCCTGGTCATAAAAGAGCGCGATCATCCGTTTGGTGTCTGGCAATTGCGCAATAAAGAAGGTCACCATGCCATTAAAGTCACCGGATCGATGTCGTCTAATCATGGTGAAATTGTCCATCAGTGGTGTCTCGATGGGCAGGGAATTGCGTTGCGCTCCTGGTGGGACGTTAGTGAAAATATTGCCAGTGGGCATCTGGTACAGGTTTTACCTGAATATTATCAGCCAGCAAATGTCTGGGCTGTTTATGTCTCAAGGCTGGCGACATCCGCAAAAGTACGGATTACGGTAGAGTTTTTGCGCCAGTATTTTGCAAATCATTACCCGAATTTTTCACTGGAATGAGTGCAATTTTTTACTCTATTCTCAGGTTGTTGTCAGGTTAAAACCTGATTTTCTCCTTTCTAAGCCGTTGCGGATTGGTTAGCATATTCACCTTTAATCGCGCATGATCCAAAGAGAATTAAAGAGGTTAATGTGTTCGCAGAATATGGGGTTCTGAATTACTGGACCTATCTGGTTGGGGCCATTTTTATCGTGCTGGTGCCAGGGCCGAATACCCTGTTTGTGCTTAAAAATAGCGTTAGTAGTGGAGTGAAAGGCGGTTATCTTGCGGCCTGTGGTGTATTTATTGGCGATGCAGTATTGATGTTTCTGGCGTGGGCCGGTGTAGCAACCTTAATTAAGACCACACCGATATTATTCAATATTGTACGTTATCTTGGCGCGTTTTATTTGCTCTATCTGGGGAGTAAAATTCTTTACGCAACTCTGAAGGGTAAAAATAGCGAGGCCAAATCAGATGAACCTCAATATGGCGCTATTTTCAAGCGTGCGTTAATTTTGAGTCTGACCAATCCAAAAGCCATTTTGTTCTATGTGTCGTTTTTCGTACAGTTTATCGATGTTAATGCGCCACATACGGGGATTTCATTCTTTATTCTGGCGACAACGCTGGAACTGGTAAGCTTCTGTTATTTGAGCTTCCTGATTATTTCAGGTGCTTTTGTCACGCAGTACATTCGTACCAAAAAGAAACTGGCTAAAGTGGGCAACTCACTGATTGGTTTGATGTTCGTGGGTTTCGCTGCCCGACTGGCGACGCTGCAATCCTGATGCTTTCAGCCCGCGTTGTCGCGGGCTTCCCATCTGTAATCCTCCCTGATTCTTCTCTGATATGGTGCTAAAAAGTAACCAATAAATGGTATTTAAAATGCAAATTATCAGGCGTACCCTGAAACGGCTGGAATAAATGGTTTTCAGCACATTTACCGAAGGAGGGAAAAGGATGCTGCAAATCCCACAAAATTACATTCATACGCGCTCAACACCTTTCTGGAATAAACAAACTGCGCCTGCCGGAATATTCGAACGTCATCTTGATAAAGGAACGCGTCCGGGTGTTTATCCACGCCTGTCCGTTATGCATGGGGCGGTCAAATATCTCGGCTATGCTGATGAACACAGCGCAGAACCTGATCAGGTGATCCTCATCGAAGCAGGTCAATTCGCAGTGTTCCCGCCGGAAAAGTGGCACAATATTGAAGCCATGACTGACGATACTTATTTTAACATCGACTTCTTCGTTGCTCCTGAAGTCCTGATGGAAGGTGCAAAACAGCGGAAAGTCATTCATAGCGGGAAATGAATTATGGGCAAAGCAACGTATACCGTAACCGTCACCAATAACAGTAATGGCGTTTCTGTCGATTACGAAACAGAGACGCCGATGACATTACTGGTGCCAGAAGTGGCGGCTGAAGTGATCAAAGATCTCGTCAATACCGTGCGCTCTTATGACACGGAAAATGAGCATGATGTTTGTGGTTGGTAATTATTGCTAATGTAGATGGCGCTAATTCTGCGCCATTGTAAAAAAAATGCTCTGTGACACATATCACAATTCTTGCCTCTCTTATGTTGTGCTATGCTTTTTATCAGCGACTAACCCGCTAATGCAAAACAGATAAGTGAGGAAACAATGGGCATTCTGTCATGGATTATTTTTGGACTTATTGCCGGTATTCTGGCGAAGTGGATCATGCCTGGTAAAGATGGTGGTGGATTCTTTATGACCATCCTGCTGGGAATTATCGGTGCCGTAGTTGGTGGATGGATCAGTACACTGTTTGGTTTTGGCAAAGTCGATGGCTTCAACTTTGGTAGTTTTGTGGTTGCCGTGATTGGTGCGCTTGTCGTGCTGTTTATCTACAGAAAAGTCAAAAGTTAATACTGAAAAGTACAAAGGCTGCCTACAGGCAGCCTTTGCTATTTTATCGACGCGGTATTACCACCATCCCAGCTCGGTGCCAAGAACGACAATAATCGCCACGCCCATCATAATAATCGTTGTTTTTTTCATCTTTATGCCCCTGGGGCCGCATAGCCACCAATAAAAAACCACGCTAAAAATACGACTGCCGTAATAAAGATCACGACGGGAAAAACAATACCGATTCGCATGTTACCACCAAAGAAAAGGATGTGAATACGCCTCAGGAGTGCCTGTCTGAATGCGCGACAAAAGGGGTTTTCAGTTTGTGTTTTTTCTCCTGATACATCGCGATATCGGCAGCATGTAGGGCACTGTCGGCATCGGTGGTTTCAGGATCCACTTCTACTACGCCAAGACTGGCGCCAGGATAAAACAGGTCAATATCACCCAAGTGATATTCTCCACGTATTTGCTGTTGGATACGCTCACGCAGTGACTGGATATCGGCGTTTTCATTAGCCAGGGAAACGACCAAAAATTCATCACCGCCAAGACGACCAATAATCTCGCCATTCTGATGTAGCCTGGTGAGGCGCTCGCCAACCTGAATAAGAAACAGATCGCCACTATTGTGGCCAAATCGGTCGTTGATTAATTTGAAGTTATCCAGGTCGATAAAAGCAATAATTGCCTTACGCTTCAGATGCCGAGCGAGGGAAAACAGCGTCGTCAGATTATCAAAAATAGCCCGTCGATTTGGTAGGCCGGTCAACGAGTCTGTGTAAGATTGCGCAATCAGGGCGGCATTGGCTTCGCGCAGTTGTTCAACCAACACCTCTTTTTGAATATATTGTGCAATCAGCCCGGCGAATAGCTGCAAAACCTGCTCTGCGCGTTCACTCCACGGGCGCTTTTCACTGCTGGCGGCGCAAAGCGTGCCATAGAACGAACCATCCGGTAAGTGAACCGGCGTGCTCAGGAATGTGGTAATACCGAGATTGCGCGCCGCAATGCAGTCACCCCAACGGTCGGGAACTTCATCGCTGAAAAAACAGTTTTCATCAATGGCGCGTTTGCACAACGAGTAATCCCACGAGACGGTAAAATTCTCCGGGATGTGCATTTTCTGGCTGTTACGGGCAAACAGGATATGTTGCAGACGTGCGTCAATATCCACCTTTGTCAAATAGGTCGATTCCATGTCGGTGACCATTTCCAGCATCTCCAGAAGTTGCCGAACCAGACTTTCCAGAGAATGTTCTGAGGCGAGTGACTGCGAGACGCGGGCAATAATCTGATCTGACACGAAAGAACTCCAGGATACGGCGGGTAAAATGCTGATTATTTAATCTTTGCAGGCATGATAAAACATCATCAAAGAAGATGAAACTAGCCGTAATATATTTTAAGTGAATGTAAAATAAATAGTGCTGCAAAACAAAACGATACCGCGATACTCTAAGGCGTAGATAAACGTGTGAGATCAACGAATGAAAATTATCAGTTTTACTCTGCCTTGCCTGTTAATTCTTGCGGGATGTTCAACCACTTCTCAGCCCGATGCACCAAAACCGCCGCATGTTGGGATGGCGAATCCGGCGTCGGTCTACTGCCAACAGAAAGGCGGTACGCTCATTCCCGTGCAGACATCGCAAGGGGTCAGCAACAATTGCAAATTACCGGGCGATGAAACCATTGATGAATGGGCATTATGGCGACGGGATCATCCGGCTGGTGAAAAATAACCGCCGGATGCCAGGCTAAAATCACAAGCTTCGCAGCCAGTCGGCCAGCACCAGCGCATGGTTTTGCGTGGTATTTTTTGCTGAGTAGAGCAGGGTCAGCGGCTGTTTTTGGGCGATTTCCGCCAGCCGCTTCCCTTCTGGCTCGTGTTGCGCCAGTTCTGCAATATATTGTTCGCGAAAGGTTTTAAAATCGATCGCTTCGCCGTGAAAGGCTTTGCGTAGTTCCGTTGACGGCGTGATCTCTTTGTCCCACTCATCAAGTGCTAAGTCTGTTTTCTTGATACCACGCGGCCAGAGACGGTCGACCAGTACGCGATAACCATCGCTCTGTTCAGCCGGATCATAAACGCGTTTACACTGAATATTCATCGTGTTTGTTCTCCCTTTCACGCATGATTTATCACGTCACTATAGCACCGGACATCAACGAATTTCTTTGTCTCTTCCGGCGCAAAGTCCAAAAATCGCCATCAGCAGTGAAAGAATTGCGACAACAATCAGTGGCGTGGACCAGTCACCGTTAGCATCGTGTATTTTGCCCATTAGCGGCGGCCCACAAGCTGCCAGCAGATACCCGACGGATTGTGCCATACCCGAAAGAGCAGCAGCCTGATGCGCAGAGCTTGCTCGCAGTCCGATAAACGTTAGTCCAAGTATCATTGTTGCCCCGGAACCAAAACCGAAAAGCAGAGTCCAGGTGACAGCGTGTGCTGGCATAAAGCAGAGCCCAACCGCACCCACCGCGCACATTAAGGCGACCAGAGCGGCAATACCGCGCTGATCTTTCACATGATGTAAGAAAAGTGGGATCAGCAAACCGGGAGCAGCAGTGGCTAATTGCAACAAACCATGCAGCGAACCAGCCTGTGCCTCGCTGTAGCCGTGGCTGATGAGGATCGCCGGAAGCCAGCCGATAATCACGTAATAGACCAGTGAGTTGATACCGAGAAACAACGTCACTTGCCAGGCAAGCGGCGAACGCCAGATACGCCGGGTATGTAAGGCGCGTGAGGTACTCAAATTCACATGTTGTCGATTACGCCATTGCGGCAGCCATATAAATAGAGCCAGCAGAGGAAAACACATCAGCATGAGCAACGCGCCCTGCCAGCCAAAACCGTTCAAAGCCAGCGGCACCACCAGAGCTGACCCCAGCGCCGCTGCAGCGCCCATCGTCAGGGAATATGCGCCGGTAAGTCTGGCGACGGAATGGGGAAAATCGCGTTTAATGAGACCAGGTAGCAAGACATTCCCTAATGCAATCCCACAGCCAATGATAATCGTACCGCCAAATAATAAGTAAGCCGAAGGAAGAGAGCGAAGTGCTATGCCAGCACAAATCAAAAGTAATGCAGCCACCAGACTGCGCTCTATACCAAAACGACGAGCCACCGACGCGGCAAGAGGGGATATCAGGGCAAAGGCTAATAAAGGTAAGGTCGTCAGTAACCCTGTTTGCGCCGTCGTCAGTGAGTAAGCGGAACGAATGGTATCCAGTAACGGTGCTACGCCGGTGAAGGTAACACGGAGTGTGGTGGCAATCATTAGAACGCCGGCTATCAGGACAATCCTGTTTTTGCCGCTTAATGAAGTTGAACGGATCATAGATATCTCATTGTTACAAGCGAGGCTGTACCTTAGCGTTTTTATTGCTATGTTGAATCAAGCTAAAATGACAAATTATCGCTAAATTCGGACAAAATGATGCACAGGTTAAATCTCAATGGTTATGAACCCGATCTTCACCATGAAACGGCGGTCGCATTTTGTATTCATGCCGGAAAGGATGAATTGACCAGTCCTGTACATCAGCACCGCAAAGGACAACTGATACTGGCGCTGCGTGGAGCCATTACCTGTACGGTGGAAAATGCGCTGTGGATGGTGCCGCCACAATATGCAGTATGGATTCCCGGTGGTGTGGAGCATAGTAATCAGGTAACAGCGAATGCCGAGCTTTGTTTTTTATTTATTGAATCCAGTGCGGTGATAATGCCGGGCAAATGTTGCACGCTGAAAATTGCGCCTTTATGTCGTGAATTAATTTTAACGCTGGCAAAAAGAACAGCAGCTCAACGTGCTGAACCAATGACGCGCAGATTAATTCAGGTGCTGTTTGATGAACTTCCTCAGCAACCGCAACAACAGTTGCAGTTACCCGTTTCTTCACACCCCAAAATCCGCGTGATGGTGGATACGATGGCAAAAGAGCCCGTTGAATGGGGGACATTGGGGCAATGGGCAAATTTTTTTGCGATGAGTGAACGCAATCTCGCCAGGTTGATAGTTAAAGAGACGGGGTTGAGCTTTCGTCAGTGGCGTCATCAGTTGCAGCTCATTCTGGCACTTCAGAGGTTAGTGAAAGGCGATAGTGTTCAGAAAGTGGCGCATATGCTGGGGTATGATTCAACAACGGCTTTTATTACCATGTTTAAGAAAGGCCTGGGGCAAACCCCAGGCCGATATATTGCGGGATTAACTACTGTTTCCCGATGATCAGGGAGACCAGACCTGCGGCAATAAGCGGACCGACCGGCACACCGCGAAACAGCGCCACGCCTAAAATCGTGCCCACCAGCAGCCCGGCAACCAGTTGCGGCTGGCTGCCCATCAAGGTCACGCCGCGTCCGCCAAGCCAGGAAACAATAACGCCTACTGCAATTGCCACCAGCGATTTCCAGTTCAGAAACGAGTGAATAAGTGTCGAGGGTGGCAGTGTCCCGCTGGCTACAGGAGCCATTACGCCGATAGTCAGAATGATTATCCCGATACTCAGTCCTTGTTTTTCGATCCACGGGAAAAAGGTGCTTAACGGTGTGACGCGGACAATGATCAACACCAGAATTGAAACAGCGACAGTGGTGTTGTGGCTGATAAAGCCCAGCGCAGCTAACCCGAGCAGGATCAGCAAAGTGACATCAAACATCGTGGTTTCCTTGCCAAAAAATAATAAACCTGCCTACTTTACGCCTGCTGATGAGAGGAAGCAGAGAACAATTACGTGCTATGCATAAAAAATCAGGCAAATTGTCATCAAATTGCCATTTGTGCGCGCTAACAATAACGTGAAAACAGGTATCTCCTGGGATAAGACCATGAACGATCAAATGCTCGTTGAGACACTGATTATCACGTCATCGTTTTTTGCCATTGCAGTTGTGCTGGTGCTGTCTGTTCTGCTTATTGAACGGAGCAGCTAGTTACGTAGTACGACGGAATTTGACCAGCTCTGGTTGTGCAATGCGTAAATAATCTGCGGTGTTCAAAATAACGGATTTATCCAGCATACCCGCATTGAAGGCGATCTCATCGAATCGCTCAAAGAGTAGCGGGTCGGCGACCAGTTTGAGTTTTGGATGGAAGCTGAATGGAGGGATAGCACCGAAGACACAGCCTGTAAGTTCATCGACTTCAGCCGGGCTGGCCAGCGAAGCACGCAACCCACCGATATGGCTGGCGAGTTGGCTAAGGTCGGCCTGTTGATCGGCAGCGAGGATCGCCAGAACATGCTGATTTACGCCATTACCTTTGACTTTACACACCAGTGCCTTAGCACCCTGACCCAAAGCGGTGCCACGAATTTCTGACACCGCTTCGCATTTACCCACCGCGTCGTGGGTAACAATGCGGAAGTTAGCGCCTTCTTGTGATAATAAAGCGATTAACCGCTGATGCGTCACGCTTCCTTTAGCCATTTCAGTCATTTCACGCTCCTGGGATTACAAGCAAACAACCACAGAAGATTATCATGAACGGCTGTTTTTGTTCTGCTTATTGACATATAAACGCTCATCGGAAGCTTTATATGCATCATGCAGCGTATCGTTTTCTTTCATCGCGTAAATACCGGAAGAGAAGCCGATCTCTTTCTGCGGCGCGATATGTTGCAGACGTTTTTCGATACGTTCAGGCAGTTGTGCTGCAATTTGCGGCGTCGAATCGACAAGAATGATACAGAATTCATCGCCACCGAGACGGATAGCATAATCGCTTTTACGAATCGACTGTTTAATCGCCTGAGCTAATAACGTAATGGCTAAATCCCCCTCCTGATGACCGAGGGTGTCATTTATTTGCTTTAACTTGTCCATGTCAATTGCAATAAACATCACCGAAGAACCGGATTGCACCAGTTTCTGCAAACGCTGCTCAAGTTCAGGCGTTAATATTTTGCGATTATACAGTCCGGTCATCGCATCACTGATATTTTCACGAGTCACGTTTTGGTACAGGCGGAAGTGCATCCGTACCATGTTGAGTAATATCAATGCTGTCAGCAGCCAGAATACAACGCTTTTCCATGATGATGTAATAAAGTAAAGAATATCAATGGATAACGAAACACGAATGCCGCCAGGCAAGTCATGGACGTAACTGACATACTGAAACAGATTATCTTCGCTCTGATTGATAATAATGTCGCGTCCCGAATCTGTATCGGTTAGCGTAACATTGAGAAAACGCCAGAGGAGAGGGCGGTCATGAGTATAAAAAATATTGCGCAGATTGTTTTTACTAATATCCAGCAACACAATACCTTTTAATTGCCCGGCAACATAGACGGGCGTCAGCAAACTCATCACGTTCTGTTTAGTACGCTGATCCTGGTAAATGCTCGATAATACGGTGCGACCGGTAAACACTTTTTCAATATCTTTACGATCAATACCAATGCTTCCTGACTGCAAGAAGGACCAGTTATTCATCGCGAAGTATTCAACATTTACCGGCTCATAAAAATAGACATAGTGATCATTGAGATCGAGATAATAGTGAAATTTCTCTTCGGCCATCCCAAGGCCGGAACCGTAATCATCCTGGTGGCGGTTACCTTCCACCGCCTGATCAAATGCCGGTAATAGCGCCGCTGCTTCGACAATTGTGTCGCAGTCAGTGGATGCAGTCTGCAATGTTCCGTGTAAATCTGCATAAGTATGGGCAGTCAGGTTTAAGCCATGGGTATTGTTGGCAGACTCAAAAGCCTCACAGATGGCCCGTCGCTGTTCTGGCGACACCTCAGACTGTTTAGCAGCAAGTGCGCGCATCACATGTGCGGCAATACTCTGATTTTGATACTTGTCGTAGAGAAAGGAGGAGTCTGCTTTCTGGACGATATAGCGCAAATAAGCACTCATTGCCCTGTCGCTGGCGACAAGTTCAAAAATAAGGAAGGAAGATGTCAGCACAATGACACTTGCGGCGATAAAATGCCGGAGCATTCTATGGTGCAATTTCATGATAAATGGCACTCCTTCGGTTAGTGAAACGAGAAAACCAGATAAAGTTCGATTGCGGCCTGGTACAGGGGCGCTAATTATACTCATCTCTGCGCCGCTGGGGAGGGGAAATTTAGGGGTATTGGTAATAAATTGTATGCCAAAGCCACGCAAAATGCATGGCTGTGAATAATTTTGCACTCAAATATAATGAATAATCACTTTGTTACCGCCATCGGTTTTCGCCTCACGTAACGCTTTATCTGCTTCTGTCATGACAAGCGAGATATTACGCGTATCACCCGTGGAAAAAACACAGCCAATGCTGATGGTCATTTGTTCAGGGACATTATATCTATTACTAAAACCGGTCAGGAGCTCGACATTTTTACGCACCCGATCGGCGATAATTTTTGCCTGGGCGGTATTCAATTCGGTAAATATCAAGCCAAACACTTCACCATCCAGACGTGCGAAGATGTCATCGGGGCGAATACTTTGCTGGATAATATCGACAATTGAAACCAGAACTTTATCGCCCACATGATGACCCCATTGAGCATTTATGCGTTTGAACTGGTTAATATCTACCAGCATAATGCAAAAATCCTTCACAACAGGGCGAGAGAGTAATGACTCTACACTGTTGAAAAAGTGACGACGGTTATAAATATTGGTTAGTACATCATGAACCGCCAGTTTGCTGGAAAGTTGTAGTTCCTGAAATATGTTATATACCAAGAAGGTGACAACAAACAGTTTACTCGAAACCTCAATGCCACGACTGATATACCAGATGGTATAATTATATTCATCCAGAGTCAGTAGTAACAAGTTACAGCAGAGCGATGCCAGACATAATAATGCAATTGACGGCCACATCTCGCTTGCTAATTGTGTACGCATGATAATAAAAAACAGTAAACACGCCCACAGACAAACCAAAATCTTGGTGTAGTTAATTCCCCAGCTCGCCGTATGACTATCCGGACAGTAATCTACGACATATAAAGAGTAGTCAGGATTATAGCTGCTCAGGTTATGTGCCAGAAAAGGGAAAAATATAAAAGGTATCAGCGCCAGCAACAAGATACAGGTTTTTTTCTTGTTGTTCGTCAGGATGCTATTTCGTCCATAACAGTAGAGAGCCAGTGCGGTTAAGAAAATAAAACTTAGCTGGCGAAATAGATATAATATTGAAACATCATTCGCCTTCGTCTGAATAAGGATGTTATCATTGATAGGTTTATGAATAATGAAAATAGTTTCAGTTAAATAGAAAAGACCACTTAAAAAAGCAAGGCTTAAAATAAGTGTTGGAAAAATATCACGATTAGTGAAATATTTCATTAGCATGAAAAGAAAGATGATGGAATTGAGGAAAAATAAAGCCACAACAACCATCAGGTAATTCATCTGTGGGATGAGTTTTACATTGGTGTTTTCATTATATAAGGTGGTGATGCAAAATAAAATTAATGTCAGTAACAAGCTGAAAATAAAAAAGCTTTGTGCTTTTAATTTTTGTGTACCCATAGGAACCATAAAAAGGAGAGCAATGTGAGTGCTGGATTTTATTGATGGCAGAGATATATAGTTTTGACCAGGATCAAATTTCTTTGCCGATGAAAAAATAATTAAAGAATACCCCTGAAAAAAAGCGTGTTAACAGAATCATTTTTTCCGAATGATTTTTTTATGGAACTAAATTCTGTAAAGCTGATGCTGACATATTTAAAACAATTGTAAGGTAATGTATGTAATAAATGAATTAATTTACAGTGAGCTAAAAATCAGCCAGGTAACAATGACCCGGCTGACTATTTTAGTCTTTAGTCGTTGCATTTTGTTTATGGAATAGCTCGCGGAACACGGGATAAATATCATCCTGATCGCGTATATGCTGCATCGCAAAGTTTTCGAAAGTAGATTGCAGATGCTCATATTCCCGCCACAATGTTTGATGAGCGCGGCGGGTAATTTCGATATAGCTGTAATAACGAACAACGGGCAACAATTTTTTCGCCAGAATCTCATGGCAAAGCGGAGAGTCATCAGCCCAGTTATCGCCGTCTGACGCTTGTGCAGCATAGATATTCCACTGCGCCGGGTTATAACGCTCTTTCACCACCTCATCCATCAGTTTCAGGGCACTGGAAACAATGGTGCCGCCAGTTTCCTGTGAGTAGAAAAACTCATGTTCATCAACTTCTTTCGCCTGGGTATGGTGGCGGATGTAAACGACTTCGACGTTCTTGTATGTTCTGCTGAGAAACAGATACAGCAATATATAAAAACGTTTGGCCATATCTTTGGTGGATTGATCCATCGAACCGGAAACGTCCATCAGGCAAAACATTACGGCCTGACTGGAGGGATCGGGGCGTTTCTCATAATTCTTGTAACGTAAATCGAAGGTGTCGATGAATGGAACGCGTTCAATTTTGGCGCGTAATTCGGCAATCTCTTTGCGCAGCCGTTCCTCCTCCAGTAATTGCGCAGGTTCACTGTTGCTGATGATGGCCAAATTTTCTTCCAGAGCATGAAGTTCCCGTCGCTTGCCTGCGGTCATCGCGGTACGCCGCGCCAGTGAGTTCTGCAATGAACGCACCACGCTGATATTGGCAGGAACGCCGTTAGCGGTGTAGCCTGCCCGATGCGTTTTATATTCGGTCAACTGGCGTTGCTGGTTTTGTTTCAGATTTGGTAAGGCTAAATCTTCAAACAGCAGGTCGAGATATTCGTCTTTCGAAATCTGGAAGACAAATTCATCCTGACCTTCACCGTCCTGGCTGGCTTGACCCTGACCACTGCCGGAGCCACCTCCGCCGCCCTGGGGACGTTCAATTCTGTCATTCTGTACAAAATGGTCATTGCCCGGATGAACGCGATGGCGCAGGCCGCCACGCCCCTGATGAAACATCGGTTCGCTAATATCTTCCGTTGGGATAGAAACGGACTCGCCGCTGTCGACGTCGGTCACCGAACGCTTATTGATGGCCTCGGAGATCGACTGTTTAATTTGCGCTTTATAACGGCGTAAAAAACGCTGGCGATTCACCATGCTTTTGTTTTTGCCGTTCAGACGCCGGTCAATAAACCAGGTCATATGCCCCCCGTACTGCATTTGCCAACAGTATGTTGCACCTGTATTGCCGGATGCGCTTTGCTTTTCCGGCCTACGGTTCGCTGTCATTGTCGGCCCGGTAACATGTGCACCGGGCCATTGTGTTAAGACGATTTACGTACGCGCAAATACCATTCGCACAGTAAACGCACCTGTTTACGGGTGTAGCCTTTTTCCATCATACGGTCGACAAAATCGTCGTGTTTCTTCTGCTCGTCGGTTGAGGTTTTGGCGTTAAACGAAATGACCGGCAACAACTCTTCGGTATTGGAGAACATTTTTTTCTCGATAACCGTGCGCAGTTTTTCGTAGCTGGTCCAGTTCGGATTGCGTCCGCTGTTATTCGCTCTGGCGCGCAGCACAAAGTTGACAATCTCGTTGCGGAAATCTTTCGGATTGCTGATCCCCGCCGGTTTTTCGATTTTCTCCAGCTCGGCGTTAAGAGATTCGCGGTCAAACAACTGACCGGTATCCGGGTCGCGATACTCCTGATCCTGGATCCAGAAATCCGCATAGGTGACATAACGGTCGAAAATGTTTTGCCCATATTCGGAATAGGATTCGAGATAAGCTGTCTGGATCTCTTTACCGATAAACTCGGCATATTTCGGGATCAGATAACCTTTCAGGAACTCCAGATAGCGTTCTGCCTGCTCTTGCGGGAACTGCTCGCGCTCAATCTGCTGTTCCAGGACGTAGAACAGATGAACCGGGTTAGCCGCCACTTCCACGTGATCGAAGTTAAACACGCGCGAGAGGATCTTAAACGCGAAACGCGTGGACAGACCATTCATCCCTTCATCGACGCCTGCGTAATCACGATATTCCTGATACGACTTGGCTTTCGGGTCGGTATCTTTCAGGCTTTCGCCATCGTAAACGCGCATCTTTGAATAAATGCTGGAGTTTTCCGGCTCTTTCAGGCGCGAAAGAATGGAAAAACGAGACAGCGTTTCCAGCGTGCCAGGCGCGCATGGGGCGTGAGTCAGTTCACTATGATTAAGCAGTTTCTCGTAGATTTTGATCTCTTCGGAAATGCGTAAGCAATACGGAACCTTCACGATATAGACACGGTCGAGGAAGGCTTCGTTGTTCTTGTTATTACGGAAAGTGACCCATTCGGATTCGTTCGAGTGAGCGAGAATAATCCCGTTAAATGGCAGGGCGGAGATACCTTCCGTCCCGTTGTAGTTACCTTCCTGGGTGGCGGTCAACAGGGGATGCAGCACTTTGATCGGTGCTTTAAACATCTCGACAAATTCCATGATCCCCTGGTTTGCACGGCACAGCGCACCGGAATAACCATAGGCGTCCGGATCGTTTTGCGCGTAGTGTTCGAGCTTCCGAATATCGACTTTCCCTACCAGCGCGGAGATGTCCTGGTTATTCTCATCGCCCGGTTCCGTTTTGGCGATGGCAATTTGTTGCAGAATAGACGGCCAGACCTTCACAACCCGGAATTTTGTGATGTCACCACCAAACTCATGCAGACGCTTCGCAGCCCACGGCGACATGATGGTGCCGAGATAACGGCGAGGAATGCCATACTCTTTTTCCAGAATCTGCGCATCTTCCTGTGGATTGAACAGACAGAATGGATGATCGTTGACCGGGCTACGCTCACCATTGGCGCTCAATACATAAATAGGCACGAGCTGCATTAATGATTTCAGTCGCTCAGCAAGCGATGATTTACCCCCACCTACAGGCCCCAGCAGATACAGGATTTGTTTCTTCTCTTCCAGCCCCTGAGCCGCGTGTTTCAGATAAGAGACAATCTGTTCAATCGCGTCTTCCATGCCGTAAAACTCTTCAAACGCCGGATAACGTGCAATGACCCGGTTGGAAAAGAGTCGAGAAAGTCTGGGCTCCTGGGCCGTATCGACCATGATCGGCTCACCAATAGCCATCAATAGCCGCTCAGCCGCGTTGGCATAAGCACTGCGATCTTGCCGACAAGTGGTAAGAAACTCCTGCAGTGTGAACTCTTCGTCCTTGGCAGCTTCATATCGCTGGCGATAGTGATCGAATATATTCATGGTATGCCGTCCTTTCGTTTTTTAGCACAGGTTAAGAGCCGTTCATATGAATAGTAGAGGCTCCCGGAAGAGGTAAACTGAACGACGTCGCTTGCTAAAACACAGCAACTCTCATGCCATCTTACCGACTGTGAGAACAACGTGCCCGGTGATACACCTTCAAAATTAAGCGTAGATGGCAATTGGAAAACTTGCCTGCATGGCTTTCTGGATTTCAATGGCATATCAACAACTCATCCATAAAAATTGCATAATTAATGTAAAGAATATTGCCGCCAGTAACGCAAAATTCATTCAGGTGTAAGCCCGATGTCATCAGCGTCAGGAAAATTAAACAGTTACCTTTAGAAATGAAAATGTAAAAAGGTTGGGTTTCGATGTATTGACGGGTAAACTTTGTCGCCCGCTAAACATTTGTTTAAGGAATGATTAATTGTGACCAAACTCAAACTTCTGGCACTTGGAGTGCTTATCGCAACGTCTGCAGGCGTAGCGCACGCTGAAGGTAATTTTTCCCTGGGCGCAGGCGTAGGTGTCGTTGAACACCCCTATAAAGATTACGATACCGATGTTTACCCAGTACCAGTAATCAACTATGAAGGCGATAACTTCTGGTTCCGTGGCTTAGGTGGTGGTTACTACCTGTGGAATGACGCAACGGATAAACTTTCAATTACCGCTTACTGGTCGCCGCTCTACTTCAAAGCCAAAGACAGTGGTGATCACCAAATGCGCCACCTGGATGACCGTAAGAGCACTATGATGGCTGGTCTGTCCTACGCACACTTTACCCAGTACGGTTATCTGCGTACCACCCTGGCAGGAGACACACTGGATAACAGCAACGGTATCGTGTGGGATATGGCCTGGTTGTACCGTTACACCAACGGCGGCCTGACCGTGACTCCGGGTATCGGTGTGCAGTGGAACAGCGAAAACCAGAACGAATACTATTATGGCGTATCGCGCAAAGAATCCGCTCGCAGCGGTCTGCGTGGCTATAACCCGAATGACAGCTGGAGTCCTTACCTGGAGCTGAGTGCCAGCTACAACTTCCTCGGCGACTGGAGTGTTTACGGCACCGCACGCTACACCCGCCTGTCTGATGAAGTTACTGACAGCCCGATGGTGGATAAATCCTGGACTGGTCTGATTTCTACCGGGATCACCTACAAATTCTGATAATGCATCTTTCCAGGGCATTTTGTGCATAAAAACAGGGCGTCACGCCCTGTTTTGCATTACGGTGGTACAAAAACCGGGAGGAAACAATGCAACAAAAAATGATTCAGTTCAGTGGCGATGTCTCACTGCCAGCCGTAGGGCAGGGAACATGGTATATGGGCGAAGACGCCAGTCAGCGCAAAACAGAAGTTGCTGCACTACGCGCGGGCATTGACCTCGGTTTAACCCTCATTGATACCGCCGAAATGTATGCCGATGGCGGTGCCGAGAAGGTGGTCGGTGAAGCATTAACCGGTCTGCGTGATAGAGTCTTTCTCGTCTCTAAAGTCTATCCGTGGAATGCTGGCGGACAAAAAGCGATTAACGCATGTGAAGCCAGTTTACGCCGCCTCAATACTGATTATCTCGATCTTTACTTATTACACTGGTCTGGCAGTTTCGCTTTTGAAGAGACTGTCGCAGCAATGGAAAAATTGATCGCCCAGGGAAAAATCCGCCGCTGGGGCGTTTCCAACCTTGATTATTCTGACATGCAGGAGCTCTGGCAGGTGCCGGGTGGAAATCAGTGTGCCACTAATCAAGTGCTTTATCATCTCGGCTCGCGAGGGATTGAGTATGATCTACTCCCCTGGTGCCAACAACAGCAAATGCCAGTGATGGCTTACAGTCCGTTGGCGCAGGCCGGGCGCTTACGTAATGGTTTGCTAAAAAACGCAGTGGTCAACGAAATAGCTCATGCTCACAATGCCACTGCCGCGCAAGTGTTGCTGGCGTGGGTAATCAGCCATCAGGGCGTGATGGCGATTCCAAAAGCGGCAACTATCGCCCATGTTCAACAAAATGCAGCTGTGCTTGAGATTGTGCTTTCGTCAGAGGAATTAGCCATGCTGGACAACGCGTATCCGGCACCAAAAGGCAAAACTTCGCTGGATATGGTGTGATGTTGAGATGTGCCGGATGCATCGCACCCGGCACATAAACTAGCACAAATTAACGTTTGGCAACGCGAATGGATTGTGCCAGATGGGAAGGTTGCTCTTTAGTCACTTTTTGAGTTTCTGAAGCGTAAGCTGTTTCTACACAAACAAAGGTCTTGTAGCCATCATCCGGCATATCGCCCATGCTGACTGAAAGTGCCGGGCCAGGGTTCCAGCCGACGACGTTCAGATGATGCTGGTGACCAACGGTAATAGTACGATTCAACGCTTCGTCATTAATCACACTGCAATCTTGCGGATTCAGATACACGCGATCGGTACGATCAGGGAAGGTCTGAATACCGTCGGTCAGTACATCTTCTTTCGCATCGTTCACTTTATCAATGAAGCGATCGCCCAGACCACTGACGCTTACCTTAGCAATATCACCCACGTTAAAGTAAGTATGCAGAGCAGAGGTGGTTTCAAATTCGCCGTGCGCTTCAAGATCGATTTCACAGGTTTCACCCACGCGGAAATGCGCTAACAGCGTAAAGTCGTGCGGCCAGTATTTTTTTGTCTCGTCGCTTTGCGTCAGTTCGAAAGTCAGTGTCACGCTATCGGCATCTTCACTATGCGATTTCAGCGTCCACGGCAGAATACGGGCAAAACCGTGCGCAGGCAGACCTTGTTGTGCTGCCGGACCAAACCACGGCCAGCAAACCGGCACGCCACCGCGAATGGCGACGCCATTTTTGAACGGAGTGTTATTGCTCAACCACAGGACGTCTTCTTCACCCGCAGGTTTCCACGAGAGAAGGTGTGCGCCCTGTAATGTAAAAGAGGCTTTTACCTGGGGATGTTCGACCACAATAAGGTCCAGTTCATCCAGTTTACGACGGGAGAGGACAGGGGAAATTTGTTCGATGACCGGAAGGGCAAAAATTTTCTTAATCATGACGCAGTCCTTTAACTTCATTTCATCAGGTAAAAAAAAGAGCGACCGAAGTCGCTCTTTTTAGATCACAAAGTCATCTCAACTTATTTGGAGATGTGAGCGATCAGATCCAGAACTTTGTTGGAGTAACCGGTTTCGTTGTCGTACCAGGATACCAGTTTCACGAAGTTGTCGTTCAGAGCGATACCCGCTTTAGCATCGAACACGGAAGTGCAAACTTCGCCGTTGAAATCGGTAGATACTACGTCATCTTCGGTGTAGCCCAGAACGCCTTTCATTTCGCCTTCAGCAGCAGCTTTAACGGCAGCTTTGATCTGCTCGTAAGTTGCAGCTTTTTCCAGACGAACGGTCAGGTCAACTACGGATACGTTCGGGGTCGGAACGCGGAACGCCATACCAGTCAGTTTGCCATTCAGTTCTGGCAGTACTTTACCTACAGCTTTAGCAGCACCGGTAGAGGACGGGATGATGTTCTGAGAAGCGCCACGGCCGCCGCGCCAGTCTTTGTGAGACGGACCATCAACGGTTTTCTGAGTAGCGGTAGTAGCGTGAACGGTGGTCATCAGACCTTCGATGATGCCGAAGTTATCGTTGATAACTTTAGCCAGCGGAGCCAGGCAGTTGGTGGTGCAGGAAGCGTTGGAAACGATGTCCTGGCCAGCATATTTGTCGAAGTTAGCGCCTTTAACGAACATCGGAGTGTTGTCTTTAGACGGACCAGTCATAACCACTTTTTTCGCACCAGCGGTGATGTGTTTACGAGCAGTTTCGTCAGTCAGGAACAGACCAGTTGCTTCAGCGACAACGTCAACACCAACTTCGTCCCATTTCAGGTTAGCCGGATCACGTTCAGCGGTAACACGGATTTTTTTACCGTTAACGATCAGATGACCGTCTTTCACTTCAACGGTGCCGTCGAAACGACCGTGAGTGGAGTCATATTTCAGCATGTATGCCATGTAATCAGCGTCTAACAGGTCGTTGATTGCAACGATCTCGATGTCAGAACGTTTCTGAGCAGCACGGAAAACAATGCGACCGATACGGCCAAAACCGTTGATACCTACTTTGATAGTCATATATTCCACCAGCTATTTGTTAGTGAATAAAAGGTTGCCTGTAAAATTACAAAAACCTTACGCAGCGTCAAGCGGAATCGTGTCAATCATTGCGACAAATCAATCCTGTGCCTAAGCATTACGCGACTGACTCGCCTCACTCTTCCTTTGGGCTTGAGACCACATGGGGTCGGCGCCCCGAATTTTAAAGGGCAATTACGATAAAAATGTGATTTTTATCACGTTTTAAGTGCTGCCATTTCGTTGAGATCAAGTTTAGAACAAAATTTTGCGAGTTGGTGTTAATGTTTTGTTAGAATAAGTCACGTAATGTGAGCGTGATTAAAGTGAGATGTGAGCAAATGGCTAACAAACCTTCGGCAGAAGAACTGAAAAAAAATTTGTCCGAGATGCAGTTTTACGTGACACAGAATCACGGGACGGAGCCGCCATTTACTGGACGTTTATTGCATAATAAGCGCGACGGCATTTACCACTGTTTGATCTGCGACGCCCCTCTGTTTCATTCTCAAACCAAGTATGATTCAGGCTGTGGCTGGCCCAGTTTTTATGAGCCGGTGAGTGAAGATTCAATCCGTTATATCAAAGACTTGTCACATGGAATGCAGCGGATAGAAATTCGTTGTGGAAACTGTGATGCTCATCTGGGGCATGTTTTTCCCGACGGCCCACAACCCACAGGCGAACGCTATTGTGTTAACTCGGCATCATTGCGTTTTACTGATGGCGAAAATGGCGAAGAAATCAACGGTTGAAAAAACGATTCAGCAACTTATTCCACAGGAGCGGGAAAATTATGAATCTTGATGAAATAATCAACAGCATGACGCCTGAGGTTTACCAGCGTTTATCGACAGCCGTTGAACTGGGTAAATGGCCAGACGGTGTTGCCTTGACGGAAGAACAAAAAGAGAACTGTCTGCAACTGGTGATGCTGTGGCAAGCCCGTAACAATACCGATGCGCAGCATATGACTATTGATACGAACGGCCAGATGGTCATGAAGAGCAAACAACAGTTGAAAGAAGATTTTGGTATCACGGCAAAACCAATTGCCATGTTTAAGTGAATGAATTGTCCCCTTTGTAGCGCGTTTACGAAGGGAGGGGATAATCTTTACTGTCACGTGTTGGTTGTTTGATTTAACAACCAACATGCCAGAGGCACCGCTGCCGCACTTTATTTGGCCTACAACGACAGTACAGAATTGTAGGCCAGCGTAAAATTATCCCTGCGTCTCTTCCCAGTCCGCCAGTGTATATAGCGTTGCCCCAGCCGCTGACATCTCCATAAACGCGTGCGCGCTGTCCTGTGGCTGGATATTCACGCCGCGACAGCCATCGGTAATCACGTTCACGCTATAACCTGCCTGCAATGCGTCCAGCACGGTAAACTTCACGCAATAGTCGGTCGCCAGACCCATAACGATCAATTCATTGATTTCATGATCGCGCAACCAGTCATCAAGCGCGGTTTTCTGCCGACGGCCGTTATCAAAAAAAGCACTGTAACTGTCAACTAAAGGGTTTTCGCCTTTATGGAACACGGCTGCGATCGCTTTTTGATTCAGTAACGGATGTAATTGTGCGCCTTCACTGTTCTGCACACAGTGTTCAGGCCAGAATGTTTGCGCCAGGCCGTCGAGTTGTCCCTGCGTATAAGGCTCTACACCGTGCTGGCGGGCAAAGCTGCCATGATCAGCCGGGTGCCAGTCCTGACTGGCAATAACCGCTTCTCCGCGCGACTGACACCAGTCAATCAGGCGGTTAGCAACATCCACTGTGCTGTCACCTTCCGGTACGGCGAGCGCGCCACCAGCACAGAAATCATTTTGTAAATCGACCAGTAACAGGGCTCGATGGGGCATTGCAGTCTCCTTAATCATCCGGCGTCAGTTCGCCGCGCAGGTTTTGGCTCATGGCCTTGCGAATGGTTTCGGTATCCAGTCCCTGGCTAAGCAGGTAGTGCAGTTTGGTTAATGTGGCTTCTACAGTCATATCCGCGCCGCCAATAACGCCGGCATGGGCGAGGGCATTACCGGTAGCATAACCGCCCATGTTCACTTTACCGGACATACATTGTGTCAGGTTGACCACCACAATACCGCGATCGCTGGCCTCTTGTAATTCTTGCAGGAAGGCTTTGTTTTGGGGCGCATTGCCCACGCCATATGAGCGCAAAATCAACGCTTTCACCGGTTGACGGAGGAAATTGCGCACAACGTCAGCAGAAATCCCCGGATAAATTGTTACCACGCCAATCGGTTGTGGCGTGATTGGATGAACGATCAGTTCACCTTCGCCGTGCGGTGCGGGTGGCGTATTTAAACGACGGATGTGAATACCCGCTTCCAGCAATGGAGGAAGATTCGGGGATGCAAAGGCATCAAAACCATCGGCATGGGCTTTGGTGGTGCGGTTACCGCGATACAGACGGTTATTAAAAAAGAGCGTCACTTCATTGATGGGATAATTTGCCGCAACGTATAACGCATTCAGCAAATTAATTTGTCCGTCAGAGCGTAACTCGGCTAATGGAATTTGTGACCCTGTCACAATGACCGGTTTGCCGAGGTTCTCCAGCATGAACGACAGCGCAGAGGCGGTATAGGCCATCGTATCGGTGCCGTGCAGAATGACAAAACCATCATAGTCGTCATAGTGCGCTTTAATATCTTCAGCAATATGCTGCCAGTCTTCCGGCGTCATATCAGAAGAATCCATCAGCGGCGTATATTCATGAATAGTGAAATCTGGCATCTCCGGGCGATGGAACTCCGGCATCAGCGCCAGCTGGCGTTGTAGATGACCTGACACCGGAATATAACCCTGCTCGGAACGCTGCATCCCGATGGTCCCGCCCGTGTAGGCAACGTAAATTGATTTCTTTTGCATGATATTGATATGAATGATATCGAAAGAGCAAAAGTATATACGTGAGGCAGGGGGAGCGCACCTGATACTATGCGGATAAGGAAATATGGGGCGAAACAGCGGGAAGGGGGATTCGTAGACGTAAAAAATAAGTGGCCGACGATCTGTCGACCACTCAGTACAAGACTTAACGCACGTTGGCGCAGGTCAGGCAAAACGCATAACGGTTTTGCGGATCGTTAAAGGCAGCCAGCTTGTCGCTTTCGCTTTTCACGGTAGAGGCTACCGAGGCCAGCGGGGCAGGTAACATGGCCTGAAGCGCATCTGGCAACATCGCCCGGACAGAACCTGACATGTTGTCCATCACTTTGTCGAAGAAGGTCGGTTCATCGACGTAATATTCCAGATGCCACTGCTTCAGTTTTGCCAGTTCTGCCGCTTTTGCGACCGCATCATCGAAATCACCGAGGCTATCGACCAGGCCGTTAGCTTTTGCATCCTGACCGGTCCAGACGTGGCCCTGGGCGATTTTATCAATCTGCTCCGGCGTCGAATGACGCGCATCAGCAACCAGCGTGATAAAGCGTTTATAGCCATTCTCAATGCTTAACTGCATCATCTGCTGCGCTTCCGGCGGCAGTGCCTTGGTGATAGAAACATCCGCCAGCGGTGAAGTTGAGACACCATCAGTATGAACACCAATCGAATCCAGACTATTTTCTACGGTGGTGATCACGCCGAAAATACCTATAGAGCCGGTCAGGGTGCTGGGGTTAGCCACAATGTAATTAGCCGGAGTGGAGATCCAGTAGCCACCGGATGCCGCCATGCCGCCCATTGACACAACCACAGGTTTGCCCGCTGCTCTGGCTGCTGCCAGTTCAGAGCGGATCACCTCAGAAGCCGTAACGCTGCCACCAGGGCTATTAACGCGCAGAACAATCGCTTTCACTTTTGGATCAAGACGAGCATCGCGGATTTGTGCCGCAGTGGTATCACCGCCTACATTCCCCTGAGTTTCCTCGCCATCCATAATTGCACCATTGGCAAACACTACACCAATGCCGTCACCGTTATCTGCCGGCGTTTTCAATGCGTAATCGTAATAGCTAATGGCGCGATAATTTTTATCAGCCTTACTCCAGCCAAACTCTTTGGTCAGGGCTTTTTCGATTTCGGCACTTGACGCCAGCGCATCCACCAGTTTGTTATCCAGCGCATATTTCGCGGTATCGCCGCCAGTTTTGGTTAAACCATCAAGCAAACCTTGCGCCCCAGGGAATACCTGCTGGGCAGGGATCTGGCGGTTAGCGGCAACGGTATTCAGATAGTTTTGCCACAGCTCACCAATCCAGCGGCTGTCAGCTTCGCGGGCTGCCGGTGACATATCATCACGAATAAACGGTTCAACGGCAGATTTATACGTACCTACGCGAAACACATGAGTGGAAACTTTTAACTTATCCAACAACGATTTGTAGTACAGACCGTTGGTGGCAAGGCCATGCAGATCGACCACACCCTGCGGGGAAAGCCAGATTTTATTGGCGAAACTGGCAAGATAATACTGCCCCTGACTGTAGTTCTCGCCAATGGCATAAACCGGTTTACCGCTGTCACGAAACTCTTTCAGAGCTTTGCCGATGTACTGCATGGAAGGCTGATCGCCGCCCGCGAAGTTTTTCAGATCCATCACGATACCGGTGATATTGCGGTCGTCCTTCGCCTGGCGAATGGTGTTTACAATGTCAAACAGCGAGTTTTCCTGCAGACGATCGGAACTGGCACCAAGCAACTGACGACTTAACTTACTAAACCGCTGCGAACTGTCGGGCTTATCGACGATCACACCAGAAATATCAAGCAGCAGTGCGCCACGGCTGGCGGTTTCTTTCGAATCACCACCGCTGACTTGCATCCAGATCCCCACGCCAACCAGCACGAGAAAAATAAAGAACAGGTTAAGTACCATTTCACGGACGAAATTCAGCAGACGCCACGTCCATTTAAAAAATCCGGCAATAAATCGCCAAAGGGTTCGCATGTATTCTCCCAGACTAAAAGTTACACCTGTTACAGGTGCAAGTGATGTGGTTATCGTAATGACCCAACCGGCACTTGTCAGCAGGAATCATGGACTGTGCTGTAACAAAATCCACTCTCGTGTTAATTTTGTGAATAAACATCATGACAGGAGTTAATCAAATGGATGCACTCGAACTATTGATCAACCGCCGTAGCGCCTCCCGTCTGGCTGAGCCAGCGCCAACGGGTGAGCAACTGCAAAATATCCTGCGCGCGGGTATGCGTGCGCCAGACCATAAATCCATGCAACCGTGGCATTTCTTTGTGATTGAAGGGGAAGGGCGTGAGCGTTTCAGTGCCGTTCTGGAGCAGGGGGCGATTGCTGCCGGTAACGATGAAAAAGCAATCGACAAAGCGCGTAATGCGCCGTTCCGGGCGCCGCTCATCATCACGGTGGTGGCGAAATGCGAAGAAAATCATAAAGTCCCGCGCTGGGAGCAGGAAATGTCGGCGGGTTGCGCGGTTATGGCAATGCAAATGGCGGCGGTTGCCCAGGGCTTTGGCGGCATCTGGCGCAGTGGCGCATTAACTGAAAGCCCGGTGGTGCGTGACGCATTCGGCTGTCGCGAGCAGGATAAAATTGTCGGATTTCTCTATCTCGGTACGCCACAACTGAAAGCGTCAACGTCGATAAACATTCCGGACCCGACACCGTTTGTGACTTATTTTTGATAAAAACGGCAAAACTGTGTGGATTGTGAGCAAAGGCGCAGTAATTCAGACACTCTCACTTATCACTTCACGGAATGAGGGTTACCATACCCGGATTGCATTGACAGGAGATGTCCATGAGCGAGAACTCGATTCGTTTGACCCAATACAGCCACGGAGCCGGTTGCGGCTGTAAAATTTCCCCAAAAGTGCTGGAAACCATCCTGCACAGCGAACAGGCGAAGTTTGTTGATCCGAATTTGCTTGTGGGTAACGAAACCCGCGACGATGCGGCGGTATACGATCTGGGCAATGGCACCAGCGTTATCAGCACCACCGACTTCTTTATGCCGATCGTTGATAACCCTTTCGATTTTGGCCGCATTGCCGCGACTAACGCCATCAGCGATATCTTCGCGATGGGCGGAAAACCGATTATGGCAATTGCGATCCTCGGCTGGCCGATTAACAAACTGTCCCCGGAAATTGCCCGCGAAGTCACCGAAGGTGGTCGCTACGCATGTCGTCAGGCGGGTATTGCGCTGGCTGGCGGTCACTCCATCGACGCGCCGGAACCGATTTTCGGTCTGGCGGTCACGGGGATCGTTCCAACTGAGCGGGTGAAGAAAAACAGTACCGCACAAGCCGGATGTAAACTGTTCCTGACGAAACCGTTGGGGATTGGCGTTCTTACCACTGCGGAGAAAAAATCACTGCTGAAACCGGAACATCAGGGGCTGGCGACGGAAGTGATGTGCCGGATGAACATCGCAGGCGCGTCCTTTGCCAACATCGAAGGCGTAAAAGCGATGACTGACGTGACTGGTTTTGGTCTGCTGGGGCATTTGAGCGAAATGTGTCAGGGCGCAGGCGTACAGGCACGTGTCGACTATGACGCGATCCCGAAACTGCCGGGCGTGGAAGAGTACATTAAGCTGGGTGCAGTACCTGGCGGCACCGAACGCAACTTTGCCAGCTATGGTCATCTGATGGGTGAAATGCCGCGTGAAGTGCGCGATCTGCTGTGCGATCCGCAAACCTCCGGCGGTCTGCTGCTGGCGGTGATGCCAGAGGCTGAAAACGAAGTAAAAGCTACCGCTGCCGAATTTGGTATCGAACTGACGGCGATTGGCGAACTGGTGCCAGCGCGCGCTGGTCGTGCCATGGTTGAGATCCGTTAATTCAATGCGGTTATTTATTGCCGAAAAACCGAGTCTGGCGCGCGCTATTGCTGATGTCCTGCCCAAACCGCACCGTAAAGGCGATGGCTTTATCGAGTGCGGTAACGGTCAGGTGGTGACCTGGTGTATTGGTCACCTGCTTGAGCAGGCGCAGCCAGACGCCTACGACAGTCGCTATGCGCGCTGGAACCTGGCCGATCTCCCCATTGTCCCGGAAAAGTGGCAATTACAGCCACGACCCTCCGTGACCAAACAACTTAACGTCATCAAACGCTTTCTGCATGAAGCCAGCGAAATTATTCATGCCGGGGACCCGGATCGTGAAGGGCAATTGCTGGTGGATGAAGTGCTGGACTATCTGCAACTGGCACCGGAAAAGCGCCAGCAGGTGCAGCGTTGCTTGATAAACGACCTGAACCCGCAGGCGGTTGAACGGGCGATCGATCGTCTTCGTTCCAATAGCGAGTTTGTACCGCTATGCGTTTCTGCGCTGGCGCGAGCGCGTGCCGACTGGCTGTACGGCATCAATATGACCCGCGCGTACACCATTCTCGGTCGCAATGCGGGTTATCAGGGCGTTCTTTCCGTTGGACGCGTGCAGACGCCAGTGCTCGGGCTGGTGGTGCGCCGCGACGAAGAAATTGAAAACTTCGTGGCGAAAGATTTCTTTGAGGTCAAAGCGCATATTGTGACGCCTGCCGATGAGCGATTTACCGCTATCTGGCAACCGAGCGAAGCGTGTGAGCCGTACCAGGACGAAGAAGGGCGCTTGCTGCATCGTCCACTGGCGGAGCATGTGGTTAACCGCATCAGCGGTCAACCGGCGATTGTCACCAGTTATAACGATAAACGGGAATCAGAATCCGCGCCGTTGCCGTTTTCACTTTCGGCGTTGCAGATTGAAGCAGCAAAACGCTTTGGTCTGAGTGCGCAGAACGTACTTGATATCTGCCAGAAGCTGTACGAAACGCACAAACTGATCACTTATCCGCGTTCCGATTGTCGCTATCTGCCGGAAGAGCATTTTGCCGGACGCCACGCAGTGATGAATGCCATCAGCGTTCATGCGCCGGGCTTGTTACCGCAGCCGGTGGTTGATCCAGATTTACGCAATCGCTGCTGGGATGACAAAAAGGTCGATGCGCACCACGCCATCATCCCGACCGCGCGGAGTTCTGCCATCAACCTGACGGAGAACGAAGCGAAGGTCTATAACCTGATTGCCCGTCAGTATTTGATGCAGTTCTGTCCGGATGCGGTGTTCCGCAAATGTGTTATCGAACTGGACATTGCCAAAGGCAAATTTGTCGCTAAAGCCCGTTTTCTTGCTGAAGCAGGCTGGCGCACGCTGTTAGGCAGCAAAGAGCGTGATGAAGAAAACGATGGTACACCGCTGCCGGTGGTAGCGAAAGGCGATGAGTTATTGTGTGAAAAAGGTGAAGTGGTAGAGCGGCAAACTCAGCCACCACGTCATTTCACCGATGCAACGCTGCTTTCAGCGATGACCGGGATCGCGCGCTTTGTGCAGGACAAAGATCTGAAAAAAATCCTTCGTGCGACCGATGGACTGGGGACGGAAGCAACTCGTGCCGGGATTATTGAACTGCTGTTCAAGCGTGGTTTCCTGACCAAAAAAGGGCGCTATATCCACTCCACCGACGCCGGAAAAGCGTTATTCCATTCGCTGCCAGAGATGGCAACGCGACCGGACATGACGGCACACTGGGAATCGGTGCTGACGCAAATCAGCGAAAAGCAGTGTCGCTACCAGGACTTTATGCAGCCGCTGGTGGGGACGCTTTACCAATTGATTGATCAGGCAAAACGTACGCCGGTGCGGCAGTTTCGCGGCATAGTGGCACCGGGTAGTGGAGAAGAGAAGAAAAAGGCTTCACCACGCAAGCGAGCGGTGAAAAAAAGCCCGCCATCAGAAGACGCGGGCAGTGGAGCGATAACATAAAGGTCTGATGCAGTAGATTTTTGTAGGCCGGATGAGGCGTCCACGCCGCATCCGGCGCAAACGCCTGATGACTTAAATTACGCCCTGCGCCAGCATCGCATCGGCAACCTTCACAAAGCCTGCAATATTCGCGCCCTGCACGTAGTTGGTTTGCTCACCTTCACCACCGTGTTCAACACAGGCATGGTGGATATCCAGCATAATATGGTGCAAACGCGCATCAACTTTCTCGGCTTTCCAGCCCAGACGTGCAGCGTTTTGCGCCATTTCCAGCCCCGATGTCGCGACGCCGCCAGCATTAGCCGCTTTGCCCGGTGCAAACAGTACGCCTGCCTGCTGGAACAGTTCAGTCGCTTCGATGGTAGTTGGCATATTTGCCCCTTCCGCCACCGCTTTAACACCATTAGCGATAAGCTGGTGCGCGGCATCTACATCCAGTTCGTTCTGGGTCGCGCATGGCAGGGCGATATCCACCGGCACAGACCACGGCTGTTGGCCTTCGAGATAGACCAGGCCAAATTCTTTGGCGTAATCTGCCACGCGACCATCGCGGCTGGCTTTGATTTCGATAAGACGCGCCAGTTTCTCTTTCGTGAATCCGCTTTCATCAACCACGGTGCCGCTGGAATCTGATGCGGTAACCACGCGAGCGCCAAATTCCATCGCTTTTTCGATAGCGTACTGGGCGACGTTGCCGGAGCCAGAAACGGAAACGCGCATTCCTTCAAAACCCATACCGTGGCGTTTCAGCATCGCTTCAGTGAAATAAACCAGACCGTAACCGGTCGCTTCCGGGCGAATCAGACTGCCGCCAAAAGATAGCCCCTTGCCGGTGAAGACGCAGGCGGTATTGTTGGAGAGCTTTTTCATCATCCCCGCCATAAAGCCGACTTCACGACCACCAACGCCGATATCGCCCGCCGGAACGTCGGTATCTGCACCCAGATGACGGTACAGTTCGGTCATGAGCGCCTGGCAGAAACGCATCACTTCGCCTTCACTTTTCCCTTTTGGATCGAAATCACTGCCGCCTTTACCGCCGCCCATCGGCAGGGTAGTCAGGGCATTTTTAAAGGTTTGTTCGAAGCCGAGGAATTTAAGAATGGAGAGGTTTACGGACGGATGGAAACGCATACCGCCTTTATACGGGCCGATGGCGGAGCTGAACTGGACACGCCAGGCACGGTTAACTTGTACCTGATTGCGATCATCAACCCACACCACGCGAAACTGGATCACGCGCTCCGGTTCAACCAGGCGCTCCAGTAACGACATCTGGCGATATTTTGGATTTTGTTCAAGAAAAGGCCAGAGAGTGGTCATTACTTCACGAACGGCTTGCGCGAACTCGGTTTGATTCGGGTCGCGCTTTTGGACATGGTTGAGGAATGACTCCAGAGAATATGTCTGATCCATAGATATAAAACCCTTATATATTAATGCGATTGTGCTTATGTTGTTTATGTCATGTGCTTTTGCAGTTTTTGACTATACCATCAAGAATGTGACGGTAAGCAAGAAAAAAATGACACCGGAAAGCAAATTAATAATGTGTGGTAGTTATAAAAGTCACCTAATGTCAGGTGCGTTTTATCAGACCTGAAAAAACGGGCGCATTTTCAAGAGTGGAGCGTAGGCGGATAAGGCGTTCACGCCGCATCCGGTAACCAGACGCTAAAGTTTTCCCGCCTGGTTACCGTTATCAGTAGCAGAGGCAACGAAAAATAAGGAGTTTCCTGTGAGTCGAACATTACTCGCCGTAGCGTTGGTATTTCCATTATTTGCGCTGGCTAACCCGCAATACCGTCCGGATGTGGAAGTGAATGTGCCGTCGGAGGTGTTTAGTTCTGGCGGGAAATCGGCGCAGCCCTGTAACCAGTGCTGCGTTTATCAGGATCAAAATTATTCGGAGGGCGCAGTGATTAAAGCGGAGGGGATACTGCTGCAATGCCAGCGGGATGACAAAACCATTAGCACCAATCCGCTGGTCTGGCGGCGCGTAAAGCCATAAACGCATGAAGTAGTGGAATATCAGCAGGAGCCAGCGGATATTGCAATGCTTCCTCTGGCAGACACCAGACCAGCGCCTGATGTTCGTGTGCCTGTAACGTCCCGTGGAAGTCCGGTACGTGCCAGGCATGAAGATGGATAATCCGGCCAGACACTTCCCGCTGATGGCTGGCAACATATTCACCAACCGTTGCGTCAATGCCCAGTTCTTCGCGCAATTCCCGTACCAGCGCCTGTGGCTGACTTTCATCCGCCTCGACTTTGCCACCGGCAAACTCCCATAACCCCGCCTGATCGCTATGGGCGGGGCGTTGTGCGAGTAAAATTTTGCCATCCCTTTCGATAATGGCAGCAACAACTTCAATCATTTTCATAAATTACCCACGGTCGAATACCGGAAAAATGTCATAATATCCGCAGTGTTGCCCGATCAGAAGGGCTTTATATGTAAGGAGTACCTGTGTTAGACCGCCATCTTCATCCGCGAATTAAACCGTTGTTGCATCAGTGTGTGCGGGTTCTTGATAGACCCGGTATAACGCCAGATGGTTTAACGTTAGTGGGGTTTGCCATCGGCGTGCTGGCCTTGCCGTTTCTGGCACTGGGATGGTATCTGGCGGCGCTGATTGCCATTTTGCTCAACAGATTGCTTGATGGACTGGACGGCGCGCTGGCGAGGCGCAGAGGGTTAACTGACGCAGGCGGTTTTCTTGATATTTCTCTCGATTTTCTCTTTTACGCGCTGGTGCCGTTCGGGTTTATTCTCGCCGCACCAGAACAAAACGCGCTGGCCGGAGGCTGGCTGTTGTTTGCGTTTATCGGCACGGGCAGCAGTTTTCTCGCATTTGCTGCGCTGGCGGCGAAACATCAGATTGATAACCCCGGTTATGCGCACAAATCGTTTTACTATCTGGGCGGGTTGACTGAAGGCAGCGAGACGATTTTGCTGTTTGTTTTAAGTTGTCTCTTTCCGGCCTATTTCCCGTGGTTGGCGTGGGTATTTGGCGCGCTGTGCTGGATGACAACATTTACGCGAGTGTGGAGTGGGTATCTGACGCTGAAGTCGCTTCAGCGTCAGTAATTGCCGTGTTATTTGCTACTGTCCGGGGCGCGTTCACCGGTTGCTACCGGATTTTTCGGATCGCTGCTCCATTCATACCAGCCGCCATCGTAAACGGAGACATTCTTCCAGCCCATTGCGCGCGCATACATAAAGGTTTCTGAGGCGCGCCAGCCGGTGCCGCAATAGAACGAGACTTGTTGATCTGGCAGGATATTCCATTCTTTCCACATTGCCGCAACGTCATCTGCAGTACGCATGGTGCCGTCCGGGTTATGGAAATCTTCCATATGCGTTGAATCGCTGCCCGCATGACCCCAACGAGCACCTGGGATATCACCTTTTGGCTTGATGTAGTCATAGCCGCTGGTGGTGCCAATAAATTCAGCCCATGAACGAACGCTTACCAGTGAAGCATCCTGACGATGCAGCAGTCCACGTGCCTGCTCCATATCGAGCATCAGTTGCGGTTGCGCCGGGATCTTCACGCCGAAGTCAGGTTCCGGCTTCACTTTCGGTGGCGTACCGCGCTCAACGGGCAGCCCCGCATCGGACCAGGTTTGCCAGCCGCCGTCCAGAAGGCGTACATCTTTCACGCCTGCGTACAGCATAATCTGCGCCACACGTGCTGCTGCGTAAACGTCTCGCCCGTACAGAATGACCGTGGTGTCATGGCGAATGCCGTGTTTTGCCAGCATCGCTTTCAGTTGCTCATCGGAAACTTTGTTCCACAGCGGTTCGCTTTCAACTTCGTTGGTATCGATGTAGTCAGCGCCGGGAATATGGCTGATAAGGTAAAACTTTGGTGCGCCCCAGGCTGCTTCAATGACTTTCCAGTCACCGGTAGGTTTTGCCGTAACCTCTTTACCTTGTTGCAGGTCATGCAGCCATTGCGGGTAAACCAGTTGCTCAAAGTGCGGCAATTTTTGCAGGCGGGAAGGTTCGCTTAGCGCGTCACTCAGGATGGAGATATGCGTAAAGCCTGCTTTTTGCAGTCGCGTTTTGACGGCTTCGACGTCTTTAGTATTACCGTATAACGCCACTGGCGTATCGGTTTTCAGGTTATGCTGCTTGATCCACTCGTTGAGCTGTTCGGCGCTCATTTTGTCGAGCCAACTTGCAGAAAGGTTTAAGGCGGCAGGTTCATGACCGGAAGGGCCATTTAAAGTTTGTGGCCAGCCGTTATAAAACGCGCTGGGGCGAGTATCTATCGCTTTGCCATTTTGTTGTTGAAGCTGGTCAAGAGTAAGAGGCTTCGCCAGTTCAGCGGCCCACGAAGAAGCGCAAGCCAGCCCTAAAGCCATTGCCAGCGCGGTCATTTGAGAAACACGTTTCATCGAAAATCCCGACATTGTAGTTTTGAGTGCGCCATTCTGAACTGATGTATTGAGAAAAACTTTGCGTTATCGCAGTTTGTTGTAATTTTCTGACCACTGCGCCATATCCAGAACAGAACTATCAGGAGGAACATCCTGGAGATCGTGAGTTACCTGAACGACGGGGATCGCCAGGGCGCGAACTTCGCTGAACACCCACTGGCGAAAATTATCGCGCAGAGCCACATCAAGACGGCTGAACGGTTCATCGAGTAATAATGCTTTGGGTTGGGCGAGAAGGGCGCGTAGCAGAGCTACCCGTGCCCGCTGACCACCAGACAGAGTTGTCGGATCCTGATGGAAAGTATCACCAAGTCCCGCACGCTCAAGCGCATCATTCACGGCATTGCGCCTTGCAACACCTTTTAGTGTCGCCGGTAGCGCCAGCAGCAAATTTTGCCCGACGCTGAACTGGTCAAATAGCAGCGCATCCTGGAAAAGGATACCAATCTGGCGCTGTGCAGTCGGCAGGCTATCGAGGCGTTGCTCATTGAGCCAAAGCTCACCTGTACAAGAAAACTGCCCGGACAGCGCGCCAATCATCCAGGAAAACAGCGTAGATTTCCCACAGCCAGACGGCCCCATTAACGTGACAATGTCACCTTTAGTGACCGTAAAGTTGACGTCCTTTAGTAAGCAGGTTCCTGGCAAACGTAGCGAAACATCTTTCACGCAGAGCATTAGCGGAGTCCTTGTCTGACATAACCTACCCATTTTGCAAGCAGGGCGGTCAGGGCAAAAATAATAAGCGGTAATAGCAGTTGCCATAAAGCCTGGGTGGCGAGAATACCGTTGCTGCCGCCGCTGCTTAACGCCACCGCTTCTGTCGTCAGCGTCGGGAAACGTCCCGCACCGAGCCACAGCGTCGGCATATATTGCGCAATACTCACTGAAAATCCGACAGCGAATGCAATTAGCGCAGGGCGTAGCATAAGAGGACATTTCACGTAAAAGAAGATTTTGGCACGCGACCAGCCTAGCGTCTGCGCAATTAAAATTAACCGTGAGTCAATACGCCGCCAGGCAGGTTGCAGGATAAACAGCATCCACGGCATCACCCACAACAGATGCCCCCAGACCACCGCCGTCCAGCTACCATCCAGATTCAACCATAATGCCAGCGTGTACTGGCCTGCCACTAATGGCAGTGCCGGTAATAAAATGGGCAACAATAACCACAACTGGCGACGCTGTGGCCCCCATTCCAGCCATAGCAGTAACAGGATCAAAGCGATGAACGTCGCTACCAGTCCCATCGTCAGGCTATTGAGCAGCGCCACGTGATTGTTAGTCGACTGATCTGCGAGGATCGCCAGCAGAACCACACAGAGCACACCGGTTAAGGGTAAAAACCACGCCAGCGTATAGCCGGGCAGTAAAGGCGCAGCCGGCTTGCGAACGCCATCTTCACGGGGAATGGTGTGCCGCCAGGTGCGCCATAACAGATAGCCCAGCAAAACACAGGCGGCGAGTAACAGCATCAGCAGCAGGCTGGCGAGCGCGCCTTTCATTTGTTGATCGGTGTCGCCCTGGGTTAACCACTGCCAGCTTATTACTGCCAGCGTCGGTGGATTACCTGGCCCGAGGATAATTGCCACATCCACGACCGACAGCGTCCATGCGACAATTGCCAGCATCGCCATTGCCAGCGCAGGAGCGGCGGAGGGCAACAGCAGCCAGTTCAGGGATTGCCAGCGGCTGTAGCCCAGTGAATCCATCACTATAACCTGCTGTAGCAG
The DNA here is from genome assembly GCF_031323975.1 of Escherichia ruysiae. NCBI lineage: Bacteria > Pseudomonadati > Pseudomonadota > Gammaproteobacteria > Enterobacterales > Enterobacteriaceae > Escherichia > Escherichia ruysiae. Next base: position 150,430 of record NZ_JAVIWS010000001.1, read on the forward strand.
CCGTTTTTCACTTAGCGCGGCTGACAAGATCCATAGCAGAAATGCGCTTTCTTTCACCGCCAGAGTGAAACCCAGCCCAATACCCAATTTGTCCATTGGTGGAGTGAAATACGGGAAATAGTCGTAAAGCAGACCGCCGTCAGCAAAGAGCAGAAGGGCGCTGGTGGCAAAAGCCACGTGGGGAATGGCGAGCAGCCACGGCAGACGGGCGCACATACGCAGCCATTTTGCGCCAGGCCACAGCGCCACAATCACCAGCAGGGCAATCAACAGCGCCCCGACCGCCGCGATAGTCGTCGAAACCAGCGTCGCCAGTAATGCCTGCGGTAACTGCGGGTCGGCAAATAACGCCTGCCAGTGCGTCAGCGACAAGGCTGGCGCTATCAGCGTGAAAGCAGCAGGGATCAGCGGTGCATAAATCACCGCCACCATCGCCCACAGCAAAAAGATTAATGCGTACCGTAACGGCGTAGCCATTCTTGTTCCAGCGCATTTACCCAACCCGCGTGCGGTTCAGCCAGTACCGGTGGCAGCTCCTGCGGCATTCTTGATTGCAATGTTTCACGCTGCGTGTCAGGCAGTTTTTGTGGATCGAGAACCGAAGGATCGCCCCAGATAGCAGGATCTGCTTTACGCAGTTGCGCATCGGGTGAGAGCAGGAAGTTGGCGACAACTTTCGCCGCAGCACTGGCATTCGCGTTGGCAGGAATGGTGACGAAATGCACGTTGCCAATCATCCCCTCGCTAAAGCCGAAGCTGTAACTGCTTGCTGGCAAATCGTCGCTGGCTATTTTTTGTTGGGCATGAGCGGGGTTAAAGGTTAGCGACAGGCGCAATGTACCGGCTTTTAGTAGGGCATCCATCCGTGCAGGCGAGGGCGGAAAATCCTTTCCTTCGCGCCACAAATACGGATGCAGTGCATCAAGATATTGCCACAAGGGCGCAGTGATCCGGGCGAAAGTCGCATCGTTCGGCGCTGCTTTTAATGCGTCGGGGTCTGGCGTCAGCATAATCAGCAACTGTTCCAGAAACGCCGTGCCTGTGAAGTCTGGTGGGCGCGGATAAGTAACCGTGCCGGGATTGGCTTTGGCAAACTCCAGCAATGCTTGCGGCGTTTGTGGTGGCTGTGGCGTAACATCGCGGCGGGCGATAAACGTCAGTTGTGCGCCACCCCACGGAGATTCTGCACCTTCGACAGGTACAGAAAAATCTTCCCGTACCGGCAGTTGCGTATCGACGTAATGCCAGTTGGGTAGAGTCTCCGCCCAGCCCGTTTGTAATAAATTGGCCTCTTTTAAGGTGCGGAAGTTTTCGCCGTTCACCCAGAGCAGATCCACCGAACCGCCTGTTTTGCGCCCGGCTGCGGCTTCGGTCTGAATGCGTTTTACTGCGTCTGCGGCATCCGCCAGACGGACAATCTTCAGGTTTATAGCGTAATGGGTTTTCATCTCGCCGCTAACCCAGTCGAGATAGCGGTTAATTGCGGTATCGCCGCCCCAGGCGTTAAACCAGACGGTTTGCCCTTTGGCGTCGTTTTTGATTTCCTGCCAGTCACTGGCATGTGTTGCCAAAGAAAACAGCGATAACAATCCCAGCAACCACACACAATGGCGCATCATCTCTCCTTAAGAACGTTTTTCAGGAATACGGCACAGCCCCTGAGCGGGAATGTCCATGGCAGAGTTAAAACGGGCTGACAGATTTTGCAGGCCGATCAATGCTGTCAGCTCGGTGAGCGCCTGAGCGTCAAAATGGGCAGCCAGTCGGGTACGCAGGGCATCATCGACCGTTGGCGGTGTAACGCTCGCGGCTTCGGCGTATTCCAGCGCCAGCCGCTCCTCATCGCTGAACAGCGGGCTTTGCCGCCAGTCAGCCACCGCCAGCAGTTTGTCAGTGCTGCCGGTACGCTCCGCGACTTTCATACTGGTGATATCTACGCAAAATTCACACAGACACATTTGTGCAATGCGTGCGCTGACAAGCGATCGCACCACCGGATCGAGCGGTGAGCGTTTGCGCTCCAGCCAGCCGACAAACATCGACACCAGATAAAAGATAAACGGAATTCTCCCCCACCAGCGAATAGGACTTAGCACCTCGCCATAATGGCGACGATGCAGCCACGCCTGCGGACGTAAAATCAAAGGAATTTTGCTAAGCGGCGGTAAACCCATCAGGCATTCCTCTTCTGGCGTTCAAGCCATATTTTTTTCGCCATAAATATCACCACGGTCAGGGCAAACAGAATAAACAGCCCGGTGACAAACCAGAATGTGCCTCCCGTTAACATGCTGCCCGCCCAGGAATAGACGATGGTTGCGGGTAGCTGACCAAGCCCGGTGGCGATAAAAAACGAGCGAAAACGTATTGAAGTCAATCCGGCAGCATAGCTGATAGGATCGAAAGGGACAAAAGGCAATAACCGACATACCAGGATGGTGTGTTTGCCGTAGCGAGTAAAAAAGCCGTCCATGCTGTTAAGCACGGTTTTGCCGGTTAACTTTTCCACCACTTCGCGGCCCATCACTCTGGCGATAAAAAAGCACAGCGCCGCGCCCGCCATCGAACTGGTCCAAGACAGCAAGCCGCCCCAGAATGCGCCAAACAGCGACGCATTGGCAAAGGTTATCAAAAACGCAGGCAGCGGCGCGGCAATGGCCTGTAAGATCATCAAGAAGAACGAGACCACAGCCGCTTGTGTGCCGTAAGACTGAATAAAGCGTTCTATACCCTGTTGATCGACGGCGGCAAACGCCGCAACGCTGCGATTGATAAACTCATGGGCGCCAGGAAGCAGCGCCCATGCCAGCAGCGAAGCGATCAACAGGATGATGATGGTGGCACGGTAGTACCAGATTTTACGCGATTGCATTTTCATCATCCTTTATCCTGGTTTTATTCGGCGATTTTAAAGGTAACCGTTGCCAGCGTGTTATCTGCCGGGAGAACCGACGCATTACCTTTGAATTGCACTTCACCGCGTTTTTCCACTGCCCCATAAGTGTATGTCGCATTGCTGACGATACCGACCGGGCAGCTATCGAGACACACCAGGCAGCCAGTTTTCTTCTCTTCTGCCGCTGCTAAATTACCGCCAAAGCGCATGTCCAGTTTCTTGCCATTGCTATCGACAATCACTTCATCAAAGGAATACGCTTTTGCCGCCCCTTGCCAGTTGACCGAAATATCCAGTTTGCTGCCTGTGACATGAGTCGTTTCTTTATTATCCATCGTCATGTTTTCGCCCGGTGTACCACCGGCCTGTTTCAGGGCTTCATAAAATGCTTTCGGGGTCGCATAACCCATAAACAGCGATTTATGTCCGTTGGAGCCATCTTTAAACACAATGCCGTGGCGGGTATCGTCTGTCAGAAAACGGCCATTAATTTGCACTAACATGGTGACCGTATGGTTATTGGCATCGACACGCAGTGGCTGGCTGGCGGAAAGCCCGTCGTATTCCACTTTTGCTCCGGTGTTCTCTTTTTGATCGCAGCCACTAAGCCCTGCGGCTGCCAGTAAACACAGTGCAGCCAGTCCTTTTTTCCATGACGCTGAATAATGTTGCAACATCGTTCTATCCTTCATTTTTGGGGTGAGTTAGTGGGCTGCGGCGCGAAGCAGACAGATCCACGTGTTTGTGTCGGGCGTAGAGTCTGGCGAACTGGACGAGAATAAACAGCGCCAGTCCTGCCAGACAGAGTTTTAAAATAAAGCGCAGCGTAATGCCTTCACTGGCGAGATCGCTTGCCATTACGGTATAAATTACTATTCCGGGCAGAGTAGTTAATGCCGAAATAAGGGTATAAGGCCAGAAGGAGATGGCGGTTAATCCATAAGCATAATTTTGAATATTGTAAGGAAATAGCGGGATTAAGCGGGTCAAAATAAGAAAATCGATACCGTTACGCGTAATACCTTTTTCTATGGCCTGGAAAGTGTGGCTATGACCAACGTATTTCAGCAGTAAATCACGCCCCAGCCAGCGCGCCAACAGGAAGGAGCATGATGAGGCCAGCGTGGCGGCAATTAGTGAAAGAAACGTCCCTAAGAGCGGGCCAAAGACTATTCCACCGGCGATCACCAGTATGCTACCCGGCAACAGAAAGAGGGTGGCGATGATGAATAACAGAATATAGAGGCTATAACCGAAAAATCCGCTCTGGCGAATGAGTGTCTGCAAGTGGGGTAAATCGGTGAGCAGATCGAATAAACCGAAAGTGTGGATAGCGTAAATGACCAGCGCAAAAATAAGGCAGGCAAAAAGAAATTTACGCTCAGCGTTCATCGTGGAGTTTCCTATATCAAACTTGATAATAGAGAAGTGGTCAGACAACTAAAAACGCAGTGACGGTATAACAAAGGACGGCAGGCAACAAATCATTACTGACAGTTTGTTGATTTTTCTCAAGGTTAATTCTCCTGACCCAGAGCGAGTCAGGAGAACAGAGAAATTAGCGGCGGAAGGTCGCCCACACCGGGGCGTGATCTGACGGTTTTTCCATACTGCGGATTTCATAATCAATGCCGGTTTCTACGCAGCATTCCGCCAACGGCTGGCTGGCGAGCAGCAGGTCAATGCGCAGACCACGGTTATCATCAAAACCTTTTGAGCGGTAATCAAACCACGAGAAGCGATCTGCCGTTTCCGGGTTCGCATGGCGGAAAGTATCCACCAGACCCCAGTTAATCAGTCTCTCCATCCATTCGCGTTCTTCCGGCAGGAAAGAGCATTTACCGGTACGCAGCCAGCGTTTGCGGTTCTCTTCACCAATGCCGATATCGAGGTCGGTGGGGCTGATATTCATATCGCCCATAATCAGCACCGGATTGTCACGCTTGAGTTCGGTTTCCAGGTAGTTTTGCAGGTTCTGATAGAACTGCGCTTTCGCCGGGAATTTAATCGGATGGTCACGGCTTTCGCCCTGCGGGAAGTAACCGTTGATTACGGTGACATTACCCAGCGGCGAGGGAATTTCCGCCATAATAATTCGTCGTTGAGCCTCTTCGCCGTCGCCGGGGAAGCCGCGACGCACAGTAATCGGCGTCTCTTTGGTCAGCAGCGCCACGCCATAATGGCCTTTCTGCCCGTGGTAAAAGACGTTGTAGCCAAGCTTTGCCACTTGTTCGAGCGGAAACATATCATCATGAACTTTTGTCTCCTGCAGACCAATAACATCCGGTTGGTGCTTTTCGACGATGGCTTCAAGCTGGTGTGGTCTGGCGCGCAGACCGTTGATATTAAAAGAGACAAATTTCATAGTCGCTGCCATTTATTCAGATAAAGAGTGCGTGGATGTTAGCAGAAATTCGCCGCGCTTACTGCCTGTTGTTAAGTGATTTGATCGATGGTTGTTAATGATGCCAACGATGGCGCAAAAAATGCCCGTTTTTGGTGCGGCTGCGTCAGAATGGCGCAGTAATTTCCAGTAAATTTCGTCAACGATCACAATTCCAGAATTATATTTTACTTCTGCATAACATTTCGTTTTTTATTCTTTTTATTCATCAGTATCGCAAACGTATTCACTTTATATGCACTTCAGGTGCATATCGCTGGGTTGTAACGCCTTGATTTCCAGTTAACTGCCGCCGTTTATGCACTTTTACCACTGGCTGGCACGAACCCTGCAATCTACATTTACAGCGTAATCGTCACTTATTATTAACATATAAATAACTATTTATTTACTGTAGGGGTCGCTATGTCTCAGCCAATTACGCGTGAAAATTTTGATGAATGGATGATACCTGTTTACGCTCCGGCACCGTTTATTCCGGTACGTGGCGAAGGTTCGCGCTTGTGGGATCAGCAGGGGAAAGAGTATATCGACTTCGCGGGTGGCATTGCAGTGAACGCACTGGGTCATGCGCATCCGGAACTGCGGGAGACGCTGAACGAGCAGGCGAGTAAGTTCTGGCATACCGGTAATGGTTACACCAACGAGCCGGTATTACGGCTGGCGAAAAAGCTCATTGACGCGACGTTTGCCGATCGCGTGTTCTTTTGTAACTCCGGCGCGGAGGCTAACGAAGCGGCGCTGAAGCTGGCGCGCAAATACGCTCACGACCGCTACGGTAGCCATAAGAGCGGCATCGTGGCGTTTAAAAATGCTTTCCACGGGCGCACGCTGTTTACCGTTAGTGCGGGCGGGCAGCCAGCCTATTCACAGGATTTCGCGCCACTGCCGCCGGATATCCGCCACGCCGCGTATAACGATATTAATTCTGCCAGTGCGCTGATTGACGACTCCACCTGCGCGGTGATCGTCGAGCCAGTACAGGGCGAAGGCGGCGTGGTGCCAGCCAGCAAGGCATTTTTGCAGGGATTGCGTGAGTTATGCGATCGCCACAATGCATTGCTGATTTTCGATGAGGTACAAACCGGCGTCGGGCGCACCGGTGAACTGTATGCCTATATGCACTACGGGGTGACGCCCGATCTGCTGACCACCGCTAAAGCCCTGGGCGGCGGTTTCCCGATTGGTGCGCTGCTGGCAACCGAAGAGTGCGGCCGGGTGATGACCGTTGGCACTCACGGCACCACTTATGGTGGTAATCCGCTGGCCTCGGCGGTGGCGGGTAAAGTGCTTGATCTCATCAACACGCCAGAGATGCTTACTGGTGTCAAACGGCGTCACGACTGGTTTGTTGAGCGTCTTAATACCATTAATCATCGCTGCGGTTTGTTCAGTGAAATTCGCGGATTAGGTCTGTTGATTGGCTGTGTGCTGAATGCGGATTACGCCGGACAAGCGAAACTGATCTCTCAGGAGGCGGCGAAAGCAGGCGTGATGGTGCTGATTGCGGGTGGCAACGTGGTGCGTTTTGCACCGGCGCTCAACGTCAGCGAAGAAGAGGTGACAACCGGCCTGGATCGCTTTGCCGCTACTTGCGAACACTTTGTTAGCCGGGGTTCATCATGATGGTCATCCGTCCCGTTGAGCGTACCGATGTCGCAGCCTTAATGCAGCTTGCAGGTAAAACGGGCGGTGGCCTGACGTCACTCCCTGCCAATGAAGCCACGCTTTCGGCGCGTATCGACAGATCCATTAAAACCTGGCAGGGCGAATTACCCGAAAGCGAGCAAGGTTATGTGTTCGTGCTGGAAGAGAGCGAGACAGGCACCGTGGCGGGTATTTGTGCCATTGAGGTGGCTGTCGGGCTGAACGATCCCTGGTACAACTATCGCGTCGGTACGCTGGTTCACGCTTCGAAAGAGTTGAATGTCTATAACGCGCTACCGACGCTGTTTCTCAGTAATGATCACACCGGAAGCAGTGAGTTATGCACGCTGTTTCTCGACCCGGAGTGGCGCAAAGAGGGCAATGGCTATTTGCTGTCGAAATCGCGCTTTATGTTTATGGCGGCTTTTCGTGACAAGTTTAACGACAAAGTGGTCGCCGAAATGCGCGGCGTGATTGACGAACACGGCTATTCGCCGTTCTGGCAAAGCCTCGGTAAACGCTTCTTTTCGATGGATTTTAGCCGCGCTGATTTTCTCTGCGGTACTGGTCAAAAGGCGTTTATCGCTGAACTGATGCCAAAACATCCGATCTATACGGACTTTTTATCCCAGGAAGCACAGGACGTTATCGGCCAGGTGCATCCGCAAACAGCCCCCGCGCGTGCGGTGCTGGAAAAAGAAGGTTTTCGCTACCGTAACTATATCGATATCTTCGACGGTGGGCCGACGCTGGAGTGTGACATCGACCGCGTTCGCGCCATCCGCAAAAGTCGGCTGGTGGAAGTAGCGGAAGGGCAGCCAGCGCAGGGGGATTTCCCGGCCTGTCTGGTCGCCAATGAAAATTATCACCATTTCCGCGTGGTACTGGTGCGTGCCGATCCGGCAACCCAGCGTTTGATTTTAACCGCCGCACAACTGGACGCTCTCAAGTGCCACGCCGGGGAACGCGTTCGTCTGGTGCGCCTGTGCGCAGAGGAGAAAACAACATGACTTTATGGATCAACGGCGACTGGGTGACGGGGCAGGGCGCACTTCGCGTGAAGCATAATCCGGTATCGGGCGACGTATTATGGCAAGGCAATGATGCCGATGCCGCTCAGGTGGAGCTGGCTTGTCGTGCTGCACGCGCCGCGTTTCCGCGTTGGGCGCGGCTCTCCTTTGGCGATCGTCAGGTAAGAGTTGAACGCTTTGCCGGACTGCTGGAAAGCAATAAAGCCGAATTAACGGCGATTATTGCCAGAGAAACGGGTAAGCCGCGCTGGGAAGCGGCAACCGAAGTGACGGCGATGATTAATAAAATCGCGATATCAATCAAGGCGTATCACGTGCGCACGGGCGAGCAGCGCAGCGAAATGCCAGACGGTGCGGCGAGTTTGCGCCATCGCCCGCACGGCGTACTGGCCGTGTTTGGACCGTACAATTTCCCAGGGCATTTGCCGAACGGGCATATCGTTCCGGCGCTGCTGGCAGGCAACACAATTATCTTTAAACCCAGCGAACTGACACCGTGGAGTGGCGAGGTGGTAATGTGCTTATGGCAGCAGGCAGGCTTGCCGTCGGGGGTGTTGAATCTGGTGCAGGGTGGGCGCGAAACGGGTCAGGCGCTGAGTGCGCTGGAAGACCTCGACGGTTTGCTGTTCACCGGCAGCGCCAACACGGGCTACCAGTTGCATCGCCAGCTTTCTGGTCAGCCGGAAAAAATCCTCGCCCTTGAAATGGGCGGCAATAACCCGCTGATTATTGATGACGTGGCGGATATCGACGCCGCAGTGCATCTGACTATTCAGTCAGCATTTGTCACTGCCGGGCAACGCTGCACTTGCGCCCGCCGTTTAATGCTTAAACGCGGGGCGCAGGGCGATGCGTTCCTTGCTCGCCTGGTTGCCGTCAGCCAGCGGTTAACGCCAGGTAACTGGGATGACGAACCACAGCCATTTATTGGCGGGCTGATATCAGAGCAGGCCGCGCAGCAGGTTGTTTCTGCCTGGCAGGAACTGGAAGCAATGGGGGGACGAACGCTGCTTGCACCACGCTTACTGCGCGCAGGAACATCGTTGCTGACGCCGGGGATCATCGAAATGACGGGCATTGCTGGCGTGCCGGATGAAGAAGTGTTTGGGCCGCTATTGCGCGTCTGGCGTTATGACACCTTTGATGAGGCGATTAAGATGGCGAATAACACTCGCTTTGGCCTCTCTTGCGGGCTGGTGTCACCGGAGCGGGAAAAGTTCGATCAACTGTTACTGGAAGCGCGGGCGGGGATCGTCAACTGGAACAAACCGCTTACCGGCGCTGCCAGTACTGCACCATTCGGTGGCGTTGGCGCTTCCGGCAACCACCGACCAAGTGCCTGGTACGCCGCTGATTATTGTGCCTGGCCGATGGCAAGTCTTGAATCATCTTCATTAACGCTGCCCACTACGCTTAATCCCGGGCTTGATTTTTCCGATGAGGTGGTGCCATGAACGCCCGGGAAGTGAATTTCGACGGGCTGGTGGGGCTGACGCATCATTACGCGGGGCTGTCGTTTGGCAATGAAGCCTCTACCCGCCACCGTTTTCAGGTGTCTAACCCGCGACTGGCGGCGAAACAGGGCTTACTGAAAATGAAAACCCTTGCTGATGCGGGATTCCCGCAGGCGGTGATCCCGCCGCACGAGCGACCGTTTATCCCGGTTTTGCGTCAACTGGGATTTAGCGGCAGCGATGAACACGTTCTGGAAAAGGTTGCCCGTCAGGCTCCGCACTGGCTTTCCAGCGTCAGTTCCGCTTCGCCAATGTGGGTAGCGAATGCAGCCACGGTAGCGCCATCCGCTGATACGCTGGATGGCAAAGTGCATCTGACCGTCGCCAACCTGAACAACAAATTTCACCGTTCGCTGGAAGCGCCCGTCACCGAGTCGCTGTTAAAAGCGATTTTTAACGATGAAGAGAAGTTCACCGTTCATTCTGCTCTGCCGCAGGTGGCGATGCTGGGGGATGAGGGGGCGGCAAACCACAATCGGCTCGGTGGTAACTATGGTGATCCGGGTATACAGGTTTTCGTCTATGGCCGAGAAGAGGGCAATGGCACGCGACCTTCCCGTTATCCGGCGCGGCAAACCCGCGAAGCCAGTGAGGCGGTCGCCAGGTTGAATCAGGTGAATCCGCAGCAGGTGATTTTCGCCCAGCAAAATCCGGACGTCATCGACCAGGGGGTTTTTCATAATGATGTCATTGCGGTGAGCAACCGCCAGGTGCTGTTTTGCCATCAGCAGGCGTTCGCCCACCAGGCGCAATTACTGGCAAACCTGCGCGCGCGGGTGAACGGTTTTATGGTGATAGAAGTTCCGGCGGCACAGGTTTCCGTAGCGGATGCTGTCTCGACTTATCTGTTTAACAGCCAGTTACTGAGCCGTGATGATGGTTCGATGGTGTTGGTGCTGCCACAGGAGTGTCGGGAACATGCTGGAGTATGGCGTTATCTCAATGAATTGCTTGCTGCCGATAACCCGATAAGCGAGCTGAAAGTTTTTGATTTACGCGAAAGCATGGCAAACGGCGGAGGCCCGGCGTGCCTGCGGTTGCGTGTGGTGCTGACGGCAGAAGAATATCAGACGGTAAACCCGGCTGTGATGATGAACGATACCTTGTTTAATACGCTCAATGACTGGGTGGATCGCTACTATCGCGATCGTCTTACTGCCGCCGATCTTGCCGACCCGCAATTGCTGCGTGAAGGAAGGGAAGCCCTGGATTCGCTGACCCGTTTACTGAATCTCGGTTCGGTTTATCCGTTTCAGCGTGAGGGAGGGAGCAATGGATAATTTTCTTGCCCTGACCTTAACGGGCAAAAAACCAGCCATGAGTGAGAGGGAAAGCAACGGTATTCGCTGGCGCTGGCTGGGTGATGGTGTGCTGGAACTGACGCCGTTAACGCCACCGCAAGGTGCGCTGGTGATTTCTGCGGGAATACACGGTAATGAAACCGCGCCGGTAGAAATGCTTGATGCTTTGCTTGGCGCGATTCTCCACGGCGAGATCCCTCTACGCTGGCGGTTACTGGCGATCCTTGGAAATCCCCCGGCGCTGAAGCAAGGAACACGTTATTGCCATAGTGATATGAATCGCATGTTTGGCGGACGCTGGCAGCGATTTGCCGAAAGCGGCGAAACGTGCCGTGCGCGCGAACTGGAACAGTGTCTGGAAGATTTTTATGAACAGGGTAAAGAGTCTGTCCGCTGGCATCTTGATCTGCATACCGCGATTCGTGGTTCGTATCACCCACGGTTTGGTGTTTTACCGCAACGTAATATTCCCTGGGACGAAAACTTTCTGACATGGCTGGGTGCGGCAGGGCTGGAGGCATTGGTGTTTCACCAGGCGCCGGGGGGCACGTTTACCCATTTTAGTGCCGAACATTTCGGTGCACTGGCGTGTACGCTGGAACTTGGTAAAGCATTGCCATTTGGCAAAAACGATCTTCGCCAGTTTTCACCCACCGCCAGCGCGATTGCTGCGCTGTTATCTGGCGTGAGTGTCGGTACTGAGAGAAAGTCGCCGCTACGCTATCGGGTCGTTTCGCAAATTACCCGCCACTCATCATCCTTCGAACTGCATATGGCAAGCGAGACGCTGAACTTCACGCCGTTTAAGAAAGGAACGTTGTTGGCGCAGGATGGTGAGGAACACTTTACTGTGACTCATGATGTTGAGTATGTGTTATTCCCTAATCCATTGGTGGCGACGGGATTACGTGCGGGATTAATGCTGGAAAAAATAACCTAATACTTGCCCGCAGAAATCATTCTGCGGGTATTTACTGGCTTTTTAATGAAATAATGCGGATTAATCCTGGTTATTTGCTTTATTTATCACCAGTCATCAGGTATAGTTCTTCATAATTTCTGCAAAATCAGTGTGTTGTAATATTTCATCATCACTCTCCATCAAATTTTCTTTTTTTCTCCATAATTGGCGCAAAAGTGTTTTTTACACTTTCATTGTTTTACCGTTGCTCTGATTAATTGACGCTAAAGTCAGTAAAGTTAATCTCGTCAACACGGCACGCTACTTAAGAAAGCCGTAATAAATAACTGAAAGGAAGGATATAGAATATGCGTAAATTAACTGCACTGTTTGTTGCCTCTACCCTGGCTTTTGGCGCGGCTAACCTGGCCCATGCCGCCGATACCACTACTGCAGCACCGGCTGACGCGAAGCCGATGATGCACCATAAAGGTAAATTCGGTCCGCATCACGACATGATGTTTAAAGATCTGAACCTGACCGACGCGCAGAAACAGCAGATTCGCGAAATCATGAAAGGTCAGCGTGACCAGATGAAACGCCCGCCGCTGGAAGAACGCCGCGCAATGCATGACATTATTGCCAGCGATACCTTCGACAAAGCGAAAGCTGAAGCGCAGATCGCAAAAATGGAAGAACAGCGCAAAGCTAACATGCTGGCGCACCTGGAAACCCAGAACAAGATTTATAACATCCTGACGCCGGAGCAGAAAAAGCAATTTAATGCTAATTTTGAGAAGCGTCTGACAGAACGCCCTGCGGCAAAAGGTAAAATGCCTGCAACTGCTGAATAATCTTTCAGCCTGACAACTTAAGACCGCCGGTCTTGTCCACTACCTTGCAGCAATGCGGTGGACAGGATCGGCGGTTTTCTTTTCTGTTCTTCAACTTTTGCAAAAAAAGTCTAATCACCACTAAGGTAAATCACCCGAGTTGCCGATAACAATCCACGGTTGCCTGAACGATAACAATGAAAAGAGCATGCCGGGAGCGAGTATGGAATACTTTGATATGCGTAAAATGTCGGTGAACCTGTGGCGAAACGCTGCCGGTGAAACTCGTGAAATCTGTAGCTTTCCTCCGGCAAAACGTGATTTTTACTGGCGTGCCAGCATTGCTTCCATTGCGGCAAATGGTGAGTTTTCTTTGTTTCCGGGAATGGAAAGGAGCGTGACGCTGCTGGAAGGCGGTGAGATGCTCCTTGAAAGCACTAACCGTTTTAGCCATACCTTAAAACCGCTACAGCCTTTTGCTTTCGCTGCGGATCAGGTGGTAAAAGCGAAACTGACTGAAGGTCAGATGTCGATGGATTTCAACATTATGACGCGCCTTGATGCCTGTAAGGCGAAAGTCAGAATTGCCGATCGCACGTTCACCACTTTTGGCTCACGCGGTGGGGTGGTGTTTGTAATTAGCGGAGCGTGGCAACTAGGCGACAAGCTGTTGACTACCGACCAGGGCGCGTGCTGGTACGACGGAAGGCACACCCTGCGGCTTTTGCAACCGCAAGGCAAACTGCTGTTCAGTGAAATTAACTGGCTGGCAGGCTATTCACCGGATCAAGTTCAGTAATTTCATAGTTACCGGAAAGCAGAGGTTTACAGAGGATTTTATAACCGTCGTGATCAAACCCGGCTGGTGTGCGAATTAACGTTGCTGCCTCTTCCGGCGAATTAACGGCACCCAGCCACAGCCAGTTATGAATAATATGATATTGCGTCATTTCCGGATGCTGTTCTTTCAGCGCCACCGCACCTCGCCATGGCCAACAAACAACCCGCAAACGCTCCAGAGACTGACGCAAACGTAGCGCATGAGCGTCATGGCTCTCTTTACCGCAGCACGCCCCGGCGCAACGTTTTAGCGCCGAACGAAAACAAGCGCGCCCGCGACTTAACGGTTCCAGCCCGAGCAAGCCATAACAAAGTTTTTGTTCATCGGCGATGGTCTGTAATGCTTGTAAAGCCGCACGACGGTTGGCAAACAGGCCGAATAAGTTTGCTGCGGCAGAAAAATCCACGTCTTTGGCATACACCACATCGACACGCTTTTCATTCAGTTGCAGGGCACAGAGCTGGCGATTACGGCGCAAGCGTTTATTAAACAGTGGCTGTTGTTCTTTAATTAATCGCGCTTCAAGGAGTAGCGCACCGATTTCGCCTGCGGTGCAGATCCAGCTAATTCGCCGGGATTGCCGCAGCATGGCGGCTTCATCCGGAGTGCGTAAATGAGAAAGCACCCGGCTGCGGATATTAACGCTTTTGCCGATATAGAGCGGCATGGTGTCACTTTCGCCATGAAACAGATACACCCCTGGTCGGGTGGGTAAGTCATTAAGGAATGAACGTAAATGTTCGGGATATTCGTAGATTGCCGCCGCTTCAAATTCTGGCCGCAGGGAAGTTAAACGCCGTACCACTGTTGACTCCAGGTGCTGGTTATCTATCCAGTGTAACAGGCGGGAAACGATTAAAAAAGAGGCGGGTCGATGACAAAAGTAATACCGCCTGATGCGCTACGCTTATCATGCCGACTCGCCCCCTGCAATGAATTGAATTTGCGAAGTTTTGTAGGTCGAATAAGGCGTTCACGCCGCATCCGGCATGAACAAAGTACGTTTTTGCGTACAAGCCATTATGTGCAAATTATTACTTTTTCCAGAAATCATCGAAAACGGTAATTGGCGGACGGCGTTTATGTTCGGTTTTCAGATACCAGTTTTCTATTGTTCTGGCGACCTGTTCGGGCACGGCTTTCCCTTCCAGATAGTCATCAATGTTGTCATAAGTGACGCCAAGCGCCACTTCATCCGGCAGGGAAGGGCGGTCATCTTCCAGATCGGCGGTGGGTGCTTTCTTATAGAGATGTTCCGGGCAACCTAATGCCGCCAGTAACTGTTTACCCTGACGCTTGTTCAGACGGTATAGCGGGTTAATGTCAGTACCACCGTCACCGTATTTAGTAAAGAATCCGGTAATGGCTTCTGCCGCATGATCGGTGCCAACCACGACGCCGTTGGTCATGCCTGCAATGCTGTATTGCGCTTTCATCCGCTCACGCGCTTTTTCATTGCCGCGAACGAAATCGCTTAATTCAATACCTGCTTCGCGCAGCGCCTGTTCGCTGGCCAATACCGCGCCCTTGATATTCACGGTTAATACGCGATCCGGTTGAATAAAAGCAATGGCGTCCTGACAATCCTGTTCATCAGCCTGAACACCGTAGGGCAGGCGCACGGCAATGAATTGCAGTGCCTCGTTGCCCGTTTCCTGACGAAGCTCGTTAATTGCCATTTGACACAGTTTCCCGGCAAGAGTGGAGTCCTGACCACCACTAATACCAAGTACGAGTGATTTAATGAACGGATAGGTTTGCAGATAGCTTTTCAGAAAATCGATGCTGCGGCGAATTTCCTCTTCGGCATTAATCTGCGGTTTTGCGCCCAGCGCCTTTATTATTTGTTGTTGCAATGTCATTGAACCCCTCCAGACAGAAAAATAAAACTTCCTTAAAGCTAACCCGTTGCTACTGAAACGACAAGCGACAGCAGGTTGAATGGCGGTTAAAACGTCATACAGGAATCCTCTGAAAGCGGAGCCGTTTCGTTCACAGGCTTGAAAAAGCCCCCGATGTGTTCCAGGCTTATCTAACACGCTGATAAACAAGAGGACGGAATATGAACAAGAATATGGCAGGAATTCTGGGTGCAGCGGCGGTATTAACCATGCTGGCAGGTTGTACGGCGTATGATCGTACCAAAGACCAGTTTGTACAGCCTGTGGTGAAAGACGTCAAAAAAGGCATGAGCCGGGCGCAGGTTGCACAAATTGCGGGTAAACCTTCGTCTGAAGTGAGCATGATCCATGCTCGTGGTACTTGCCAGACCTATATCCTGGGTCAACGTGATGGTAAAGCAGAAACCTATTTTGTCGCCTTAGATGATACCGGACATGTTATCAACTCTGGCTATCAGACCTGTGCCGAATACGACACCGATCCACAAGCAGCGAAGTAATTTCTTCGCCTGAAAGCTTGAGTTACACCGGAAACCGGCCATTGCGCCGGTTTTTATTTGCCCCGTGTTCTTATTTATTGTCGCGAATTATTTAACCGAAATGTGAAGGAGGTCATAACAACAGGTCAAGGAGAGACAATTTGTATGGTCAAAGAAATACTATCGTTCAGGTCAATACCGTATACTCTTTTCAGCCACCAAAAAAAGTCATGTTGGTTTCGCAAGTTACCCAGAGCATGGAAGCAGGTGAAGGCTTGCGGAGTGTCTGGCTGACAGATAATCGTTGATGAGGGCAGTTTTATGGAAAAGAAACACATTTATCTGTTTTGTTCTGCGGGCATGTCTACCTCTTTACTGGTATCAAAAATGCGCGCACAGGCAGAAAAATATGAAGTTCCGGTCATTATTGAAGCATTTCCGGAAACACTGGCGGGTGAAAAAGGTCAGAATGCCGATGTCGTGTTATTAGGGCCGCAGATTGCTTATATGTTGCCCGAAATCCAGCGTTTGTTACCCAACAAACCCGTTGAAGTCATTGATTCACTGTTATATGGCAAAGTCGATGGTTTAGGCGTGCTTAAGGCTGCAGTTGCAGCAATTAAAAAAGCCGCAGCAAATTAATTTTTAAATTTTTCCGTCAAAGAGTTATTTCATAAATCTATACCGCAATACTTTAATTGCGGTTTTTAAGGGTATTTTTCTATGAGTAATGTTATTGCATCGCTTGAAAAGGTACTCCTCCCTTTTGCAGTCAAAATAGGAAAACAGCCACACGTTAATGCAATCAAAAACGGTTTTATTCGCTTAATGCCGTTAACCCTTGCGGGGGCCATGTTTGTATTAATCAATAATGTTTTTCTGAGCTTTGGGGAGGGGTCGTTTTTTTACTCCTTAGGTATTCGCCTCGACGCTTCAACCATTGAAACACTTAATGGCCTGAAAGGTATTGGCGGAAACGTATACAACGGAACATTAGGGATTATGTCTCTAATGGCGCCGTTTTTTATCGGTATGGCGCTGGCAGAAGAGCGTAAAGTCGATGCGCTCGCGGCAGGGTTGTTATCCGTTGCGGCATTTATGACCGTCACGCCTTATAGTGTCGGTGAAGCTTACGCGGTCGGCGCTAATTGGTTAGGTGGCGCGAATATCATCTCCGGGATTATTATCGGCCTGGTGGTGGCAGAAATGTTTACCTTTATTGTCCACCGCAACTGGGTGATTAAATTACCCGACAGTGTACCGACATCGGTCTCACGTTCTTTCTCAGCATTAATTCCCGGCTTTATTATTCTTTCTGTGATGGGGATTATTGCCTGGGCGTTGAATACCTGGGGCACTAACTTCCATCAGATTATTATGGATACCATCTCGACGCCGCTGGCATCGTTGGGTAGCGTGGTCGGCTGGGCGTATGTGATCTTTGTTCCGCTGCTGTGGTTCTTCGGTATTCACGGCGCACTGGCGCTGACCGCGCTGGACAACGGCATTATGACGCCGTGGGCGCTGGAAAACATCGCCACCTATCAACAATATGGCTCCGTCGAAGCGGCGCTGGCAGCCGGTAAGACCTTCCATATCTGGGCCAAGCCGATGCTGGACTCCTTTATTTTCCTCGGTGGCAGCGGTGCAACCTTAGGCCTGATCCTGGCTATCTTTATCGCTTCTCGCCGTGCTGATTATCGTCAGGTGGCAAAACTGGCGCTGCCGTCGGGCATCTTCCAGATTAACGAACCGATTCTGTTTGGCTTGCCGATTATCATGAACCCGGTGATGTTTATCCCGTTTGTTCTGGTGCAACCGATTCTGGCGGCAATTACTCTGGCGGCGTACTACATGGGCATCATCCCACCGGTGACAAACATTGCACCGTGGACCATGCCAACCGGTCTGGGAGCCTTCTTTAATACTAACGGTAGCGTCGCCGCATTGCTGGTCGCACTCTTCAACCTTGGCATCGCAACGCTGATATATCTGCCATTTGTCGTGGTGGCAAACAAAGCGCAGAACGTGATTGATAAAGAAGAGAGCGAAGAAGATATTGCTAACGCCCTGAAATTTTAATCGATGCCGGCACGGGCAATCGTGCCGGTAAGAATAGAGAGGAACGATGTATGATGGATCTCGATAATATTCCTGATACGCAAACGGAAGCTGAGGAACTGGAAGAAGTGGTGATGGGGCTTATCATCAACTCCGGACAAGCGCGCAGCCTGGCGTATGCGGCGCTGAAGCAGGCGAAGCAGGGTGATTTTGCAGCGGCAAAAGCCATGATGGATCAGTCGCGGATGGCCTTGAATGAAGCGCATCTGGTACAGACGAAACTGATTGAAGGCGACGCGGGCGAAGGCAAGATGAAAGTGAGTCTGGTGCTGGTTCACGCCCAGGACCATTTAATGACTTCCATGCTTGCACGTGAACTGATTACCGAATTAATTGAGCTTCATGAAAAACTGAAGGCATAAGGAGTCGATGATGCAGCCAGTGATTAATGCGCCGGAAATTGCCACTGCCCGTGAACAGCAGTTGTTTAATGGCAAAAATTTCCATGTGTTTATCTACAATAAAACGGAAAGTATTACTGGATTGCATCAGCATGACTATTATGAATTTACCCTGGTTTTAACTGGTCGTTATTTCCAGGAGATTAACGGTAAGCGCGTGTTGCTGGAACGGGGCGATTTTGTTTTTATTCCGTTAGGATCACACCATCAAAGTTTTTATGAGTTTGGTGCCACGCGCATATTGAACGTTGGGATCAGTAAACGTTTTTTTGAACAGCATTATTTGCCGTTGTTGCCTTATTGCTTTGTTGCTTCACAGGTTTACCGAACTAATAATACTTTTCTTACCTATGTGGAAACTGTGATTTCTTCATTGAATTTCAGCGAAACCGGTCTGGAAGAATTTGTTGAGATAGTCACTTTTTATGTCATTAACCGTTTACGTCATTACCGCGAAGAACAGGTTATTGATGATGTGCCACAGTGGTTAAAAAGTACGGTTGAAAAGATGCATGATAAAGCGCAGTTCAGTGAAAATGCGCTGGAAAATATGGTGATGTTATCGGCTAAATCGCAGGAGTATTTGACGCGTGCGACTCAGCGATATTATGGCAAAACGCCGATGCAGATTATTAATGAAATCCGCATTAACTTTGCCAAAAAACAACTGGAAATGACCAACTATTCTGTGACTGATATTGCATTTGAAGCCGGTTATAGTAGCCCAAGCCTGTTTATTAAAACGTTTAAGAAACTAACATCTTTTACACCAAATAGTTATCGTAAGAAATTGACTGAATTTAATCAGTAGCTATTGTCACTGATCATTAAATTTACATGCGTGCCTTATTTATCCTGGGGAGACCGGGATATTCCTGACGTAGAGGCAGGTATGAAGAATATCAGTATTTCCTGATGAAGGGAGAAATTATGAGCCAGAAATTAAAAGTCGTCACTATTGGTGGCGGGAGTAGTTATACCCCGGAACTGCTGGAAGGGTTTATTAAGCGTTATCACGAATTGCCAGTGACTGAATTATGGCTGGTGGATGTCGAAGGTGGTAAGGCAAAACTGGATATTATCTTTGATCTCTGCCAGCGAATGATCGATAACGCTGGTGTACCGATTAAACTTTATAAAACGCTTGATCGTCGTGAGGCGCTGAAAGGGGCTGATTTTGTCACTACCCAACTGCGCGTAGGTCAATTACCAGCACGCGAACTGGATGAACGTATTCCGTTAAGTCATGGTTATCTTGGCCAGGAAACTAATGGTGCGGGTGGCCTGTTTAAAGGTCTGCGCACCATTCCTGTGATTTTTGACATCGTAAAAGATGTCGAAGAACTTTGTCCGAATGCGTGGGTGATCAACTTCACTAACCCGGCGGGAATGGTCACTGAAGCGGTTTATCGTCATAGCGGATTTAAACGCTTTATCGGCGTATGTAATATTCCGATTGGCATGAAAATGTTTATCGGCGATGTTTTAGCCTTGAATGAGAACGATGATTTATCTATCGATCTGTTCGGCCTGAACCACATGGTGTTTATTAAGGATGTGTTGGTAAATGGCAAATCACGTTTTGCCGAATTGCTCGACGGCGTGGCGTCAGGGCAGTTAAAAGCGTCTGGCGTAAAAAACATTTTCGATCTGCCGTTTAGCGAAGGCTTAATTCGGGCACTGAACCTGTTGCCGTGTTCCTATTTGCTTTATTACTTCAAGCAAAAAGAGATGCTGGCGATTGAAATGGGTGAGTATTACAAAGGCGGCGCGCGTGCGCAGGTGGTACAGAAAGTCGAGAAGCAACTCTTTGATCTGTATAAAAACCCGGATCTGAAAGTGAAACCGAAAGAGCTGGAGCAGCGCGGTGGAGCTTATTACTCTGATGCAGCGTGCGAAGTCATTAACGCTATCTACAACGACAAGCAAACGGAACATTACGTTAATATCCCGCATCATGGGCATATTGATAATATTCCGGCAGACTGGGCGGTAGAAATGACCTGCACGCTGGGGCGCGATGGCGCGACTCCACATCCGCGCATTACGCATTTCGATGACAAAGTGATGGGGCTGATTCACACCATCAAAGGCTTCGAGATTGCGGCCAGCAACGCAGCACTTAGCGGGGAATTTAACGATGTGTTACTGGCGCTAAACCTTAGCCCGTTGGTGCATTCCGATCGCGATGCTGAGTTGCTGGCGCGTGAGATGATTCTGGCGCATGAGAAATGGCTGCCAAATTTTGCCGACTGCATAGCAGAACTCAAAAAAGCACATTAACCGGGGCTGATTATGGAACGCTTACTGATTGTTAATGCCGATGATTTTGGCTTAAGCAAAGGTCAGAACTACGGCATTATCGAGGCCTGTCGAAACGGTATTGTCACGTCAACGACGGCGCTGGTGAATGGTGAAGCTATCGACCATGCGGTGCAGTTGAGTCGTGATGAACCGAGCCTGGCAGTTGGGATGCATTTTGTTCTCACCATGGGCAAGCCGCTGACTGCAATGCCGGGTTTAACCCGCGAAGGCGTGCTGGGGAAGTGGATCTGGCAACTGGCGGAAGAAGATGCTTTACCGCTAAAGGAAATTGCTCAGGAACTTGCCTGTCAGTATCTGCGTTTCATTGAGCTATTTGGGCGCAAACCTACACATCTTGATAGCCATCATCATGTGCATATGTTCCCGCAGATTTTCCCGATTGTGGCAAAGTTTGCGGCTGAAGAGGGGATTGCGTTGCGCATCGACCGTCAGCCGTTATTTAGCGATGGTGATTTACCCGCTAAATTGCGCAGTTCGCAGGGCTTCAGTAGCGCGTTCTATGGTGAAGAGATTAGCGAGTCACTGTTTCTGCAAGTGCTGGATGATTCCAGCCATCGCGGTGAACGTTCGTTGGAAGTAATGTGCCATCCGGCGTTTGTCGATAATACAATTCGCCAGAGTGCTTATTGCTTTCCACGGTTAACGGAGCTGGAAGTGTTGACATCAGCATCGTTGAAGTATGCCATTGCCGAGCGAGGTTATCGGTTGGGTAGTTATCTTGATGTGTAAGGAAGTTTGTAAAGTCACTCCCCTGGGGGAGTGACTTTATTCATATTTACGCCGGAATTTTATCAATCTTAGGAATACGTGACCATACGCGGTGCGCTGCCATTAGCGTTAATAGTTCATCCATAAAACTACCGTCGGCGCTGTCGGCTTCCACGATCCCTTCTTCACCCTGGTCATCAACCTTGATTGTCGCCTTAAACTTGCGTGCGTCTCCTGCCAGCGCAATCGGTTTAAGGTGTTTGTAGGCTTCCATCAGGTAATAGTTTGCATCGCCGTTGTCGGCAATATCGGCGATATTGCCGCAAGGGACAATCACCGCATCGACCGTCAGCGATGGTGCCCCGGCAAAGGTAGCGGCTATTGGCAGCACCGTACCGTCATCGGCAGTCACTTCACCCATCCGCGAATAAAGCAGTTTGGCATGAACGCCTTTAGCTTTCAGCGCCTTGAGGATTGACAGAAGGTCTGCCGATCTCACTTCATCATTAAGCAAAATCGCTACCACACGACCTTTCACATCACCATCAGGAATGGCATACAGACTCAACGCAGGATCTTTTATCAGCCCGTTTACGTCAGGTGGCGGCGTAATATTCAGCTGATCGTCAGTCAGTTCGATACCGAGATTTTTTGCTACCGCCTGCGCCAGAGTCAGATCAATATGCGCCAACTGGTCAACGACGCGTTCACGAATATAAGGTCGTACAACTTTGCTTAACTCAAAGCTGAAACCATCGACAATATGGCGTTGCTCGAACGGCGTCTGACTTAACCAGAACAGGCGCGGATGCGAATAGTATTCGCCAAATGATGGGCTGCGCTCCCGCACTTTATTGCCTTCCACGCGCTCCTGGTATGATTCAAATCCACCGCGTTTTGGCCCCGGCGGCGTTTCGCGCGGCCAGTTATCGTTGATCGAGTTCGGTTCGTAATTCGCCGGGTTAGTGTCGATTCCCATCCGATGCATACCGTCACGCTGGAAATTGTGGTACGGGCAGGTAGGGCGATTAATCGGAATTTCATGAAAATTCGGCCCGCCAAGACGGCTGATTTGTGTATCGGTATAGGAGAACAAACGCCCCTGCAACAGCGGATCGTTGGTGAAATCCAGACCGGGGACAATATGACCAGGATGGAAAGCTGCCTGTTCGTTTTCGGCAAAGAAGTTATCCGGGTTACGGTTAAGCACCATTTTGCCGACGCGCTGAACGGGGACTAACTCTTCCGGGATGAGTTTCGTTGGGTCAAGCAGGTCGAAGTCGAATTTGAATTCATCTTCTTCGGGGATCAACTGGAAGCCCAGTTCATACTCCGGGAAGTCGCCTGCTTCAATGGCTTCCCACAGTTCGCGGCGGTGGAAGTCTGGATCACGTCCGGTAAGTTTCTGCGCTTCATCCCAAACCAGCGAGGCTTTACCTGCCAGTGGTTTCCAGTGGAAACGCACAAAGGTTGCTTTACCTTCGGCGTTAATCAGGCGGAAGGTGTGAATGCCGAAGCCTTCCATGGTGCGGTAACTGCGTGGTATTCCGCGATCTGACATCGCCCACATCACGTTGTGGAGCGTTTCTGGTTGCAGGGAAACATAATCCCAGAAGGTGTCGTGGGCGCTTTGCCCTTGCGGAATTGCCCAGTGCGGTTCTGGTTTTACCGCATGAACAAAGTCCGGAAATTTGTGTGCATCCTGAATAAAGAAGACAGGCGTGTTGTTACCCACAAGATCAAAAATGCCTTCTTCGGTATAGAACTTGGTGGCGAAACCACGGATATCACGCACCGTATCTGCCGAACCTGCGCCACCCTGAACGGTAGAGAAACGCACGAACACCGGGGTAATTTTGTTCGGATCTGACAGGAAGTCGGCTTTGGTTATATCGCTTAAGTTTTTATATGGCTGGAAATAACCGTGAGCGGCTGACCCACGCGCGTGAACGATACGTTCCGGGATACGTTCATGGTCGAAGTGGGTGATTTTCTCGCGCAGAATAAAATCTTCCAGCAGCGTTGGACCACGGCTACCGGCTCGCAGGGAGTTTTGATCGTCGGCGATGCGCACGCCCTGATTAGTGGTCAGCGCATAATTTTCACTGCCTTTGCGTACGTCTTCCAGAGAGTTTAGTTTTTCGTTACGCGTATCAGGAGCTTTCAGACTCCCAGGGGCGGTAGGTTGTGCGCCTGGCGGGGTCGGTTCAGCCGCTGGACGATGAGATCCGTCTTCAGGTGCCAGTGAGTCCATTCCCGGTTTCGCTTCGCTGGAGTCGTGTAGTGGTG
Organism: Escherichia ruysiae; assembly: GCF_031323975.1. Taxonomy (NCBI): domain Bacteria; kingdom Pseudomonadati; phylum Pseudomonadota; class Gammaproteobacteria; order Enterobacterales; family Enterobacteriaceae; genus Escherichia; species Escherichia ruysiae. The sequence goes on from NZ_JAVIWS010000001.1 coordinate 174,022, forward strand.
ACTGGTGCTGATGTGGGTTCTTTTCGTTATGTTGCGACATTGAACTCGTCTCCTTAATTCATTACTGAAAGGGCCGCTGTTTTGGTCAAAAAACCCTCTAACTATAGACCATCAGGGTGATCTCGCTCTGGAAGCGGTGCCAGAGAAGGTATTCGGGAATATACGCAAAGCAGGACGGACGGGGGGTAAATCAGCTAAACTACAATTTTTCTGATTTTTAATATGCGTTTAGTGAAGCCAGTAATGAAGAAACCGCTACGTCAGCAAAACCGCCCGATTATTAGCTATGTTCCTCGCACGGAACCTGCGCCGCCAGAACATGCGATTAAGATGGATTCGTTTCGCGATGTCTGGATGCTGCGTGGCAAATATGTTGCGTTTGTGCTGGTTGGGGAATCATTCTTGCGCTCACCTGCGTTTAATGTGCCGGAGTCGGCTCAGCGTTGGGCTAATCAGGTGCGCCAGGAAAATGAGATCGAAGAATAAATAAACGCCTGTCGAAGGACAGGCGTTTTGCGTTATAAACCAGGATTAACGGTGTGCCAGTTCGGCGTCGTCTTCGCTGTCCAGAATGGACTTATCGGTTTGCTTAAGCCACTGGCTGGTCAGCGTACCTGCGGTCATTGAGCCGCTCACGTTCAATGCAGTTCGACCCATATCGATAAGCGGTTCAACGGAGATTAACAAAGCCACCAGCGTTACCGGCAAGCCCATTGCTGGCAGAACAATCAACGCGGCGAATGTCGCACCACCACCAACACCTGCAACACCGGCAGAACTGACGGTAACAATACCGACCAAAGTTGCAATCCACATCGGATCCAGCGGGTTAATACCCACCGTTGGCGCTACCATTACGGCCAGCATTGCCGGATACAACCCGGCACAGCCGTTTTGACCAATGGTCGCCCCGAAAGAGGCGGCAAAACTGGCGATAGATTCAGGAACACCCAGACGACGCGTTTGTGCTTCAACGTTCAGTGGAATAGACGCAGCACTGGAACGGCTGGTGAAAGCAAATGTCAGCACCGGCCACACTTTGCGGAAGTATTTCAGCGGGCTGACGCCATTAATACCCAGCAGAATGCCATGCACCGCAAACATAATGATAAGACCCAGGTAGGACGCGACAACGAAGCTACCCAGCTTAATGATGTCTTGCAGGTTGGAACCGGCAACCACTTTGGTCATCAGCGCAAGCACGCCGTAAGGGGTGAGTTGCATGACCAGGCGAACCAGTTTCATCACCCAGCTTTGCAGTGTGTCGATAGCTGTTAAGACGCGTTCACCTTTCGGCGCATCATCTTTCAGCAGTTTCAGCGCAGCTACACCCAGGAATGCCGCAAAAATTACCACGCTGATAATTGATGTCGGATTCGCACCGGTCAGATCGGCAAACGGATTTTTCGGGATAAAAGACAGAATGAGTTGCGGAACACTTAAATCTGCGACTTTACCGACATAGTTGCTTTCAATAGCGTTCAGGCGAGCAGTCTCAGCGCCACCCTGAACCAGACCTTCAGCAGTCAGACCAAACAGGTTAGTCACCAGCACACCGACCAGCGCCGCAATCAGCGTGGTAAACAGCAGCGTACCGATGGTCAGAAAACTGATTTTTCCTAACTGAGATGCGTTATGCAGGCGAGCAACCGCGCTCAGAATAGAGGCGAATACTAACGGCATAACGATCATTTGCAGTAGCTGAACATAGCCGTTACCGACAATGTTAAACCACTGTACAGAATCTTTAAGTACCTGGCTGTCAGAACCATAAATGGTATGCAGAGCAAGGCCAAAGACCACGCCCATCACCAGACCCACCAGCACTTTTTTTGCCAGACTCCACTGTTTGTGGCGGGCCTGAGCCAGCACAAACAGCAGAACAACGAACACTACGATGTTCGCAATTAATGGAAAGTTCATCCCCGTTCTCCTGATCTTATTATTTCTATCACTGTGTAACAGTCATAGTGTTGGCGCAAGATTAACAGAACTGTGAGCTGGCTCTTATATTCAAATGGAATTGCTTATTCCAGAAAGGTGATTTTTGCCTTTTTAGTATTCAACCTGGTGCTTAATAAGGCGATGAAACTGGATCTGCAAGGTATTGATCATTTGCGATGACCAACGAACCGCGCTGTTTTCAGGCAGGGAATGGGGCATCCACACCGACCAGACAAATAATGCCATGCAGAGAAAACGTTCCAGCTGATTGCCCTTTTGTGGCACCAGAATTGGCAGGCGAAAGCGCCAGCGACACGGCCAGAGCAGGGGAACACCAGCCGGTGTCAGCATATCGGCAAGAATATGACTCAAATAACCCAGCACCATACCTTGCAGTGCATCAGCCGGAATAAACCAGCTTTCCGGCACCTTGAGATAAAAGGTTGCCAGCAGGGCAAATACAGCCAGCAAACTGTGGGTAAATCCACGGTGTCCAAATGCGCGGGCAATGGGTTTTGATATCCACCTTAATCGCTGCCCAAGAAACGATTTTGGGTGGTCGATGTCCGGTAACAGACACGTTAAGATCGCGGAAGGGACAATATGCCACCAGTCACCCTGTGCCAGCACGGGCGTCAGCTCGGCATTTTTGGCAAATACCGCACAAGCAATAGAAAAGAGAAGGTGACCTTCCGCCGTCATGATAAAACTCACTAAACTGTCGATACGTACAGTATAGGATTTTTATACAGTGCGCGGAAGTGGTGACGGTGTAACTCTTTATCACAAAATGATGATAAATCCGCCAGTTGAATAAAAATTCAGATAAAAAGCCAGGGGCAGTTATGGCACTGCCCGATTTTATTAGCCGAGGAGGTCGGTCGCGGTCAATTCGGTGAGAGAGGAAAGTTTTACGTTCGCCAACACAAAACGGGGATCATTTTGCGCTTCGGGCGCGGGGACGACGATAGAACGCATACGTGCCGCTTTAGAGGCGATCATGCCGTTTACAGAGTCTTCCAGCGCCACGCAGGCGAGAGGATCAACGCCCAGTTTTGCTGCACAGTCGAGATACACTTGTGGATGCGGCTTGCTGTAAGGCAGCTTTTCGGCGGAGGCGAGGGCATCGAAACTGTCACGTAAGTCAAACATGGTCAGCACTTTTTCCAGCATATGCAAAGGTGATGCGGAGGCCAGACCTACCAATAATCCTTGTTCTTTGCATAGCGCAACGGCCTCACGCACACCAGGCAGTAATGGTCGCGTCTCTTCAACCAGTGAAATGGCACGGGCAATAACCCGTTCAACTACCTCCTGGCGACTCGGCCCATTCCACGGTTGCCGGGCATACCACAGATCAACCACCATATCGATGCGTAAACCTAAGGTGTCCGGTAGCTCGTTACGACGGGAGATATCTACCCCCAGGCTTGCCATCACATCCAGTTCGGCTCGATCCCATAAAGGTTCTGAGTCGATAAGTAATCCATCCATATCGAAAATTGCAGCAAGAATCTGACGCGGGGTTGACATTACAACCTCTCCTTTAGAGCATTATGTGTAAGGTATTAAGCAGTGCTTATGATTAAGCGCCTATCATATCGCCTTTAAAGAATGGGCGAAAACAGATATCTACAGGTAAACTAATTGAAACGACGCGTCTTAATCAAGGAGAACTCATGACGTATCAACAAGCTGGACGCATTGCTGTTTTGAAAAGGATTTTGGGTTGGGTGATTTTTATACCGACACTTGTTTCCACGTTAATTTCCTTGCTGAAGTTTATGAATGTCCGGCAAGAATCCCAGGAAGGTATCAATGCTGTAATGCTCGACTTTGCGCATGTCATGATCGATATGATGCAGGCGAATACGCCTTTTCTGAATCTGTTCTGGTACAACTCACCGACGCCCAATTTTAATGGTGGCGTGAACGTTATGTTTTGGGTGATTTTCATCCTGATATTTGTGGGGCTTGCGCTGCAAGACTCTGGTGCCCGTATGAGCCGCCAGGCGCGCTTTTTGCGCGAAGGTGTTGAGGATCAACTCATTCTGGAGAAGGCTAAAGGGGAAGAGGGGTTAACGCGTGAACAGATTGAGTCACGCATTGTTGTGCCACACCATACTATTTTCTTACAGATTTTCTCACTCTATATCCTGCCGGTAATTTGTATTGCTGCGGGGTATGTGTTCTTTTCTTTGCTTGGATTTATTTAAGTAAAAGGCCGCATGGAGCGGCCATTATCATCAATCCACATCACGCAGCTAACAATCTATCCAGTGACTGCTGGGCAATAACCAAATGCTGCCCGCCAAACAACCTTGCACGGTTAAGCAACGTGTAGAGTTGGTAAATTGGTTGACGTTCGAGGAAATCTGCCGGTAGCGGTGAAACGGACTGATAGCCGTCATAGATTTGTGGCGGCTGTTCGGTATGCAGTGGCAACATCGCCAGATCGCACTCTCTGTCGCCCCAGTAACAAGCAGGGTCGAATATATACGGCCCCTCCGGGCCCAGAGCGCAGTTTCCAGACCATAAATCGCCGTGTAACAGTGATGGCTGTGGCTGATGAGAGCTCAGGCGTTGCTTAATATGCTCGACGATGGAGTCGATATTGCCGAAGGCGATCCCTTTTTCTGCTGCCAGTTCCAGTTGCCAGCCAATACGTTGTTCAGCAAAGAACGTTGACCAGCGACGTTGCCAGGTATTGGGTTGTGGAGTAGTGGAAAGTGCGTTATCGAAATCGAGGCCAAATTGCGGCTGGTCACTCCATTGATGCAGGTGCGCAATTTGCTGTCCTAAAATAAATGCGTTATGTGCATCCAACGGGCGGGGCGGGAGATAGTCCATCACCAAAAAACTGTAGTCGCGGTCAGCGCCAACAGCCCAGACTTTAGGCACGCTGACCGTTTTACTGCGCGACAGTAATTCCAGCTGGTCGGCTTCGGCGGTAAAACCGGAAAGCAGTTCCCTTTCATCACATTTGACGAAAAAGTCACGTCCTGCGTAGCGTAAATGCCATGCGGCATGGACTTCTCCGCCAGGCAGTTCATTACGCAGTTCGATTTCGCCTTCACCTAACTGCTCGCTCAAAAGACGACTGATTGCCTGCCACATGATGTCTCTCCCATGTTGTCTGCCAGATCATAAGGTTAGCGCAGGAATGCGGTGCAAAAACACGAGCTAACGCACACCACAGACTGATTATTGCCCAAAAACCATTTATTTTCTGTTGCTATGCCAGTCCTCCCAGGTGGTGATCATGATCTCTGGGTCTTTGCCTGTGGCGCTTTGGGTGAGTGCGGCAACCAGCTCTCTTATTTCATCTTCACTTTGAGTACTGATAAGCCCAAAGGTGTTCGTTCCCAGCTCATGGATATTTCCGTCATCATCCGTCATGGTCAGTAAAAAACCGTCGCGTGTCAGAAAGTTATTTAACTCATTAATTTCAGTTAATGTGTCTTCATGCAACATGACAGTAATGACATAACGGACAAGATCGCCACCAGCCATAATTCACCTCTTTGTTATCACGTGATTTTTTAGCATAGTCGGAGAAACGCGTTGTCGACAGGTTTATGGTGATTCCCCCAATGATTGGGGGAATATCTCTATAAGTGGGAAAGGTAAGCGTAAATTTTTTGCGTATCGTCATGGGAGCACAGACGAGTTCCTTGATTGAGCGTGGCGGCGCTGCCCGCAGCGACCCCAAAACGAACCATCTCTGCAAGAGAGGCATTTTCTGCCAGCTTCAGCGTCATCGCGCCGACCATGCTGTCACCTGCACCGACGGTACTCTGGCTTTTCACCGGTGGTGGCACAACCTGAATGCAGTTTTCGCTGTCCACCCCCAGCGCGCCCTGCGGGCCAAGGGAAACGACAACCCGTTTGGCTTTGCCGCTATTAACGATTTCCTGCGCGGCTTTGCGTACATCATCAGGCTGGGTGAGTTCGCGGTTAACCAGTGCGCTTAGCTCTTTCTGGTTAGGTTTAACCAGTTCAATGTTGCCAATGGCCAGGGCTGCACTTAAAGCCTCGCCAGAACTGTCGACGATGCAGCGAATCCCTTGTCTTTGCGCAGCTGAAATAAGCTGAGTTAATTTTTCCAGCTTCACACCTGGGGGCAGGCTTCCGCTTATGACCAGAATGGCTCCAGATTCAATTTCCAGAACTTGCTCTTCAAGTTGACGATATTCATCGTCACTTAATGTCGCGCCAGGCATGACAAATCGGTACTGTTCACCTGTAGACTCCACATGTACGTGCAGATTCTGGCGGGTCCAGTCTTTTGCTTCGACAGTCGCAACCGGGACATTTTCATCAGCCAGCAGTGAAACCAGATGTTCGCCAGTCGCTCCGCCAGCCGGGAAGATTGCCGTGGCGCTCCCACCAAGGTGGGCAATGGCGCGGGCGACGTTAATACCGCCGCCACCGGGCTCGAACACCGGTGCGGTACAACGCAGTTTTCCTTCGGGATAAATTTGCGGGGTAATTGTTGCGCTATCGAGAGAGGGCGCAAGTGTCAACGTATAGATACGTACCATCATTTCCTCCTATAGGCTGATTTCAGTCTGGCACTGAATCAGTGGAAAGTGAAGAAATTAACAATATGATTTATTGGATATTTATATGAAATTAATAAGATGAAGATATATAAATAAATATTTGTTTTCGTAATGTGCTTATTCAAAAAATGAAATAAGAAGTCGTTGCTAAGTTTTTCACTCCTTTTTATAATTTGTCACCTTTCCAGGGACGCTACTCTTTGATCCTTAAGAAAGTTTCCGGGACCGCGATGGTCTCTTTTTTTGTTGTACGGACTTTTAATAAATGAAGCTTTTGAAGACAGTTCCTGCCATCGTTATGTTGGCGGGGGGTATGTTTGCGTCTCTGAATGCAGCTGCCGATGATTCCGTTTTTACTGTCATGGACGATCCTGCCAGCGCCAAAAAACCTTTTGAAGGTAATCTGAATGCAGGCTACCTTGCACAATCAGGTAACACGAAAAGTTCTTCACTAACGGCTGATACCACTATGACCTGGTATGGGCATTCTACTGCCTGGTCGCTGTGGGGGAATGCCAGTAATACTTCTTCTAACGATGAGCGTTCTTCGGAAAAATATGCGGCGGGCGGGCGTAGCCGTTTTAATTTAACTGACTATGACTATTTATTTGGTCAGGCAAGCTGGCTGACAGACCGCTATAACGGTTATCGCGAACGCGATGTGTTGACTGCGGGTTATGGTCGCCAGTTTTTGAATGGCCCGGTACACAGCTTCCGCTTTGAATTCGGTCCTGGCGTGCGTTACGACAAATATACCGACAATTCCAGTAAAACCCAGCCGCTGGGTTATGCTTCAGGGGCTTACGCGTGGCAGTTGACCGACAACGCGAAAATTACCCAGGGCGTTTCCGTCTTTGGCGCAGAAGATACGACACTGAACTCGGAAAGCGCGTTAAATGTGGCTATTAATGAACATTTCGGTCTGAAGGTGGCGTACAACGTTACATGGAACTCTGAACCGCCTGAATCGGCTCCAGAACATACCGATCGCCGAACAACGTTATCGCTGGGATATAAAATGTAATTACTGCCGGGCCGCGACGAGCGGTCTGGCTTTTTCGTTAGCTAATAGCGTTCTACCATTCAACCCCAAATCATTGCCGCCCAACGCAGTAACAGCATAGCGCCACAAATAGCCAGTAGCACCACCACCATCTTCCAGTGTTTTTTGTCAAAACGTTTTGTCGGCATGTGTTTTCCTGCGTATTTCGAGTGGTCAATATCCGAGTGTAACAAAATGGGCAGGCGTTGCCTGTATTGATTTATATCATTTCGATCATGATGATTGCCGCTTTGCCCGATAACAAATACCGTGTAAACTGCCAGACGGTATTATCAGAAAGTGGGTGTAGGTCTGGCATCGCTAATCAGCATGTTGTGACATATTTCGCAGAGTGAAGCGGGAATCAGCCCAAACCTTTTTGGTAAATTTCATATGAATCTTTGTATGTGATCTTGCGTATGGGTCACCACTGCAAATAAGGATATAACATGCCTGTTATTACTCTTCCTGATGGCAGCCAACGCCATTACGACCACGCTGTCAGTCCCATGGATGTTGCGCTGGACATTGGTCCAGGTCTGGCGAAAGCCTGTATCGCAGGGCGCGTAAATGGTGAGCTGGTTGATGCTTGCGATCTGATTGAAAACGACGCACAACTGTCGATCATTACCGCAAAAGACGAAGAAGGTCTGGAGATCATTCGTCACTCCTGCGCGCACCTGTTAGGGCACGCGATTAAACAACTTTGGCCGCATACCAAAATGGCAATCGGCCCGGTTATTGACAACGGTTTCTATTACGACGTTGATCTTGACCGCACGTTAACCCAGGAAGATGTCGAAGCACTCGAGAAGCGGATGCATGAGCTTGCTGAGAAAAACTACGACGTCATTAAGAAGAAAGTCAGCTGGCACGAAGCGCGTGAAACGTTTGTTAAACGCGGCGAGAGCTATAAAGTCTCCATCCTGGACGAAAATATTGCCCATGATGACCAGCCAGGCCTCTATTTCCATGAAGAATATGTCGATATGTGCCGTGGTCCGCACGTACCGAATATGCGTTTCTGCCATCATTTCAAACTGATGAAAACGGCAGGCGCTTACTGGCGCGGCGACAGCAACAACAAAATGTTGCAGCGTATTTACGGTACTGCGTGGGCAGATAAAAAAGCCCTCAACGCTTACCTGCAGCGCCTGGAAGAAGCCGCTAAACGCGATCACCGTAAAATCGGTAAGCAGCTTGACCTGTATCATATGCAGGAAGAAGCACCGGGTATGGTATTCTGGCACAACGACGGCTGGACAATCTTCCGCGAACTGGAAGTGTTCGTTCGTTCTAAACTGAAAGAGTACCAGTATCAGGAAGTAAAAGGTCCGTTCATGATGGACCGCGTCCTGTGGGAAAAAACCGGTCACTGGGACAACTACAAAGATGCGATGTTCACCACGTCTTCAGAGAACCGTGAATACTGCATTAAGCCGATGAACTGCCCGGGGCACGTACAAATTTTCAACCAGGGGCTGAAGTCGTATCGCGATCTGCCGCTGCGTATGGCCGAGTTCGGTAGCTGCCATCGTAACGAGCCGTCAGGTTCTCTGCATGGCCTGATGCGTGTACGTGGTTTTACCCAGGATGACGCGCATATCTTCTGTACTGAAGAACAAATTCGCGATGAAGTTAACGGATGTATCCGTTTAGTCTATGATATGTACAGCACTTTTGGCTTCGAAAAAATCGTGGTCAAACTTTCCACTCGTCCTGAAAAACGTATTGGTAGCGACGAAATGTGGGATCGTGCTGAGGCGGATCTGGCGGTTGCGCTGGAAGAAAACAACATCCCGTTTGAATATCAACTGGGTGAAGGCGCTTTCTACGGTCCGAAAATTGAATTTACCCTGTATGACTGCCTCGATCGTGCATGGCAGTGCGGTACAGTACAGCTGGACTTCTCCTTGCCGTCTCGTCTGAGCGCCTCCTATGTAGGCGAAGACAACGAGCGTAAGGTTCCGGTAATGATTCACCGCGCAATTCTGGGGTCAATGGAACGTTTCATTGGTATCCTGACCGAAGAGTTCGCTGGTTTCTTCCCGACCTGGCTTGCGCCAGTGCAGGTTGTTATCATGAACATTACCGATTCTCAGTCTGAATACGTTAACGAATTGACGCAAAAACTATCAAATGCGGGCATTCGTGTTAAAGCAGACTTGAGAAATGAGAAGATTGGCTTTAAAATCCGCGAGCACACTTTGCGTCGCGTCCCATATATGCTGGTCTGTGGTGATAAAGAGGTGGAATCTGGCAAAGTTGCCGTTCGCACCCGCCGTGGTAAAGACCTGGGAAGCATGGACGTAAATGAAGTGATCGAGAAGCTGCAACAAGAGATTCGCAGCCGCAGTCTTAAACAATTGGAGGAATAAGGTATTAAAGGCGGAAAACGAGTTCAAACGGCGCGCCCTAACCGTATCAATGGCGAAATTCGCGCCCAGGAAGTTCGCTTAACAGGTCTGGAAGGCGAGCAGCTTGGTATTGTGAGTCTGAGAGAAGCTCTGGAGAAAGCAGAAGAAGCCGGAGTAGACTTAGTCGAGATCAGCCCTAACGCCGAGCCGCCGGTTTGTCGTATCATGGATTACGGCAAATTCCTCTATGAAAAGAGCAAGTCTTCTAAGGAACAGAAGAAAAAGCAAAAAGTTATCCAGGTTAAGGAAATCAAATTCCGTCCTGGTACAGATGAAGGCGACTATCAGGTAAAACTCCGCAGCCTGATTCGCTTTCTGGAAGAGGGTGACAAAGCCAAAATCACACTGCGTTTCCGTGGTCGTGAGATGGCGCACCAGCAAATCGGTATGGAAGTGCTTAATCGCGTGAAAGACGATTTGCAAGAACTGGCAGTGGTCGAATCCTTCCCAACGAAGATCGAAGGCCGCCAGATGATCATGGTGCTCGCTCCTAAGAAGAAACAGTAAGGCCATCAAGTAATTATTCCTGTGAGCTTCGGCTCACAGGGTGATTCGCCTTTGTTTCTGTTTATCAACAATGCGAAGTGGAAGTTATTAAAATGCCAAAAATTAAGACCGTACGCGGTGCTGCTAAGCGCTTCAAAAAAACCGGTAAAGGTGGTTTTAAGCACAAGCACGCTAACCTGCGTCACATTCTGACCAAAAAAGCGACCAAACGTAAACGTCACCTGCGTCCGAAAGCCATGGTTTCCAAAGGCGATCTGGGTCTGGTAATCGCGTGCCTGCCGTACGCATAAGCCGTTAACGTTTTTAACTTTTTAATTAGAATATAGATACAGGAGAGCACATATGGCTCGCGTAAAACGTGGTGTTATTGCACGCGCACGTCACAAGAAAATTTTGAAACAAGCTAAAGGTTACTACGGTGCGCGTTCTCGCGTATACCGCGTTGCCTTCCAGGCTGTTATCAAAGCTGGTCAGTATGCTTACCGTGACCGTCGTCAACGTAAGCGTCAGTTCCGTCAACTGTGGATTGCGCGTATCAACGCAGCAGCACGTCAGAACGGTATTTCTTACAGCAAATTCATCAATGGCCTGAAAAAAGCCTCTGTTGAAATCGACCGTAAGATCCTGGCTGATATCGCTGTATTCGACAAAGTAGCGTTCACCGCTCTGGTTGAAAAAGCGAAAGCAGCTCTGGCATAAGCCAGTTGGAAGAGGGAGCTAGTCTCCCTCTTTTCGTTTCAACACCATCAGAACATTGACTTTTATCGTCAATGCCTTTTCAATAAAGGTCTTTTGAAGAGTACCAAAAGGTAACGCAAGCAATGAATGCTGCTATTTTCCGCTTCTTTTTTTACTTTAGCACCTGACACCAGGAGGCTAGCGCGTGAGAAGAGAAACGGAAAACAGCGCCTGAAAGCCTCCCAGTGGAGGCTTTTTTTGTATGCGCGTTTTGAAGAATAAAAAGCTTGTCTCATCAGGCGTAATTATCGCCGCCATTCTGGACACGGACAGTGCGGAGAAACCGGAGCGTACTTTTCAGTACGTGAGGCTTTCGAGCACTGCCCAGGACAAAATGGCAAGTAAAATAGCCTGATGGGATAGGCTCTAAGTCCAACGAACCAGTGTCACCACTGACACAATGAGGAAAACCATGTCACATCTCGCAGAACTGGTTGCCAGTGCGAAGGCGGCCATTAGCCAGGCGTCAGATGTTGCCGCGTTAGACAATGTGCGCGTCGAATATTTGGGTAAAAAAGGGCACTTAACCCTTCAGATGACGACCCTGCGTGAACTGCCGCCAGAAGAACGCCCGGCAGCCGGTGCGGTTATCAACGAAGCGAAAGAGCAGGTGCAGCAGGCGTTGAATGCGCGTAAAGCCGAACTGGAAAGCGCGGCGCTGAATGCGCGCCTGGCGGCGGAAACTATTGATGTCTCCCTGCCTGGTCGCCGTATTGAAAACGGCGGTCTGCATCCGGTGACTCGGACCATCGACCGTATCGAAAGTTTCTTCGGTGAGCTTGGCTTTACCGTGGCAACCGGGCCGGAAATCGAAGATGATTATCATAACTTCGATGCTCTGAACATTCCTGGTCACCACCCGGCGCGCGCTGACCACGACACTTTCTGGTTTGATGCAACCCGCCTGCTGCGTACCCAGACGTCTGGCGTACAGATCCGTACCATGAAAGCTCAGCAGCCGCCGATTCGTATCATCGCGCCTGGACGTGTTTATCGTAACGACTACGACCAGACCCACACGCCGATGTTCCATCAGATGGAAGGCCTGATTGTTGATACCAATATCAGCTTCACCAACCTGAAAGGCACGCTGCACGATTTCCTGCGTAACTTCTTTGAAGAAGATTTGCAGATTCGTTTCCGTCCTTCTTATTTCCCGTTCACCGAACCGTCTGCAGAAGTTGACGTCATGGGTAAAAACGGCAAATGGCTGGAAGTGCTGGGTTGTGGGATGGTGCATCCGAACGTGCTGCGTAACGTTGGTATCGACCCGGAAGTTTACTCTGGTTTCGCCTTCGGGATGGGGATGGAGCGTCTGACCATGTTGCGTTATGGCGTCACCGACCTGCGTTCATTCTTCGAAAACGATCTGCGTTTCCTCAAACAGTTTAAATAAGGCAGGAATAGATTATGAAATTCAGTGAACTGTGGTTACGCGAATGGGTGAACCCGGCGATTGATAGCGACGCGCTGGCGAATCAAATCACCATGGCGGGTCTGGAAGTTGACGGTGTAGAACCGGTTGCCGGTAGCTTCCACGGCGTGGTTGTTGGTGAAGTGGTTGAGTGTGCCCAGCATCCGAATGCGGACAAACTGCGTGTGACCAAAGTTAATGTCGGCGGCGATCGTCTGCTTGATATCGTCTGCGGTGCGCCAAACTGCCGCCAGGGCCTGCGTGTGGCGGTAGCGACCATTGGTGCTGTACTGCCGGGCGATTTCAAAATTAAAGCGGCGAAACTGCGTGGTGAACCGTCTGAAGGGATGCTGTGTTCCTTCTCTGAGCTGGGGATTTCTGACGATCACAACGGCATTATCGAACTGCCAGCGGATGCGCCAATTGGCACCGACATCCGCGAATACCTGAAACTTGATGATAACACCATCGAAATCAGCGTTACGCCAAACCGTGCCGACTGCTTAGGCATCATTGGTGTTGCGCGTGACGTGGCTGTGCTGAATCAACTACCGCTGATTGAACCGGAAATCGTTCCGGTTGGTGCGACCATCGACGACACGCTGCCGATTGCAGTAGAAGCGCCGGAAGCCTGCCCGCGTTATCTTGGCCGCGTTGTAAAAGGTATTAATGTTAAAGCGCCAACCCCGCTGTGGATGAAAGAAAAACTGCGTCGCTGCGGTATTCGTTCCATTGATGCGGTAGTTGACGTGACCAACTATGTGCTGCTCGAACTGGGTCAACCGATGCACGCTTTCGATAAAGATCGTATTGAAGGCGGCATTGTGGTGCGGATGGCAAAAGAGGGCGAAACGCTGGTGCTGCTTGATGGCACTGAAGCGAAGCTGAATGCTGACACCCTGGTCATTGCCGATCACAACAAGGCGCTGGCGATGGGCGGCATCTTCGGTGGCGAACACTCTGGCGTAAATGAAGAAACGCAAAACGTCCTGCTGGAATGTGCTTTCTTCAGCCCGCTGTCTATCACCGGTCGTGCTCGTCGTCATGGTCTGCATACCGATGCGTCTCATCGTTACGAGCGTGGTGTTGATCCGGCACTGCAGCACAAGGCGATGGAACGTGCGACCCGTCTGCTGATTGACATCTGTGGCGGTGAAGCTGGTCCGGTAATCGATATCACTAACGAAGCAACGCTGCCGAAGCGTGCGACCATCACTTTACGTCGCAGCAAACTGGATCGTCTGATTGGCCATCATATTGCAGATGAGCAGGTGACCGACATTCTGCGCCGTCTCGGCTGTGAAGTGACCGAAGGTAAGGACGAGTGGCAGGCAGTTGCGCCGAGCTGGCGTTTCGACATGGAGATTGAAGAAGATCTGGTCGAAGAAGTGGCGCGTGTTTACGGCTACAACAACATCCCGGATGAACCGGTACAGGCAAGCCTGATTATGGGCACTCACCGTGAAGCTGACTTGTCACTCAAGCGCGTGAAAACGCTGCTCAACGACAAAGGCTATCAGGAAGTGATCACCTATAGCTTCGTTGATCCGAAAGTTCAGCAGCTGATCCATCCAGGCGTTGAAGCCTTGTTGCTGCCTAGCCCGATTTCCGTTGAAATGTCGGCAATGCGTCTTTCTCTGTGGACTGGCCTGCTGGCAACCGTGGTGTACAACCAGAACCGTCAGCAAAACCGCGTGCGCATTTTTGAAAGCGGTCTGCGTTTCGTACCAGATACTCAGGCACCGTTGGGCATTCGTCAGGATCTGATGTTAGCTGGTGTTATTTGCGGTAACCGTTACGAAGAGCACTGGAACCTGGCAAAAGAGACCGTTGATTTCTATGATTTGAAAGGCGATCTTGAATCCGTACTCGACCTGACCGGTAAACTGGCTGACGTTGAGTTCCGTGCAGAAGCGAATCCGGCACTGCATCCGGGACAATCCGCAGCGATTTATCTGAAAGGTGAACGTATTGGTTTTGTTGGGGTTGTTCATCCTGAACTGGAACGTAAACTGGATCTTAACGGTCGCACTCTGGTGTTCGAACTGGAGTGGAACAAGCTCGCAGACCGCGTGGTGCCTCAGGCGCGCGAGATTTCTCGCTTCCCGGCGAACCGTCGTGACATCGCCGTTGTGGTCGCAGAAAACGTTCCTGCTGCGGATATTTTATCCGAATGTAAGAAAGTTGGCGTAAATCAGGTAGTTGGCGTAAACTTATTTGACGTGTACCGTGGTAAGGGTGTTGCGGAGGGGTATAAGAGCCTCGCCATTAGCCTGATCCTACAAGATACCAGCCGTACACTTGAAGAAGAGGAGATTGCCGCTACCGTCGCCAAATGTGTAGAGGCATTAAAAGAGCGATTCCAGGCATCATTGAGGGATTGAACCTATGGCGCTTACAAAAGCTGAAATGTCAGAATATCTGTTTGATAAGCTTGGGCTTAGCAAGCGGGATGCCAAAGAACTGGTTGAACTGTTTTTCGAAGAGATCCGTCGCGCTCTGGAGAACGGCGAACAGGTGAAACTCTCTGGTTTTGGTAACTTCGATCTGCGTGATAAGAATCAACGCCCGGGACGTAACCCGAAAACGGGCGAAGATATTCCCATTACAGCACGGCGCGTGGTGACCTTCAGACCCGGACAGAAGTTAAAGAGCCGTGTCGAAAACGCTTCGCCCAAAGACGAGTAATCTGATCTAACTAAAAAGGCCGCTCTGCGGCCTTTTTTCTTTTCACTACTGGCGAGTCACCGTAAAATCAACGAAATGACTCTTCAGCAGAACGGATACCATGCTGACACTTGCCCGCCAACAACAGCGACAAAATGTACGCTGGTTATTTAGCCTGTCAATATTAATGCTGCTGGCGCTTCTTTTAAGCCTCTGTGCTGGTGAACAATGGATCTCGCCAACTGACTGGTTTACTCCACGAGGCGAGCTTTTTGTCTGGCAAATACGTCTTCCACGCACGCTGGCTGTATTGCTGGTTGGTGCTGCGCTGGCGTTATCCGGCGCAGTAATGCAGGCGCTATTTGAAAACCCGCTTGCAGAACCAGGGTTACTCGGCGTCTCTAATGGTGCAGGTGTAGGGCTTATCGCCGCTGTATTGCTGGGGCAAGGGCAATTACCTGAGTGGGCGCTGGGGCTTTGTGCCATTGCTGGTGCACTCATTATCACTTTAATTCTCCTGCGTTTTGCCCGCCGTCATCTTTCGACCAGCCGATTATTGCTGGCGGGAGTTGCATTAGGGATTATCTGTAGCGCATTAATGACGTGGGCCATTTACTTTTCCACATCGGTTGATTTGCGCCAGTTAATGTACTGGATGATGGGCGGCTTTGGCGGTGTTGACTGGCGGCAAAGCTGGTTGATGGTGGCGTTGATCCCGGTGTTGTTGTGGATTTGCTGTCAGTCCAGACCGATGAATATGTTAGCTCTTGGCGAGGTCTCGGCGCGACAGCTGGGGTTGCCTCTTTGGTTCTGGCGCAATGTGCTGGTAGCAGCGACCGGCTGGATGGTCGGCGTCAGTGTGGCGCTTGCTGGTGCTATTGGATTTATTGGTCTGGTGATCCCGCATATTCTGCGGCTGTGTGGGTTAACCGATCACCGTGTTTTACTTCCTGGCTGTGCTCTGGCAGGCGCTACGGCATTGCTACTCGCCGATATTGTCGCTCGTCTGGCACTGATTTCCGCCGAGCTGCCAATTGGTGTAGTCACCGCTACGTTGGGCGCACCGGTGTTTATCTGGCTATTGTTAAAAGCAGGACGTTAGCCGCAAAAAGACGGTCTATGATTAAAAGCTAAGATTTTTACTGACCACATCCAGGAGACACGATGCAAGATTCCATTCTGACCACTGTAGTGAAGGATATCGACGGTGAAGTGACCACGCTGGAGAAATATGCCGGTAATGTACTGTTGATTGTCAATGTCGCCTCAAAGTGTGGCTTAACGCCGCAATATGAGCAGCTGGAGAATATTCAGAAAGCCTGGGCCGATCGAGGTTTTGTGGTGCTGGGATTCCCGTGCAACCAGTTTCTGGAGCAAGAACCGGGCAGCGATGAAGAGATTAAAACTTACTGCACCACCACCTGGGGGGTGACGTTCCCGATGTTCAGTAAGATTGAAGTTAATGGCGAAGGACGCCATCCGCTGTATCAAAAATTGATTGCCGCAGCGCCGACCGCAGTCGCGCCGGAAGAAAGCGGATTCTATGCGCGCATGGTCAGCAAAGGTCGTGCACCGCTGTACCCTGATGATATTTTGTGGAATTTTGAGAAATTCCTGGTAGGCAGAGATGGCAAAGTCATCCAGCGTTTTTCCCCGGATATGACGCCGGAAGATCCCATTGTGATGGAAAGCATTAAACTGGCGTTGGCAAAATAATGTCTATTGTGATGCAGTTGCAGGATGTAGCGGAATCAACCCGCCTGGGGCCGCTTTCGGGTGAGGTTCGGGCAGGGGAGATCCTGCATCTGGTGGGGCCGAACGGCGCGGGTAAGAGTACCTTGCTGGCGCGAATGGCCGGAATGACCGGCGGTAAGGGAAGCATTCAGTTCGCGGGGCAACCACTGGAAGTATGGTCCGCAACAAAACTCGCGCTGCATCGCGCCTATCTTTCACAGCAACAAACACCGCCATTTGCTATGCCGGTCTGGCATTACCTGACCCTGCATCAGCATGATAAAACGCGTAGCGACCTGTTAAACGATGTCGCCGGGGCGCTGGCTCTTGATGACAAACTCGGACGCAGCACTAATCAACTTTCCGGCGGTGAATGGCAACGTGTACGTCTTGCTGCGGTAGTGCTGCAAATCACACCACAAGCCAATCCCGCAGGCCAATTACTGCTTCTTGATGAGCCGATGAACAGCCTTGACGTTGCGCAACAAAGTGCGTTAGACAAAATTCTGAGCGCGCTGTGCCAGCAAGGGCTAGCGATTGTGATGAGCAGTCACGATCTCAATCACACATTGCGTCACGCGCATCGGGCATGGCTGCTAAAAGGTGGAAAATTATTGGCCAGTGGACGCAGGGAGGACGTTCTGACACCGCCGAACCTGGCGCAGGCCTATGGGATGAATTTCCGCCGTCTGGACATTGAAGGTCACAGAATGCTGATTTCGACAGCCTGATAACAATAGCATCTTGAAAATCGGGTAATTTCGACGCTAAATTAATGCAAGAATAAAAAACAGAGGATTCGTACGGAATGCGTTTCTGCCTTATTTTAATCACAGCACTGTTTCTGGTCGGGTGTAGTCACCATAAAGCGCCGCCACCAAACGCCAGACTTTCTGACTCTATTACCGTGATTGCTGGTTTGAACGATCAACTACAAAGCTGGCATGGTACACCTTATCGTTATGGTGGTATGAGTCGTCGCGGGGTTGACTGCTCAGGCTTTGTGGTCGTAACGATGCGCGATCGTTTCGATTTGCAGTTGCCGCGTGAAACAAAGCAACAGGCCTCTATCGGTACTCAAATTGATAAAGACGAGTTGCTGCCAGGCGATCTGGTTTTCTTCAAAACCGGCTCTGGGCAAAATGGTTTACATGTGGGTATTTATGATACCAACAACCAATTTATTCACGCCTCTACCAGTAAAGGGGTGATGCGCTCTTCCCTTGATAATGTCTACTGGCAGAAAAATTTCTGGCAAGCGAGACGAATCTAGTATGTCGAAAAGGACGGTGATGATACATCACCGTCCTTTTACTTCTGAATGCCG
The DNA here is from genome assembly GCF_031323975.1 of Escherichia ruysiae. Taxonomy (NCBI): domain Bacteria; kingdom Pseudomonadati; phylum Pseudomonadota; class Gammaproteobacteria; order Enterobacterales; family Enterobacteriaceae; genus Escherichia; species Escherichia ruysiae. Next base: position 192,377 of record NZ_JAVIWS010000001.1, read on the forward strand.
TAGTATTTTTCAGACAAAAATTCCGTAAATGGAATATTCGTTTATAATTAGAATAATCTAAAAAAGGACCCATGAAAAAGTGGTTAACAAGGAACAAATGAAAGTTATCCCTTCTGTTTTTTTTATACTTTATGGCCTCATCCTTTTTAGCCGGATTTGTAAAAATATTTCTGGAGAAGGGCGATTACCATGAAGATTTTACTAGATAATGTTTATCATTCTGATTGCTATTTCCTGCCGATAAGAGATAGCCGGCAAAATCTTGTTGGGGTTGAAATAATAACCCATTTCTCCAGTGAAGACGGTATGGTTCGCATCCCGACGACGCGGGTTATGGCGCAGCTTTCTGAGGAACAGCATTGGCAGCTATTTGCCGAGCAGTTAGAATTACTTAAATCATGCCAACATTTTTTTATTCAACACAAAATTTTTGCATGGATTAATTTAACGCCACAAGTAGCAAAATTATTATTAGGTGCTAATAATTACGCAGACCAACTATTAAAATTTCCTTTTATTGAATTGCGGATTAATGAAAATTATCCACAACTTAATGAGGGGAAAGATAATTGTAATCTCTTGCGCTTATCTCAAATTTGTCCATTGGTGTTGGGGGATTTAGGTGCGGGTAACAGCACCATGAAAGCAATATTTGATGGTCTTTTCACTCGAGTTATGTTGGATAAAGGCTTTGTTCAGCAACAAATAGCTAATACATCCTTCGCACCATTTATTCGTGCTATTCATACGCAAATTTCGCCTTGTTGCAGCTATATCATTGCGGCAGGTATCGATACCCCAGGAATGTTGGCGCGAATCACACCGTATGGTTTTCATGCCCTACAAGGATGCTTATGGCCTGCAGTTCCCGTAAGTCAGGTAACAACGCTGGTTCAGCGATAACCCTTTTGTTTGCTGGTGTTTAAGATGAGGGTAACCGTCTACACTATCAGACAGGAGGATCTATGACCCTGTCTTTTATTACCCGCTGGCGCGATGAATTGCCAGCAACCTATACAGCACTTTCCCCCACGCCTTTAAATAACGCCCGGCTGATTTGGCATAATGCAGAACTGGCTAACACGCTGGGTATTCCCTCGTCGCTGTTTGAAAGTGGCGCCGGCGTGTGGGGGGGAGAAACATTACTACCTGGCATGTCGCCACTGGCGCAGGTCTACAGCGGTCATCAGTTTGGCGTCTGGGCGGGCCAGTTGGGTGACGGGCGTGGCATTCTTCTCGGTGAGCAACAACTCGCCGATGGCACAACAATGGACTGGCATCTGAAAGGGGCGGGGCTGACGCCTTATTCGCGAATGGGCGATGGACGGGCGGTATTGCGCTCTACGATTCGTGAAAGTCTCGCCAGTGAGGCGATGCATTATCTGGGTATTCCTACGACGCGCGCTTTAAGCATTGTTACCAGCGATACGCCAGTTTATCGGGAAACGGTAGAATCAGGCGCGATGTTAATGCGCGTGGCACAAAGCCATCTGCGATTTGGTCACTTCGAACACTTTTACTATCGCCGCGAGCCGGAAAAGGTTCGCCAGTTGGCTGACTTTGCCATCCGACATTACTGGTCACATCTTCAGGATGATGAGGATAAATACCGTCTCTGGTTTACCGATGTTGTCGCACGTACCGCGTCGTTAATGGCTAACTGGCAGACAGTCGGTTTTGCTCATGGTGTTATGAACACTGACAACATGTCGATTCTCGGCCTGACCCTCGATTACGGCCCGTTCGGCTTCCTCGATGATTACGAGCCTGGCTTTATCTGTAACCACTCGGATCATCAGGGGCGTTATAGTTTTGATAATCAGCCTGCCGTCGCGTTGTGGAATTTACAGCGTCTGGCACAGACATTGTCGCCATTTATTTCTGTAGATGCGCTCAATACGGCGCTGGACAGCTATCAACAGGTTCTGTTGACGCATTACGGACAACGTATGCGGCAGAAGCTGGGCTTTATGACGGAGCAGAAAGAGGATAACGCGCTGCTGAATGAATTATTCAGTCTGATGGCGCGAGAGCGCAGCGACTATACCCGTACATTCCGCATCCTTAGCCTGGTTGAACAGCGCAGTCCGGCATCGCCACTGCGTGATGAGTTTATTGATCGTGCGGCATTTGATGACTGGTTTGCCCGTTATCGGGCGCGTTTGCAGCAAGATAACGTCACCGACAGCGAACGTCAGCAACTTATGCAAAGCGTCAATCCGGCGCTGGTGTTGCGCAACTGGCTGGCACAACGAGCCATTGAGGCGGCGGAACAGGGCGATATGACGGAATTACACCGCCTGCATGAGGCGTTGCGAAATCCTTTCAGCGACAGAGATGATGATTATGTCAGCCGCCCACCGGACTGGGGCAAACGACTGGAAGTCAGCTGTTCGAGTTAAACGCTACTTTGTCAGCAGCAGCTTGCCAGCCTGTGTTTTACGGAGCAGATATTCTTGTCCGTCATGATCAATGATCAGTTTGCCATCCGGACCTAACAGTGTCTGGCTGGTAATCCGTCGAACAGGCTGTGGGGAAGAGATCTTCTGATTTGCATCCGTTTTAGGCGTGAGTCTGCTGCTGTCCGTATAGCTCATAAAAACTAATAATAATTGGTATAACAATGATTCTTATTATCAATACAATCTTGCGCCAGGGCAAGTAATAATTCATTGATAAGACAAGATATTGAGTAGAAATGCCCATTCCCGACGGAATGGGCACGCATTCAGAAGCGGGTATCTACCGCAGAGGCGAGTTTTTCGATCAGGTGTTCAGTATCTTCCCAGCCTAAACATGGATCGGTAATTGACTGACCGTAGGTGAGTGGCTGACTGCTAACAATTTTTTGTGTACCTTCACGCAGGAAACTTTCCGCCATAATTCCGGCAATCGCCGTAGAGCCATTGCGGATTTGCTGGCAAATATCCTCACAAACTTCTAACTGACGGCGGTGCTGCTTCTGACAGTTGCCGTGGCTGAAATCCACCACCAGATGTTCTGGTAAATCAAATTCGTGCAACGTATCGCAGGCGGCGGCGATATCATCGGCATGATAATTTGGTTTTTTGCCACCACGCATAATAATGTGCCCATACGGGTTGCCACTGGTCTGGTAGATGGTCATCTGGCCGTTCTTGTCTGGCGAGAGGAACATATGGCTGGCGCGCGCCGCGCGAATCGCGTCCACGGCAATACGCGTGTTGCCATCAGTACCATTTTTAAAGCCTACCGGGCATGAGAGCGCAGAGGCCATTTCGCGGTGGATCTGGCTTTCGGTAGTGCGTGCGCCAATCGCGCCCCAGCTAATTAAGTCGGCAATAAACTGACCGGTCACCATATCGAGAAATTCGGTCGCGGTGGGGACGCCCAGCTCATTTACCTGTAACAGTAACTTACGCGCCAGTTCGAGGCCGTGATTTACGCGATAGCTGCCGTTTAAATCCGGGTCGGAAATTAATCCTTTCCAGCCGACAACGGTTCGTGGTTTTTCAAAATAGGTGCGCATTACGATTTCCAGCCGTGACTGGTACTGGTTGCGCAGTGCCTGCAGACGGGTGGCGTACTCCATTGCAGCGGTAAGATCGTGGATCGAGCAGGGGCCAATAATGACCAACAGTCGCTTGTCTTCACCATTCAGTATTTTTTCAATTCTACGGCGGGAATCGGTGACATGGCTGGCGACGCCAGGCGTTACGGGATACCGTAGCGCGAGTTCGGCGGGCGTTACCAGACTCTCGATACGCGCAGTACGGAGTTCGTCAGTTCTGTTCATTACAAGTCTCAGAAATTTGTTGCTTCAACGGCAGGGATGCCAAGAAGTGATGCGCATCACGATAAACCAATCCCTGCTGATTTCAAGTGCGAGGCAGGCAACACTTCGCTCAATTGACGGCATAATAACAAAAAAACGAACCTTTATACTAGTTCCCTAGTACATTCGGCGACTAAGACCCATGATATCGAGGATCTTGGTGGCAATCTCTTCTACCGAATAATTGGTACTGTTGATCCACGGGATCTGATTTTTACGGTACAACGCTTCTACTTCCGCGACTTCCATCCGGCACTGACGAAGCGAGGCATAGCGGCTGTTTTCCCGACGTTCTTCACGAATAGCCGCCAGACGCTCTGGGTCGATGGTCAGCCCGAACAGTTTATGCTGTAGCGGTTTAAGTGACGCGGGCAGCACCAGATTATCCATGTCATCAGCAATGAAGGGGTAGTTTGCCGCGCGGATACCAAACTGCATCGCCAGATACAGACTGGTGGGAGTTTTACCGCAGCGAGAAACGCCGAGCAGGATCACCTGTGCCTGATCCAGATTGCGCAACGAAATACCGTCATCGTGGGCGAGGGTGTAATCAATCGCCGCAATACGTGCATCATATTTATTCAGATTATTGGGATTCAGGCCGTGAGTACGGTGAGCAATCGGCGTTGGGTCCAGTTTCATCTCTTGTTGTAGCGGTGCAACCAGCGCCTGAACGATATCCTGGCAAAAGCCTTCACTTTGCAAAATGATGGCGCGAATTTCCGGCAACACGATGGAGTAGAAGACCAGCGGGCGCACACCTGTCTGCTGATAAATCGCGTCTATTTGGTCTTTCACCGCCCGTGCACGGCTCTCATTTTCGACAAACGGCAGCGTAATGCTGCTGATAGTAACAGGAAATTGCGACATCACTGCGTGTCCTAATACCTCCGCAGTTATTGCCGTACCATCAGAAATATAAAAAACGTGGCGATCAACAGCATTATCCATTTTGTTCTTCCTGTGATGCAGACATAATTCTATGAAAGCATAAATTAAAAATGCACAGAAGCGTAGAACGTTATGCCGGGTTTATAAAATGAACCTTCAATTTTATTTTTTATGAAAACAGCATTTCATTTTTCGGTTTCGTTTATACCGATGGTTTGTGTGGGAATTATCGAAGATAACAGATTTGCGCAACGCTGGGATCAGTCTTAAAAAGTAAAAAAATATATTTGCTTGAACGATTCACCGTTTTTTCCATCCGGTTAAATATGCAAAGATAAATGCGCAGAAATGTGTTTCTCAAACCGTTCATTTATCACAAAAGGATTGTTCGATGTCCAACAATGGCTCGTCACCGCTGGTGCTTTGGTATAACCAACTCGGCATGAATGATGTAGACAGGGTTGGGGGCAAAAATGCCTCCCTGGGTGAAATGATTACTAACCTTTCCGGAATGGGCGTTTCCGTTCCGAATGGTTTCGCCACAACCGCCGATGCGTTTAATCAGTTTCTGGATCAAAGCGGCGTAAACCAGCGCATTTATGAACTGCTGGATAAAACGGATATTGACGATGTTACCCAGCTTGCGAAAGCAGGTGCGCAAATCCGCCAGTGGATTATCGACACTCCCTTCCAGCCTGAGCTGGAAAACGCCATCCGCGAAGCCTATGCACAGCTTTCCGCCGATGACGAAAACGCCTCTTTTGCGGTGCGCTCCTCCGCCACCGCAGAAGACATGCCGGACGCCTCCTTCGCCGGTCAGCAGGAAACCTTCCTCAACGTTCAGGGTTTTGACGCCGTACTGGTGGCAGTGAAGCATGTCTTTGCTTCCCTGTTTAACGATCGTGCCATCTCTTATCGCGTTCACCAGGGGTACGATCACCGTGGCGTCGCGCTCTCCGCCGGTGTTCAGCGGATGGTGCGTTCCGACCTCGCGTCCTCTGGCGTGATGTTCTCCATTGATACCGAATCCGGTTTCGACCAGGTGGTGTTTATCACTTCCGCATGGGGGCTCGGTGAGATGGTTGTGCAGGGCGCGGTTAACCCGGATGAATTTTACGTGCATAAACCGACGCTGGCGGCGAATCGCCCGGCTATCGTGCGCCGTACCATGGGGTCGAAAAAAATCCGCATGGTCTACGCGCCGACCCAGGAACACGGCAAACAAGTTAAAATTGAAGACGTACCGCAGGAACAACGTGACATCTTCTCGCTGACCAATGAAGAAGTGCAGGAGCTGGCAAAACAGGCCGTACAAATTGAGAAACACTACGGTCGCCCGATGGATATTGAGTGGGCGAAAGACGGCCACACCGGCAAACTGTTTATTGTGCAGGCGCGTCCGGAAACCGTGCGTTCACGCGGCCAGGTCATGGAACGTTATACGCTGCATTCACAGGGCAAGATTATCGCCGAAGGCCGTGCTATCGGTCATCGCATTGGCGCGGGGCCGGTGAAAGTCATTCATGACATCAGCGAAATGAACCGCATCGAACCCGGTGACGTTCTGGTCACTGACATGACCGACCCGGACTGGGAACCGATCATGAAGAAAGCATCAGCCATCGTCACCAACCGTGGCGGTCGTACCTGTCACGCGGCGATCATCGCACGCGAACTGGGTATTCCGGCGGTGGTTGGCTGCGGCGATGCGACCGAACGGATGAAAGACGGTGAGAATGTCACTGTTTCTTGTGCTGAAGGCGATACCGGTTACGTTTATGCCGAGTTGCTGGAATTTAGCGTGAAAAGCTCCAGCGTGGAAACCATGCCGGATCTGCCGCTGAAAGTGATGATGAACGTCGGTAACCCGGATCGTGCGTTTGACTTCGCCTGCTTGCCAAATGAAGGCGTAGGTCTGGCGCGCCTGGAATTTATCATCAACCGCATGATTGGCGTTCACCCGCGTGCACTGCTTGAGTTTGACGACCAGGAACCGCAGCTGCAAAACGAAATCCGCGAGATGATGAAAGGCTTTGATTCTCCGCGTGAATTTTACGTTGGTCGTCTGACTGAAGGGATCGCGACGCTGGGCGCAGCGTTTTATCCGAAGCGCGTCATTGTCCGTCTCTCTGATTTTAAATCCAACGAATATGCTAACCTGGTCGGTGGCGAACGTTACGAGCCGCATGAAGAGAACCCGATGCTGGGCTTCCGTGGCGCCGGTCGCTACGTTTCTGATAGCTTCCGCGACTGCTTCGCGCTGGAGTGTGAAGCGGTGAAACGTGTGCGCAACGACATGGGGTTAACCAACGTTGAGATCATGATCCCGTTCGTGCGTACCGTTGACCAGGCGAAAGCGGTGGTTGAAGAACTGGCGCGTCAGGGACTGAAACGTGGTGAGAACGGTCTGAAGATCATCATGATGTGTGAAATTCCGTCCAACGCCTTGCTGGCAGAACAGTTCCTCGAATATTTCGACGGCTTCTCTATCGGCTCAAACGACATGACGCAGCTGACGCTTGGCCTGGATCGTGACTCCGGCGTGGTGTCTGAACTGTTCGATGAGCGCAACGATGCCGTGAAAGCACTGTTGTCGATGGCAATCCGTGCCGCGAAGAAACAGGGCAAATACGTCGGGATTTGCGGTCAGGGGCCATCTGACCACGAAGACTTTGCAGCATGGTTGATGGAAGAGGGAATCGACAGCCTGTCTCTGAACCCAGACACTGTAGTGCAAACCTGGTTAAGTCTGGCTGAACTGAAGAAATAAAATATAGCCCCGGCGGCATATTGTCGCCGGGGCTAGCTATTCGCGGATACGAATCTTATTCAGTAATTCCGCAATGACCCTCGGTTAATCGCTGAATAATATCTTTCCTGAGTAAAAATTTTTGTATTTTACCGGATGCAGTGCGGGGTAACTTTTCAGTTATCACGATATGTTCAGGGTATTTATATTTCGCGACCCGTTTACGGCTAAAAAATGCTACCACATCTTCCAGAGATAATGAATGATGTGGCGATTTTAATACAATATAAGCACACGAGCGTTCGCCTAAGCGTTCATCGGGCATCGCAACCACGCAGGCATCATGAATTTTGGGATGCTGCAACAATATATCTTCCACTTCACGGCTGCTAATATTCTCGCCGCCACGGACAATAATATCTTTCTTACGTCCGGTTATTTTTATATAGCCAGCCTCATCCATGCGGCAGAGATCACCGCTGTAATACCAGCCTTCTTCATCCAGCGCGCGGGCGGTTAATTCAGGTTCATCAAAATAACCCATAAACACATTGGGGCCACGCGAGGCCTCTTCACCTTCACAACCGGCCGGTAAGGTCTTGCGTGCGTCATCGACGACTTTGATTTCCACGCCAGCGGCAGCGTAACCATCGGTATGCATAAAGCGTGACAACGGATCGTCGAGATTCACCACCGCGTGCGGCGAGCTTTCTGTGGAGCCATAAACACTTAACAATTTAATGCCGCGCTGTTGGCATTCACGCGCCACTTTTTTTGGGATCGTGGTGCCACCGCAAAGGAAGAAACGCAGCGCAGAAAGATCTGCGGGCTGTTTCTCCAGTAAATTCAAAAGGTCATAGACAAACGGCGTTGCGCCGAGCATACAGGTGCAACGTTGTTGCTCAAGTAGCGAGAGACAGGCTTCAGGGGTGAAAATATCTAACAATACGCTCCGTGCGCCTACCAAAAACGGCGCCGTTACGCCATGCAGAAAACCTGTCGCATGACCCAGCGGTGCAGGCATCATAAAAACATCCTGCCATGTCAGATTCAGCCGCGCACAATATGCCCGCTCGCTGGCGAGAATATTATTATGTGTCAGCATCACGCCCTTTGGCATACCTTCAGTTCCGGAGGTAAACAGCACTGCCGCTAATTCATCGCCGTGAACCGATATTGACGTCGTCAGCGGGGTATTATCGGTAATAATCTGGCGTAACGAGAGAGACGATGTGGCGGGAGCCAGTTTGTCCACGCCGACAATTTGTTGCAGATGTGGAAGCTGATTTTGCAGCGGCAGGATTAAATCTACCGGACGCGTTTGTTTAAACAACGTCGGGGCAAAAAACATTTTTGCCTGGCACTTATTGAGCACCCACACCAGTTCCGCTTCTCGCCAGGAAGGTAACAGCGGCACGGATACCGCACCGGTTTTCAGGCTGGCGAGATAGATAACGGTAAATTCACACCAGCCCGGCAGTTGAAATGCGACGCGATCGCCGGCTTCAATACCGTTCGCCAGCATCCAGCTTGCCAGACAGCTCGCGGCCTGATCGAGCGCGCTATAGGTGTACGATGCACCATGATTATCGACCACAGCTATTTTGTCAGGCATCGCTCGCACAGTTTGCTGCCAGTAGTCAGCCAGCGAAGCATCACCCCATAACCCTTGCTGCCGATAGGCTGCACGACGCTGCGCGTTAAACGTTAATGTTACTTTCATTTTGGACTCTCGAAACAAAACGTCAGGCCCGACGTACAGGCCTGTGGGATGCGTGATTAACCGTAGCGGAAATCAATACCGAAAGTGCCAGCAGGGTATTGCCATTGTTCGAGGATAGTGTTGCCGCAAAGCACCCGACAGGTTCCGCATTCGAGACAACCGGCAGAATCAAAATGAATATTTCCTGCGTCATCCTGCTTATAAAGTCCGGCCGGGCAGGCTTTCATTAATTTACGAAATTCATTGATATCAGGATTTGCCGCCAGAATGATGTGCGGATGTCCTTCATCAACATGGAATTTATTGACGCCTAATTTGACGTCAACATTAACCGTAGCATTCTGGCTCATAGTGCGGTTGCTCCCTTAATGCCATCTTTCAGCAAGTTGATCAGCCCAATTTTCTTCGCGTGTCCCATGATCATTTTGCGTACCGGCTGGTTAGGTTTACCGTCGATGGTGAACATATCGTTCATGATGTCAGCGGCCATTCGTGGGTATTGGCTAAACAGGCGCGGGTTTTCCATCAGCGCCGGGATTTTACGAAAATGCAGCATATCGCGCATGACGCAACTCTGTTCCAGCTCACGTTTGTATTGCGCCAGGCTGCTGGTGGAAAAATCCGCGCGTTCTTTGGCGGCAATCACCGTTGTGGCAGCAGCCTGTGCCGACGCGATGGCTAAATCCATTCCGCGAACCGTAAAGCCAAGATTGAGGCAGAAACCGGCGGCGTCACCGACGATCATCACACCGTCGTTAACCAGTTGCGGCACCATCGCCAGGCCACCTTCCGGCACCATATGCGCGGAATATTCAAGCAGTTTGCCACCGCTAATCAGCGGACGTATGGCGGGGTGCTGTTTAAAATCTTCCAGCATTTGCGGCACGCTTTTTTGCGCATGGGCGATATCACACAATCCGCAGACCAGACCCAACGATACGGAATCGTTGTTGGTATAGAGGAATCCACCGCCCATAAGGCCGTCAGAAGGGGCACCGGCAAACAGCCAGGCGGCACCTTCATCGCCGGTGACGTTAAAGCGATCGTTGATTTGTTCTGGCGTGAGGCCAATGACCTCTTTAACACCAACAGCGTAATGATGCGGATCGGAGGCGGGAACCATGCCCAGCGAACGACCAAGTATTGAGTTAACGCCATCGGCCAATATGACCACATTCGCTTCGAGAATATCATCCCCGGCCTGAACGCCAGTGACCTTGTTTCCCTCACGAACCAGGGCATCGACGCGAACGCCCGGGATAAACTGCGCACCCGCCTGTTCTGCTTGTTCCATCAGCCACGGATCGAGGCGGTTGCGCAATACGGTATAAGACGCTTGCTGCGGGGCATCCGGTTGCTCACGGTGAAAATCGAGGGTAACGGCGCTTTCTTCGGTTAAGAAAGAGATTTTCTCGCGTGTGACCTTGCGTTCAACCGGTGCAGATGCAGCAAAGCCGGGAATAATAGCCTCAAGCGTGTGGGCATAAAGACGCCCGCCAGTCATATTTTTGCATCCGGCGCTATCGCCACGTTCTATTACCAGGACATCCAGCCCGGCTCGCGCCATCACCAGTGCGGCGACGCTACCGGCAACGCCCGCACCGACCACAATGGCATCAAATTTGTCATCCGACATGCGTTATGCTCCCTTCCCGCTGCGTTTACAGCGGGAGATGTGGTTGAAAGGGGAATTAGCGGCTCAACTGGCTAATCAGGGCGGGGACGACTTTGTAGATATCGCCCACCAGACCGTAGTCGGCATAGTTGAAGATTGGCGCGTTTTTATCTTTATTGATGGCGACAATCACTTTTGCGCCGTTGCCGCCGACCATATGCTGGATCTGCCCGGAGATCCCCAGCGTCAGGTAGAGTTCGGATTTCAGCAACACCCCGGAGACACCGATATAACGTTCACGTTCCATCCAGTTCTCGCCTTCGGCAATCGGGCGTGAGCAGCCGACTTCAGCATTCAGTGCCGCCGCCAGTTCGTGAACCATTTTCAGGTCATCCTGCGCTGCCAGACCGCGACCGACGCCGACCACGCGTTTTGCTTTACTCAGATCCACACTGCTTGCCGCTTTCGCACGGCGTTCGCGACAGAGAATTTCATGACGCGGGGCAACGTAAGGCACCGTTTCAATCGGGCATTGATGAGAAGCATTGCTCGTGCACGGTTCCTGAACACCGGGCGCAAGGGTAATTATCGCCAGCGGGCTGGTGATCTTTTCCTGAGCGAACGCTAGCCCGCCATACATACGGTGTTCGGCGCAAATGTGACCATCGACAATATCCACCGCCGTAGCATCGTTCACCAGCGCCGCATTCAGTTGCACACTTAACCGTGCTGCCAGAGCTTTACCGCGTTTCGTCGCGGCCATCAGCAACATAGCGGGGTGATTATCTTTAAGCAGGGCAGCAATGCTTTCAGCGTAATTTTCAGTGCGTTGCAGCGCAGCGTTTTGCTCAAGAACATAAATACATTTTGGGCCATAAGGCATAACCGCCTGCGCCTGGTCGGCATTTTGCACAATGGTATACACCTGTTGCCCCCATTGCTGCGCACCGCCAAACAGTTCAGCATAACGATCAGGGTTATCGCTAAAGACCCAGACGCTGTTTAATTGACTCATCGTTTCTTCTCCGTTGGCTTTAGTTCAGGGCTTTCTTCAGGTGTTCCGCCAGCTCGGCAATCGCTTCCGGCGAATCGTTATCGAGAATGATGTGTTTACGTTCTGTTTGCGGCGGTACGCGAATGCCGGTCAGTTCAGCAAGTGGCGTGGTCTGGCTCCAGCCGATGTCACTCGCCTGCCACTGGTTCACCGGTTTTTTGCCTGCACCGAGAATGGCTTTCATGGAGGGGATACGTGGAACGTTGATATCAGACGTGACGCAAAGTACGGCGGGAAGCGAGAGTTCAATAACTTCAACTTCCTCTTCGAGTGTGCGTTCAACCACCAATGTATCGCCCTGACGCGCAATGGCACTCACTGCATTAATCACCGGAAGTTGCAAGATTTCCCCTACCAGCAGACCAACCTGCTGGGCATAGAGATCGCCGGAACCTTCGCCAAAGATCAGTAAATCAAAGCCGATTTTTTCTGCTGCGGTTGCCAGCGCCTTTGCGGTATCGACGGGCAGCGCGTGTTCAAGTTGGGCATCCTGCACCATATACAGGCTGTGTGGCCCGCGTGATAACACGTCTTTGCGCACCTTCGAGTTCTGCAATAACGAACCGCCAACGGTCAGCGCGGCTATCTCATCGTCATCTGTTGCAAGCTGGCTTGCAGCTTCAAGGGCATTGAGATCGAACTGGCTGATTTTGGCGTCGGCATTGTCGAAATTAAGGGTGTATTCGGGAGTGACAACAATGTCCTGTTCTTCAGGCACCAGCTTAAAGCAGGTTATTATTTTCATGATTTCTCCTGTGGGTCGCATACGGAACCATCTCCGATGGAAGGTAAAAATGGCCTGAAAATAGTGTGCGATAGCGGTGCGGGGTTTTCGACGGAGCAAGCTGTTTTCCTTGCCAACAATCTTGCAAAAAAAATGCGATCGCTAAAACAAAAGTGCAGTTAGCAGCAATATTGTTATGCCGTGACCGTACAATCTTGCATTAGGTTTAAATAATCTTGTTTAGCTCTCGCTAAACGCGGTTGTATAACCGCAATACACACCGTATTTTATTCGGCATATATTGCTTTTGCTTGCTCATGGAATAGGGAGGTTGTCATGTATCAACGCTGTTTTGATAATGCCAGCGAAACGCTGTTTGTCTCTGGAAAAACGCCACGGCTTTCACGTTTTGCATTTAGCGATGATCCTAAATGGGAGTCTGGACATCACGTTCATGACAATGAAACTGAGCTGATTTATGTCAAGAAAGGGGTGGCAAGGTTTACCATTGACTCCTCGTTATATGTAGCCCATGCCGATGACATTGTGGTGATAGAACGCGGCAGACTTCATGCGGTGACTTCTGATGTCAACGATCCAGCAACGACCTGTACCTGTGCGCTGTACGGTTTTCAGTTTCAGGGGGCAGAGGAAAACCAGCTTCTGCAACCACATTCATGTCCGGTAATTGCCGCAGGGCAGGGGAAAGAGGTCATTAAAACCTTATTTAATGAGCTAAGCGTGATTTTGCCGCAAAGTAAAAATAGTCAGATATCTTCGTTATGGGACGCATTTGCCTATACATTAGCAATTCTTTACTACGAAAACTTTAAAAATGCGTATCGTTCGGAGCAGGGGTATATTAAAAAAGATGTTCTGATAAAAGATATTCTCTTTTACCTGAATAATAACTATCGCGAAAAAATCACCCTGGAACAGTTATCGAAAAAGTTTCGTGCCAGCGTCAGCTATATTTGTCATGAGTTTACTAAAGAATATCGAATCTCCCCTATTAATTATGTTATTCAACGGCGTATGACGGAAGCGAAATGGTCGTTGACCAATACCGAATTGTCCCAGGCCGAAATCTCCTGGCGCGTCGGTTATGAAAATGTCGATCACTTCGCCAAACTGTTTTTGCGCCATGTCGGCTGTTCACCCAGCGATTACCGCAGGCAATTTAAAAACTGTTTTGCGGAACAAGAAATCTTATCTGAATTTCCTCAACCCGTAAGTCTTGCCGGATAAATCAGGCGGCGCAGTTTTGTAAGAAGCTGCGCCGCCTGCAGATTATTTATTCTGGTAATCTTTCAGAATCTGCCGACCTGCAACGTAAATCATAATTTCGTCTGTACCGCCGCCGATACGTTCACAGCGAACATCGCGCCAGAAGCGGGAGACGCGCGCCTCATCGGTATAGCCCAGACCACCCATGATTTGAATCGCATCATCAATGACTTCCATCGCGGTACGTGCGCAGTACAATTTTGCCAGCGCCGCGCTGGTGCGCAATGACTGATGCTGGTCAGCTTGCCATGCCACTTTCAGCACCATATTGCGCATGTTGTCGATCTTAATCGCCATCAGTGCCAGTTTTTCCTGGATCATCTGGTTATGCCCAATCGGCTTACCAAAAGCGATACGCTGGTTGGCATAGAGGGCGGCATCTTCAAAGGCACACTCGGCAAAGCCGGTGCTGCGCGCGGCGTTGATCAGGCGTTCCATCTCAAAGTTGTACATCACATTGAGGAACCCCATTCCTTCTTCGCCCACCATGTCGCTCTCTTCAACTTCCACGTTGTCGAGATAGACTTCGCAGGTGCTGAGCATATGCCAGCCGATTTTATGCAGCGGGTTAATCTTAATGCCGGGCTTACTGGAGTCGACCCACCACAGGGTGAAGGCCTTTTTCGGATCTTTCGGTTCTGGATCGCGCGCCAGCACCAGCATATACGGGTACTCTTTCGCACCGGTAATAAAGGTTTTCTGTCCGTTGATATAAACCTTGCCATTTTTACGCGTGTAAGTGGTAGTGGCACTGTTGTTGTCTGAGCCTGCGCCTGGCTCCGTCAACGCCAGGGCATAGGCGGGATCACCCGTTTCCAGTGTGCTTTCTGCCGTTTTGCGTAGCTGCTCCGCAGAACCGAAGCGGCGCATACTGTGAATACACTGACCGTTGGTAATCAAAAACGCCGGAGCACCGCATTTTGACACTTCCATCAGCGCCAGCATTTGGGTGACGTAATCCGCAGGGATACCACCAAATTCTTCCGGCACGCCAAGCATGGAAATTCCGTTATCCGCCAGCGCCCGCATAAACTCACGCGGATATGTACCGTTTTGATCGCAGGTGCGGAAATACTCTTCCGGAAAGTTAGTCGTAATCAGTTCGCGAATACTGGCCAGCAGCAGTTCTTGTTCTTCAGTTAAAGAAAAATCCATCATTATACTCCTGTTAATGAGCCGCTTCAGGCAGGACAAAACCCATCGCCGCATCGATAAATAATCTCTCATCCATCAGTTTGAGTTCTGGTGAAATAACTGGGGTGAAATCCATTTTGTCGAGAATATCTTTTTTCAAATCGACACCAGGGGCGATTTCGATTAAATGCAGACCGTCTTCTTTCAGCGTGAAGACGGCACGTTCGGTGATATAACGAACATCCAGTCCCCGTTCGAGAGCGATTTTTCCGCTGAACGTGATTTCCGGTAGTTCACGGATAAATTTCTTCACCCGTCCTTCCTGGATAATATTTAATTTGCCGTTGGCAATTTCTGTTTTTAAACTTCCTGCGGTTAACGTGCCACAGAAAATAATTTTCTTCGAGGTGGCGCTGATATCAATAAATCCGCCGGTGCCCATGATTTTGCCATTGAATTTATGCACACCGACGTTGCCGTGCTGGTCGACTTCGGCAAAACTCAAATAACAAACATCCAGACCACCGCCGTGATAAAAATCGAACTGGGACGTCATATCCAGAATGGCGCGGGTATTAACATTTGCGCCAAAGGCGATACCTTGCGAGGTAATACCGCCAATCGGACCCGTTTCCACCGTCAGAATAAAGTCATCAGCACATCCTTCTTCACGGGCGACCAGGCCAATGCCGTCGGCAATACCGACACCGACATTTCCCACCGCGCCTTTGCGCATTTCGAATAATGCACGCCGCGCAACTAATTTACGTTGGTTTAGGGGCAGACTAAGTTTGGTGCTGTCATCAAGGGTGAAGTCACCAGAAATAAAGCGGTTAACCGGCGCACCGCCATACAGTTGGGTTTGATCCGGATCGACCACCACAATATCCACCAGATAACCCGGAATACGGACAGATTTAGGATGCAGCGTGGCTTTCTTAACCATTTTCTGCACCTGCATCATCACAATACCGCCGTTATTGTGCACCGCCTGGGCAATAACCAATGCGTCGAGATACATCACCTCATCTTCAAAAGTGGCGTAGCCTTCGCTGTCGCAGGTGGTAGCGCGAATAAAAGCGATATCCGGCGCAATCGCTTTGTAATAGAGATATTCTTTATTATCAAACTCGACCAGTTTAATCAGCTCTTCTTTGGTCACTTCATTCAGTTTTCCGCCTTGTTGGCGAGGGTCAACAAATGTACCGATACCAATATCGCTAATAATTCCCGGCTGGTGGGCAGCGGCGGCGCGCAATGTTTGGGTGAGTACACCTTGTGGATAGTTATAGGCAACAATTTTATTTTGTTCTGCAAGGTCAGAAATACGCGGCGATTGTCCCCAGTGACCGCATAATGCCCATTTCACCAGACCTTCTTGCGCCAGCGGACTAATACCGCGATCGGCGCGATCGCCAAGCCCCGTAGGGCTAATAATTGATAAATTACGTGGCGTTTGAGTCTGTTTATATTTATCAGCAAGAGCAGTAATTAACGTGGTGGCTTCCAGAATACCTCCGCCTGCACCTAATACACAAAGCGTCGCTTCATCGGGAATATAACTCACCGCTTCCTGTGCCGACAGGACCGGCACTCGTCCATTAATACGAGGTGGTTTTACAGGTTTCATTATTTTTTCCTGATTCAGGTGTGAGTTTCCCTGCGCCAGCCAGAAAAATAGCGCGCAGATACTCACGGAATATTATTATTAAATACTCTTAAAACACTTATTTTTATTTCGGCGGGTGAGGGTGTTCCCGCCGGAACGTTATTGATTATGCCTGATGCAAAATAGTTAATACTGTGCGCAAATCATTCACCGATATTTGTCCAGGGGCAGAGGTTTTTTTTACTGCGCCAAAGGTTGCCGCCGAACCGAAAACTTCACCAGCCAGACGGGAAATTACGCCAGTTTTTGCCATCGACATGGTAATGATTGGACGATCGGCATACTGCTCCTGCATCTCCAGGGTCGCGGCAAGCAACGTCAGCACATCGCTGGTACTTTGCGGCATCAGCGCAATCTTAGGAATATCGGCGTCGAAGGACTGCATTTTGCGCAGACGGGCAATGATTTCTTCGGCTTCCGGCGTTTTATGGAAGTCATGGTTGGACATGACAACTTTCACATCATGCGCGTGGGCGTAGGCGACGGTTTCTTTAACCTGATCATCGCCGGTAAATAACTCCAGATCGATCATATCCACCAGACCGCCGTCGATGGCTGCACGATTGAGAGCAATATAAGCTTCGGTGGAAATCGCCTGCTCGCCGCCTTCTTTGGCACTGCGGAAGGTAAACAGCAGCGGTTTTTCTGGCATGGTCTCACGGAGAATTTTTGCCGCCGCCATGACCGACTCCACACAGGTGAGGTCGGCAAAGTGATCCACACGCCATTCCAGAATATCAAAGTCCGCTTCACGATAGACAAGAGCTTCAGATTTCACGCTGGCGATATCTTTCGCCATCAGCGAGACGATGATTTTTGGTGCACCCGTGCCAATGACGAGATCTTTTACAGTTACGGTTTTCATTTCTTACCCTTTCTGCACGCGGTCAGCCTGTCAGGCGCCGAACCCCATGACCTGTTTAACGTATTCCAGAGGGAAATTTTTGCCAGTCCATAACGTGAACTGTTCAGCCCCTTGCCACAACAACATGCCGTATCCATCAATCGTTTTGCAACCTGCTTGTTGCGCCTGCTGCAATAACTTCGTCATATGCGGGTTATATACGCATTCGGTGACCAGAAGTCCTGGATGTAACAGACTGATATCATTAACCAATGATTCATTTTCAAGGGGTTTCATACCCACTTTAGTGCCGTTGGTTAAAATGTCGGCAGAAGCCAGCGCCTCGGCAAAGGCCTGCTGATCGGCGAGATCCGTCACTGTGACGACGCAATCGGTGTTTTCGTTGACCCGTTGCGCGAAGGCGAGGGCTTTATCGAAAAACTCATCCCGACGGTTAAAGAGTTTAATTTCTTTTAACCCTTCAATCGCACCCTGCGCGCCAATCGCCGTTGAGGCGCCACCGGCACCTAACAGCACCATCGTTTTTCCTTTGATATCAAAACCGCTCTCTTTTATGGCGCGAATATGGCCTGTGCCGTCGGTGTTATAACCACGCAGGTAGCCGTTATCATTAACGATGGTATTGATGGCGCCCACCAGTTTCGCCGCAGGCGTTAATTCATCAACATATTCACACGCCAGTTGTTTGTTCGGCATCGACACACCGGTGCCGCGCATTTTGAGGGCTTTTAATCCTTCAATTGCTCCGGCAAAGCTATCGTTATCCACTTCAAAGGCCATATAGGTAAATGGTAATCCTGCTTTTTCTAAGGCTTTATTCTGCATTTCAGGCGATAAACTGTGGCGGATAGGATAGGCCATCAACCCAATCAATTCGTATTTTGCGGTAACATCCATAATTCACTCCTTTAACCTCTGTGCTTAATTGTGTTTAAAATAACGTTCGCCTAACCGGATATCATTTTTGGGAATAATGAATACGCGGTAATAGCGGATAAAAACAATAATTGCGGTAATCAAGGCCAGCAGCGCGAAAGTAAAATCGAGAACGATGATATATTGCAGGCCGATATTTGACAGATAACCGGTAATCAGTGGAATAACAAAGTTAGCCAGACCGCCCATCATCATATAAATACTGGTGACTTTGGCCTTGCTTTTGGGGAAAAACTCTGACATGACCGAAACGCCGAGTTGTAAAATTCCGCCAGCCGCTGAGAAACCGATAACAAAGGCTCCGGCATTACACACTAGCGGAGAAGGGTAGAGATAGATAATGGCGGCAGTTACCGTTGCCAGTGCAGAGTTAAATACGTTAGCCCAGATGGGGCGTACTATTTTTTTCAGTAGCGCGGCAAATATAAAGACACAGACCAGCGAACCCATACTGTAATAAGAGATGGTTTTTAATGCTTCGGCTTCCGACATACCGGCAAATGCCATTGCATATTTGGGCATCCACACCACAATCACATAAAAGGTCGAGAATGCGGCAACACCGAACAGTACCGACGAAACACCTTCCAGCCAGACTAACGGTTTACTGTTCATTATCGGCAATTCATTGGCAACGCTGGCGTCCACCAACTGGCTGGGGAATTTGCTTTTCAACAGCATCAGCGTGATCAGTACAAACAGGATGCCAGGAATAATCAGCCCATAGCCGTACCAGATGTTATTCAGCAGCATATAACTCACCAGCATTGGATAGAACATTTGCCCGAATGACACCATTGCTTTAACCAGTATTACCGCCGACCCGGAGGCTTTCGGAAAGCATTCCATCAACGCCGGGTAACCACCGGTATCCAGCGCCGAGTTAGCGATACCTACGCACACTGCCAGACAGTAAGCGAGCGTTAAATTCGGGCAAGCGGGAATACCAAAGAAGAACAGTAGATACATTATTACTGCCATTAATATGACTGCGCGCCGACCAAATTTGTCGGAGATTACACCGAAGAATAAAATACTGATCAGGCGACCCAGGCCAATACCGGAAATTAAATAAGCAATACCCGCGTTGTCCGTTGAAAATTTTTCTGCCAGAGATGACATGTTCTGTGCAAGTGTAATAACACTAATGCCGTGCAGGAAATAGCTGAAGTATATACAAAGAACAGCCAGGATAAATGGCGTGCTGAAAGCCTTATTTTGAGACATTTTCACAGCTCCTTGCTGAAAGATAATATTGTTACTGTACGTATTGTTCTTC
The DNA here is from genome assembly GCF_031323975.1 of Escherichia ruysiae. NCBI lineage: Bacteria > Pseudomonadati > Pseudomonadota > Gammaproteobacteria > Enterobacterales > Enterobacteriaceae > Escherichia > Escherichia ruysiae. Next base: position 212,117 of record NZ_JAVIWS010000001.1, read on the forward strand.
GACGGTTTACATAATCACTATACTGAAGATGATTTTCTCCGGATACATGGCATAAAGTTTATGTTTCCAGGTATATTGCATGAGATAGTTTGTTTTGGATCGTGATTTCCCTTAATTAGCGCAGAAAGATTAATTTATCCGTAAGATCTTGCATGTCCTGAAAATAATATTGCATTACCCGTCCGTGGCGACATTTCCCTTTAGCGATGGATGTTGTGTTTCCTTGTGGCTGCGTAAGCCAATAAACAGCGCCAGTAAAAAACCGACGGCAGCGATGCCAGTATCGAACCACATAATATCGGCAATACTTCTTTGTGATAGATGAGCCGTAATCAACGGAATGGTAAAGGTCGCAATACTTCCCGCACTGTAATAAATCCCGGTTGCTTTACCTTTAGCGTAGGGAAAACGTTCAGCCATTAACGTCAGGCCAATTTGTACAACGCCTCCAGCGGAGGTAAAACCAATAACGAAAGCGAATGTTATTACCACATAAAATATGGGATACAGGCAAACGGTGAGCAGGGCAATAAATGAGATAAACGTGTACAGCATCAACAATGTTGTCGGGTGAATCGCTTTACGAATGAGCGGTGCACTAATAAATACGCAAAGCAGCGATCCCACGGTGTAGATGCTGAGTAATTTGATCGACATTGTGTATGACATGCCAGCGACAAATTGTCCGTATTGTGCCAGCCACTGGCTGACCAGATAAAACGTTGCCATTGATATATAGCCATATAAGGTATAACTGGCTAAATCGATTATTGAGCAGCGATGCCCCGCAGAAGTGGTTGTTTTATTTACTGCCGGTAAGCGACGACCCGGATGCGGTGGAAAGGTACTGCGGTATAAAAACAGACCGTTAATAATCATAATGCCTGCGGCAATCATAAAAGACCAACCAAACCACAGTTCGGCCCATACCAACAAACTAATGATTAACGGCAATAAAAATTGTCCGCAGGAAACAAACGCTTTAATTAAAATATTGGCTGTACCCGGTGAATGAGGAAAGGCTTCCATCAGGCTGGGATAAGTACCTGCATCGAGAAAACTGTTTGCCATTCCGGCCAGAAAGCCAAAAACATAAGCGATAATGATGTTATTGGTGTGCAGGATGCCAAAAAAGAAGGCGATATAGCAGCACATACCGAGAATGATAAACGGTCGGCGACCGAAGCGATCGGATAATAAGCCAGAAAGAAACAGGACGCTTAGTCGACCAATGCCTAATGATGAGATAACAATCGAGACACCTGCCGCATTGGTATGCCAAAGCGTCTCCAGCGAGGCCATATTCAGGGTCATCAAAATGACGCCCATACCATGCACCAGGTAATTGAAATACAACCCCAGCGCGGTAGGGAGATAGGGATTTTTCATAAGATCCACTTAGCAACTGTGCTTTAAAAAATGTGGCGATATTGCGTCAATATCCGTTCATTATTTTTGTAATGATGACTGTTGATTCCCGTTAAAATATCAACAAAGACGCTCAAGGTTGTGCGCATATAACTCAGCGGCTACTGATTGATAAATCTTCCAGTCAATAAAATTGCCGTCAGGGTAGACACGTTGAAACGCGGTTAAGTCAGGGAAAAAACGCATGGTGTTATTGCCGATGCGGTTATTTATTTTCTCTATGATGGCGTGAAGATGTTTTTTTCTTTGCTGACGCATAGCCAGCAATTTTTCAACGACGCTATCAGGAATGGCGCTTTTGCCATTTTCCCACCGCCGCCAGCTTTCGCTGTCACCTGTCTGGGCAATCCAGGTCGCGCATTCATCAACAGTCATGGCAAAAATATGGCGTAGTGCCTGGAGTTCATAAGCGTTCATAGGTAATGGCTGCATCAAAAAATAGAATAAAATATAAATAACATTATCAGCCTGCTAACGGCTTGAAGAGAGTCACAGTATCTTGTGCAACATTATTGGAAAGAATGAATGGCGAGGTAAGGAAACGGAAAAATGTTAAAAAAAAGCCCATCGTGGGAGATGGGCAAAGACTACACACAGCAATTCGTTGTTTCACTCAGGGGATTTCCATGCTTATAAATCAATATGTTGATTTATAACCGTGAGCTAATAGTAGGCATACGGACTTTTTGCGTCGATCAGATTCGTCTCATTAGTTTAAAAACTGTAAAGAATTTGCGACAGGTACTACCAGCTGAATGGAGGTAAGCAGGGAAATACGAGGTTGAGAAATGAAATATCAATTAGCGATGGTTAACAATCAGGCGGCAGAGCCGCCTGATGAGAGAGTTACTTATTCGGCTTTTCAATTTCGCCCAGTTCTTCGAGAATTTCTTCCGGCTGGTCAGTCGGTGGCGGGACTTCTTCCACCCACGCAGCAAACAGACGCCAGGAAACGGCTAACAGAACCGGACCAATAAACAGACCAATCATCCCGAAGGCAATCAAACCACCGATAACCCCGGAGAGGATCAGGATCAGCGGTAAATCGGCGCCCATGCGAATTAACATCGGGCGAATCACGTTATCCAGTGTGCCAACCACACCACTCCACACCAGCAATACCGTGCCCCAGGTGGTATCACCGCTCCAGTAGAGCCAGATAATCGCCGGAATCAACACCGGCAGCGGGCCAAGCTGGACAAGGCAGGAGAGGATCATTAACACCGTCAGCAGCGTTGCGTAAGGAACGCCGGATACCGCCAGACCGATACCGCCAAGTACCGCCTGCACCAACGCTGTTACCACTACACCCAGCGCCACCGCGCGGATAGCCTGCGCCGCCAGCAGGACTGCGGCATCACCGCGAGCGCCTGCCAGACGAGTTGCAAAATGGCGAATGCCTTGCGCTACCTGTTCACCGCGCCAGTACAGCAGGGCGCTGAAGAGAAGCATTAATGCACAATGCACCATAAAGCGCCCGATATGCGCTGCCTGCCCAACAAACCAGGTGGTGGTGGTGCCAATATAAGGACGGACTTTCGCCATGATCGCCGTACCCCCCATATCCAGCAAATTGTGCCAGCCTGCATACAGCTTCGCACCAATCACCGGAATGGTATTAAGCCACGCCAGATCGGGTAACGTCATGTCGCCGCTGGAAATGGCTTTAATCAACGGCCCACTGCCATCGACGATACTGTTAACCAATAAGGCGATAGGGATGATAAACACCATCACTAATAACAGCGTCATCACCAGAACGGCGAGCGAACGGCGACCAAACATGATCTTTTGCAAGCGTAACAATACCGGCCAGGTAGCGATAACCACCGTACCAGCCCACGCAAAGCCGAGAACGAAGGGTTGAACAATCCACAGACATGCCACAATCATGATGGCTAAAAACAGCACCGAAAGCAGAATTTGTGCGACATCCCTGGGCTGACGAACATTTACCATAACTACTTTTCACCTTTTTTGTGCGTCAAATCGTCGACGCGACGTGAACACGCGAAACTCACCTGCATAATGATGAGCAATTTCAGCGGTTTTTAACAGGCCGATTCTGCCCTTAATTCTGATGGGCGTGTAAGAAAAAAATGTGGTACAACAATTCAGGCAACACGCAAACGGTTTACTCGTCGTATTTCAAGTTGCATGTGCTGCGGCTACGTTCGTTCACCCCAGTCACTTACTTTTGTAAGTTCCTGGCGTTCACTCGCTTGCCGCCTTCCCGCAACTCGAAATCCATAGAGTAAACATACATCACCTTTCAGTGCGCTATTGCAGCTGCCTGAAAGAACTGTGTATCGACCTACATCACAGACCGCAGGAAAGGGTCAATATAATGATTCCACAGATTTCCCAGGCACCCGGCGTCGTTCAACTGGTGCTTAATTTTTTGCAAGAGCTGGAGCAACAGGGTTTTACCGGCGATACGGCGACAAGTTATGCCGATCGTCTGACAATGTCGACCGACAACAGTATTTACCAACTTCTCCCCGACGCAGTGGTATTTCCGCGTTCGACCGCAGATGTGGCATTAATCGCCCGTCTGGCTGCGCAGGAACGCTATTCATCGTTGATCTTCACCCCGCGCGGTGGCGGCACCGGCACTAACGGTCAGGCGCTCAACCAGGGGATTATTGTTGATATGTCCCGTCATATGAACCGCATCATCGAAATTAACCCTGAAGAGGGCTGGGTGCGCGTTGAAGCGGGGGTTATTAAAGATCAGCTTAACCAGTATCTGAAACCGTTCGGCTACTTTTTTGCACCAGAACTTTCGACCAGCAACCGGGCAACGCTCGGCGGGATGATCAATACCGATGCATCCGGTCAGGGATCGCTGGTCTATGGTAAAACGTCAGATCACGTGCTCGGGGTGCGGGCGGTGTTGTTGGGGGGGGATATTCTCGATACGCAACCTTTACCCGTCGAGCTGGCGGAAACGCTGGGCAAAACCAATACAGCTATCGGGCGTATCTATAAAACGGTTTATCAACGCTGCCGTCAGCAACGGCAGTTAATCATCGACAAATTTCCCAAACTTAATCGCTTTCTTACCGGTTACGATCTGCGTCATGTCTTTAACGATGAGATGACCGAGTTCGACCTGACGCGCATTCTGACGGGTTCAGAAGGGACGCTGGCCTTTATTACCGAAGCGCGACTGGATATTACTCGCTTGCCGAAAGTGCGCCGTCTGGTGAACGTCAAATATGACTCTTTTGACTCCGCGCTGCGTAACGCGCCGTTTATGGTTGAGGCGCGCGCGCTTTCAGTTGAGACGGTGGATTCTAAAGTGCTGAACCTTGCGCGGGAAGATATCGTCTGGCATTCCGTCAGTGAGTTGATTACCGATGTGCCTGACAAAGAGATGCTCGGACTGAACATTGTGGAATTTGCTGGTGATGATGAGGCGCTGATTGACGAGCGGGTAAATGCACTCTGTGCGCGGCTGGACGAACTTATCGCTAGTCAGCAAGCAGGTGTCATTGGCTGGCAGGTGTGCCGCGAGCTGGCGGGTGTTGAACGTATCTATGCGATGCGCAAAAAAGCTGTTGGCCTGCTTGGCAATGCTAAAGGCGCCGCTAAGCCAATTCCGTTTGCCGAAGATACCTGCGTGCCGCCAGAACACCTGGCGGATTATATTGCTGAATTTCGCGCGCTGCTCGACAGTCACGGCTTAAGCTACGGTATGTTTGGTCACGTCGATGCGGGGGTTTTGCACGTTCGTCCGGCGCTGGATATGTGCGATCCGCAACAAGAGATGTTGATGAAGCAAATTTCTGATGACGTGGTGGCGCTGACTGCGAAATACGGTGGTTTGTTGTGGGGCGAGCACGGCAAAGGTTTTCGCGCCGAATACAGCCCGGCGTTTTTCGGTGAGGAACTTTTTGCAGAACTGCGCAAAGTGAAAGCGGCATTTGACCCGCATAACCGACTCAACCCAGGAAAGATTTGCCCGCCAAAAGGTCTCGACGCGCCGATGATGAAAGTGGACGCGGTAAAGCGCGGTACATTTGATCGGCAGATCCCCATCGCGGTACGCCAGCAGTGGCGCGGTGCGATGGAGTGTAACGGCAACGGTTTATGCTTCAACTTTGATGCCCGCAGCCCCATGTGCCCGTCGATGAAGATCACCCAGAACCGGATTCATTCACCGAAAGGGCGCGCAACGCTGGTGCGTGAATGGCTACGTTTGCTGGCTGACCGTGGTGTTGATCCTCTAAAACTGGAACAAGAACTGCCGGAATCGCGAGCCAGTTTGCGGACGTTAATTGCCCGCACGCGCAATAGCTGGCACGCAAATAAAGGCGAATATGACTTCTCCCACGAAGTGAAAGAGGCGATGTCAGGCTGTCTGGCCTGTAAAGCCTGTTCGACCCAGTGCCCTATCAAAATAGATGTGCCAGAGTTCCGCTCTCGTTTCCTGCAACTCTATCACACCCGTTATTTACGCCCGCTGCGTGACCATCTTGTGGCGACGGTCGAAAGTTATGCGCCGCTGATGGCGCGAGCGCCAAAGACCTTTAACTTCTTCATTAACCAGCCTCTGGTTCGCAAACTGTCGAAAAAACATATCGGCATGGTCGACTTGCCGCTGCTTTCGGTGCCGTCGCTGCAACAACAAATGGTGGGGCATCGCTCGGCAAACATGACGCTGGAACAGCTTGAAGCTCTCAATGCAGAGCAGAAAGCGCGCACGGTGTTGGTGGTGCAAGACCCTTTCACCAGCTATTACGATGCGCAAGTGGTGGCAGATTTTGTCCGTCTGGTCGAGAAATTAGGTTTCCAGCCGGTACTGTTGCCATTTTCACCAAATGGTAAAGCCCAGCACATCAAAGGATTCCTCAATCGTTTTGCGAAGACGGCGAAAAAGACGGCGGATTTCCTCAACCGTATGGCGAAGCTGGGAATGCCAATGGTGGGCGTCGATCCGGCGCTGGTACTTTGTTATCGCGACGAATACAAACTCACTCTCGGCGAGGAACGCGGCGAGTTTAACGTTCTGCTGGCGAATGAATGGCTGGCAAGCGTACTTGAGTCACAGCCAGTGGCTGCGGTCAGCGGTGAACCGTGGTATTTCTTTGGTCACTGTACCGAAGTCACCGCCTTGCCGGGCGCGCCAGCACAATGGGCCGCGATATTTGCCCGTTTTGGCGCGAAGCTGGAAAATGTCAGTGTGGGTTGCTGCGGTATGGCGGGGACTTACGGACATGAAGCGAAAAATCATAAAAACTCGCTTGGGATCTATGAGTTATCCTGGCATCAGGCGATGCAGCGTCTGCCGCGAAATCGCTGTCTGGCGACCGGATATTCCTGCCGTAGTCAGGTAAAACGGGTTGAAGGTACGGGGGTACGCCATCCTGTGCAGGCATTACTGGAGATTATTAAATGATATGGAAACGTAAAATCACCCTGGAAGCACTGAATGCCATGGGTGATGGAAACATGGTGGGATTGCTGGATATTCGCTTTGAACATATTGGTGATGACACTCTGGAAGCGACAATGCCGGTAGATTCGCGGACAAAGCAACCTTTCGGGCTGCTGCATGGCGGTGCGTCCGTGGTGCTGGCCGAAAGTATTGGCTCCGTTGCCGGTTATTTATGTACCGAAGGTGATCAAAAAGTCGTTGGTCTGGAAATCAATGCTAACCATGTTCGATCAGCGCGAGAAGGGCGAGTTCGCGGCGTTTGCAAGCCGCTGCATCTTGGTTCACGTCATCAGGTCTGGCAGATTGAAATATTCGATGAGAAAGAGCGTTTGTGCTGTTCGTCACGATTGACGACCGCTATTTTGTGACGTTGTCACCAGAAAAGTGTGACGCATATTGCCTTTGGTTATTATCTGCACAGTAAACGGTGGTATACTGTGCAGGTCTTGTCTAAAAGCGAGGATGCTATGTCTACTCAACTTGATCCCACCCAACTGGCCATTGAATTTTTACGCCGTGACCAGAGCAATCTTTCACCTGCCCAATATCTCAAACGTCTGAAACAACTAGAACTTGAATTCGCTGATCTGCTTACTCTCTCTTCTGCTGAATTAAAAGAAGAAATCTACTTTGCCTGGCGTTTGGGCGTGCATTGATTCTGGCTGAACGCAGTTAGTGTGCCCCATCGACCTGGATTAACTCCAGTCCAGGTCTGACGACTTTCTTCTGACTTCTCCCATTTTTACCCGCTTGATCTTGTTTAAAAAGAATACAAATCGCAGGTTGTGTTAAAACGCTGGCTTAGCTTTATGAGATTATTCTTATCACCCCTTCAAGAGCTAAGCCACTGTGAGTGCCGGAGATAAGCGCCGGATGGGGTAGAAACCCTTAAGCCTGTGTAGCACAGACTTAAGGGTTTTCTTATTTCTGAACGAGCCACTTTTTTACCTATCTCTTAAATAGTCATTTTCAATACAACTTTTTCTTTTCCATCACAGTCTTAAATGCCCTCCGGTAATAATCATTAACTAACAATGAGATACCTAATTCTTAGCGTGCCTGTTAAGCCGCATATCAGGGTCTATGCTTATTAAATGCAGGCAAAAAGCATGTTTTACGGTAAAGCCCCTGCGTTTGCTGGGTTGAACTGATAATCATTATCACTAACATGCTGTTATACGCTGAAAGCGATGAAGTGAGGTAAATCGATGGACATGCATTCAGGAACCTTTAATCCACAGGATTTCGCCTGGCAAGGCTTAACGCTGACACCCGCAGCGGCGGTGCACATCCGCGAGCTGGTGGCAAAGCAGCCAGGTATGGTCGGCGTGCGCTTAGGCGTGAAGCAAACGGGTTGCGCGGGCTTTGGCTATGTACTCGACAGTGTTAGCGAGCCGGACAAAGACGATCTGCTGTTTGAACACGACGGCGCGAAGCTGTATGTCCCGCTACAAGCAATGCCGTTTATTGATGGCACGGAAGTCGATTTCGTTCGCGAAGGACTCAATCAGATATTCAAATTTCACAACCCGAAAGCCCAGAATGAATGTGGCTGTGGCGAAAGCTTCGGGGTATAGGCGGTACTATGTCTCGTAATACTGAAGCAACTGACGATGTCAAAACCTGGACTGGCGGCTCGCTGAATTATAAAGAAGGATTCTTCACCCAGTTAGCCACTGATGAGCTGGCTAAGGGCATAAACGAAGAGGTGGTGCGCGCAATCTCGGCGAAGCGTAATGAACCGGAGTGGATGCTGGCGTTTCGTCTCAACGCCTTTCGCGCATGGCTGGAGATGGAAGAGCCGCACTGGTTGAAGGCGCAATACGATAAGCTGAATTATCAGGATTATAGCTATTACTCCGCGCCTTCATGTGGTAACTGCGATGACACCTGTGTTTCTGAACCGGGCGCGGTGCAACAAACCGGCGCAAACGCTTTTTTAAGTAAAGAGGTTGAAGCGGCATTTGAGCAGTTGGGCGTACCGGTGCGGGAAGGCAAAGAGGTGGCGGTGGATGCCATTTTCGATTCTGTTTCGGTTGCCACCACTTATCGCGAAAAACTGGCGGAGCAGGGGATCATTTTCTGTTCCTTTGGCGAAGCGATTCATGAGCACCCGGAGCTGGTGAAGAAATATCTCGGCACCGTGGTGCCTGGGAATGACAACTTTTTTGCCGCGCTCAATGCGGCGGTGGCTTCCGATGGTACGTTTATTTATGTACCTAAAGGCGTGCGCTGTCCGATGGAGCTTTCCACCTATTTTCGTATTAACGCAGAAAAAACCGGGCAGTTTGAGCGCACCATTCTGGTAGCCGACGAAGACAGCTACGTCAGCTACATTGAAGGCTGCTCCGCACCAGTGCGTGATAGCTACCAGCTACACGCGGCGGTGGTGGAAGTCATCATCCATAAAAACGCCGAGGTGAAATATTCCACGGTGCAAAACTGGTTCCCTGGCGATAACAACACCGGCGGTATTCTCAACTTCGTCACCAAGCGTGCTCTGTGCGAAGGCGAAAACAGCAAAATGTCGTGGACGCAATCGGAAACCGGTTCAGCCATTACCTGGAAATACCCAAGCTGTATTTTGCGCGGCGATAACTCCATTGGTGAGTTTTACTCAGTGGCGCTGACCAGCGGTCATCAGCAGGCTGATACCGGCACCAAGATGATCCACATCGGTAAGAACACCAAATCGACCATTATCTCGAAAGGGATCTCTGCCGGACACAGCCAGAACAGCTATCGCGGCTTAGTGAAAATCATGCCGACGGCAACCAATGCGCGCAACTTCACTCAGTGCGACTCAATGCTGATTGGCGCTAATTGCGGGGCGCATACCTTCCCGTATGTCGAATGTCGCAATAACAGCGCACAACTGGAGCACGAGGCAACGACATCGCGTATTGGTGAAGATCAGCTGTTTTACTGCCTGCAACGCGGGATCAGCGAAGAAGACGCCATCTCGATGATTGTTAACGGTTTCTGCAAAGACGTGTTCTCGGAACTGCCGCTGGAATTTGCCGTTGAAGCACAAAAACTCCTCGCCATCAGTCTTGAACACAGCGTCGGATAAGGAATAAACATGTTAAGTATTAAAGATTTACACGTCAGCGTGGAAGATAAAGCTATCCTGCGCGGATTAAGCCTCGACGTTCGTCCCGGCGAAGTTCACGCCATTATGGGGCCAAACGGTTCGGGCAAAAGTACCTTATCGGCAACGCTTGCCGGGCGCGAAGATTATGAAGTGACGGGCGGCACGGTGGAGTTTAAAGGCAAAGATTTGCTAGAGCTGTCGCCGGAAGATCGTGCAGGCGAAGGCATCTTTATGGCTTTTCAGTATCCGGTGGAAATCCCTGGCGTCAGTAACCAGTTTTTCCTGCAAACGGCGCTCAATGCGGTGCGTAGTTATCGCGGTCAGGAAACCCTCGACCGCTTCGATTTTCAGGATTTGATGGAAGAGAAAATCGCCCTGTTGAAGATGCCGGAAGATTTATTAACCCGTTCGGTTAACGTTGGTTTTTCCGGTGGCGAGAAAAAGCGCAACGATATTTTGCAAATGGCAGTGCTGGAGCCGGAGTTATGCATTCTTGATGAGTCGGACTCCGGGCTGGATATCGACGCATTAAAAGTGGTTGCCGATGGCGTGAACTCGCTGCGTGATGGCAAGCGTTCATTCATCATCGTGACGCACTACCAACGCATTCTTGACTACATCAAGCCTGATTACGTCCACGTGCTGTATCAGGGGCGAATTGTGAAATCCGGCGATTTCACGTTGGTCAAACAACTGGAGGAGCAGGGTTATGGCTGGCTTAGTGAACAGCAGTAACGTGCTGCAACAGTGGCATCACTTGTTTGAGGCTGAAGGGGCAAAACGCTCCCCGCAAGCGCAGCAGCATTTACAACAATTGCTGCGTACCGGTCTGCCGACGCGTAAACATGAGCACTGGAAATATACGCCGCTGGAAGGGCTGACCAATAGCCAGTTTGTCAGCATTGCGGGGGAGATATCCCCACAGCAGCGTGATGCCTTAGCCTTAACGTTAGACGCCGTGCGGCTGGTGTTTGTTGATGGACGTTACATGCCAGCACTTAGCGATGCAACTGAAGGCAGCGGATATGACGTGAGCATAAACGACGAACGCCAGGGGCTGCCCGATGCAATTCAGCCAGAAGTGTTTCTGCATCTGACGGAAAGCCTGGCGCAAAGCGTTACGCATATTGCTGTGAAGCGCGGTCAACGGCCTGCAAAGCCATTGCTGTTAATGCATATTACCCAGGGCGTGGCAGGTGAAGAGGTGAACACTGCCCATTATCGCCATCATCTGGAACTGGCGGAAGGCGCGGAAGCGACAGTGATTGAACATTTTGTCAGCCTTAATGATGCCCGCCATTTTACCGGCGCGCGCTTCACTATTAACGTCGCAGCGAACGCCCACTTGCAGCATATCAAGCTGGCGTTTGAAAACCCGGTCACTCACCACTTTGCCCATAACGATTTGCTGCTGGCAGACGATGCCACCGCATCTAGCCACAGTTTTCTGCTTGGTGGCGCAGTGTTACGGCACAACACCAGTACGCAACTTAATGGCGAAAACAGTACGCTGCGGATTAATAGCCTGGCGATGCCGGTGAAAAATGAAGTGTGCGATACCCGCACCTGGCTGGAACACAATAAAGGTTTTTGTAACAGCCGCCAGTTGCACAAAACTATCGTCAGCGACAAAGGGCGCGCGGTATTTAATGGTTTGATTAATGTCGCGCAGTATGCCATCAAGACTGACGGCCAGATGACCAATAATAATCTGCTGATGGGCAAGCTGGCGGAAGTGGATACCAAACCGCAACTGGAAATTTATGCCGATGATGTGAAATGCAGCCACGGCGCAACGGTCGGGCGTATTGATGATGAGCAAATGTTCTATCTGCGTTCTCGCGGGATCAATCAGCAGGATGCCCAGCAGATGATCATCTATGCCTTTGCCGCCGAACTGACGGAAGCCTTGCGCGATGAGGGTCTTAAACAGCAGGTGCTGGCTCGAATCGGCCAACGGCTGCCGGGAGGTGCAAGATGACTTTTTCCGTTGAGAAGGTACGGGCCGATTTTCCGGTGCTCTCGCGTGAGGTGAACGGTTTGCCGCTGGCTTATCTCGACAGCGCCGCCAGTGCGCAGAAACCGAGCCAGGTGATTGACGCCGAGGCTGAGTTTTATCGTCACGGCTACGCGGCGGTGCATCGCGGTATTCATACGTTAAGCGCCCAGGCGACCGAGAAAATGGAGAACGTGCGTAAGCGTGCATCGCTGTTTATCAATGCCCGTTCGGCGGAAGAGCTGGTGTTCGTCCGTGGCACGACGGAAGGGATCAATCTGGTCGCCAATAGCTGGGGCAATAGCAACGTGCGGGCAGGCGATAACATCATCATCAGTCAGATGGAACACCACGCTAACATTGTTCCCTGGCAGATGCTTTGCGCGCGCGTTGGCGCAGAGCTGCGGGTGATCCCGCTTAATCCGGACGGCACGCTGCAACTTGAGACGTTGCCTAATCTGTTTGATGAGAAAACCCGCCTGCTGGCGATTACTCACGTGTCTAATGTGCTGGGGACGGAAAATCCGCTGCCGGAAATGATCGCACTTGCGCACCAGCATGGCGCAAAAGTGCTGGTGGATGGCGCTCAGGCAGTGATGCATCATCCGGTGGATGTGCAGGCGCTGGATTGCGACTTCTACGTTTTTTCCGGGCATAAACTGTATGGCCCTACCGGCATTGGCATTCTTTATGTTAAAGAAGCCTTGTTGCAGGAGATGCCGCCGTGGGAAGGGGGCGGGTCTATGATTGCCACCGTCAGCCTTAGCGAAGGTACTACCTGGACCAAAGCACCGTGGCGGTTTGAGGCCGGCACACCCAATACGGGGGGGATTATTGGTCTTGGTGCGGCGCTGGAGTATGTATCAGCTCTGGGGCTTAACAACATTGCTGAGTACGAACAGAATCTGATGCATTACGCGCTGTCACAACTGACAGCAGTGCCGGATCTTACTCTGTATGGGCCACCGGACAGACTTGGCGTTATCGCCTTTAATCTCGGTAAACATCATGCCTATGATGTTGGCAGTTTTCTTGATAACTACGGTATCGCTGTGCGTACCGGCCATCACTGCGCGATGCCGTTGATGGCGTTTTATAACGTTCCGGCTATGTGTCGGGCGTCGTTGGCTATGTATAACACCCATGAAGAAGTGGATCGTCTGGTGACAGGATTGCAACGCATTCATCGTCTGCTGGGATAACAGGGAGGCTCTATGGCTGTATTGCCGGATAAAGAAAAATTGCTGCGTAATTTTTTACGCTGCGCCAACTGGGAAGAGAAATATCTCTACATTATTGAACTGGGTCAGCGTCTGCCGGAATTACACGATGAAGACAGAAACCCGCAAAATAGTATTCAGGGCTGTCAGAGTCAGGTATGGATTGTAATGCGCCAGAATGCGCAGGGAATTATTGAATTGCAGGGCGACAGCGATGCCGCCATTGTGAAAGGGCTTATTGCGGTTGTTTTTATTCTCTATGACCAGATGACGCCGCAGGATATTGTTAATTTTGACGTGCGCCCGTGGTTTGAAAAAATGGCGCTTGCTCAGCATCTCACCCCATCTCGTTCACAAGGTCTGGAAGCGATGATTCGTGCAATCCGCGCTAAAGCCGCTGCACTTAGCTAAACTAAAGGAACAGCTTTCATCTGGATGACTCACATTGCCGGATGGTCGATGTTTACTCTGACCAGCACAGGAGTGTTTCGGCTTCAGGTAAGCAAAAGCACCATCCGACGTCTTAGCGTGAGTCTCCGGCAAATACAGGAGGTTTACAATGAAACGCGCGTCTCTGCTTACACTGACCCTTATCGGCGCGTTTAGCGCCATACACGCTGCCTGGGCGGTAGATTATCCGCTCCCACCAACCGGCAGCCGACTGGTTGGGCAAAATCAAACGTATACGGTGCAAGAGGGGGATAAAAACCTTCAGGCCATTGCCCGACGTTTTGATACTGCGGCAATGTTGATTCTGGAAGCCAATAACACCATCGCCCCGGTGCCAAAACCAGGTACGACGATAACGATTCCTTCGCAACTGTTATTACCTGATGCGCCGCGTCAGGGGATTATCGTTAACCTTGCCGAGCTGCGTCTTTATTATTATCCGCCAGGAGAAAATATCGTGCAGGTCTACCCGATAGGCATTGGCTTGCAGGGGCTGGAAACGCCGGTGATGGAAACGCGTGTGGGGCAGAAAATCCCTAACCCAACCTGGACGCCTACGGCAGGCATTCGTCAGCGTTCGCTGGAGCGTGGCATTAAATTACCGCCAGTCGTTCCTGCCGGGCCAAATAACCCACTAGGACGCTACGCAATGCGCCTGGCGCACGGCAATGGCGAATATCTCATTCATGGCACCAGTGCGCCGGACAGCGTCGGTTTGCGCGTCAGTTCGGGCTGTATTCGTATGAACGCACCGGATATTAAAGCCTTGTTCTCCAGCGTGCGGACGGGGACGCCGGTGAAAGTGATCAACGAACCGGTGAAATACTCTGTAGAACCGAACGGAATGCGTTATGTGGAAGTACATCGCCCCCTGTCGGCAGAGGAACAGCAGAACGTTCAGACGATGCCGTACACACTGCCAGCAGGCTTTACGCAATTTAAAGACAATAAGGCTGTAGATCAGAAGTTAGTCGATAAAGCGTTGTATCGTCGGGCAGGGTATCCGGTTTCAGTGAGCAGTGGAGCAACTCCCGCAGCCAGCAATGCGCCTTCAGTAGAGTCAGCGCAGAATGGTGAACCAGAGCAAGGGAATATGTTACGCGCGACGCAGTAGCGGTAAATGGCAGGCAAAAAAAATGGCGCACAATGTGCGCCATTTTTCACTTCACAGGTACTATTACTTGCGGTATTTAGTAGCCATGTTGTCCAGACGCTGGTTAGCACGAGCTGCGTCATCTTTAGCAGCCTGAACGTCGGAACGCATTGCGTTCACGTCGTTGCTCAGCTGGTCAACTTTAGCGTTCAGAGTCTGAACGTCAGAAGACAGCTGATCGATTTTAGCGTTGCTGGAGCAACCTGCCAGCAGAGTAGAACCCAGGATTACCGCGCCCAGTACCAGTTTAGTAGCTTTCATTATTAATACCCTCTAGATTGAGTTAATCTCCATGTAGCGTTACAAGTATTACACAAAGTTTTTTATGTTGAGAATATTTTTTTGATGGGAAGGCACTTATTTTTGATCGTTCGCTCAAAGAAACATCGAACGCTGGGTTTTAGATAAAAAAATTGAGAGAAAACAGGATGCTTCCATCGGATTCATCTTAGATAAAGTGAGATTATATAGTGAAATCCGATTTGATTTTTTATTGCTTCTGGTTATCGATTAAATAAAAAAAGCGCCCATCAGGGCGCTTGGATATACAAATTAATTCACAAAAGCAATATTACAGGACGTGAACAGATGCGGTGTTGGTAGTGCCGCTCGGTACAAGTGCACCGGAAACCATTACTACAACGTCACCTTTGTGCGCCAGACCGCTCTGCAGAGCCAGTTCTTTACCCAGGCGGTAGAAATCATCAGTAGAAGTGATCTCTTTAACCAGCTGTGGCACAACGCCTTTGCTCAGCACTAGCTGATGTGCAGTTTTTTCGTTAGTGGTCAGCGCCAGGATGGTTGCATCCGGGAAGTATTTACGCACTGCACGAGCAGATTTACCGCCCTGAGTTGCTACGACGATCAGCGGAGCATCCAGTTTTTCAGCAGTTTCAACCGCACCACGGCAAACTGCTTCGGTAATGCGCAGTTTACGGTTGTCGTTGTTGAACTCGAGACGGCTGTTCATCACGCGGTCGGTACGTTCGCAAATGGTTGCCATGATAGAAACAGCTTCCAGCGGGTATTTACCTTTTGCGGATTCACCAGACAACATTACTGCGTCGGTACCGTCGAGGATGGCGTTCGCAACGTCACCGGCTTCTGCGCGGGTCGGACGTGGGTTTTTGATCATGGAATCCAGCATCTGGGTCGCAGTGATAACGACTTTACGTGCGCGGATACATTTTTCGATCATCATCTTCTGGGCGAAGATAACTTCTTCAACCGGAATTTCTACACCCAGGTCGCCACGTGCAACCATGATGCCGTCAGAAGCTTCGAGGATTTCGTCGAAGTTGTTGAGGCCTTCCTGGTTTTCGATTTTGGAGATGATTTGGATGTTTTCGCCACCGTGCGCTTTCAGGTGCTCACGGATTTCGATAACGTCAGAACGCTTACGGATAAAGGAAGCAGCAACAAAGTCTACGCCTTGTTCGCAACCAAAGATGAGATCCTGTTTGTCTTTTTCAGCCAGTGCCGGCAGGGCAATAGAAACGCCTGGCAGGTTCACACCTTTGTTTTCGCCCAGGTCACCGTTGTTCAGTACCTTACAGATAACTTTGTTACCTTCAATGGCGGTAACTTCCATACCGATCAGACCATCGTCAACCAGTACGGTGTTGCCGACGGACAGGTCAGAAGTGAAACCTTCATAAGTTACCGCAACCATTTCGCTGTTGCCGATAACAGATTTGTCAGTGGTGAAAGTAAAGGTCTGGCCTGCTTTCAGAGAAACGTCATTACCGCCTTCCAGTTTCATGGTGCGGATTTCCGGACCTTTGGTATCGAGCAGGATAGCGGCAGTTTTACCTGTTTTGCTCATCACGTTGCGCAGGTTCTGAATGCGCTGACCGTGTTCTGCATAGTCACCATGAGAGAAGTTCAGACGCATGACGTTCATGCCCGCGTCCAGCATTTTAGCTAACATCTCTTCAGATTCGGTTTTTGGTCCGATGGTGCAAACAATTTTGGTCTTTTTCATGACAGTCTTAGTCTTTAAGTTGAGAAGGATAGGAGAAACTTGCTTTCTGGGCGCACTGCCGGAAAGCGAATCCGGTATTACGAAAGTGATGGTGCCTCGCTCTAAGGATAGGTGACATCGAAAAAGCGTGCAGAGGAATGTGTGCTTGTGTCTCAGCCCAACGTGAGTGCCTGTTTTTGAGTCGTTGAGTTCTACAGTCCAAAGTGCTGAAACCATTCAAGAGTCAATTGGCGCGCATTATACGCTGAAATTAATCCAAAAGGAAAACAAAAACAGCGTTTCAAAAAATATACAAGTCGCCAGACAATAAATTGTTATCAAAGATTTGACGTTCCTGGGAAAAGATTACGCAAAAACTTCGTTGTTTGCGCAACATCTGGAGGTGAGGTCGCCAGAGTGGGGAGGAGTGTATGTTCATCAGGTGTATAAATACACCATCGCTCAATCGCTACAGTCAAAATAATTTATCGCGTTATTTATATGATTTTATTTGGTTTTTGTTTAATTGATTAGATTGATATATGCTGATAGTTGGCATGATAAATAGGTATAAAGAATGGGAAATCGAACAAAAGATGACGAACTGTACCGCGAGATGTGCAGGGTAGTCGGTAAAGTTGTGCTGGAAATGCGCGATTTGGGACAGGAACCAAAACATATTGTCATCGCTGGCGTATTACGCACGGCTTTAGCCAATAAACGCATTCAACGTAGTGAACTGGAAAAACAGGCGATGGAAACCGTCATTAACGCGCTGGTAAAATGATCGTTCAGGATGAAGTGCAACGCTTCATCCTGATACGTTTCTTTCAATCGCAGTCACAGCTAATTTTCATAAATAGCAACTGATGAAATTATATCAGTTGCGATATGTATTAAAGTGTATAACGATAATGTTATTTTTATTTTCTGGAATGAATATCACAAATAATTGTCGCTTAAATGAAATTAATTTCAGATGATAATAAATATCAGTCCACTTTTAATTTTTCACTTTGTGATTTTAATTGATAACGATCAATGTTAAGAGCTCAGAATAATCACATTATTTTTTCTCCTAACCATAAAGGATTAGTTTATCAGCGTTAAATCTTTCTCATACACTATCGGGTTAGGGAAAATATCTGGTGTTGGGGACAGAGTCAGCAGCGTATTAGTTGAATGCTTAATATCAGGCTGCTGAATTGTCAGCACTGTGTTTGCGAAGAGGATGCGAAATAAATGAACCCGGTTGGACGTCCACTATTAGATATTGGCTTAACGCGATTAGAATTCTTGCGTATATCAGGAAAAGGCCTTGCTGGTTTAACAATTGCCCCTGCGTTACTGTCACTTTTGGGTTGCAAACAGGAAGATATTGATAGCGGCACGGTTGGGTTGATAAATACCCCCAAAGGGGTGCTGGTGACCCAGCGAGCGAGATGCACAGGCTGTCATCGCTGTGAAATCTCTTGTACCAACTTCAACGATGGCTCAGTGGGCACTTTTTTCTCCCGCATTAAAATTCATCGCAATTATTTCTTTGGCGACAATGGAATAGGATCAGGCGGTGGCCTGTATGGCGATCTGAACTATACCGCTGACACCTGTCGTCAATGTAAAGATCCGCAATGCATGAACGTTTGCCCGATTGGCGCGATTACCTGGCAGCAGGAAGAAGGCTGTATTGTCGTCGATCATAAACGTTGTATTGGTTGTAGCGCCTGTACCACAGCATGTCCGTGGATGATGGCTACCGTAAATACCGAAAGTAAAAAATCCTCGAAATGTGTGCTATGCGGTGAATGCGCAAATGCCTGCCCAACAGGGGCGTTAAAAATTATCGAGTGGAAAGATATTACTGTGTGAATCTTGCAAAGGAAAAAATCATGGCTAACGGTTGGACAGGTAATATATTAAGAGTCAATCTCACGACAGGAAATATTACCCTCGAAGATTCCAGTAAGTTTAAAAGTTTTGTCGGTGGCATGGGCTTTGGCTACAAAATTATGTATGACGAAGTGCCGGCTGGCACTAAACCTTTCGATGAAGCGAATAAATTAGTCTTCGCTACAGGGCCATTAACTGGCTCTGGTGCTCCCTGTAGTTCTCGCGTAAATATCACCTCACTTTCCACTTTTACCAAAGGAAATTTAGTCGTCGATGCCCATATGGGCGGCTTTTTTGCCGCGCAAATGAAATTCGCTGGATACGACGTCATTATTATCGAAGGGAAAGCGAAATCACCGGTTTGGCTGAATATTAAAGATGACAAAGTTACCCTTGAAAAAGCAGATTTCCTATGGGGTAAAGGGACGCGAGCCACGACGGAAGAAATTTGTCGTTTGACCAGCCCGGAAACCTGTGTGGCAGCTATTGGTCAGGCTGGTGAAAACCTTGTGCCGCTCTCTGGCATGTTGAATAGCCGTAATCACAGCGGTGGCGCGGGAACTGGCGCAATAATGGGGTCGAAAAACCTCAAGGCGATTGCAGTTGAAGGGACTAAGGGGGTCAACATTGCCGATCGTCAGGAAATGAAACGTCTCAATGACTACATGATGACCGAACTTATCGGGGCTAATAACAACCATGTGGTGCCAAGTACACCGCAATCGTGGGCGGAGTACTCCGATCCCAAGTCTCGCTGGACGGCGCGTAAAGGTTTGTTCTGGGGAGCGGCGGAAGGCGGCCCGATTGAAACAGGAGAGATCCCGCCGGGAAATCAGAACACGGTCGGTTTTCGCACCTATAAATCCGTTTTTGACTTAGGTCCGGCGGCAGAGAAATACACGGTAAAAATGAGCGGCTGCCACTCTTGCCCAATTCGTTGTATGACCCAGATGAACATTCCTCGGGTCAAAGAGTTCGGCGTGCCCAGCACCGGCGGTAACACTTGTGTAGCAAACTTTGTCCATACCACCATCTTCCCGAACGGGCCGAAAGATTTTGAAGATAAAGACGATGGTCGTGTCATTGGTAATCTGGTTGGTCTGAATCTGTTTGATGACTATGGTCTGTGGTGTAACTACGGGCAGCTACATCGAGATTTTTCGTATTGCTACAGCAAAGGCGTGTTCAAACGCGTTCTGCCTGCTGAAGAGTATGCGGAAATTCGCTGGGATCAGCTGGAAGCGGGTGACGTTAACTTCATCAAAGATTTTTACTACCGTCTGGCGCATCGCGTGGGTGAGTTGAGCCACCTGGCTGATGGCTCATATGCCATTGCGGAACGCTGGAATTTGGGCGAAGAGTATTGGGGTTACGCGAAAAATAAACTCTGGTCACCATTTGGCTATCCGGTTCACCATGCTAATGAAGCCTCGGCGCAAGTTGGTTCCATTGTTAACTGCATGTTCAACCGCGATTGCATGACGCACACCCACATTAACTTTATTGGTTCCGGTCTGCCGTTGAAATTGCAGCGTGAAGTGGCGAAAGAGCTTTTTGGCTCTGAAGATGCTTACGACGAAACCAAAAACTACACGCCGATCAATGACGCAAAAATTAAATATGCCAAATGGTCACTGTTGCGGGTCTGTTTGCATAACGCCGTCACCCTGTGCAACTGGGTCTGGCCAATGACCGTTTCGCCGCTGAAGAGCCGTAATTACCGTGGTGACCTTGCTTTAGAAGCCAAATTCTTCAAAGCGATCACCGGTGAAGAGATGACCCAGGAAAAATTAGATTTAGCCGCTGAACGTATCTTTACACTGCATCGTGCTTACACGGTAAAACTGATGCAAACCAAAGATATGCGTAATGAGCACGATCTTATTTGCTCCTGGGTATTCGACAAGGATCCGCAGATCCCGGTCTTTACCGAAGGAACTGACAAAATGGATCGCGACGATATGTACGCGTCTCTCACGATGTTCTACAAGGAAATGGGCTGGGATCCACAACTCGGTTGTCCGACACGTGAAACGTTGCAGCGTCTGGGGTTGGAAGATATTGCCACCGATCTGGCTGCACACAATCTGCTTCCGGCGTAAGGAATAGGTGAGATGAGCCATCAGGATGAGCTGCCGCTACCCGGCGTCAGCGAAGTTGATGAGGTGAAGCGTCAATGGTTGCAGGGGATGCGTCACACCGGTGATACGGTCAGTGAAGACATCGCAGAACCAGAACCTACAGACGTCCTGGCAGAGTTTATCCGCCAGCATTCGGTAGCGGGTCAACTGGTGGCGCGCGGCGTGTTTCTCTCGCCACCCTATTCGGTTGCTGAAGAGGATCTGTCTGTTTTTCTGGAAGGCATAAAACAGAACGGAGACTACGCGGATATCGCCTGTATCACGGGAACTCACGATGATTACTATTACTCAACGCAGGCCATGAGCGAAAACTACGCGGCGATGTCTTTGCAAGTTGTGGAGCAGGACATTTGTCGCGCCATTGCTCATGTCGTTCGTTTTGAGTGCCAGACGTATCCGCGACCCTACAAAGTCGCCATGCTGAGGCAAGCGCCATATTACTTCCAGGACGCGCAGATTGAAGCCGCGATAGCCGCGATGGATGTTGCCCCTGAATATGCCGATATACGCCAGGTTGAGTCATCGACAGCGGTGCTGTACCTGTTTAGTGAGCGGTATATGAGCTATGGCAAGGCTTATGGCTTATGCGAATGGTTCGAGGTAGAGCAGTTTCAGAATCCCTGAAATTTCAGGGAAATGTCATGGACAGGGTGGACAGTTGCAGCCACTGCATTAGGGGATAATCAGATGTCCTTCACTCGACGCAAATTTGTTCTGGGGATGGGAACAGTAATCTTTTTTACTGGTTCTGCGTCTTCGCTGTTAGCGAACACCAGGCAAGAAAAGGAAGTTCGGTATGCCATGATTCACGATGAGTCACGGTGCAATGGTTGTAATATTTGCGCCCGTGCATGTCGCAAGACCAATTACGTTCCTGCTCAGGGAAGCCGTTTATCGATAGCACACATTCCTGTCACCGATAACGACAACGAAACGCTGTATCACTTTTTTCGCCAGTCATGCCAGCACTGCGAAGATGCTCCTTGCATTGACGTTTGCCCAACAGGGGCGTCGTGGCGTGATGAGCAGGGGATCGTGCGGGTAGAAAAATCGCAGTGCATCGGCTGCAGTTATTGCATTGGCGCTTGTCCGTACCAGGTTCGTTACCTTAACCCTGTGACTAAAGTAGCGGATAAATGTGATTTCTGCGCCGAGTCCCGGCTGGCAAAAGGGTTTCCGCCCATTTGCGTCAGCGCCTGCCCGGAACACGCATTGATCTTTGGCCGCGAAGATAGCCCAGAAATTCAGGCGTGGTTACAGGAAAATAAATACTATCAATATCAGCTACCTGGTGCCGGGAAACCGCATTTGTATCGCCGGTTCGGTCAACATTTGATTAAGAAGGAAAATGTATGAACCCGTCGCAAAATGCTGAACAGTTTCAGAGCCAGTTGGCGAACTATGTACCACAGTTCACCCCTGAATTTTGGCCGGTGTGGCTGGTCATTGCCGGGCTATTGCTGGTTGGGATGTGGTTAGTCCTGGGCCTGCACGCTTTGCTTCGTGCTCGTGGTGTGAAGAAATCAGCCACCGATCATGGCGAGAAGGTTTATCTTTACAGCAAGGCGGTCAGATTATGGCACTGGTCGAACGCATTACTCTTCGTATTGTTGCTGGGAAGTGGGCTAATTAATCACTTTGCGCTGGTGGGCGCAGCTGCGGTCAAAAGTCTGGCTGCTGTGCATGAAGTTTGTGGATTCTTGTTATTGGTATGCTGGCTTGGCTTTGTTCTGATTAATGCCGTTGGGGGTAATGGTCGCCACTATCGCATTCGTCGTCAAGGATGGCTGGGGCGAGCGGTGAAACAAACGCGATTTTATCTGTCTGGCATTATGCAGGGGGAAGCACACCCTTTTCCGGCGACAATGCAGTCTAAATTTAACCCCTTACAGCAGATAGCCTATATCGGGGTGATGTATGGATTACTGCCGTTGTTACTGGTGACGGGGCTGCTGTGTCTCTATCCGCAAGTCGTGGGCGATGTGTTTCCTGGCGTAAGATACTGGTTATTACAAGCGCATTTTGCTCTGGCATTTATTAGCCTCTTTTTCATCTTCGGTCATCTCTATCTTTGCACTACGGGGCGTACTCCGCACGAAACCTTTAAATGTATGATCGATGGCTATCACCGACATTAACGTATGATCATTACGCGAGAGAACCTGCGAGAGTGGCGTGTAGGAGCGGTCATATACCGCTGGTTTTTGCGCCATTTTCCGCAGGACGGCAGCTATGCCGATGTTCACCATGCGCTGATCGACGAAGGGTATACGGATTGGGCAGATAGTCTGGTTGAGTATGCGTGGAACAAATGGCTGACAGACGAAAACTTTGCCCGCCAGGAAGTTTCTTCTATGCAAAAACTGGTCACAGAACCAGAGGAACCGACATTTTGCCGCCAGTTCTCCAGTGCCGAGGATAACGCACGCGTCGGGTGTTGCGACGATAACGCCAGAATAGTTACAGCAGGTTATGCGGCGCAAATTGCCAGCACGGGCTACAGCGTACGGATGGCTAGTGTGGGTTTTAACAGCCATATTGGCAGCTCAGGCGAGCGTGCCCGCGTGGCAGTGGCGGGTAACTCGACTCGAATCAGCAGTGCCGGAGATGGTAGTCGTATTGCAAATGCCGGGATGAGAGTACGCGTCTGTACTCCAGGTGAAAGGTGTCATGTCGCCAGTAATGGCGGTCTGGTACAAATTGCCAGCTTTGGCGCAAACGCGAAAATTGCTAACAGCGGTGATAATGTTCACATCATTGCCAGCGGTGCTAACTCAACAGTAGTCAGTACGGGCGTGGTTGACTCGATTGTCCTCGGGCTTGGTGGCAGCGCCGCACTGGCATATCATGATGGCGAAAGAGTGCGCTTCGCCGTCGCCATTGAAGGTGAAAACAATATCCGTGCCGGAGTCCGCTATCGTCTCAATGCACAGCATCAGTTTGTTGAGTGCTGATTAATCAACCGAAAGACGCCGACGTGCACGGGATGCAGGTTTTACAATGGCCTGCGCCATAGCCTCGCCAATTTCTGCACAAGCCGTAAGTCCCTGGACGAAAGGCCGGTTGTGCATCAGCCAGGGTAAAGCACCGAACGCCACGCGACCACGAACTTCTTCAGGTTGCTGTAGCGTATAATCTTCACCAACATCAGGGATTTCCTCGCCTGTTTTCTGCAATTGTTCGCGTAGCCCAGGGAAAGGAATATCTTTCACTTTGAGTGGACGTTGGCCTCGGGCATCAATAAAAACATCAAACGAGTAGCTGTTATCCGCTGTTTTCAGAATTGTGCGCGTTTCGTTGTTTTCCATCTCGTAGTCCTCACCGAGGGCGAGAATATGAATGATCCCCGCTTCGCGTAAGGCCAGTAATCGTCTTATAGATTCTGAAGGGATTGCCGCATAATTATCGATAAAGACTCTGGCAAGACCTTTACTGAATCGCTTATGGTCGTGTTCATTCAGATGCGGCACAATTTCCTGTACAGCTTCATGCAAACGCAGAATGACATAACGCCAGGGGACGGTATGTTTTTGCCGTTTATGTTGCTCGACTTCGGCTAAGTTTTCTTCCGCCCAGCCAAAAGAGTCATGCTGTTTACGCTCGGCAAACCAGGTTTGCGCAAAGGTATCGACATTGAGGCGCTCTAACGCTATGCGTTGGCTCCAGTCTGGATCGGCAGAATTAATTTCTTGCTGTATCAATTTGAATATCCGATCCAACAGGCCTTCTGCACCTTTTTCTATTTCTGTATTTAAGGCCTGTTCTGTGACGATGCGTAACGGTTCGTAGGGGATGGGGCAATAGAAATCGGCTTCCGGTAAAATGCCCGTGCGCGACATCAACGTAATGTGCAGATTTTCACTGTTGCTATCACGTTGAAAGATAACTCGTTGTTTATCTTCTTCAATAAACGAACCATGCTGAATAGCCACTGCCATTGCCGCATCCAGTCCGCTCAAGGATGTTCCCATAATGCCCACGTTACAGGCATCGATCTTTGCTTCCATCAGACCCGACCACGGGCTGGGAAAATACGTTCGGGTTGCTTCTTCTTCATCAGGCCAGACGTGACCGGTGGCTATTACCGCTAAATCAAACGTCTCTGTGTGTAAATCCTGATTTGTAGCAAGTATCACGCCAGCATTTGTAATTTGCAGATCGGTAACCTGGCATGATTCATAAATAGCCACTTCAAATTTTTGCTGTCGCGCCTGATCTACTAATCGTAAAAATCGATCGCGGAAATATTCTCCCAGCAAAATACGCGGTAAAAACTGACGATCGTGCAAGGTTTCTTTTTTAACGCCGTAACGTTGTAGATGGCTGGCATCTTGCTTTTGTAGCCATTCGAGATACGTACAATAAATCGGCGGTATTTCAATGCTGGCAATATTTGCCAGCATTAATTTAGAGTTTTCTTCGTCGTTGTACGGCATTCCGACACCGGCCTCGTCAGCTTGTTCGAAGATGGAAATAGAAAGCGGCGTTGGTTGCTGTAAAAGCGAGAAGAGAGTGTAGATCCCTGTTGGTCCGGCACCCACAATGGCAATTTTTTTCATTGTTACTTACCTGAATGTATTCTTTTGAATTTAGTGTTATCAGATAAGTTTGGTTGATATTTTTAGAATTTGGGAAATTTCAGACAGAGATGAAAAGGGCGCTAACCGCCCTTCATGGAGACTTGTCAGGCGAGTTTTGCTTGATTGATTTGACTCAGTGGCTCATTGACATCGAAAACTTTGGCGATAACTTCTGCAACGCCGAGGTTCTTCAGACGGGCAGTATGTTTATCCAGATAGGCAAGGGCGCTTTTTTCATCAGTGAAAAGGTAGATCCCACCGGCTTCGCGGTTCTTTTCACTTTCCGTCCATACCTTCCACAGAAAACCAGGTTCCTGATTAATCGACTCGGCAAGCGGTTTAAGCTGCTCAGCCATTGCGTCGCCAAATGGGCCATTAAAAGCAAAATGAAGTTGTAACAAAGTTGCCATAGCGATTCTCCTTCTGATAACGCATACGAAGACAGTGTAAATCTTTTAACGTATTGGATACAGAGAAGAAACAGAGGGAAAAGGGAGAAGACCAGATTAAGAAATCTGGTGCGTCCGAGTGGACTCGAACCACCGACCCCCACCATGTCAAGGTGGTGCTCTAACCAACTGAGCTACGGACGCAGGATGGTGCGTTCAATTGGACTCGAACCAACGACCCCCACCATGTCAAGGTGGTGCTCTAACCAACTGAGCTATGAACGCAACGTTGTAGGTGACAACGGGGACGAATATTAGCGGCAGAGTGGGAAGGTGGCAAGAGGCAAAACGTAATTTTCTGCGGTATTTCGACCGTTTGCAGAGCTTTTAAGCAAATTGGCTATATTTTGTTGATTTGCAAGGGCGATTTTTATTCAGGATCGCATTTACATCTGACACAACCCACTATCTCGCGCATCAGGATATAAACCGAGTCGTTTGCCAGCAAATCAATTCTATCGTGGATAAATCCTCCGTAGCCTTTACACTTAGGTAGCGATAAGGGCACACAGATGCAGCAAAGGAATAAATCATGGGATCTGATGCAAAAAACTTGATGAGCGACGGGAAAGTGCAAATTGTTAAGACCGGCGAGGTCATTAGCGCGACTCAACTTACTGACGGTGAGTTGCTCGTTGAGACAGGCGGAAGAGCAGAAAACACCGTAGTGACAGATGCGGGTTGGCTGAAAGTGGAAACTGGTGGGATCGCCAAAGGCACACAATATGGCAACAATGGCACGCTATCGGTCAGTGACGGTGCAATTGCCACAGACATTGTTCAATCTGACGGTGGAGCAATTAGCCTCTCAACGCTCGCTACTGTTAATGGTCGCCATCCCGAAGGTGAATTTAGCGTTGATAAGGGCTATGCCTGCGGTTTGTTGCTGGAGAATGGCGGAAATTTGCGCGTACTGGAAGGTCATCGGGCAGAAAAAATTATTCTCGATCAGGCTGGTGGTTTATTGGTCAACGGGACGGCTTCATCAGCAATAGTGGATGATGGCGGTGAATTGTTGGTGTATCCGGGTGGGGAAGCCGGCAATTGTGAGATTAATCAGGGCGGTGTCTTTATGCTGGCGGGGAAAGCCAGTGATACGTTGCTTGCTGGTGGCACCATGAATAATCTCGGTGGTGAAGACGATAATACCATTGTTGAAAATGGAGCCATTTACCGTCTGGGGACGGATGGCCTTCAGCTTTATAGTTCCGGTAAGACGCAAAACCTGGCCGTTAATGCTGGTGGTCGGGCTGAAGTGCATGCTGGTACGCTGGAAAACGCGGTCATACAAGGTGGGACGGTGATCCTGATGTCACCCACCAGCGCGGACGAAAATTTTGTTGTAGAAGAAGATCGAGCACCGGTTGAACTGACCGGGAGTGTTGCCGTTCTGGACGGTGCTTCAATGATTATTGGCTATGGTGCAGATCTGCAACAATCAACGGTTACGGTACAGCAGGGTGGCGTGTTGATTCTCGATGGCAGTACGGTAAAAGGTGACAACGTCACTTTAAATGTTGGCAACGTCAATCTCGATGGCGGAAAAGTGTGGCTGATCACGGCAGCAGCCACACATGTGCAACTGAAAGTGAAACGCCTGCACGGAGAGGGAACGATTTGCCTGCAAACCAGCGCGAAAGAAATTTCACCTGACTTCATCAATGTGAAAGGGGAAGTTAGTGGCAATATCCTCGTTGAGATAACGGATGCCAGTCGGCAACCAATTTGCAGTGCGCTTAAACTGCAACCTGACGAAGACAGGATTGGCGCAACGCTCCAGCCCGAATAAAAACGAAGGCGCAATCTGTGAAGGTTGCGCCTTGTTTTTTAGCGAGCTGCGCGTTGCAGAATGATGGCTGATGGCAGACGTTGCAGGAAACGCATACGCAGCATCATCATAATAGCGGCAGAAGTCAGGCCAATAATAAAGCCGATCCAGAAACCTGCTGGCCCCATTGGCTCAACCACCAGATCGGTCAGCGCCAGAATGTAGCCGCTCGGCAAGCCTAATACCCAATACGCCGTAAAGGTAATATAAAAAATCGACCGCGTATCTTTATAACCACGCAAAATCCCACTGCCGATAACCTGTATGGAATCAGAAATCTGATACACCGCCGCCAGCAACATCAAATGTGCCGCCAGCGTTACGACCTCAGGATTATCGTTATACAGCAGGGCAATCTGCTCTCGTAGTGAAACCGTGAAAATTGCGGTCAGAGTTGCCATACAAACGCCAACCATAAGCCCTGTCCGCGCGGCTGTTTGTGCATCCAGCGTTGAACCCTGACCCAGACGATAACCAACACGGATGGTTACCGCTGCGGCCAGCGACATTGGAAGCACGAACATCAGTGAACTAAAGTTCAGTGCAATCTGGTGGCCTGCCACATCGATAATACCGAGCGGAGATACCAACAGCGCCACTACAGCAAACAGTGTCACTTCAAAGAACAACGCCAGCGCGATAGGTAGACCAAGCTGCACCAGTCGTTTCAATGCGGCGGAATCGGGTTTCGCGGTGCCTTTTTCGTTGCGGATATCGCGCATGGAACGGGCATGTTTAATATAAGAAACCATGGCGAGGAACATCACCCAATACACAGCCGCCGTCGCTACACCACAACCGACGCCACCGAGTTCAGGCATTCCGAAATGACCATAAATAAAGATATAGTTGACCGGAATGTTCACCAGCAGGCCAATAAAACCCATCACCATCCCAGGTTTGGTTTTTGCCAGCCCTTCACACTGGTTACGCGCGACCTGAAAGAACAGATAGCCCGGAGCACCCCACAGCAGTGCACGCAGGTAACCTACCGCTTTATCGGCGAGCGCCGGATCGATATTTTGCATGGAGCGGATGATATAACCCGCATTCCACAGAACCACCATAATGAGCACCGAGACAAAGCCGGCTAGCCAGAAACCTTGTCGTACCTGATGCGCTATGCGTTCACGGCGACCAGAACCATTCAATTGCGCGATCACTGGCGTCAACGCAAGCAGCAGTCCGTGACCGAAAAGAATAGCCGGGAGCCAGATAGATGTACCAATGGCGACCGCCGCCATGTCGGTGGCGCTATAGCCGCCCGCCATGACAGTATCGACAAAACCCATCGCTGTTTGGGCGATTTGCGCGAGAATCACCGGGATTGCTAATGCTAATAACAGACGCGCTTCACTGATATACTTCTGCACGTGAACACCTTTTATATTGTTGTTATATGAGAGACTAAAAAGCCGCCTGAATGGGCAGCAAAAAGAAGAAGCAGGGGAAATTCAGTCTATTGTAGCGAGGATTTATTAATTCTCCAGTGAAAAAATAACCATTCAGCCCCCTTTACTGGTAAGGGTGTTTCCCACCTGCTATTGTGCTGAACAGAATGCCTTAACTGATTTCAGGAGTTGTAAGTATGTTTACGGGGATAGTGCAGGGCACTGCAAAACTGGTGTCGATTGACGAGAAACCAAATTTTCGTACTCATGTGGTTGAGTTACCTGACTATATGCTGGATGGTCTGGAGACCGGTGCGTCTGTGGCACACAACGGTTGTTGCCTGACCGTGACGGAAATCAACGGTAACCATATCAGTTTTGATCTGATGAAAGAGACGTTACGCATTACTAATCTTGGCGATTTACAGGTTGGGGATTGGGTAAACGTAGAGCGTGCGGCTAAATTCAGTGATGAAATTGGCGGGCATTTAATGTCGGGTCATATTATGACCACCGCTGAAGTAGCGAAAATATTAACCTCTGAAAATAATCGCCAGATCTGGTTTAAAGTGCAGGATAGTCAGTTGATGAAATATATCCTGTACAAAGGATTTATCGGAATCGACGGTATTAGCCTGACCGTCGGCGAAGTAACGTCAACACGTTTCTGCGTGCATTTAATTCCAGAAACGCTGGAACGTACCACCCTCGGTAAGAAAAAACTCGGTGCACGCGTCAATATTGAAATCGATCCACAAACTCAGGCAGTGGTAGATACGGTAGAACGTGTGCTGGCGATGCGGGAAAAGGCGTTGAATCAATAACGGACTGAAATATGATATCGCCCCCAAACGGGGGCGATAGAATAACATTTAGCGTGCAACCCGAAGACCGTTTTCGACTCCTCGAGAGAACACCACTTGCCAGAGTTGAATATCACGGGCGCGGAAAGCACCAGCGCAAGCATTCAGATAATAGGTAAACATCCGTTTAAAGCGTTCACTGTAATTATCCGCAATTTCCGGCCAGGCGGCGAGGAATCGTTCATACCAGGCCATTAGCGTGGTATCGTAATCGGCGCCAAAGTTATGCCAGTCTTCCATCACAAAGTGTGGTTCGCTGGATTGAGCGATCTGGCGCACAGAGGGCAGGCAACCGTTCGGGAAAATATATTTATTAATCCACGGATCAACATTCAGATCGGTTTTTTTCGAGCCGATAGTATGTAACAGGAAAATACCTTCCGGTTTCAGATTGCGATCTACCACCTCAAAATAGGTGTTGTAATTTTTCGGCCCGACGTGTTCGAACATTCCCACTGAAACAATGCGGTCAAATTGATCGTTCAGGTCACGGTAATCTTGCAGCAATATGGTGACATCCAGACCTTCGCAGCGATCCTGAGCCATTTTCTGCTGTTCAGCAGAAATGGTGACACCCACCACACTTACGTCATAGTTAGACGCCATGTAGTGCGCCAGTCCGCCCCACCCGCAGCCAATATCCAGTACGCGCATCCCTGGTTTCAACTGCAATTTTTCACAGATCATTTTAAGCTTCGCTTGTTGGGCAGATTCCAGATTATCGGCATCTTTCCAGTAAGCGCAGGAATACTGCATGAAGGGATCAAGCATACGGCTGAACAGGTCATTACCCAGATCGTAATGCTCTTTGCCGACTATCCAGGCACGTTTTTTACTCTGCAAATTGAAGAGACGAGCGCCTGCGATGCGCAGAGTGTCTTTGAAATGATGGGGGAGTTGGTTTTCGAGACCTGCGCGTAAGACTTTGCTAAAAAACATATCCAGTCGGTCACATTCCCACCAGCCATCCATATAACTTTCGCCTAACCCCAACGATCCTTCCTGCAGAACGCGTTTAAAAAAATCGGGGTTTTTAACACGAATATCCGCCGGGGCAGAACCGTTGATGGCTATACCGGCGCGGCTAAGTAATTCGTTGGCGATTCTGTACCAGTTGTCATCCGGTACGCTGACTTCTTCTATACACGATGAACTCATAGTTTCTCCATCACTGGTCGGTGATCAGAACCTTAAAACAGCGTAGACGCTTTTTGGGCTTTGTGAGAAATCTCGCAGAAAATCCGCGAGTCTATAATCCGACGTAGAACAGAGGGAAAGGAGGAACCCTTGCCGAAATGACCATCCATAGCAATCCGGGAACGCTCCTGTCCCCGTAAAAACATAATATTTATCGTAATCTTAACAACTGGAAATTAGTATAGGCCGCTAATTTCAATCATACAACAAAATTTTGTTAGCAGCCTAAGTATAAAGATGTCGATATAGATCAATGTGATTCGCTATGAGCGACTTCGGCATTACCATGATTCTGGCAACCAGGTTCTTCACAACGTTGCATCATGTAACCCAGAGAAGCCAGTACCACGGTCGATAACATCACGCAGGTGGTGGTGAGCAGTGGTGTGCTAACGCTGATGAGCCAGGAAACCACAAGGCTTGCGAGGAAGCACAGTCCCAGTTGCAGTGTGTTCTGCAATGCTGCAGCGCGGCCGGTCGCATGTGGGAAGGGGCGCAGCGCCTGGGCGACAACAATCGGGTAGATTGCGCCGTTAGCAATAGCCATCACACAGAATGGGATCAGGATTTCGACCAGCGAAACATGGCTAATGAAGCCAGCAGCCCAGGTCGCCACGACACTGACAGCAAACAGCGCCAGCAGCCACGGTAATAATTGTTTGCCTTGCCATTTTTGCAATGCTGCGCGACAGCCATAACCACCAATCAGAAACGCGATGGTTTGTGGTACATAACTTAAACCAATGACTGCCGGGCTGTAGCCCATCTCGCTAAGGATGAACGGTGAACCGGTCAGCCAGGCAAAGAAACTGGCTGAACAGGCCGCATAAATCAGCACGTTGCCGCGATAGGTTTTTGAACGCAGCAGATCGGTAAAGGTCAGTCCATCCTGACTATCGTTACGTGCTTTAGTCGTGGGTTTAAGCCAGAAAATGGGCAGAATAAGTACTACGGTAATGGCAAACAAGGTGGCGAAAATCGCCTGCCAGGAAAAATGAACCAGCAGCCAGCTACCTAAAAGAGGAGCAAGGGCAGGAGAGAGTCCCACCAATGGCATGATCGTGGCGAAAATACGATTCACTTTTTGTGAAGGATAGTAATCCGTCACCAACGCCTGCCAGATAACTGCGGCGGCACAGACACCAACCGCTTGCACAAACCGTAATACCAGCAGAGTGATGGCGTTATCCACCCATAACATCCCCAGACTACCTAATGCAAAAATTGTCAGGCCGATTAATAACACCGGTTTACGACCATAACGGTCGGAGAGCGGCCCCCACAGAAGTTGGGCTGCGGCAAAACCGGCAAGGAACAGACTAAGGCTGGCACTGACAGCAGACGCAGGCGTTTGCAAATCGGCCTGAATGGCGGCGAAAGCGGGCAGATACATATCGGTTGCCAGAAAACCGAGTACGCTCAAACCCGCCAGCCAGACTAAAAATCTTTTCCCAGGTTGCATGTATATTCTCTAAATTTCTCAGTTAAACACCGTCGCAAAGTGTAGGGAGTGAAATTCCTGTTGTGAAACGGTAATATTTGATGACTGGTTTCAAAAATTTTGCAGGCAAACTATGTGGTCTGAGTATTCTCTCGAAGTGGTTGATGCGGTAGCGCGTAATGGCAGTTTTAGTGCTGCGGCTCAGGAGTTACATCGCGTTCCTTCAGCGGTCAGCTATACCGTGCGTCAGCTGGAAGAGTGGCTGGCGGTGCCGCTTTTTGAACGGCGTCATCGTGATGTGGAACTGACCGCTGCCGGGGCGTGGTTTCTCAAAGAAGGGCGCTCTGTTGTCAAAAAAATGCAGATCACTCGCCAGCAATGTCAGCAGATTGCGAACGGCTGGCGCGGTCAGTTAGCCATTGCGGTGGATAATATCGTCAGGCCAGAACGTACACGGCAGATGATCGTTGATTTCTATCGCCATTTTGATGACGTTGAACTTCTGGTATTTCAGGAAGTATTTAACGGTGTCTGGGATGCGCTTTCCGACGGGCGCGTGGAACTGGCGATTGGCGCGACACGAGCGATTCCGGTGGGCGGTCGTTACGCCTTCCGTGATATGGGGATGTTGAGCTGGAGTTGTGTTGTTGCCCGTCATCATCCGCTTGCGTCAATGAATGGGCCATTCAGCGATGATACGTTGCGCAACTGGCCATCGCTGGTGCGCGAAGACACCTCGCGGACGCTACCAAAACGTATTACCTGGCTGCTGGATAACCAAAAGCGCCTTGTTGTACCGGACTGGGAATCATCGGCAACGTGTATTTCGGCTGGGTTATGCATCGGTATGGTGCCGACACATTTCGCCAAACCGTGGCTTAATGAGGGGAAGTGGGTAGCACTAGAACTGGAAAATCCATTCCCTGATTCAGCATGTTGTCTGACCTGGCAGCAGAATGATATGTCGCCTGCTTTAACCTGGTTGCTTGAGTATCTCGGCGATAGTGAGACGCTGAATAAGGAGTGGCTGCGGGAGCCGGAAGAGACTCCCGCAACGGGTGATTAACGACGATAGTCGCGGAACGGGCCATCAGCCACGGAGCGACGTTCAATCAACCGTGGATGAACTTCAATTGACTGCGGTTCTTCGCGTTTGTTGACGATACGATCCAACAGCATATTGAACGCCGTTTCACCCAGCGAATCTTTTGGCTGATGGATAGTGGTCAGTGCCGGGGTAAAGTAGCGAGCGTTGCGCACGTTATCATAACCGATCAGCGAAACATCCTGCGGGACGCGCAGCCCCATTTCATCAGCGGCACAGAGTGCGCCCATTGCCATAATATCGCCGCCACAGAAGACAGCGGTAGGTCTGTGTGGTTGCGACAGGATTTGCTGCATGGCGCGATAACCTGATTCAGGCTCAAAGTCACCTTGCACAATCCAGTTTTCCGGCACTTTGATCATGGCTTCTTCCATCGCTTTCATAAAGCCCGCCAAACGACCTGCACCGGTGTTACGCTCCAGAGGACCAGGAATAACGCCAATTTCGCGGTGACCGCGTTCAATCAGATAGCGCCCGGCCATGTAACCGCCTTCAAAAGCGTTATCGATAACCGCATCGGTAAAGTCTGCTTTTGCTTCACCCCAGTCCATCACCACCATCGGGATATGGCGATACTCTTCCAGCATCGCCAGCAACGGTTCCGGATACTCCGAACACATCACCAGCAGGCCATCGACGCGTTTTTGCGCCATCATCGACAGATAAGCCCGCTGTTTCTCAAGATTGTTCCACGCATTGCCCAGAATCAGCGTGTAGCCTTTCTGGAAGCAATTTTTTTCTACCGCTTCAATGATTTCGGCGAAATAGGCCGCTTCGCTGCTGGTCGCCAGCAAACCGATAGACTTGGTGTGGTTAACCTTCAGGCTACGCGCCACCGCGCTAGGGGAGTAGTGTAATTCTTTGATCGCTGCCCACACAGCATTGCGCGTTTCTTCAGCGACGAAACGTGTTTTGTTGATTACGTGTGACACAGTTGTAGTGGAAACGTTTGCTCGTTTCGCTACATCTTTTATTGTTGCCATTCCATTTCACTCCAGACCCTAACTTCAGCTCCTGCAAAATCGCAAGGTAAACGTTTGCCTTTACACACCTTACGCACAACAAAAGTGTTGCGGTACGCCGGGAAAATGACACAGAGCGTCAGGAAGGGGTCAATGGCCAGTACGCAAATAATGTAAGCGTGGAATTTTGGCCGATCTTGATGAAAAGGGGAAGTAGTAAAAACACTTATCATTATAAATGACGGGAGATTTTTTCATCACAGTATGTAAAAATGCGTAATATCACTTTTTGTGGGGTAATAAAAAGGAGAAAACTTGATGAGCACCGACCTTAAATTTTCACTGGTAACAACCATTATCGTTCTTGGTTTGATCGTGGCCGTGGGTTTGACTGCCGCGCTACACTGATTTCCCCTCGAGGGAGCGCGTTCTCCCTCACATCTCCTTCCTCTTTGTTAGCAAAATGGCAAAAGTGTTTTCTCTTTTTGTTATTTTCATTCTTTTGTGATTGATGTCATGCTTTCGCCACTTTGATGAACATCGCGTGATGACGCGAAGAGGTGGAGATTAGGCATGAAAATTAACTATCCGTTGCTGGCGCTGGCAATTGGCGCATTTGGTATCGGGACAACGGAATTCTCGCCAATGGGCTTGTTGCCCGTTATTGCGCGTGGTGTGGATGTCTCGATTCCCGCTGCCGGAATGTTAATCAGCGCCTATGCGGTTGGCGTGATGGTTGGCGCGCCATTGATGACGCTTCTGCTTTCTCATCGTGCCCGCCGTAGTGCGCTGATTTTCCTGATGGCGATTTTCACGCTCGGTAACGTACTTTCTGCCATCGCACCGGACTATATGACGCTGATGCTTTCACGCATTTTAACCAGCCTGAATCACGGGGCGTTTTTTGGTCTGGGGTCTGTCGTGGCAGCAAGCGTGGTGCCAAAACATAAACAGGCCAGCGCAGTTGCAACTATGTTTATGGGCTTAACACTGGCGAATATCGGTGGCGTTCCGGCGGCAACCTGGCTTGGGGAAACTATTGGCTGGCGTATGTCATTTCTGGCAACGGCGGGGCTGGGTGTGATTTCAATGGTGAGCCTGTTCTTCTCTTTACCTAAAGGTGGCGCAGGGGCGCGGCCTGACGTGAAAAAAGAGCTGGCGGTACTGTTGCGTCCACAGGTGCTGTCTGCATTGCTGACGACGGTGCTGGGCGCTGGCGCAATGTTCACCCTCTACACCTATATTTCTCCGGTACTGCAAAGTATCACTCACGCAACGCCGGTGTTCGTCACTGCAATGCTGGTGCTGATTGGTGTCGGATTCTCTATCGGTAACTTTCTCGGCGGCAAACTTGCAGATCGTTCAGTTAACGGCACGTTGAAAGGCTTTTTGCTGCTGCTGATGGTGATTATGCTCGCGATCCCGTTCCTGGCGCGAAATGAGTTTGGCGCGGCTATTAGCATGGTGGTGTGGGGCGCTGCAACCTTTGCGGTTGTACCACCGTTGCAGATGCGTGTAATGCGCGTTGCCAGCGAAGCGCCGGGTTTGTCTTCATCAGTAAATATTGGTGCCTTTAACCTTGGAAATGCGCTGGGTGCCGCAGCCGGTGGTGCAGTGATTTCCGGTGGTCTGGGATACAGTTTTGTGCCGGTGATGGGGGCGATTGTCGCGGGGCTGGCATTGTTGCTGGTATTTATGTCAGCCAGAAAACAACCTGAAGCAGTTTGCGTTGCCAACAGCTAATAAACAAAAACGCAGAAGGATAACCTTCTGCGTTACAGTTTGCAGGCAAAGTGCGATTTATCTTGCCGGATGTGGTGTTAATGCCTCATCCGCGTAGGCCTGATAAGCGTAGCGCATCAGGCAATGCTGCATTTGCCATCAGTGATTATGCGGCGAGATTTTTTGCTACGAATTCCCAGTTTACCAGCGCCCAGAAGTGCTCCAGATAACCCGGACGTGCATTGCGATAGTCGATGTAATAAGCGTGTTCCCAGACATCAACGGTCAGCAGTGGAGTCGCATCGGTGGTCAGCGGAGTACCTGCGTTAGAAGTGGAAACGATAGCCAGTTTGCCATCGCTGTTTTTCACCAGCCAGGTCCAGCCAGAACCAAAGTTTTTGATCGCAGCATCAGTAAACTGAGCTTTGAAATCGGCAAAGCTGCCAAAAGAAGCGGCGATAGCTTCAGCCAGTTCACCCGTCGGTTCGCCACCCGCGTTTGGCGCCAGGCAGTTCCAGTAGAAAGTGTGGTTCCAGACCTGAGCGGCGTTATTGAATACACCACCTTCAGAGCTGCGAATAATCTCTTCCAGTGATTTACCTTCAAACGCAGTACCTTTGATCAGGTTGTTCAGGTTAGTGACATAAGTCTGATGATGTTTGCCGTAGTGATACTCGATAGTTTCCGCAGAAATGTGCGGTGCCAGAGCATCTTTAGCATATGGTAGTGCAGGTAATTCAAATGACATTGCTACTCTCCTTTATTATTAATTGGCATACGTACAATAGCCTTATTGTGCGTATGGATAGGGTAGCAAATTAAAAGGTGATACAAAAGATGAACTTACCCTGTTGCCGTAACAACAGGGTAAAGTTTTAGCGAAGTGTTTTTGGGGTCATCACCCGACGAGCGCCAACATAGTGGCGTTGCCAGTAATCTTCACTTAACGAAGTGATTTTAATTTCCTGACCACTGCGTGGTGACTGAATAAATTTGCCGTTGCCGACATACACGCCAACGTGATCGGCGGTTCCGCGCCCCTGAGTGCGGAAGAAGACAAGGTCGCCGTTTTTCAGTTCGCTGCGATCGATCGGCGCGGCGTCACGCAGGTGATACATTTCGTTAGCCGTGCGTGGAATACGGATCTTCACCAGATCTTTATACGCGTAATAAACCAGTCCGCTGCAATCAAAACCGGTACGCGGTGAGCTGCCGCCCCAGCGATATGGTTTGCCAATTTGCTGCATCAGCTTATTCATAGCCACTTTTGTGGCTTTCTGTACTTTTGCTTTATGCGCGTCGGCGATGGTTCCCTGTGTGGCATTCTTGACTTTCACACAACGTGACTTATAGCCTTTACGTTTGGTGCATTTTTCCGTAAAGCTGACTGACGCCGTTTTATTGACGGCTTGTTTGCTGCGAGTTTTGGCGTTTTTAGAAGCTGTAATGGAGGATTTTTTAACGGAAGAAGCAGTTTTATTTTTAGTAGTACTTTTACTGGCGGCTTTTTTCGCTGTTTTCTGGCTGGCTTTATTGGTCTTTTTGGTGGTTGCCGTGCTTTTCTTTTTATCTGCTTTTTTGGTGATGTGAGTGGTAGCAGAACTCTCCCTGGCTTGCTTTGAAGCATGTGCCATAGGCGTTAAAGGCAGGGTGGTAAAAAGTAAAGCACAGAGCGTGATCGAAATACGGTTTATCCGCGCCACTGAGCGTCCCTCTGTTAAGGCAGGTCTATCATGCCTGCGTCTGATTTACAAAACTTGATGATTCTAATGCATAGAAGAAGAGAAAGTTAATAGCTTTTATTGTTAAAAAATACGTTTCGTCGGCGAGCGCAAAAAAATGCAGCAGGCAAAGCTAAAAATGGTTATAAAAACACCACGTTGCTGCGTGCCAGAGAAGAAAAGAATATTTGAAATGCAACATATAGAGCAAAGGGATAAAATAGCAAAAGCGTGATGAAAATGTTATTTTCCGTTGCCGCACTGACCCGCTACAATGTCAGATTACTGCCGTAAAGAAGTTTGAGGAAGCAAGACAATGAGCACCACTATCGAAAAAATCCAACGCCAGATTGCTGAAAACCCGATCCTGCTGTACATGAAAGGTTCACCGAAACTGCCGAGCTGCGGTTTCTCTGCCCAGGCAGTCCAGGCGCTTGCCGCATGTGGCGAACGTTTTGCCTATGTTGATATCCTGCAAAATCCGGACATTCGTGCGGAACTGCCGAAATACGCTAACTGGCCGACTTTCCCGCAACTGTGGGTTGACGGCGAACTGGTAGGCGGCTGTGATATCGTGATCGAAATGTATCAGCGCGGCGAACTGCAACAGCTGATCAAAGAAACTGCCGCTAAATACAAGTCTGAAGAGCCGGACGCGGAGTAATCCGTCCTGCAATACTGACGGATGCAAACAAGCATCCGTCAGTGCTTTATCTATCCCCAATCCAGCCCTTGTGGCGAACTTGAAAATCCCGCTTCACGCAGCAGCGTAAACATCGGCGTTTGCCGGACGGGTTGATCATTCACTTCTGTCAGCGTAAAGCGCAGCCGTGGTTCGCGACGCAGTGCGGTAGTCAGCGCCTGGAAAACCTCTGGGGCGAGTAATTCCTCTTTTTCCTGCCAGACCAGCATTTTTTTGCCACCTTGCGCCAGATAGAGTAACAATTTGCCGCCAGAAACGACCACCAGCGCACCCGCCCGACGCGTTGGAACCAGCGTTGCCGGATGTGCAGGCCAGGGCAGGAGAGTTCCCCACACATTAGCCGGATCGTTGGCAGAGAGCGCCACTGGCGTATAGTGTCGCGTCTGCGTGGCTTGTGTCGCCAGATCGCGCAATCGGTCAATAGTCAGGCGATCAGCAAATTGCGCGCCGCCAAGACCTTCAACAAAACGACCACGCATAATTCGCCCGGAGTCTTCCATGCTTCGACAAAGCGTTTGCATTGACGGAAATCCGCCAGGGATATTCTCGGCTATCACCGCCTGACGACTGACGATGCCGTAGCGGTCGAGCATATTTTCCGCCAGCGCCAGCATCCTTTCAGTATCGTTAAGTGGCTCCACCTGTAATAACGACCAGCGTCCAGCCAGCTTCGGCGTGTTGTAAGATACCAGTGGCGAGATGGACGACGTATAGGCAGGACGTCCACGCCGGGTCCGGTGACTGCGGCGAGTTGAGGGACGCGCGCTGGTACTGCTGCGGGTGAGGGCGCGTAACGGTGCCCAAATATCGCAGGAAATGACGCCTTGCCAGACCAGCTCCCACAACGCTTCTTGCAGGGGCGAAGCATCTACAGGTTGACCGATTTTCTCGCCTACCCGTTGAGCGATTTGTTGCGCAAACCAGGCGCCGCCGTCAGCCAGAACCGCGATAATCGCTTGCTGAATCGCTGAACGTTTTGCGTGATCATTTTCTACTGGTGTTAACGATTCTGCGGCATATTCCTGCAAATGCAGAGCCACCAGACCGTCATCATCGCCCAGTTTTTTTTGCCCCGACCAGATAACTGCGCCGGTTGCCAACAGTTCATCGAGCATTTCTGGCGAATAGTCGCGCACGCGGGCTGGCAGGATCTGGCTTTCCCAGAGCGAGGCGGGTAAACCAACACCGGCAAGTTGTTCGATCACCCGCATGACACCATCCACCCCCTCATAAACGCCTGTAGACGTTGCGGCAAAAAGCGCCGGGCTGCCATCGGTAGCGGGCAACACGCCCTGACGTTCCAGCAGCAATCGCGCATAGACTGTAGACGGAACTGGACGCGTCGCTTCTCTGGCAGCCTGCAGCGAGCGTAAGCGCAGACGACGGAAAACTTCGTCGCTCACCCAGACGTCTTGTTGCAGATTCATCACCAGCCCCCGTTCGCGCAGTTGCTGAAGTTGCTCTTCGACAATGGCAATACCGAGGCCAAAATCACGGGCAAGTTGTTCAGCCGTGACCAGAGCATGAGTCCGGAGATAGCGCAGAAAGAGATCGCGAAGCGGGTAATTTACGCGGTGCAGGTAGATTTCGGGTAGTGAGTGCGACAATGGTACACCGAGGGCGTCTCGTAGCCTGGCTGCGTCATCCATGCAGGCAAGGTGCTTCTGACCTGCAATCATCGCCGGGAAGATTCGTTTTGCCGCGAGAAGGTTTTCCACATACGTCTCAATCTCTTCACTGCTGCCTGTATGCCGTTGTACCAGATCCTCAACGGTCATTGGCCCCAGTTCGCGTAGCAGGTCAAACAAACCTTCTTCACCTTTCGCTTCTCTGCCAGCCGCTAGCCGCTGTAACTCTTCTTCCACCTGGCGTATGACCTGCGGGTCGAGTAATTCACCCGGATCGACCTGACCGAGTAGATTGCGCAGTAACTCGCTGTCCAGCGACAGTACGGATGCCCGGCGCTCTGCCAGCGGGGCGTCGCTCTGGTACATAAATTCCGCGACATAGCCGAACAATAAACTTGTGGCGAAAGGCGAGGGCGTAGTAGTCGTTACATCGGATATTTGTATTTCACCACCGTTCAGGCGACGCATCAAACGTTCCAGCGCGGGAAGATCATAAACATCTTGCAGGCATTCACGTAGGGTTTCGAGAATGATCGGAAAATCAGGATAACCCTGGGCGATTTCCAGCAACTGGCTGGCTCGTAGTCGTTGTTGCCACAGTGGCGTGCGATGCCCCGGCGTGCGGCCGGGCATCAGCAATGCCCGCGCGGCACATTCACGGAAACGAGCGGCGAAAAGAGCCGAGCTGCCTACCGCTTCGCGGACAATTTGCAGCAATTTTTCTGGTTCAAACAAGAAAATGGCGGCGTCAGGCAATTTACCATCGGTGTCAGGAATGCGCGCAACAATGCCGTCATCACTGGCAACTATTGAGGCGTCAGCGCCCCATAGTGCATGTATTCGTCCTGCAATCGCCAGCGCCCAGGGTTCATGCACGCGTCTCCCATAGGGAGAGTGCAAAATAATACGCCAGTCGCCAATTTCATCACGGCACCGTTCGAGAACCAGATGACGGCTGCCAGGAACAATGCCCGTTGCTTTGCGCTGCTCGTCAATCAGTCCCTTAATATTGGCGAGCGTATTTTCTTCCGCCAGCCACGGGGGAATACTCCCGGAAAAGAACGCGCCATCCGCCAGCAAATGGAGAAAATCGCCGATCATCTCGCCTAATTCAGACGGACGTCCGTTTCCTTCGCCGCGCCAGAAGGGAAGTCTGGCGGAGCGTCCGGGCGCAGGCGTCACAATCACCTGATCGCGGGTAATTTGCTGGATCCGCCAGGAGGTAGCACCGAGGGTGATAATGTCATTCACCCGCGATTCATACACCATCTCTTCATCCAGTTCTCCTACCCGACGAGATCCGGCCTGTTCTTCACCTTCCGGTAATAACACGCTGTACATGCCACGATCCGGAATGGTGCCACCGCTGGTCACCGCCAGCAGTTGGGCGCCTGGACGCGCAGTTAATATTCCACTTTCCCGATCCCAGATAAGTTTTGGGCGAAAAGCGGAAAAATCACCAGAAGGATAGCGCCCGGAAAGCATATCCAGCGTGGTGTCAAAAACGCGCCTCGGTAGATCTTTCCACGGTGCGGCACGGCGCACGCGGGCGTACCATTCGTCCACCTGTAATGCGTCCATCGCCGCAGCGGCAACAGTTTGCTGCGCCAGAACGTCGAGTGGATTATGCGGTGGTGTAAGGTTTTCCAGCTTGCCTGCGAACATACACTCCACAATGACGGCGGAATCGATTAAATCACGCCGGGTTCGGGGGAAGAAAAGCCCGTTGGAGATGCCACCGACCTGGTGTCCGGCGCGCCCAATGCGTTGTAACCCACTGGCAACAGAAAGCGGCGTTGCCACCTGA
Source organism: Escherichia ruysiae (assembly GCF_031323975.1). Lineage (NCBI taxonomy): Bacteria > Pseudomonadati > Pseudomonadota > Gammaproteobacteria > Enterobacterales > Enterobacteriaceae > Escherichia > Escherichia ruysiae. The sequence goes on from NZ_JAVIWS010000001.1 coordinate 254,292, forward strand.
ATCACCAGATCCACCGCGCCCATATCAATCCCCAGTTCGAGACTGGAAGTGGCGACCACGCAGCGTAATTCACCCGATTTCAGCGCCTGTTCGGTGATTGCTCGTTGTTCTTTAGAGACGGAACCGTGATGCGAACGGGCAATATAAACGTCGCTACTTTGCACGCGGTTAGAGGTTGCGCCGGAGGTAGACTCAAAATTTGCCGCATCAACGGCGATAGTCGGGGAACGCTGTAATCGTGCAGCGTAAAGCTCATTTAGTCGTGCCGTCAGTTTTTCCGCCAGTCCGCGAGAATTGGTGAAAACAATGGTCGAGCGATGGCGCAACACTTCATCAAGAATGCCGGTTTCAATATATGGCCAAATTGATCCTTCTCTGCCTGCATGGCTGTCTTCGCCGGTGCCGATGGTGACCGATGAGACATCATCCATATTGGCGACAGGAACGACAATCCGGATTTGCGGATGGCGCATTGCGGGCGGGTTGACTACCGTGACCGGGCGATCGCCACCCAGAAATTCCGCCACATCGCTGGCTGAGCGCACAGTGGCAGAAAGGCCAATTCGCTGTGCTGAGGTGTGGAGCAGCGCATCGAGTCGCTCCAGACTTAACGCCAGATGCGCACCACGTTTACTGCCCGCTACCGCGTGGACTTCATCAATAATTACCGTTTCGACGCCGCGTAGCGTTTCGCGTGCGCGGGAGGTCAGCATCAGATAGAGTGATTCGGGCGTGGTTATCAGAATATCCGGCGGATTACGGGTCAGTTTGCTGCGTTCTTGTGCGGGAGTATCGCCAGTGCGGATACCCACACGAATGTTGACTTCCATTTCGCCACGCCGCCGCCGCTCATCCGCAATGCCCTGTAACGGGATCTGTAAGTTGCGTTGAACGTCGGTGCCTAAGGCTTTAATTGGTGAAATATAGAGGATGCGCGAGGTTTTACGCTTATGCGCTTCGCTTGCATGTTCTCCGCCTTCGCGGAAGAGTTGATCGAGGGCGTAGAGAAAAGCTGCCAGCGTTTTTCCGGAACCTGTCGGTGCAATCACCAGTGCATGTTCACCGTGTGCCGCCACATGCCAGGTTTGTGACTGAACAGCGGTCGGCTGTTTAAAGGCGCGAAGAAACCAGTCGCGGGTCGCCGGTGAAAAAACGTCCGGCAGCGACGATGAAGGATTTGGGTTATCTGCCATTAACGCTATTCCCCGTGAATATCATGCATGATGCGTGGAATAGCCTCACTATAGATGCCTGATTCATTGCATGTCATCAGGCATCGACTCGATTACACCTCTTCGGCGGCAGGCAGCGGCCAACCTCCCAGCCGTTTCCAGCGGTTGACGATTTCACAAAACAGCACAGCGGTGCGTTCGGTATCGTACAGCGCGGAGTGTGCCTGAGTGCTGTCAAACTCCATGCCAGCGGTCTGGCAGGCTTTTGATAATACGGTTTGTCCGAGCGCCAGCCCGGCCAGTGCAGCAGTGTCAAAAGTGGCGAAAGGGTGGAACGGGTTACGTTTCAGTGAGGCGCGTTCTGCGGCGGCCATCATAAAGCTGTGGTCGAAATTGGCATTGTGCGCCACCATAATGGCACGGTTACAGCCGCTCGCTTTAATGCCTTTACGTACAACTTTGAAAATCTCATGCAGTGCCTCGTATTCACTGACCGCGCCACGATCGGGATCGTTCGGGTCAATGCCGTTGAAGGCGAGGGCTTCTGGTTGCAAATTAGCGCCGACAAACGGCTCGACGTGGAAATGTAATGTGGTGTCCGGCATCAGCCAGCCTTGTTCATCCATTTTCAGGGTGATGGCGGCAATCTCAAGCAGCGCATCGGTTTTGGCGTTAAATCCGGCTGTTTCAACATCGATCACAACAGGATAAAAACCACGAAAACGGTCGCACAGACCGGTAAGTTGAGCGTTATCGGACATCTGATTCTCTTAATACGGATAAATTGCAGCGCGCATTATGACAAATATTACTTGCCGATGCAGTAAAGATGCGGGCGTGATGAGTGCACGCCCGGCAGGAGATTAGTTGCCCAGACCGCGACCGGCGTCTTTCTCTTCGATCAATTCAATTTTATAACCGTCCGGATCTTCCACAAATGCGATAACCGTAGTACCGCCTTTTACCGGACCGGCTTCACGGGTCACGTTACCGCCGTTCTGACGGATTTTTTCGCACGCTTCAGCGGCGTTATCAACGCTAAGGGCGATGTGACCATAAGCGGTGCCGAGTTCGTATTTATCCACGCCCCAGTTATAGGTCAGCTCAATCACCGCTTCTTCGGTTTCCGGGCCGTAGCCAACAAACGCCAGTGAGTATTTATATTCCGGGTTTTCGCTGGTACGCAGCAGTTTCATGCCCAGCACGTTGGTATAAAAATCGATGGAGCGTTGCAGATCGCCAACGCGCAGCATGGTGTGAAGAAGACGCATCTTTATATCCTCAAAATGGCTAACAGATTCAAAATGTTGTTTTAGTATAGCGGCGGCTTTGCGCCGCTCGCAATGTTAGATCACAGCGTAGGGTAATCGGTATAACCTTCTGCGCCGCCGCCGTAGAAACTTTCGGCACGCTGTGGGTTAAGTTCGGCTTTGCGCTGCAGGCGAGCGACCAGATCCGGATTCGCAATCCAGTCGCGACCAAATGCCACCGCATCAATTAACCCTTTGCCGATCAGCGTTTCCGCTTTTTCTACCGTATATGCACCAGCCCCGATAATCGGGCCGTGGAAACGGGCGCGTACTTTTTCGCGGAAAGCCTCGGTATATGGTTTGCCGCCTGCCCAGTCAGGTTCGGACATATGCAGATAAGCAATGCCGCGTTTGCCCAGTTGTTCAATCAGATACAGTGCATCGGCTTCTTCATTCGGGCCGTTATCCGTATTCTGGAAAGTACCGATTGGCGAAACGCGAATGCCAATGCGATCGGCACCCCATTCTTCAATCCCGGCATCAACAACTTCCAGTACCAGACGTGCGCGATTTTCCACGCTACCGCCGTACTGATCGGTACGATGGTTTGAAGAAGGCGACAGGAACTGATGCAGTAAATAACCGTGAGCGGAGTGAAGCTCTACCAGATCAAAACCGGCTTCACGCGCGTTAGCAATGGCCTGACGGAAATCATTGACGATCCCCGGAATCTCTTTCAGCTCCAGTGCACGCGGCATAGATGTCTCGACGCGGATCGCCTGACCATTTTCATCGCGCAGAGAAGTACGCGTTCCCGCACTAAGTGCCGAAGGTGCTACCGGAGCCTGGCCGCCAGGTTGCAGGCTGGCGTGAGAAATGCGCCCCGTATGCCAAAGCTGTACGGCGATATGACCATTTTCAGCATGAACACCAGCGGTGATTTTTTTCCATGCCGCGATTTGCTCCGGGCTATGAATACCAGGTGCGCCCGCATACCCTTTTGCCTGAGCGGAAACTTGAGTGGCTTCGCTAATAATCAAGCCGGCACTGGCACGTTGGCGATAGTATTCCGCCATCAACGGAGTAGGGATGTCACCCGGCTCAATGCTGCGCAGACGTGTCAGAGGGGCCATAAAAATACGGTTTGCCGCCGTGATCGCGCCCACTTGCAGTGGGGAATACAGTTTTTCAGATGACATAAAGGCTCCCGGTCGTCTGGTGATGAAAAAAATGCCTGCTAAACGGCAGGCGTCGCAATAATGGTTTTTACATGTGTTAGCGCGTTTTCCAGCGGCCCGGAACTGCGCGAAATTTTGGCCTGCAGATTGGCGCCCAGCCACAGCGCGTAAAGTACTTGCGCTTGTTGTAGCGGTTCACCACAAAAGGTTAAACAGTGGCTGGCACGGCCATTTTCCAGTGCCTGAGAGAGCAGGGCGATCACGCCACGAGCGCCTTTATCCATCGCGCTGCGCATATCTTCTGACAGATCGCACACTTCGGCAGAGAGCTTTACTGTCAGGCATCCGCTGATAGTTCCATGCTGGCTAAACTGGTTAAGTGTCTGCTGGTAATAAGCCAGTATGCGGTCGCGGTAGTTACCTTCGCCGGATTGCAGCAACTCCGCTAGTCGCAGGTGATACGCCGCGTAATGACGCTCAAGCATGGCAACGCCAAACGCTTCTTTAGAGCGAAAGTAGTGATAGAACGACCCTTTCGGCACTTCAGCGATTTTCAGTAACTCGCTTAATCCCATCCCGGTGAATCCACGTTGCAGGCAAAGCTGCTCACCCGTAGCCAGGAGGTGTTCGCGAGTATCATGTTCGGTGTGTTTGTTCATGTGTTCGAGTGTAGTAGACCGGTCGGTCTAGTGCAAGTAAAGTTGCTACTTTGGGCATTAACAGCTTCAATAGTGGTAATAATCTTATCTTAGGAGGGCGAAGTGGCGGAGCAATTAGAGTTCTTTCCCGTCCAGAGCCCGTGCCGGGGAATTTGCCAGTCCGATGAACGCGGATTTTGCCGTGGCTGTTATCGTAGCCGGGATGAGCGTTTTAACTGGAATAAAATGAGCGATGGCGAAAAACAAGAAGTGTTGCGCCTTTGTCGGCAACGACTTATGCGTAAATTACGCGCGAATAAGCCAGCGCCATCAGACGAACCTGAGCAACCATCACTCTTTTGAGCCTAATCTTGCGTATACTCCTCTCATATCTGATAAGAGGAAGCGATTATGGTTCAGCGTATTACTATTGCGCCGCAAGGCCCGGAGTTTTCCCGTTTTGTGATGGGCTACTGGCGATTGATGGACTGGAATATGTCCGCCCGCCAGTTAGTCAGTTTTATTGAAGAGCATCTGGATCTCGGCGTGACTACTGTGGATCACGCTGATATTTATGGTGGCTATCAGTGCGAAGCGGCGTTTGGCGAGGCGTTGAAACTGGCGCCTCACCTGCGTGAACGGATGGAAATCGTCAGTAAATGCGGTATCGCGACGACCGCGCGTGAAGAAAACGTCATTGGTCATTACATCACTGACCGCGACCACATCATTAAGAGCGCCGAACAGTCGCTGATTAATCTTGCGACCGATCATCTGGATCTGCTGCTGATCCATCGCCCCGACCCGCTAATGGATGCCGATGAAGTGGCAGATGCGTTTAAACATCTGCATCAGAGCGGAAAAGTACGCCATTTTGGCGTCTCCAACTTCACGCCTGCGCAATTTGCGCTGTTGCAATCGCGCTTGCCGTTTACCCTTGCCACTAATCAGGTGGAAATATCCCCGGTGCATCAGCCGTTACTGCTGGATGGCACGCTCGACCAACTGCAACAACTGCGTATTCGCCCGATGGCCTGGTCTTGTCTTGGCGGTGGTCGTCTGTTTAATGATGATTATTTCAGGCCGCTACGTGATGAACTTGCTGTGGTGGCGGAAGAATTAAACGCGGGCTCTATCGAGCAGGTGGTTTATGCCTGGATATTGCGTCTGCCATCGCAGCCGCTGCCGATTATCGGCTCCGGTAAAATTGAGCGCGTGCGGGCTGCTGTCGAAGCGGAAACATTGAAAATGACCCGCCAACAATGGTTCCGTATCCGTAAAGCGGCACTGGGTTACGACGTACCGTAAACACTTTTAGGAATAGCCGCCGTTCAAATATGTGTCACTGGTTTACACTTAACGGGTATGCACATTGAACGGAGGTCCTATGAAACGTTTTAGTCTGGCCATTCTGGCGCTGGTTGTTGCAACCGGCGCACAAGCTGCCAGTGAAAAAGTCGAGATGAACCTCGTCACGTCGCAAGGGGTTGGGCAGTCAATCGGTAGTGTAACAATTACTGAAACCGATAAAGGTCTGGAGTTTTCACCCGATCTGAAAGCATTACCACCCGGTGAGCATGGCTTCCATATTCATGCCAAAGGAAGCTGCCAGCCAGCAATGAAAGATGGCAAAGCCAGCGCCGCAGAATCCGCAGGCGGGCATCTTGATCCACAAAATACTGGTAAGCATGAAGGGCCAGAAGGTGCAGGACACTTAGGCGATCTGCCGGCACTGGTGGTTAACAATGACGGTAAAGCAACCGATGCCGTCATCGCGCCTCGTCTGAAATCACTTGATGAAATCAAAGACAAGGCGCTGATGATCCACGTTGGCGGCGATAATATGTCCGATCAACCAAAACTGCTGGGCGGTGGCGGTGAACGCTATGCCTGTGGTGTCATTAAGTAATTAAGAGGTCAGCGTACCTTGCGGCGGCGCTTGCTCAAGTTGCGAAAGCGAGCAGTACAGACGCCAGACAATCGCCGCCAGCTCACGGGCTGCGGGTTGATGATGGTGGGCAAGGCTGTCGCATATCCGCTGTAATTCTTCAAGTGTGGCCGCCAGTGATTTTTGCTGAACGCCACGCTCATTCATTACTTCCCGCAACAGAAAAATACAGTTATCCCGCACTCGCGATAACGGATCGGAACGCGATTCCCAGTCCCGCAATTGCCAGACAACATGTGAACAGTTCAGCAGCACCACGCCCCAGCGTAATAACCAACGGCGAGCCAGTGCATCCTGGCTGTTGCTCAACTGACTAACGTGGTGATAAGTGAGCGATTCAAATTCGCTTTCACTCAGGGTTGGATGGCGGCTTAGTTGGTCGACAAAATCCCGGCGCAGTGCGCGAATATGACGACGACTTTTACGGGCATCAGATCCAGGTCGCAGAATGGCGAACGCTAACCACGCCAGTGCCACGCCAACAATTTTCGCCAGATTATCGTTAAGAAAGTCAGCAAAATCATACACCGGGGGATTAGTGACAGCGATGAACGAACCCATAAATACGATCAGTTGTCCCCACAACGCGGCAAATTTTGGCATCTGTAATTTGAGAAGTTGCATCGTCGCCAGCAGCGGGAAGAGAAACAGCAAAAATTGCCACAGGTCGCTAATCTGAACCATCAGACCAAACTTAACCACAAAGCTAAATAGCGAAAGTAATACCAGCGTGCGCATAAGTAGCGACAGTGACTTAAACGGTGCCGCGACGGCGGAGTAGAGTACGCAGCTAATTGCTGCCAGTGTTAATGCATTGGCACCGGCATCCCATTGCGAGGTAATACTCCATGCGCCAATTATCATCAACGTACAAAATGTGCGCAGTCCACTCCACATAGCTTCGGCGTTATCGGTATGACGTGCCAGGCCGGCTGTTCGTGGGAGTCTGGCACGATCATCTGTACCGCTTTGCAGACGATGTAGTTCCTGACTGCTTTGCAGATAAAGGCGGCAAAAATAGCGTAGTCGCTGCCAGAAGGCGACGTGCCGATAGTCGGCTAAGTTGGTTGGGCGCAGTGGGGCAATGATACGTGCGACGGTGTAAAAATCAGTTTGCGAACTGGCAAGCGCCGTCAGCAACTGTTCGAGAATTTCACGTGTGGCGGCGGGCGTTGATGACCAGTTGAGCAACATACGTCGCAGGCTGGAGATGACGCTGGTCATGCGTAATTGCTGGTGGAGTAGCGCATTCAGGCGTGCATTTTGCTGGCGGAAACGATAGTGACTCCAGAACGCCTGAATGCGCAGCAAATTCATGGTTAATATTTGCCCAATGATTCCTTCATGTGCTGTGCGAATGGCATCGGTTGTTTCAGGCTGCCAGAGCAAGCTGGCATGTTCCAGTAAACGGGCATGCATGTTTTTCAACGCGGTTAAAAGCGCAGTGGCGTCGGAGCTACTCGGCAGGATCATCATCATCATGCCACCGCAGAGAATACCGACGATGACTTCGCAAACGCGTGCCTGAGCGATATCCCATAACTGGCTTGCTTCCGTGATATTGACCATCGGAAAGGCGATAATGGCCGCAGTGTAGCCCGCCAGTTGGAAGGCATACGCCACGTTATTCGTGAAGTGCGCGCAAGCCCAGGTACAAAAGCCAAGCCACGCCGACATGCTCAATAGAAAAAACCACGGCTCGTTAAGCGTATGCCCGGCAAGAATCAGTGCCGCGATGGCTCCCAGCAAACTACCAGCGATGCGTCCGAGACTTTTGCTGATGACACCGCCAACGGTGGGAAAGCTTACCACCGCAGCCGAGGTCATCGCCCAGTAGGGTTCATCGAGATTTAAATAATAGGCAACCGTCAGCGCCAGGCACATGGCAATGGTATTGCGTAACGCATAACACCATTGCGCCAGCGAGGCCCTGCACCAGGGCAAATTGCGCAAGGACCATAACGATGCGTTCATTATTGACCTACGGCGATGCTACATGTTGTACCGGATACCAGCGTGACATCGCTGGGAACATTATCCAGAGCAAAGCGGACGGGAACGCGTTGGGCGAGACGCACCCAGGGGACGTTAGGTTTCACATCCGGAATCAGGCTGGAATCACTTTCAATGCTCTGATCATAAATCGCCCGACCGATACTGGAAACGTGACCCTGTAACGTTTTGTTGTCGCTATAGAGCGTAATTTGTGCTGGTGCACCGTCGTGGATATGGCGCAATTTGGTTTCTTCAAAATAACCAATGACGTAAAACGAATGGCTATCCACCAGGGCAAACAGGGGTTTTCCGGTGTCGGCGTAGTCGCCGATGCGGGTAGTGAGATTAGTTACCCATCCACTCACCGGAGCGCGAATTTCCGTTTGCGCCAGTTGCCATTGTGCCTGTTTAAGCGTCGCCTGTGCGGCATCAACACTGGCCTGCATCGCTTTAACATTGAGGTTAGCGGTATCCAGCTCTTCGGCAGAGATAAAATTATGTGAGAGATGACGGCGACGATTAGCTTCGTTATTGGCTTTGGCGAGGTCAGATTGCGCTTTCGTTAACTGAGCCTGGGCGTTCAGTTCGGCTATCTGGAAGGGCGTTTTATCGATGGTGAGTAAAATATCACCAGCATTAACCAACTGGTTGTCTTTTATATTCATCGCAACAATACGTCCAGACACCTGAGGCGTGATAGAAACCTGTTCTGCGCGTATTTTTCCGTCGCGTGTCCACGGTGACTGCATGTAATAGTTCCATAGCCACCATCCGGCAAGAATCGCAACAACCGCTACAATAATTGTTGAGAAATACTTAATTGTTTTAATTGACATAGTTACCACGCAATCAGTATTGCCAGAGCAAGGCAAACGCAAATCGCAAACAGCGATAAATCCATTAACAAGGGATGCCAGATGTCACCGGCGTAGATCCAGCCGCGAAGCAGGCGGTGTATAACAAGCCAGAGGACAAATCCAAGCGCGAACGCTTTGAAAAACGGAGGAAAATAGACGGACGCACCGAACACCAGATCTTGTAAGGGCAATCCCGTTGCATTAAGCATAAACTTCACAAAATAGATTCCTTTACGACCGAATATATTGCGTTAGATTAATAAATATTCTTTAAGTGCGAAAAAGTTACGCGCAATTTCTGAAAAGCATGTCTGACGGTAAGCAAATGCAGCAATACATTTGTTTTAGCAATACAATTGCTGCACACTATTCTAAAAGCTGTATAATATCTTAGCAAGCTAATTATAAGGAGATGAAATTGGAATCGCCACTAGGTTCTGATCTGGCACGGTTGGTGCGCATATGGCGTGCTCTGATAGACCATCGCCTGAAACCGCTGGAGTTAACGCAAACCCATTGGGTAACGTTGCACAATATCCATCAGTTACCTCCAGACCAGTCGCAAATTCAACTGGCAAAAGCGATCGGCATTGAGCAGCCTTCACTGGTTCGTACGCTGGACCAACTGGAAGAAAAAGGGTTAATTTCGCGTCAAACTTGCGCCAGCGATCGTCGGGCTAAACGTATTAAACTGACGGAAAAAGCGGAGCCGCTGATTAGCGAAATGGAAGCGGTTATTAACAAAACCCGGGCGGAAATATTGCATGGAATTTCCGCAGAGGAAGTAGAACAGTTGATTAAGCTCATTGCAAAACTTGAGCATAATATTACTGAGCTGCAGGCCAAAGGGTGAAATGAAGAAGGCGTGTGGTCAGTGACCTGACCACACGTCAACTTATTTAGCGCGGAGAGACAGTCACCTGGCTACCGTTGCTGGCCAGGATAACACGTTGTCCCGGAGAGAAGTGGGTATTGCCCTGTTTCTGTACCACCATAATGGTGTTGCCATCATCTTTACGAATTTCCAACTCCACACCCTGAGTTTTGTTCATTGCGCTCTGCACGCCCTGACCCGCTACGCCACCTGCGATAGCGCCTGCCGCAGTTGCCAGAGAACGCCCAGTTCCGCCACCAACGGTATTCCCAAGGAAGCCACCGAGAACCGCACCGCCAATTGCGCCGATAACGTTGGAATCATCACCGCCCTGAATTTGTACCTGTCGTACATTAACGATTGTGCCATAGCTGACATTCTGCACTTGCTTCGCTTCAGAGGCGGTATAGACATCGCCAGAAAGGGTATCGTTATTAACACAACCGACAAGAGACAGACCTACCATTGATACAACCAGTACGCGCTTAATCATTGAAAAATCTCCTGATTACCATGAAACGCCTCACAAGCATCCCTCATGGCCAAAGTAAATGGCATTGGTATAACTATGATTACATGTTCCACTAAAACATGATGGAATCATAATTAGAATACGGTTAACCAAGTATAAACAAAACATTCATAGTAATTATTGATATGAATATAATGTTTTCCTGGTAATGGTAAAAATCGGCGCTCATGCATGGAATTCGTGAGAGGTTTGTGTTTGAGTGGAGCGCAAACGACAGGTTGAAAAAGGATGGACTATGAAATCAGGCCGCTTTATTGGCGTAATGTCAGGCACTAGTCTGGATGGTGTCGATGTTGTACTGGCGACTATCGATGAACACAGGGTGGCGCAGTTGGCAAGTTTGAGCTGGCCGATTCCCCCATCACTTAAACAAGCAGTACTGGATATTTGTCAGGGGCAGCAGCTTACGCTTTCTCAGTTCGGTCAACTGGATACTCAACTTGGTCGCTTGTTTGCCGATGCCGTTAACGCACTGCTCAAGCAAGAAAATTTGCAGCCAAAAGATATCGTCGCCATCGGGTGTCACGGACAGACTGTCTGGCACGAACCTACTGGCGTTGCACCGCATACTCTACAGATTGGTGATAACAATCAAATTGTGGCGCACACTGGAATTACTGTCGTTGGTGATTTTCGCCGTCGCGATATTGCCTTAGGTGGGCAGGGGGCGCCGCTGGTGCCAGCGTTTCATCACGCATTACTGGCTCATCCGACAGAGCGGCGAATGGTTCTCAACATTGGTGGTATCGCCAATTTGTCGTTGTTGATTCCAGGGCAGCCGGTGGGGGGGTACGATACCGGGCCGGGTAACATGTTGATGGATGCGTGGATCTGGCGTCAGGCCGGTAAACCTTACGATAAAGACGCTGAGTGGGCGCGGGGGGGGAAAGTCATTTTGCCCCTGTTGCAGAATATGCTTAGTGATGCGTATTTTTCCCAATCCGCGCCGAAAAGCACCGGGCGCGAATACTTTAACTACGGTTGGCTGGAACGGCATTTGCGCCATTTCCCGGGTGTTGATGCGCGTGATGTCCAGGCGACGCTGGCGGAACTTACCGCCGTGACCATTTCTGAACAGGTATTATTGAGTGGCGGCTGCGATCGTTTGATGGTCTGTGGTGGCGGAAGCCGTAATCCATTGGTGATGACGCGACTTGCTGCCTTGCTGCCAGGAACCGAAGTGACTACCACTGACGCCGTCGGCATTAGTGGTGATGACATGGAAGCATTGGCCTTCGCGTGGCTTGCCTGGCGGACGCTGGCGGGGCTGCCAGGCAACCTGCCTTCGGTCACCGGCGCAAGCGAGGCGACGGTGCTGGGCGCAATTTTCCCTGCAAACCCGCGATATCAGAGTTAACTGAATTTTTCCTACTGCGTCTGCCGTTACACTTGGAAGTTGAGGAGAGCGTTTTGCTCTCCGGACCAGGAAAGTCTTCGGGATGTGTTTATGAAAAAACTGTTACTGATCTGTTTGCCGGTGCTTCTCACTGGCTGTGGCGCGTTTAATCAACTGGTTGAACGTATGCAAACTGATACGCTGGAATACCAGTGTGATGAAAAACCGTTGACGGTAAAACTGAATAATCCGCGTCAGGAAGTCAGTTTTGTCTACGACAATCAATTAATTCACCTTAAACAGGGCATTTCAGCCTCTGGCGCACGTTATACCGATGGCATTTATGTTTTCTGGTCAAAAGGTGATGAGGCAACGGTCTATAAGCGTGACCGCATCGTCTTGAATAACTGTCAGTTACAAAATCCGCAGCGTTGAGATTTTTCCAGGGGCGGCGCACAATAGCGTCACCCACTGACAATCCGTAAAGAAAACCATGTCTGATAACGACGAATTGCAGCAAATCGCGCATCTGCGCCGTGAATACACCAAAGGCGGTTTACGCCGCCGCGATCTTCCCGCCGATCCTTTAACCCTTTTTGAACGCTGGCTCTCCCAGGCCTGTGAAGCCAAACTGGTTGACCCCACCGCGATGGTCGTCGCAACCGTTGATGAACATGGTCAGCCTTATCAGCGCATCGTGTTACTCAAACATTACGACGAAAAAGGGATGGTGTTTTACACCAATCTCGGCAGTCGCAAAGCGCATCAAATCGAAAATAACCCGCGCGTTAGCCTGCTTTTCCCGTGGCATACTCTTGAACGCCAGGTGATGGTGACCGGTAAAGCGGAGCGTCTTTCGACTCTCGAAGTGATGAAATATTTTCATAGTCGTCCGCGCGATAGCCAGATTGGCGCGTGGGTATCTAAGCAGTCCAGCCGTATTTCCGCGCGAGGGATCCTTGAGAGCAAATTCCTTGAGCTGAAGCAGAAGTTTCAGCAGGGCGACGTCCCGTTACCGAGTTTCTGGGGCGGTTTTCGCGTAAGTCTTGAGCAGGTTGAGTTCTGGCAGGGCGGTGAGCATCGTCTGCATGACCGCTTTTTGTACCAGCGTGAAAATGAGGCGTGGAAAATCGATCGTCTCGCACCCTGAAAAGATGCAAAAATCTTGCTTTAATCGCTGGCACTCCTGATTCCGGCACTTTATTCTATGTCTCTTTCGCATCTGGCGAAAAGTCGTGTACCGGCAAAGGTGCAGTCGTTATATACATGGAGATTTTGATGGCAAGCAGTAACTTGATTAAACAATTGCAAGAGCGGGGGCTGGTGGCCCAGGTGACGGACGAAGAAGCGTTAGCAGAGCGACTGGCGCAAGGCCCGATCGCGCTCTATTGCGGCTTCGATCCTACCGCTGACAGCTTGCATTTGGGGCATCTTGTTCCATTGTTATGCCTGAAACGCTTCCAGCAGGCGGGCCACAAGCCGGTTGCGCTGGTAGGCGGCGCGACAGGTCTGATTGGCGACCCAAGCTTCAAAGCTGCCGAGCGTAAGCTGAACACCGAAGAAACTGTTCAGGAGTGGGTGGACAAAATCCGCAAGCAGGTTGCCCCGTTCCTCGATTTCGACTGTGGAGAAAACTCTGCTATCGCCGCGAACAACTATGACTGGTTCGGCAATATGAATGTGCTGACCTTCCTGCGCGATATCGGTAAGCACTTCTCCGTTAACCAGATGATCAACAAAGAAGCGGTTAAGCAGCGTCTCAACCGTGAAGATCAGGGTATTTCGTTCACCGAGTTTTCTTACAACCTGTTGCAGGGCTATGACTTTGCCTGTCTGAATAAACAGTATGGTGTTACGTTGCAGATTGGCGGCTCTGACCAGTGGGGTAACATCACCTCTGGTATCGATCTGACCCGTCGCCTGCATCAGAATCAGGTGTTTGGCCTGACCGTTCCGCTGATCACCAAGGCTGACGGCACCAAATTTGGTAAAACTGAAGGCGGCGCAGTATGGCTGGATCCGAAGAAGACCAGTCCGTACAAGTTCTACCAGTTCTGGATCAACACCGCTGATGCCGACGTTTACCGCTTCCTGAAGTTCTTCACCTTCATGAGCATTGAAGAGATCAATGCCCTCGAAGAAGAAGATAAAAACAGCGGCAAAGCACCGCGCGCCCAGTATGTACTGGCGGAGCAGGTGACGCGTCTGGTTCACGGTGAAGAAGGTTTGCAAGCCGCGAAACGTATTACCGAATGTCTGTTCAGCGGTTCCTTGAGTGTGCTTAGCGAAGCGGACTTTGAACAGCTGGCGCAGGACGGCGTACCGATGGTTGAGATGGAAAAAGGCGCTGATCTGATGCAGGCGCTGGTCGATTCTGAACTGCAACCGTCCCGTGGTCAGGCGCGTAAAACTATCGCCTCCAATGCCATCACCATTAACGGTGAAAAACAGTCCGATCCTGAATACTTCTTTAAAGAAGAAGATCGCCTGTTTGGTCGTTATACCTTACTGCGTCGCGGCAAAAAGAATTACTGTCTGATTTGCTGGAAATAATGCACTAAGTGGAAAGGGGGAGTGAGAAATCACTCCCCTGATTTTTATACAGGGAGCACAATGAAAAATATTCTCGCTATCCAGTCTCACGTTGTTTATGGTCATGCGGGTAACAGTGCGGCAGAGTTTCCGATGCGCCGCCTGGGCGCGAATGTCTGGCCGCTGAATACCGTTCAATTTTCTAATCATACTCAATACGGCAAATGGACTGGCTGTGTGATGCCGCCCAGCCATTTAACCGAAATTGTGCAGGGCATTGCCGCCATTGATAAATTACACACCTGTGATGCCGTACTCAGTGGTTATCTGGGATCGGCGGAGCAGGGCGAACATATCCTCGGTATTGTCCGTCAGGTAAAAGCGGCGAATCCACAAGCGAAATATTTTTGCGATCCCGTAATGGGGCACCCGGAAAAAGGTTGCATCGTTGCGCCAGGCGTGGCGGAATTTCATGTCCGTCACGGTATGCCAGCCAGCGATATCATCGCGCCGAATCTGGTCGAGCTGGAAATTCTTTGTGAACATCCAGTACATAACGTCGAAGAGGCCGTTAACGCTGCGCGTGAGCTTATTGCGCAAGGGCCACAAATCGTATTGGTTAAACACCTTGCACGTGCGGGCTACAGCACAGATCGTTTTGAAATGCTGCTGGTTACTGCTGATGAAGCCTGGCATATCAGCCGTCCGCTGGTCGATTTCGGTATGCGCCAGCCGGTAGGTGTTGGTGATGTGACGAGCGGTTTACTGCTGGTGAAATTGTTGCAGGGGGCAACGCTGCAGGAGGCACTGGAACACGTGACGGCGGCAGTATACGAAATTATGGTAACCACCAAAGCAATGCAGGAATATGAACTGCAGGTGGTTGCCGCGCAAGATCGTATAGCCAAACCGGAACACTATTTCAGCGCAACGAAGCTCTGAAATACCTCGGCCCACAGCTTCCTGTGGGCCGATGACGATTACTGCAAGCCTTCCGCCGTCAACGCGGCTTTCACCGCCGGTCTTTCAGTCATACGCTGCATAAAGGCTGCAATGTGCTCTAAACCCTCCAGATTCAGTTTCACCGCGTATGCCCAGCGCAGAACCGTAAACAGATAGGCGTCAGCGATGGTGAAACGTTGCCCGCAGATCCAGTGCTCATCTTTCAGCGCGTCGTTAACATACTGCAGCTTTTTCTCCAGTTGTGCACGGGCAGCCTGTTTATACTCTTCCGGGGTATCCGGGCGGAACAGTGGTGTGAACCCTTTATGCAATTCGGTGGCGATATAGTTCAGCCATTCGATGGTTTTATAGCGAGAAATACTGTTTACCGATGCCAGCAACTGGCGGTCGGGAACACTGTCAGCAAGATACTGCATAATTGCTACGCCTTCCGTCAGCAAAGTACCATCGTCCAGTAGCAACGCAGGAACCTGTCCCTTAGGGTTAATGGCAAAGTAATCATCACCGTTCTCGAGACGTTTTTTCATCAAATCCACACTGACGAGCGTAAAGTCCTTTCCGCTCTCACGCAGGGTGATATGGGAAGCAAGAGAGCAGGCGCCCGGTTTGTAGAACAGTTTCATCGGTAACTCCTTTTGGCTGTGGTTTAAAGTATGGTAGTGCGTTGCTGAACAAAAAAAAAGCCGCTAACGAAAAGTTAGCGGCTTGTAAAAGAGTTTCCCTGAAATTTACGCTACGGCAGCTTTCGCCGCTTTGTCTGCAGCATCGTCCTGGGTCATGCGATGCAGTTTCGGCGCGGTCAGCAGCATCAGCACAGCAATAACGGCAGTGGCGACACCAATCTGCAAGAACACGCGACCATACACTTCCAGCGACATCAGCGGATCGGTTACGTTATCCGGAACAGCCATCATACCCGCAACATAACCACCAATCAGGTTTGCACCGGCAGTGGTCAGGAACCAGCTACCCATAATGAAGCCCATCAGACGCTGCGGAACGAGCTGTGCAACCATCGCCAGACCCAGACCAGAGATCATCAGTTCACCGATACTCTGCAGGCCGTAGCTAGCTACCAGCCAGCTTACAGAAACGATACCGGCGTCAGACGCGAATTTCGCACCCAGCGGCAGGATCAGGAACGCACCAGAACACATCACCATACCGATTGCAAACTTGGTCGGCATCGGCAGGGTATCGCCCATCTTGTTATAGATAGCGGCCAGAATCGGGCTACCAATGATGATCCAGAATGGGTTCAGCGCCTGATACTGCTCTGGCTCGACGGCCAGACCAAGAATAGTGTGTTCAACGTTACGAATCGCAAAGAAGTTCAGCGACGTCGGCATCTGGCTGTACAGCACGAAGAAGATGATTGCTTCAAGCATCAGGATGAAGGCGACGATCATTTTACGACGCGCAGCACCTTTCATGGCGAACGCTTCTTTACCGAAGATAACCACGATACCCAGGGCAACAACGCCCAGCGCCATACGTGCTACTTCCTGGTTGTGCAGCAGCCAGGTTGCAACTGCGATCAGGGCTACAACACCAATAATGGTCAGCAGCAGGTTACGGTAGTTGACTGGTTCAAAGTCAGGTTTTGAGCCGTACTGCTTAACCCAGCGTTGGCAGAAGGCGAAGTTAACGATAGTGATTAACAGACCTACTACGCTAAGGGCGAACGCGACGCTCCAGCCATATTTGGCAGCCAGCCATGGGGTTGCAATCATAGAGAAGAAAGAACCGATGTTGACGGACATGTAGTACATGGTAAATGCACCGTCCAGACGCGGGTCGTTTTTCTCATAGCAAGTAGAGAGCAGCGAAGACGGGTTGGCTTTAAACAGGCCGTTACCTACGGCAATAGCCGCCATACCCATATAGACGATACCGGCGTCGTGACCAGACCATGCAACCAGCGCATAACCAATGGCCAGTACAATAGCACCAAGCATAATAACGCGTTTAGTACCCAGTACCTTGTCACCTAACCAGCCGCCGATAGCGACCAGACCATAAACCAGGGCGCTAAAGGAAGAGAAAAGGGTGATTGAATCCGCTTCAGACATACCCAGTTGTTTAACCAGGTAGACAGCCATAATTCCTTGCAGGCCGTAATAACCAAAACGTTCCCATAACTCAATCGAGAAGATGAGATAGAACGCCTTCGGTTGTTTGAAAGCGTTCAAACTGACGCTTTCTGTTGGTTTTTGGTTTGCAGTGGACACTTTTACCTCTTTTTTTACATCCCATATTAACGGGGGTGCTTTCTCGCGTGATGTCTAAAAAACATACGCGCAATTGTTATAGTGGGAGGGGAAACGGCAGGTAATGTTCACTATCTTGCACTTTCAGACAAGTCCTTTGTAATAATCTGTTACATATAACTGGCGTGGAGAATTCATCGGCTCCGGGAAATGTTATCCAGCGTTAAATTTTTCAAAAAACGTAAAGGCAGATTTTTTCACTACTGAGATAGGGTAATAATTCCAGTTTGGCGATATGTTCTGCTATAAGGTGTTTTATGTAGTGGGATAGTCCATTATCTGAAAAATAGCCAGTGTAATGTTTTGTAGGTTTCAGGACGGATTGAATCAATGCTTTGTCAAATTTAACTTTTAAAATGCATTGTTTTTACATTTCAGTATCAGTGTGATCTTGATCACGAATAGATAGAAAATTTCGCTATTAAAAAAACAATTAACCTGCATTTTTGGTTATTCACAAACGGATTGCCTGATGATGCCGCAGCGAGGCGGCATCATTAACGTTAGAGGGATGTTTTTGAAGAAGATAAGGAAAGGTAATGGATGGGTAGACGACACCATCTATTTGTGTCAGATGTCAACTTTCTCTTTGTATTCACAAAGATCTTCAATAATGCAGGAGCCACAGCGCGGCTTGCGGGCAATGCAGGTATAACGCCCGTGAAGAATTAACCAGTGGTGGCAATCGACTTTAAATTCTGCCGGAACCACTTTCAGCAATTTTTCCTCAACCTGCTCGACATTTTTTCCTGGCGCAAATTGGGTGCGGTTGCAGACCCGGAAAATGTGGGTATCTACAGCGATGGTCGGCCAGCCGAAAGCGGTATTCAACACCACGTTAGCTGTTTTACGTCCAACGCCGGGTAAGGCCTCCAGCGCCGCGCGATCTTCCGGAACTTCGCCATTATGCTGTTCCAGTAAGATACGGCAGGTCTTAATGATATTTTCCGCTTTGCTGTTATATAACCCAATAGTTTTGATATACGTTTTTACGCCTTCAACACCCAGTTCGAGCATTGCCGCAGGCGTATTAGCCACCGGGTAGAGCTTCGCCGTCGCCTTATTAACGCTGACATCGGTGGCCTGAGCGGAAAGCAGTACGGCAATCAGCAATTCAAAAGGCGAACTGAAATTAAGCTCGGTTGTGGGGTGAGGATTGTTCTCACGCAGACGTGTGAGGATCTCCAGGCGTTTTGCTTTGTTCATCAGACATTCCCTGTTTCACCGTTCGGCAAGCCGCGTTCGGCGATTGCTTCAGCGCGGCGCTTTTTCATTTTTTCATCAATCAGATATTTCACTGCCAGCATCAGTCCCAGACCAATAAATGCGCCTGGTGGTAACATTGCCAGCAGGAAAGGGGAATCAGTGTGGAAGATCTCCACCCGCAATACTTTTGCCCAGTTACCCAACAGCGCATCGGCACCGTCAAACAACGTTCCGTTGCCGATGATTTCGCGTAGTGAACCCAGCACGAACATTGCGCAGGTTGCGCCCATGCCTATCGAAAAACCATCAAGAGCCGAAAGCGCCGGACCTTTTTTGGCGGCGAAGGCTTCAGCGCGACCCACAACGATACAGTTAGTGACAATCAGTGGAATA
Source organism: Escherichia ruysiae (assembly GCF_031323975.1). NCBI lineage: Bacteria > Pseudomonadati > Pseudomonadota > Gammaproteobacteria > Enterobacterales > Enterobacteriaceae > Escherichia > Escherichia ruysiae. The sequence continues at coordinate 273,436 of NZ_JAVIWS010000001.1, forward strand.
AAAATCCCTAACGATTGATACAGGCCGAAGGCGTAGGCGTTGATCAGCATCTGTACGGCGCTGACCACCGAGGCGATGATCATGACGTAAATGGGGATACGGATCTCAGCTGGCGTCCAGTGACGCAGCGTCGAGATAGTCAGGTTGGTAAGCGTCAGCACCAGTGTCGTCGCAAGCCCTAAACCCAGAGCGTTGGTGGCAGTGGACGTGACCGCCAGCAGTGGGCAGAGGCCAAGCAACTGAACCAGTGCGGAGTTGTTCTTCCATAACCCCTGAACAATAACATCTTTAATTTCGCTCACGGTTTATTCTCCACAGGCAGGAAGTTGAGAAAGTTGTGCCGGTAACGTCTGAGCGTACAATCCGGCGCGTTTTACCGCATTCACCACCGCGCGAGGCGTAATGGTCGCCCCAGTAAACTGGTCAAAATCACCGCCATCTTTCTTCACCGCCCAGTGCGCGTCGTCAGCACCGCTGATTTTTTTACCCGCAAAATGGGTGATCCAGTCTGAAAGGCGCAGTTCGATTTTATCGCCAAGCCCTGGCGTTTCGTGATGTTCTGTCACGCGAGTGCCAAGTACCGTGCCGTTAAAGTCGGCTCCGACCAGTAGCTGAATCGCACCGGAATAGCCATCCGGCGCGGTCGCTTCCAGAACGGCGGCTACCGGCTTGTCATCCTGTTTAGCGATGTAAACCCGATGCTCACCTTTACCTAACTCTGGTGCCGTCACCAGGTAGCAACTCTGCGCCAGCGCATTGTTATAGCGTTCGGCTGGCAACACCTGATCAAATAACGCCTTTTGTTGCAGGCTGGCCTGTTCAGCAATCGTCGTTTTGGTCATCTGGTTGATGGCCGCCGTTAAACCTGTTGAACCCGCAGCAAACAGCGCCAGTGTAATACCGTGTTTTCGGATAGTTTTCAGCATGGTTTATCCTTTGCGATGGCCGTAGACGCGCGGACGCGTGTAGTAATCGATCAGAGGAACCGTGATGTTCGCCAGCAAGACAGCAAAAGCCACGCCGTCAGGATAGCCGCCGAAACTGCGGATCAACCAGACTAATAAGCCCGCCAGCGCACCGAAAATCAGACGACCACGATTGGTCGTAGAAGCGGTCACCGGATCGGTCAGAATAAAGAATGCGCCGAGCATGGTCGCGCCAGACAGCAGGTGAATTTGCGGTGATGCCAGTGTTTCTGGTGAGAACAACCAGCCCAACGTTGCGCATAACGCCAGCGTTACTAAGAAGCTGACCGGAATATGCCAGCGAATCGCTTTCTGCCATAGCAACCACACGCCGCCAATCAGCCAGGTGAGGTTTACCCATTGCCAACCAGCACCCGCCAGAATACCGCTGTAGATCGGATACTGCATAATCTGCTCAACCGAATGACCGGCGCGGACAGAAGTTTTGAACGTATCCAGTGGCGTTGCCTGGCTAATGCCATCAATACCTAAGCGTAGCGTGTTCATATCACCGCCGCTGGCAGTATGACCGCTGAAGATAACCTGTATGGCGTCGATGAAGCCAGGGATGTTGACCGCAATTTCATGCGGTGGCAGCCAGCTGGTCATCTGCACCGGGAAGGAGATCAGTAAGACCACATAGCCAATCATCGCCGGGTTAAACGGGTTTTGCCCCAGACCGCCGTACAACTGTTTAGCGATGATCACCGCAAACACCGTACCCAGCACGACCATCCACCATGGTGCGAGGGGCGGAATACTTACGGCGAGTAACAGCCCTGTTAAAAGCGCCGAATTATCTTTTAAGGTTGTGGAAACAGGCTGTTTGCGCAGTTTCAGCACAAGAGCTTCGGCTAAAAGTGCACTGACCGACGCCAGGAGGATCTGAACGAGAGTACCCCAGCCAAAAAACCAAAGTTGCGCAGCGATTCCGGGCACGGCTGCGATCAGTACCAGCAACATAATGCGCGATGTCTGGCGCTGGTTATGGGTATAAGGGGAGCTAGCTATTCTGAATACCATTTAGTCCTCGTTTACAACCTTTTGCTGAGCGGCTTTTTTGGCCTGAACGCGGGCGATAGCCGCAGCAACTGCCGCTTTGCGCGGGTCAACCTGTTCTTCTGGTTCTGCGTTAGCCTGCTGCTGCTCCAGCTTGCGTGCTTTGGCGCGGGCAATAGCGGCTTCGACGGCGGCTTTGCGCGGGTCAACCTGTTCTTCTGGTTCTGAGTTTGCCTGCTGCTGTTCCAGTTTGCGTGCTTTGGCACGGGCGATAGCAGCTTCGACAGCGGCTTTGCGCGGGTCAACCTGTTCTTCTGGTTCTGCGTTTGTCTGCTGCTGCTCCAGCTTGCGTGCTTTGGCGCGGGCGATAGCAGCTTCGACAGCGGCTTTGCGCGGGTCAACCTGTTCCTGCGGCAATTCGTTAGCAGGTTGTTGTTCCAGCTTGCGTGCTTTAGCTCGAGCAATTGCGGCTTCTACTGCCGCTTTACGTGGATCAGCAACGGTTGCGGTGTCGTTAGTTTGCTGCAATTCTGCCTGTTTTGCTCTGGCTTGTGCTTTACGGGCTTCCCGTGCCGCAATAATCGCGCTGTTATCCGGGCGTTCACCCGCTTTAATCACAATCGGTTGCGTGGCCTGAGCTTGTTTTTCTTTCACACGTGCCAGTGCGGCAGCAATCGCATCTTTGTCTTTGGCTGCCGGTTGGACTGCTGCGCTCTTATGTCGTTCAAGACGCGCCGCTTTTTCGCGTTCCAGGCGTGCCTGACGAGCTTCAAAACGCGCTTTAGCTTCTGCGGCGCGTTTCTCTTCCTGACGAATGGCGGCAATCTCGGCTTTTTCCTGACGGAAATATTGCACCAGGGGAATATTACTCGGGCAAACCCACGCGCAGGCACCGCATTCAATGCAGTCGGCAATGTTATGCGTGGTGGCTTTGTCGTGCTGTTGACCTTTGCTGAACCAGTACAACTGCTGCGGCAAAAGATCCGCAGGGCAGGCATCGGCACAGGCGCTACAGCGGATGCAGCTTTGTTCTTCCTGCGGTTCGCCCAGTTCACTGGCGGACGGAGCTAACAGGCAGTTGGTGATTTTAACTACCGGTACATCCAGCCACGGTAAGGTAAAGCCCATCAGTGGGCCGCCCATTATCACCATTTGATCGGCAGAAGGGCAGAATCCGGCATCGTTCAATAAATGACGCACCGGCGTACCCAGACGCGCCCAGACGTTGCCTGGACGTGCAATCGCTTCTCCGGTCAGCGTCACCACGCGCTCGGTAATCGGTTCACCATCGATTACTGCGCGTTTTACTGCGTAAGCCGTGCCAACGTTTTGCATTAACACGCCGATATCCGACGAGCGACCGCCGTGCGGCACTTGTTTCCCGGTCAGGATGTACGTTAACTGTTTGGCGCCGCCGGAAGGATATTTGGTTGGAATCACCCGCAGAGAAATATCGTGGGAATCCGCCAGCACCGCGCGAAGCATGGAAATCGCCTGCGGTTTGTTATCTTCAATACCAATAAGAATTTCGCGCGGCTGTAAGATATGCGCAAGAATGCGAATGCCTTCCACCACCTGAGCTGCGCAATCCTGCATCAGACGGTCATCGGCGGTAATATACGGTTCGCACTCGGCGGCATTAATAATCAAGGTTTCGATTTTATCGCCGCCGCCCTGTAATTTAACGCCTGTCGGGAAGCCCGCACCACCCAGCCCGGCGACGCCAAACTGATGAATGCGTTCAATTAATTCTTCCCGGCTGCGTGAGCGGTAATCGGTCCAGCCGTCACGTGGGAACCAGCAATCTTCACCATCGGCATCAATAATCACGCTTAATTCAGCTAAGGCTGAAGGATGAGCCGTAGAGTGGGGCGCAATAGCCGTAACAATGCCAGACGTTGGCGCGTGAACTGGCAGCATTTTACCGCGACCACGGGTAAGCGGCTGGCCGCGCAATACTTTATCGCCGACGCTAACGCACAGCTCACCTTCAGCGCCAATATGCTGTTTCAGTGGAATGACAAAACGCTGCGCCAGTGGAACCTGGCGCAGGGGAGTACCGTTGGACTGGGTTTTCATCTCCGGTGGATGGATGCCGCCGTTGAAATCCCAGATTTTATTTTTTTTGAATGCAGAGAATAACTTAAGCATGGTGTTCCACGGGAATAATGCGCACGGGAATGGTGTTCAGATCCCATTTCCAGGAGTCAGGCGTTTCTGCGACCGGTTGCAACGAGATGCAGTGCGTCGGGCACGGGTCAACGCATAAATTGCAGCCCGTACAGAGCTCACTCATTACCGTATGCATGGCACGGGTAGCGCCAACGATGGCGTCTACCGGACACGCCTGAATGCACTTGGTGCAGCCAATACAGTTATTTTCATCAATAACCGCCACCATCCGCGCAGGCGTCAACTCTTGCGCATCGCCATCCAGCGGCTGCGGCTCGACATTAAGCAGTTCGGCAATTTTTAGCATTACAGCTTCGCCGCCAGGGGCGCAGCGGTTGATTTTTTCACCGTTACAGCTGATGGCTTCAGCATAGGGGCGACAGCCAGGATAACCGCACTGCCCACACTGGCTCTGCGGTAAGATTTCGTCAATTTTCTCAACGACCGGATCGTCTTCCACCGCAAAACGGCGGGAGGCATAACCCAGAATGGCGCCAAACGCCAGACCCAGCAGGCTCACGGCGGCAACGGCAATCCAGATAGCATTCATTACAACTTCACCAAACCACTAAAGCCCATAAAGGCCAGAGACATAAGACCTGCGGTAATGAGAGCAATGGCATTACCGCGAAAAGGTGCCGGGACATTAGCCACAGCAAGGCGTTCGCGAATGGCGGCGAAAAGCACCATCACCAGCGAGAAGCCGACAGCAGCAGAAAAACCGTACAGTGCCGACTGCAAGAAATTGTGTCCGAGATTGATATTCAGCAATGCCACGCCGAGCACCGCACAGTTGGTGGTGATAAGCGGTAGAAAAATCCCCAGCAGTCGGTAAAGCACCGGGCTGGTTTTACGTACCACCATCTCGGTGAACTGCACGACCACAGCAATCACCAGAATAAAGGCCAGGGTGCGCAGGTAAATCAGATCGAGCGGGATCAAAATCCACGTGTCGATAAGCCAGGCGCAAATAGACGCCAGCGTCATCACAAATGTTGTTGCCAGCCCCATGCCCATTGCGGTTTCCAGCTTTTTGGAAACGCCCATAAACGGGCAAAGCCCCAGAAACTTGACCAGTACAAAGTTATTGACCAGTACAGTTCCGACAAACAGTAACAGGTAGTCAGTCATTTTTCGGCCTGAAATAAAAAAGCCGCCTATTATCCGTTAATCCAGAGCAGGCGACAACAGGTTAACTGTAAGGTTATTACGGATTCACAAACGTCGCTTTCACCCGCGACGAGCGTTTGAAATAGGGGACGATCAATGCGGTTGCCAGCAAAGTAAACAGCAACTGGCGAACGGCGACACCATCTTCAACTGGCGAAAACGCAAAGGCTTTAACCGCCAGTAATACGGAAATCAGTAACCAGATAATATAGTGTTTAGGAACACAACGCCGGCGTTTAAAGAACGCGATAGTTAACCACAAGGTGTAATACCACATGGCAATAGCGGTAATAAACGAAACGCCCCATAAGATTTGCGTCGTCATTGTTTGTTCGCCGAGCGTTTTAAATGTTTGAGGAGAGGATAACGCTGCACAGTACAGCAACAACGCCAGCGTCGTACTCAATAGGGCGACTAACAGCCAGGCCAATGGCCCAAGCAACCAGCCTCCAATACGTTGTGGCGTTGTGGTGATCATACGTTCTCCAGAATAGCGACAGCAAACAGGCAAATCTAATTTTAGGGGCGTTATTATAAGGCTTTTATAACCAATCGCTACTTTCTTTATTGAACATAGTGCCAGACGGACTTTGGAACCTGTCCAAGGTCAAACAATCGACCGCCAGAGACCAGTTCAGCACGGCGGTGATCGGCTGCGCGATACATATTGATAATATCCTGATCGTCCGTCAGGGTGTAATTAAGGTGGTCGTAGAGTTTTTCCAGACTTTCGAGAGAATTGATTTTACGAAACTTTAATAAGTATTCCTGAGCAGTCATAAAAGATCCATAAAATAACTAATACCAAAGTGGTAGGCATTATATGTTATGATAAAATTTCACCAGCGGTGAACGCTTTTGCAATAACAATAATAAGAATGTGCTGATGGCAAATATTCAGGGATGAAATACTGCTAATAAAAGAGTAACGCGCTTTACTATTCCTGACAATCGTCAACTCCATCGAGCAAGATAATAAATTCCTGGTTTAAATACCTGTCAAGTTAAAACATGCACCCGAATGGCTGCATGTTGTCTTGCAAACGCAGAGATTACTTGTGTTGCACCTGGGTACTCTGTTCTGGCGGCTGGTAGTTGTCAATGTGACTCGCCACGCCAAGAAGAATGACTGAAACAACAAGAACGATCCAACCTGTTAATTCAATAAGACGATTCATTACTGCCCACATCTATGTTGATTGATCCATTAACTAAGGCCGTAAATGTTACTTAGCAATAATTGCGCCAGCAAGATTTTTACTGATGTTTTTGCGATATTTATCTTTTTCCTTCGGAAAATTAGCTATTTTTTTGACTTAAGTTAAATAACATCCCTTATTGCTGGCAGGTTATTAAACTGTTGAGAGAGGGTAAAGGATAGTGTCAAATAGCAATCATACTTCAATGAGAGGCAATGACATGAGCGACAACATCCGTGTTGGGTTGATTGGGTACGGTTATGCGAGTAAAACCTTCCATGCGCCCCTGATTGCGGGCACGCCCGGGCTGGAGCTGGCAGTTATCTCCAGCAGTGACGAAACAAAAGTAAAGGCCGACTGGCCAACGGTTACGGTTGTCTCTGAACCGAAGCATCTCTTTAATGATCCCAATATTGACCTGATTGTCATTCCTACGCCCAACGATACTCATTTTCCGTTAGCGAAAGCGGCGCTGGAAGCGGGTAAACACGTAGTCGTTGATAAGCCCTTTACCGTGACACTGTCACAAGCGCGAGAACTGGATGCGCTGGCAAAAAGCCTTGGACGCGTGTTGTCCGTGTTTCATAACCGTCGCTGGGACAGTGATTTTCTGACGCTGAAAGGATTACTTGCGGAAGGTGTGCTGGGTGAGGTTGCTTACTTTGAGTCACATTTTGATCGTTTCCGTCCGCAGGTACGCGATCGCTGGCGTGAACAGGGCGGTCCTGGCAGCGGTATCTGGTACGATCTGGCACCGCATCTGCTCGATCAGGCCATTACGTTGTTTGGCTTACCTGTCAGCATGACCGTGGATTTAGCACAGTTACGTCCAGGAGCGCAGTCGACCGATTATTTCCACGCCATTTTGTCCTATCCACAACGGCGGGTTATTTTACACGGCACTATGCTGGCGGCGGCAGAGTCGGCGCGTTATATCGTTCATGGCTCTCGCGGCAGCTATATTAAATATGGCCTCGATCCACAGGAAGAACGCTTGAAAAATGGCGAGCGTCTGCCACAAGAGGATTGGGGCTACGATATGCGTGACGGCGTACTTACCCGCGTTGAAGGTGAAGAACGTGTCGAAGAAACACTGCTGACGGTGCCGGGAAATTATCCGGCTTACTATGCTGCTATTCGTGATGCGTTGAATGGCGATGGAGAAAATCCGGTTCCGGCAAGTCAGGCAATCCAGGTGATGGAGCTGATTGAGCTGGGCATTGAATCCGCCAAACATCGCGCGACGCTGTGTCTGGCGTAAATAATGTAGACATTCTTGATGAGTTTAATGCCTGATACGACGCTTACGCGTCTTATCAGGCATGTTCTTATTTCCCCGCTACTTTTTCTTTCAGTGCGCGTTTTTCCTCTGCACTGAGGAAAGCCATTTCCAGACCATTAATCTGCGCCTGGCGGATTTGCTCGCGGGATAACCCAGCAGCCGGCGCGGCAACGGTATATTCGTGAATGATATCCACGCCCTGTACGCCTGGATCGTCAGTGTTAATGCTGGCACAAATACCATGCTCAAGGAACGTTTTCAGCGGATGTGCCGCCAGAGACGCTACGGTGCTGGTCTGAATATTTGAGGTCAGACAAGATTCAATACCAATTTGCTGTTCAGCGAGAAAATCCATCAGCGCCCGATCTTCAATGGCTTTTACGCCATGTCCAATACGCTGCGCCCCCAGTTCACGAATAGCCTGCCAGATGCTTTCTGGCCCGGCGGCTTCGCCCGCATGGACAGTAATATGCCAGCCTGCATCACGCGCGCGATTGAAGTGAGAAAGGAACAGACTCCCCGGGAAACCAAGCTCATCACCGGCTAAATCCAGTGCGGTAATCTGATCGCGATGAGCTAAAAATGCTTCCAGCTCTTGCTGACAGGCGGCTTCGCCAAAGGTTCGGCTCATAATTCCGATAAGTTTCGCCTGCACGCCAAAGGTGCGGCAACCTTCACGTACGCCATCAATGACTGCTTCAACGACGCCTGCGACAGGCAACTGATGCGCCATCGCCATATAACCCGGCGAAAAACGCAGTTCAACATAGTGCAGGCCATTACGGGCAGCATCTTCTATATTTTCAAACGCCACGCGACGGCAGGCGTCGAGCGTGGCAAGAACTTTAACGCCCCAGTCAAGTTTGGTCAGAAAGCTAACCAGATCGGGTTCGTTGGCGATGACCTGAACGTGAGGGATCAACGTGTCCAGGGACTGTGCAGGAAGCGAGATATTATACTGGCGGCCAAGTTCAAGAATGGTCTGGGGACGAATGTTGCCATCAAGGTGGCGATGGATATCGGTTAATGGCAGGGTGGTATCAATCATGGTCGCACTCTTTTTCTGTATATAAAAGTGCGCACCATTATAAAAACAAAACCGGGTAAAAATCTACGATTGCGCAACGATTATTTACGTTGCGCAATCGTAATCAGCGTACAGTTCGGATGGCGTTAATCAAACCGGCAATACCTTTTTCCAGTTTTGAACGCGGGCATCCGGCATTGAGACGAACAAAGCCACGACCCTCTTCACCGTAGGTATATCCCGGCATGATCGCTACTTTTTCTTGCTCAATCAGGGCTTTTTGCAATGCGTTGTCGTCGATATTCAACGGACGTAGATCAAGCCAGGCCAGATAAGTGGATTGTGGTAGCTGCCAGTTGAGTTCCGGGAATGCTGCATTCATCGTATTTGCGATATATGTCAGATTGTCTTGCAGATAGACACGTAAGGCATCCAGCCACGGCGCGCCTTGTTGATAGGCGGCAATATGGGCGGTAAGCGCCAGTACGGCTGGTGAGGACAATCCATCGCGACCTTTCAGTGCCGATAAATACGCCTCGCGACTATCGCTATTTTCAATGATGCCGTAGGCTCCGGTCAGAGCGGGTATGTTGAAGCTTTTTGAGCCAGAGGTCAGCAGCGCCCAGTTTCCGCGCGCCATGTTACTCCAGGGAATATGCGGTTGCTCGCCCCATACCATATCCATATGGATTTCATCGGAGATAACGCGCACATCATGCCGCTCGCACAGGTCTGCCATTATCTCCAGTTCGTCACAACTCCAGACCTTACCGGTGGGGTTCTGCGGGCTACACAGGAGCATAATTTTACACTCCGGTTTTGCCAACACCGCTTCCAGTTTGGTCATATCGCAAAACCAGCCGTCTGCTTGTTTCTCTAAAGCAACGGGCATCACGGTGCGCTGATTACCTTCGATGGCTTTGTAAAATGCGTCGTAAGCTGGGGTATGGATCACTACACCTTCACCGACAGCAGACCACTGGCGAATCAATTCCGACACCATATAGATAACAGAAGGACCATAAACCACCGACTGCGTATCAATGGCGGTGTTATGCTGGGTGGAGAACCAGTGGGCAATAGCCGCGAGAAACTCATCGTTTTTCCAGCGGCTGTAGCCAAATACACCGTGCATCAGACGTTGATTAAGCGCCTCGATAATGCAGGGGGCGGTGGCAAAATCCATGTCTGAAATCGTGAACGGTAACAGGTCAGCAGTGCCGAAACGGTCAGCGACATAGTCCCACTGTGTACACCATGTCCCATGACGATCCACGACCTTTGAAAAATCGAACATATTTTATCCTTATGCCTGAACAGTACGCATCAGACCAGCCATTTCGTCTTTTACTGACTGAACTTGCGGCCCGATAACAACCTGCAGGTTATGTTGATTAAGTTGTACTACGCCAATTGCCCGATTGTCCTTTAGCGCCTGTACATTAACAAGCGACATATCTTTCACTGACAAACGCAGACGGGTAATGCAGTTATCCAGGTTGACAATATTGTCGGCACCGCCTAAGGCTTCGAGGATTGCCGGAACGTTGTAACCCGATTTACCCGGCGCACCGGTAACGGCTTTTTCGATTGAGCTGGCGATTTCACTGTCGCGACCCGGTGTTTTCAGATTGAAGCGGGTGATAGCGAAACGGAAGATGACGTAGTAAACGACAAACCAGATTGCCGCCACCACTGGCACCATGTACCACTTAGTCGACAGGCCATGCAAAATACCGAACACCACAAAATCGATGATATTGCCATCGGTATTACCGATGGTGACGCCGAGCACAGACATGACGGTGAAGCCGAGGCCGGTTAACAGCGCGTGGATGACGTAGAGAACTGGCGCTACGAACAGGAACAAGAACTCCAGCGGTTCGGTGGTGCCGCCAACAACACAGGCGATCAGGCCAGAAATGAGTAGTCCTTTAATTTTATGACGGTTTTCCGGGCGAGCACAGTGATACATGGCTAATGCAGCACCTGGCAGACCGCCGAGGAACGCAGGCATTTTACCCTGGGAGAGGAAACGCGTGGCGCTTTCAGAGAAACCGTGAGTGGTCGGGCAGCTTAATTGCGCCTGGAAGATGGTGAGTGCGCCGCTGACGGTTTGTCCACAGACTTCCTGCGTGCCGCCCGCGTCAGTAAAGCGAATTAATGCCACCAGAATGTGATGCAGACCAAACGGCAATAGCAGACGTTCACCCGTACCAAACAGCATAGGTCCGAAATCACCCGCGCTGTTGATCATATGACCTAAGCCGCTAATACCCATGGCAAAAATCGGCCAGACTAACGGAATCACCAGACCGACAAGCCCCATCACCAGCGAGGAGATAATTGGCACGAAGCGGGTACCGCCGAAGAATGCCAGCGCATCCGGCAGGCGGATATTATGAAAACGCTCATGCAGCATCCAGACGATAATACCGGCGATCACCGCACCGAGGATCCCGGTGTCGATCGACTGGATCCCAAGAATGCTCTGGATGTTATTGGCTTTCAGAACGGCGGCGTCTGTGGTTGGCAGAATGCCTTTATTGGTCAACCAGAAGTTAACCGCCAGGTTCATTACCGCATAACCCACGAAACCAGCGAATGCCGCTACGCCTTTGTTCTCGCGCGCCAGCCCTAGCGGGATCGCAATACAGAACATCACCGGCAGAAAGCTAAAAGCGAACGAGCCAATTTTACTCATCCAGGTAAATATAGCCTGCAACACGGGGTTACCCAATGCCGGGATGAGGGTGATGACATCATGGCTACTAAGGGAACTACCAATCCCTAACATAATGCCGCAAAACGACAGCAATGCGACGGGTAACATAAAGGTTTTGCCTAACTGCTGGAAAAATTCCCACAGCGTGACTTTCGGTGCTGTTTTCGCCGTCATAAAACGACTCCTTGTTAAGAACAGTCTGGATTCAATAAATTGCGCGAGAAGATAAAACGTTTTATCAAACTTTAGTGAGGCATAAATCACATTACGCGACGATAATAGCGGGTATAAGATAAATTAAAGGTAAAACGTTTTATCTGTCACAAAAATCAGGGAGTAGGTCATCTGTATGGCTACCGCCAAAAAAATCACCATTCATGATGTTGCGCTGGCTGCGGGCGTGTCGGTCAGTACCGTTTCGCTGGTACTTAGCGGGAAAGGACGAATATCTACCGCTACGGGGGAACGGGTTAACGCAGCGATTGAAGAGCTGGGATTTGTGCGCAATCGCCAGGCGTCGGCACTGCGCGGCGGGCAAAGCGGCGTCATTGGTTTGATCGTCCGTGATTTATCTACGTCATTTTACGCTGAATTAACGGCCGGATTGACGGAAGCTCTGGAGGCGCAGGGGCGGATGGTTTTTTTGCTTCACGGCGGTAAAGACGGCGAGCAGTTGGCACAGCGGTTCTCACTGTTGCTCAACCAGGGCGTCGATGGTGTAGTGATTGCCGGTGCGGCGGGAAGCAGCGATGGCCTGCGGCGGATGGCAGAAGAAAAAGGTATCCCGGTGATTTTCGCTTCCCGTGCCAGTTATCTTGATGATGTCGATACGGTTCGCCCGGACAACATGCAGGCTGCGCAGTTATTGACGGAGCATCTCATTCGCAATGGACATCAGCGTATCGCCTGGTTGGGAGGGCAAAGTTCCTCATTAACCCGCGCGGAGCGGGTGGGGGGATATTGCGCGACATTATTAAAATTTGGCCTGCCGTTTCACAGCGATTGGGTACTGGAGTGCACTTCCAGCCAGAAACAAGCTGCGGAAGCTATCACAGCACTTTTGCGCCGTAACCCGACTATCAGCGCCGTGGTTTGCTATAACGAAACTATTGCGATGGGGGCATGGTTTGGTTTGCTGAAAGCAGGGCGGCAAAGCGGGGAGAGCGGAGTCGATCGTTACTTTGAGCAACAGGTTTCGCTGGCGGCATTTACCGATGCGACGCAAACCACACTTGATGACATACCCGTTACCTGGGCAAGTACACCTGCGCGGGAACTTGGTACAACACTTGCGGATCGCATGATGCAAAAAATCACCCATGAAGAGACGCACTCACGCAATCTTATTATTCCCGCCCGGCTCATTGCGGCGAAATAATCCTCTCTTTATCTGCTATACCTGGTAGTGTCCTTTCCTCAAGGTTAATGATAAAAAATGTGGCACACAGGCGGTGCCTTTTATTTTTACTGAAGTTCACAGGAGGTTTATGTGTTTAATTCTGACAACCTGAGACTCGACGGAAAATGTGCCATCATCACAGGTGCCGGTGCAGGTATTGGTAAAGAAATTGCCATTACATTCGCGACAGCTGGCGCATCTGTGGTGGTCAGTGATATTAACGCCGACGCAGCTAACCATGTTGTAGATGAAATTCAACAACTGGGTGGTGAGGCATTTGCCTGCCGTTGTGATATTACTTCCGAACAGGAACTCTCTGCACTGGCAGACTTTGCCGTCAGTAAGCTGGGTAAAGTTGATATCCTGGTTAACAACGCCGGTGGCGGTGGTCCTAAACCGTTTGATATGCCAATGGCAGATTTTCGCCGCGCTTATGAACTGAATGTCTTTTCTTTTTTCCATCTTTCACAACTCATTGCGCCAGAAATGGAAAAAAATGGCGGTGGCGTTATTCTGACTATCACTTCCATGGCGGCAGAAAATAAAAATAAAAACATGACCTCGTATGCGTCATCTAAAGCTGCGGCCAGTCATCTGGTCAGGAATATGGCGTTTGACCTGGGTGAGAAAAATATTCGGGTGAATGGTATTGCGCCGGGAGCAATATTAACGGATGCCCTCAAATCCGTTATTACACCAGAAATCGAACAAAAAATGTTGCAACACACGCCAATCAGACGTCTGGGCCAACCGCAAGATATTGCTAATGCGGCGTTGTTCTTGTGTTCACCCGCAGCCAGCTGGATAAGCGGACAAATTCTCACTGTCTCCGGCGGTGGGGTACAGGAACTCAATTAATTCGAATAACCCGGAAAACAACGCAACTCAGCGTTGTTTTCCGATGCTGATGGGTTATCAGAAAAATGCATCTATCTCGCTAGTGGTTGCTATATTTCGATTACTGGTTGACCAATTATCGTGTGAATAATACTCGAATGCGGGGGGCTTCGCACATTTGACCTGCAATGTTAGGCGCTTGCATGGCAAAGCGGTAAACTACTTATTCACGCTAACTATAATGGTTTAACGATGGATAACATGCAGACTGAAGCACAACCGACACGGACCCGGATCCTCAATGCTGCCAGAGAGATTTTTTCAGAAAATGGATTTCACAGTGCCTCGATGAAAGCCATCTGTAAATCTTGCGGCATAAGCCCAGGAACGCTCTATCACCATTTCATTTCTAAAGAAGCCCTGATTCAGGCGATTATCCTTCAGGATCAGGAGAGGGCGGTGATCCGCTTCCGCGAACCTATCGAAGGGATTCATTTCGTTGACTATATGGTCGAGTCGATAGTTTCTCTCACTCATGAAGCCTTTGGACAGCGGGCGCTGGTGGTCGAGATTATGGCGGAAGGGATGCGCAATCCACAGGTCGCCGCCATGCTTAAGAATAAGCATCTGACGATTACGGAGTTTATCGCCCAGCGTATGCGCGATGCCCAGCAAAAAGGTGAGATAAACCCTGACATCAACACGGCAATGACCTCTCGCTTACTGCTGGATTTGACCTATGGCGTACTGGCCGATATCGAAGCCGAAGACCTGGCTTGTGAAGCGTCATTCGCCCGGGGATTACGCGCGATGATTGGTGGTATTTTAACTGCATCCTGATTCTGTCTTTTCGCGGGGCGGTGAAGACTGGCCCGCTTAATCCTGCATAGAAACTCTTTCCGTTTCGTCACAAAACCACCGTTAACACATACACAGTAGCCATATGACACGTGAATTTACCATTTAAAATCTATTCGAATGAACGTTCGATTGCTTATTTTGTGGCTTCTGTCAACGCTGTTTTAAAGATTAATGCGATCCGTATCACGCTGTGGGTATTGCAGTTTTTGGTTTTTTGATCGCGGTGTCAGTTCTTTTTATTTCCATTTCTCTTCCATGGGTTTCTCACAGATAACTGTGTACATCACAAAATTGGTTAACTAATCAGATTAAAGGTTGACCAGTATTTTTATCTTAATGAGGAGTCCCTTATGTTACGTCCTGTAGAAACCCCAACCCGTGAAATCAAAAAACTCGACGGCCTGTGGGCATTCAGTCTGGATCGCGAAAACAGTGGAATTGATCAGCGTTGGTGGGAAAGCGCATTACAAGAGAGCCGGGCAATTGCTGTGCCGGGCAGTTTTAACGATCAGTTCGCCGATGCGGATATTCGTAATTATGTGGGTAACGTCTGGTATCAGCGCGAAGTCTTTATACCTAAAGGTTGGGCGGGCCAGCGTATCGTGCTGCGTTTCGATGCGGTCACTCATTACGGCAAAGTGTGGGTAAACAATCAGGAAGTGATGGAGCATCAGGGGGGATATACGCCGTTTGAAGCCGATGTCACGCCATATGCTATTGCCGGGAAAAGTGTACGTATCACCGTTTGTGTGAACAACGAACTGAACTGGCAGACTATCCCGCCGGGAATGGTGATTACCGACGAAAACGGTAAGAAAAAGCAGTCTTACTTCCATGATTTCTTTAACTACGCCGGGATCCATCGCAGCGTAATGCTCTACACCACGCCGAACACCTGGGTGGACGATATCACCGTGGTGACGCATGTCGCGCAAGCCTGTAACCACGCGTCTGTTGACTGGCAGGTGGTGGCCAATGGTGATGTCAGCGTTGAACTGCGTGATGCGGATCAACAGGTGGTTGCAACTGGACAAGGCACCAGCGGGACTTTGCAAGTGGTGAATCCGCACCTCTGGCAACCGGGTGAAGGTTATCTCTATGAACTGTGCGTCACAGCCAAAAGCCAGACAGAGTGTGATATCTACCCGCTGCGCGTCGGCATCCGGTCAGTGGCAGTGAAGGGCGAACAGTTCCTGATCAACCACAAACCGTTCTACTTTACTGGCTTTGGCCGTCATGAAGATGCGGATTTGCGCGGCAAAGGATTCGATAACGTGCTGATGGTGCACGATCACGCATTAATGGACTGGATTGGAGCCAACTCTTACCGTACCTCGCATTACCCTTACGCTGAAGAGATGCTCGACTGGGCAGACGAACATGGCATTGTGGTGATTGATGAAACTGCAGCTGTCGGCTTTAACCTCTCTTTAGGCATTGGTTTCGAAGCGGGCAACAAGCCGAAAGAACTCTACAGCGAAGAGGCGGTCAACGGGGAAACCCAGCAAGCGCACTTACAGGCGATTAAAGAACTGATTGCGCGTGACAAAAACCACCCTAGCGTGGTGATGTGGAGCATTGCCAATGAACCGGATACCCGCCCGCAAGGTGCACGGGAATATTTCGCGCCACTGGCGGAAGCAACGCGTAAACTCGACCCGACGCGACCGATCACCTGCGTCAATGTGATGTTCTGCGACGCTCACACCGATACCATCAGCGATCTCTTCGATGTGCTGTGTCTTAACCGTTATTACGGTTGGTATGTACAAAGCGGCGATTTGGAAACGGCAGAGAAGGTACTGGAAAAAGAACTTCTGGCCTGGCAGGAGAAACTGCATCAGCCGATTATCATCACCGAATACGGCGTGGATACGTTAGCCGGTCTGCACTCGATGTACACCGACATGTGGAGTGAAGAGTATCAGTGTGCATGGCTGGATATGTATCACCGCGTCTTTGATCGCGTCAGCGCCGTCGTCGGTGAACAGGTATGGAATTTCGCCGATTTTGCAACCTCGCAGGGCATTTTGCGCGTTGGCGGTAACAAGAAAGGGATCTTCACCCGCGACCGCAAACCGAAGTCGGCGGCTTTCTTGCTGCAAAAACGCTGGACTGGCATGAACTTCGGTGAAAAACCGCAGCAGGGAGGCAAACAATGAATCAACAACTCTCCTGGCGCACCATCGTCGGCTACAGCCTCGGTGACGTCGCCAATAACTTCGCCTTCGCAATGGGGGCGCTCTTCCTGTTGAGTTACTACACCGACGTCGCTGGCGTCGGTGCCGCTGCGGCGGGCACCATGCTGTTACTGGTGCGGGTATTCGATGCCTTCGCCGACGTCTTTGCCGGACGAGTGGTGGACAGTGTGAATACCCGCTGGGGAAAATTCCGCCCGTTTTTACTCTTCGGTACTGCGCCGTTAATGATCTTCAGCGTGCTGGTATTCTGGGTGCCGACCGACTGGAGTCATAGCAGCAAAGTTGTGTATGCATATTTGACCTACATGGGTCTCGGGCTTTGCTACAGCCTGGTGAATATTCCTTATGGTTCACTTGCTACCGCGATGACCCAACAACCGCAGTCCCGCGCCCGTCTGGGCGCGGCTCGAGGAATTGCCGCTTCGCTGACATTTGTCTGTCTGGCTTTTCTGATAGGACCGAGCATTAAAAACTCCAGCCCGGAGGAGATGGTGTCGGTGTACCATTTCTGGACGATTGTACTGGCAATTGCCGGTATGGTGCTTTACTTCATCTGCTTCAAATCGACGCGTGAGAATGTGGTACGTATCGTGGCGCAGCCGTCCTTGAAGATCAGTCTGCAAACGCTGAAACGGAATCGTCCGCTGTTTATGTTGTGCATCGGTGCACTGTGTGTGCTGATTTCGACCTTCGCGGTCAGCGCATCGTCGTTGTTCTATGTTCGCTATGTGCTGAATGACACCGGTCTGTTTACTGTACTGGTACTGGTGCAAAACCTGGTCGGTACAGTGGCGTCGGCACCGCTGGTGCCAGGAATGGTCGCCAGGATCGGTAAAAAGAATACTTTCCTGATTGGCGCTCTGCTGGGGACCTGCGGTTATTTGCTGTTCTTCTGGGTTTCCGTCTGGTCGCTGCCAGTGGCGTTGGTCGCGTTAGCCATCGCTTCAATTGGTCAGGGCGTTACCATGACCGTGATGTGGGCGCTGGAAGCTGATACCGTAGAATACGGTGAATACCTGACCGGCGTGCGAATTGAAGGGCTTACCTATTCGCTATTCTCATTTACCCGCAAATGCGGCCAGGCAATAGGCGGTTCAATTCCCGCCTTTATTTTGGGATTAAGCGGATATATCGCCAATCAGGCGCAAACGCCGGAAGTTATTATGGGCATCCGTACATCAATAGCCTTAATACCTTGCGGATTTATGCTACTGGCATTCGTCATTATCTGGTTTTATCCGCTCACGGATAAAAAATTCAAAGAAATCGTGGTTGAAATTGATAATCGTAAAAAAGTGCAGCAGCAATTAATCAGCGATATCACTAATTAATATTCAATAAAAATAATCAGAACATCAAAGGTGCAACTATGAGAAAAATAGTGGCCATGGCCGTTATTTGCCTGACGGCTGCCTCTGGCCTTACCTCTGCTTACGCGGCGCAACTGGCTGACGATGAAGCGGGACTACGCATCAGACTGAAAAACGAATTGCGCAGGGCTGATAAGCCCAGTGCTGGCGCGGGAAGAGACATTTACGCATGGGTACAGGGAGGATTGCTCGATTTCAATAGTGGTTATTATTCCAATATTATTGGCGTTGAAGGCGGGGCGTATTATGTTTATAAATTAGGTGCTCGTGCTGATATGAGTACCCGGTGGTATCTTGATGGTGATAAAAGTTTTGGCTTTGCCCTGGGGGCAGTAAAAATAAAACCCAGTGAAAATAGCCTGCTTAAATTAGGTCGCTTCGGGACGGATTATAGTTATGGTAGCTTACCTTATCGTATTCCGTTAATGGCTGGCAGTTCGCAACGTACATTACCGACTGTTTCTGAAGGAGCATTAGGTTATTGGGCTTTAACGCCAAATATTGATCTGTGGGGAATGTGGCGTTCACGAGTATTTTTATGGACTGATTCAACAACCGGTATTCGTGATGAAGGGGTGTATAACAGCCAGACGGGAAAATACGATAAACATCGCGCACGTTCTTTTTTAGCCGCCAGTTGGCATGATAATACCAGTCGCTATTCTCTGGGGGCATCGGTACAGAAAGATGTTTCCAATCAGATACAAAGTATTCTTGAGAAAAGCATACCGCTCGACCCGAATTATACGTTGAAAGGGGAGTTGCTCGGCTTTTACGCGCAGCTCGAAGGTTTAAGTCGTAATACCAGCCAGCCCAATGAAACGGCGTTGGTTAGTGGACAATTGACCTGGAATGCGCCGTGGGGAAGCGTATTTGGCAGTGGTGGTTATTTGCGCCATGCAATGAATGGTGCCGTGGTGGATACCGACATTGGCTATCCCTTTTCATTAAGTCTTGATCGTAACCGTGAAGGAATGCAGTCCTGGCAATTAGGTGTCAACTACCGTGTAACTCCGCAATTTACGCTGACATTTGCACCGATTGTGACTCGCGGCTATGAATCCAGTAAACGAGATGTGCGGATTGAAGGCGCGGGTATCTTAGGTGGTATGAACTATCGGGTCAGCGAAGGGCCGTTACAAGGGATGAATTTCTTTCTTGCCGCCGATAAAGGGCGGGAAAAGCGCGATGGCAGTGCGCTGGGCGATCGCCTGAATTACTGGGATGTGAAAATGAGTATTCAGTATGACTTTATGTTGAAGTAAGAAATAACGCCGGAGAGAAAAATCTCCGGCGTTTTGGCTGTGAATTACTGCTGCGGAATAGCGGGTACAGCCGGAACGTTTAATGCCGGCATCGCAAACATCCCAACAAAATCTTCCAGTGGCATTTTCTGCCCGTTTAACGTGATCTGACCGTTAGCATATTGCAGGCTGGTGGTGATGGTATTGTCCTGCAAGGTGGTCAGACGGAACATCTGCCCCATTGCTGATGCTCCTTCAACTTGCTGTTTCGCCAGTTTTTTCGCTTGATCTTCCTGATAACCTTCCAGCTTCGCTACCTGGGTCATCAGCTCAGTTGCCATATCGACCGGAATGGTTAGTTTTGCCTCCAGAGACTTAACCGAGCGATCAACTTCCTGAGCCAGTGTCTGCGGCGCTTCTTTAGTCGTTGCCGGATCTTTCAGGAACAGCGACAGATTCAGCGCACTTTCACCCTGACTGTTTTTCCAGCTTAACGGAGCGACAGTTATCACCGGATCGCCTTTCAACATCAGCGGCAGGGCGCTAAAGAAGGCTTCCGTCACTTTCTCCTGATAAAGTTCGGGATTGTTGGCAATCTCTGGCTGTGCCAGCAGAGCCTGGGTTTGCGCGTTATATTGCTGGCTAAACTGGTGCCAGGCTTCGCCATCAATCTGACCAACTTTTAAAGTCAGCTTGCCGCTGCCCAGATCCTGATTCTGTACTTTCAGGCTGTTTAGCGAGTAATCCAGTTGGCTATTGATCGTTTTACCGTCATTGACCAGGTCTGATTTACCGCTGATCTCCATGCCTTCCAGCAGTGCCAGTTCTTTGCCTTCTACCGAAATGGTCATTTTTTCCAGTGACAGTTTTTGGTTACCCACGCGCTCACCAAAACTTGCCAGTGTGCTGGAACCGTCGGTTTTCAGATTATTAAAGGTCAACTGCACTTTCTGGTTGTATTCGTTAACCGCATCCACCCGGCCGCTTTGTGCCTCCCCGGAAAGGGAGATAGCTTTGCCGTCTCTGTCAGCATTTAACTGGAACTCGCCGCCGCTAAAGGCGACTTTTTCATCTTTTTGTTCGTAATTCAGTGGCTTGAGAGAGATATCTGAGCTGGAATCACCGCTGTAACCAATGCGGGAGTTAATCTCAAAAGGTGTTTCTCCTTTTGCCATATCAAACAGTGGCTTGCTCACATTGTTGTTGACAAGCGTGGTTTGAATCGACGCCATCGACGGGATCAGATTCAGTTTTTTAAGCTGGGCCAGGGGAAAGGGACCATGATCAACCGATTCGTTGAAGATGACGCTCTGACCGCTTTTAATCCACGGATTTTCTTTCCCGGCAACGGGTTTCACCACCAGCTGTAACTGGCTGCTGAACACGCCGCGATGATAGTTTTGATAACTCACTTCCAGGTTGGATTCAGGAGCCGTCAGTTTAAGTTGCGCATTCGCCTGCGCGACCATGTCCTCGAGATGGGTTTCTATTTTCTTGCCTGTGTACCATGCGCCGCCTGTCCAGACTACGCCGAGCGCAACAATGACGCCTACCGCTACCAGCGATTTATTCATAGTGATTATCCATAAAATGAAATCAGGCGGACTGGCCGCCTGAAGTGTTATAAGCCTTTAATAAGCTTAGCAAGAGATGTTAATTTTTTCAGTAAGCTCTTACAGCTTGTTGTAAACACGGGCTAAACGTCCGTGGCCTTTCACTGTCACCGGTGACTCGTTGGCGGCAATAAACGCTGATTCACCCGGTTTAAGCGGTAACTGCTGAGAACCTTTACACAGAGTTGCTTCACCTTCAACGCAGAACAAAATGGCGGCACTTTGCTGGCTGATAGTGGTTTCTTTATCACTAAGATCATGCAGCGAGAAGGCAAAATCATCCACTGGAATCGGGAAGTCCAGTTCTGCACCTTGCTTCACCGGCTGGGTCAACAACTGGTTAGCTGGTTTGGCTTCGAACTTCACGTTGGCAACCAGCTCAGGAATATCAATATATTTTGGCGTCAGACCCGCACGCAGCACGTTATCAGAGTTCGCCATCACTTCCAGCGCCACGCCTTGCAGGTAGGCGTGCGGTGTTTCAGCGAACAGGAACATCGCTTCGCCAGGGTTCAGTTTCACCACATTCAGCAACAGCGGGGAGAACAGACCGCTGTCATCCGGGTAAAATTCAGAAATTAAACGAATCGTTTGCCACGGTTCACCCTGCTGGCTGTCGAGGGCCGATTTTAAAATCGCCAGCGCGCGGGATTTTTCTTCACCCTGCATATTCAACAGGCTGGCGAACAGGTCGCTTAAACGTTCTGCACTGGGCTGCTGTAAAAAGTGAGCAATCGCCGGATGCGCGCCCGCGACAGGCTGGAGCAGGGAGACAATCTCGGAGAACTCACGAAACGCGTTCATCGCGAGGAATGGTGTCAGGGCAAAAACCAGCTCCGGCTTGTGGTTAGGATCTTTATAGTTACGCTCGGCGGCATCCATCGGAATACCTGCGGCATTTTCTTTAGCAAAACCGATTTCAGAATTGCGTTTGTTCGGATGAACCTGAATGGAGAGCGGCTGAGCTGCGCATAATACTTTGAACAGGAAAGGCAGTTCGCCAAAGCGTTTGGCAACGGCCTCTCCAAGCAGAGTCGATTTGTCACTCTCAATCACATCACGCAGTGAAACGATATCTCCGGCAGCATTGTGCACACGGGAACTGCTTTTCGGATGTGCCCCCATCCACAGCTCGGCCATCGGTTGGCTGGACGGATTTTCCATACCATAAAGTTCAGTCAACGCCGTTTTGCTGCCCCAGGCATAGTTTTGCACTGAGTTAATGAGTTTTTGCATGATCAATCCCTGTTTAAATGTGGAAATTAATCCCGCTATTAAAGCAAGAATCCTACGGGAAGTAACCTGGAGCCGCAAAAAGTCGTACTTGTCTCAGTTTTTGTTAAAAAAGTGTGTAGGATATTGTTACTCGCTTTTAACAGGGCAACGGAACACCCGCCCAGAGCATAACCAAACCAGGCAGTAAGTGAGAGAACAATGTCAAACAAACCCTTTCATTATCAGGCTCCTTTCCCACTCAAAAAAGATGATACCGAGTATTACCTGCTGACCAGCGAACACGTTAGCGTATCTGAATTTGAAGGGCAGGAGATTTTGAAAGTCGCACCCGAAGCGTTAACTCTGTTGGCGCGTCAGGCGTTTCATGATGCGTCGTTTATGCTGCGTCCGGCTCACCAACAACAGGTGGCCGACATTCTGCGTGACCCGGAAGCCAGCGAAAATGATAAATATGTGGCGCTGCAATTCCTGCGTAACTCCGATATCGCGGCAAAAGGCGTTCTGCCAACCTGTCAGGACACTGGCACCGCGATTATCGTTGGTAAAAAAGGGCAGCGCGTATGGACCGGTGGCGGTGACGAAGCGGCGCTGGCGCGCGGTGTCTATAACACTTATATCGAAGATAATCTGCGCTACTCGCAAAACGCGCCGCTGGATATGTATAAAGAGGTGAATACCGGCACCAATCTGCCAGCGCAGATCGATCTTTATGCCGTTGATGGCGACGAGTACAAATTCCTCTGTATCGCCAAAGGTGGCGGTTCGGCAAACAAGACGTATCTCTATCAGGAAACCAAAGCGTTATTGACGCCGGGGAAACTGAAAAATTACCTGGTTGAGAAAATGCGCACGCTGGGTACGGCGGCGTGTCCTCCGTATCATATTGCGTTCGTTATTGGCGGAACGTCTGCGGAAACTAACCTTAAAACGGTGAAACTGGCTTCCGCTAAATACTATGACGAACTGCCAACGGAAGGGAATGAGCACGGTCAGGCGTTCCGCGATGTGGCGCTGGAAAAAGAATTGCTGATCGAAGCGCAAAATCTTGGACTGGGCGCGCAGTTTGGTGGTAAATACTTCGCTCACGACATCCGCGTGATTCGCCTGCCGCGTCATGGTGCATCCTGCCCGGTCGGAATGGGCGTCTCCTGTTCTGCTGACCGTAATATCAAAGCGAAGATCAACCGTCAGGGGATCTGGATCGAAAAACTGGAACATAATCCAGGCAAATATATTCCGGAAGAGCTGCGCAAAGCGGGAGAAGGCGAAGCGGTTCGCGTTGACCTTAACCGTCCGATGAAAGAGATCCTCGCACAGTTGTCGCAGTATCCCGTTTCTACGCGCTTATCGCTTAACGGCACGATTATCGTCGGTCGTGATATTGCCCACGCCAAACTGAAAGAGCGCATGGACAACGGCGAAGGGCTACCGCAATACATCAAAGATCACCCGATTTACTACGCGGGTCCGGCAAAAACGCCAGAAGGTTATGCTTCCGGTTCTCTTGGCCCAACGACCGCCGGACGGATGGATTCTTATGTCGATCAACTGCAAGCGCAGGGCGGAAGTATGATCATGCTGGCGAAAGGCAACCGCAGCCAGCAGGTGACGGATGCCTGTAAAAAACACGGTGGCTTCTACCTCGGCAGTATTGGCGGCCCGGCGGCAGTGCTGGCGCAGGGCAGTATTAAGAGTCTGGAATGTGTTGAGTATCCTGAACTGGGAATGGAAGCGATCTGGAAAATTGAAGTGGAAGATTTCCCGGCGTTTATTCTTGTGGATGATAAAGGAAATGACTTCTTCCAGCAGATACAGCTCACGCAGTGCACCCGCTGCGTGAAATAAACAGAGCCGCCCTTCGGGGCGGCTTTTTTACATGGCACGAAAGACCAAACATTTGTTATCAAATAGTAAATAATGAGTGAGCTAAAAGTTGCTTAACGTAAGCAAAACAGAAAGAAAAAATTAATCAGGTGAGGAGCAGTCCATGAAAACAGTACGCAGCGAAAAAGATTCGATGGGTGCGATCGATGTCCCGGCAGATAAGCTGTGGGGCGCACAAACTCAACGCTCGCTGGAGCATTTCCGCATTTCGACGGAGAAAATGCCAACCTCACTGATTCATGCGCTGGCGCTAACCAAGCGCGCAGCGGCAAAAGTTAATGAAGATTTAGGCTTGCTGTCTGAAGAGAAAGCGAGTGCCATTCGTCAGGCGGCAGATGAAGTGCTGGCGGGACAGCATGACGATGAATTTCCGCTGGCTATCTGGCAGACCGGTTCCGGTACGCAAAGCAATATGAATATGAACGAAGTGCTGGCTAACCGCGCGAGCGAATTGCTCGGCGGCGTGCGCGGGATGGAACGTAAAGTTCACCCTAATGACGACGTGAACAAAAGCCAAAGTTCCAACGATGTCTTTCCGACGGCGATGCACGTTGCGGCGCTGCTGGCGCTGCGCAAGCAACTCATTCCGCAGCTTAAAACCCTGACACAGACGCTGAGTGAAAAATCGCGTGCATTTGCCGATATCGTCAAAATTGGTCGTACCCACTTGCAGGACGCCACGCCGCTGACGCTGGGGCAGGAGATTTCTGGCTGGGTAGCGATGCTGGAGCATAATCTCAAACATATCGAGTACAGTCTGCCGCACGTGGCGGAACTGGCGCTGGGTGGTACAGCAGTAGGGACGGGGCTGAACACTCATCCGGAATATGCGCGTCGCGTTGCGGATGAACTTTCGGTAATTACCTGCGCGCCGTTTGTTACCGCGCCGAACAAATTTGAAGCTCTGGCGACCTGTGATGCGCTGGTTCAGGCGCACGGCGCCTTGAAAGGGTTGGCTGCGTCACTGATGAAAATTGCCAATGACGTTCGTTGGCTGGCATCTGGCCCTCGCTGCGGAATTGGTGAAATCTCAATCCCGGAAAACGAGCCGGGCAGTTCAATCATGCCTGGGAAAGTGAACCCAACGCAGTGTGAAGCGTTAACCATGCTTTGCTGTCAGGTGATGGGGAACGACGTGGCGATCAACATGGGTGGCGCTTCCGGAAACTTTGAACTGAACGTCTTCCGCCCGATGGTTATCTACAATTTCCTGCAATCGGTACGCTTGCTGGCAGATGGCATGGAAAGTTTTAACAAACACTGTGCAGTGGGGATTGAGCCGAATCGTGAGCGAATCAATCAATTACTCAATGAATCGCTGATGCTGGTGACCGCACTCAACACCCACATTGGCTATGACAGAGCCGCCGAGATTGCAAAAAAAGCGCATAAAGAAGGGCTGACCTTAAAAGCTGCAGCCCTTGCGCTGGGCTATCTTAGCGAAGCCGAGTTTGACAGCTGGGTACGACCAGAACAGATGGTCGGCAGCATGAAATCCGGGCGTTAATCTGCAACATACAGGTGCAGCCGTGGAATGATCAAACGAAGCGGCTGCGCCTGCGGTTTATAACGGTGCTGCACATTGTCGGCATCGTAATTCAACAACTCGCCAACGTCCGGTACGCCCGCGCCATTATCCCGATTAATCAGTGCAATAAGCGGCGTAGGGCAGGCGTGTTGTACCTGTTTTTGATCTCCCTTGTACCAGACGCGGGCAATCGGCTGCACCTTTACCGGACGTTTGATTTTTAACTTCACGTCCTGTGGCAGGGCAGCAATATCCTGATATTCACGCTCCAGTTTTCCCTGCCACTCCTCACGCGTCCACGGTGCGACGCTGCGGGGTGATTTCAGACTTTTTTCCAGCTGCGCCAGCACTTCATCACGATGCAAATTCTTAATGATATGTTTATTCGCCCAGCCAAAACGTAAAGTTGCGGGGTCATGCAGAACGGTGAGGGTGCGGTAAGCGTTCAGTGTGATCAGCCCCGGCAAATGGCGATGCACCCATTCAAAACGCGCCGCCGTAGGAAGTTCTGACTCAACCGTGACGATATGCTCGAAAGTGGTTTTAAGTTGATTGATGCGCTGGATATGACTTACCAGCGCCGCTTGTGAAAGGTTATCAACCTGATAACACAACACGCCGGGCAGACGAACAGCGGCCTTGCTGCTGCGATTTTCAGACTGTTGCTGAATAAACAAATGGCGGAAATGACGTAGCGCGAGCGCCTGCGCCTCTTTGCCGAGATGTTGCTTAACTTCAATGCAATTCAGCGGATTATGCTCATCCTCTTTTTTGACTTCCGGTAAAGAGAATACCCGGGCAACCAGCAACTTGTGCTGTTCAAGCTCAGCGGCAAATGCGGCCAGTTCTTGCTCCATCTGGCGAAAGGTAGTATTGAGTCGATCTACGAGATCGTAACGAGCCATAAAATCACCACTTTAGTTACAACATACTTATGTTATAGCACATTGGCGACGACTTGACCACCGTGCGCGTAGCGTCAGGCAGAGGTAAATTGCGCAATGTTGTGCCATAACGGCCAGCTAAACGAGAAGCGGGCGCCGCCCAGTTCGCTGGTGTCACAATTAACCGTGCCGCCCATTGCCAGTGCAATTGAGTGGACAATTGCCAGTCCCAGCCCGCAGCCGCCGGTTGCACGGTCACGGCTGGGGTCGAGGCGAACAAAGGGTTCAAAGATATGCTCTCGATCCTGTGGTGCAATCCCTGCACCATCATCTTCAACAATTAATGTCGCTTTGTTTCCTGCCAGTAGCAGGCTGGTTTCGACTGTTGAATGGCAGTAGCGCAGGGCATTATTGAGCAAGTTATCCAGCACGCGCTCCATCAAGCGCATATCCAACGCCGCATAATGACCTTGCATGATGGTTTTTATCCGTACCGTTTTATCGGGAGTTAGTGCCTGAATGTCGGCCAGATGCGTTGACAGCCACAACGGCAGGTCTGGTTCGCTAAGATGGAGCTCATTTTGCGGGCGATCGAGTCGGGCATAAGTCAGCAACTCTTCAATTAAGGCTTCCAGTTGGCTGATATCGCGATTCAACGCCTGAGATTCTGTTGCGCTCAGATTTTCGCTCATCTCCAGTCGATAACGCAGGCGCACTAACGGCGTTCGCAGTTCGTGGGCGATACCGTCAATAAGCTGTTTTTTACTGGCAATCAAGGCGTTGATATTATCCGCCATCTGGTTAAACGCCACGCCAAGCCGTTCAAAACTCGAACCTTCATCAAAGTGAATACGTTCATTGAGATGCCCATCGCCAAATCGTTGCGCCGCTGCTTCCAGTTTTAACATGTCCTGCCAGTGCGGACGCATCCAGATAAACACGGGAAAGGCGAGGGAGATGGCAATAAAAGCGATCAGCGCGATATCCAGTAATCGCATTTGATGGAGGTAATAAAGATAAGGCACGGGACCGACTGCCAGCACGTAGTGGCTGCGCGGTATACGCTGTAAGAATGTGTACTGATCGTCCAGGGCGACAATTTCGCCGCCACGCAGTCGATGCATGGAGATTTCATCGAGATGATATTTACTCAACGGTTCGACGCGCAGATCAAAAGAGAGATTTAAATCCATCTCTTTCAGCGTTTTTCCCCAGTCGTGTGGGGGGATCTCGCGCAATTCGCTACGCATCAGGTATAGAGAACTGTTCATCAAATCATCCAGCGACTGTTTGCCCGCGCGTTCGGCGGTAAATTTGTACACCAGCCCAACCAGTAGGGACATCACCAGAAAGCAGACAAACAGTAGAAGATAAAACTGGATAAACAGTTTTTTCATCGCTTATTCCCACGCATGAGGCGCAAAGAGATAGCCTTTGTTTCGCACGGTTTTAATGCGATAAGGTTCGGCAGCGTTATCGCGCAGTTTTTTTCTTAACCGCGAAATAGCCACGTCCACGCTACGATCCAGACCGTCGTAACTGACGCCGCGTAAATTTTTCAACAACGCATCTCTGTCCATAATTTGCCCCGCGTGGGTGGCTAATTCCCAGAGCAGTTCAAAATCGGCGGTAGAGAGTGAAATTTCGCAGTCAGCAAGCGTAACTACACGGTTAATGGGATCGATGGTTAACGTGCCGAAATGCAATGCCTTATAAGGAGTAAGAGGTGCTTCTTGTATACCTTTGGTCAGCGTGGTTTGCTCGTTCTGACGCAAATGTAAACGTAACCGCGCCAGCAGGACTGCGGGGGGCGTTGTTTTGAGAATATAGTCGCAGGCGCCCATTTCCAGAGCCAGAATGTGGTTCATATCACTATCGAGAGATGTCAGCAGAACTATAGGCCCGCTCCATTTAGTGCGTAAATCACGACAGACAGTCATGCCGTCCTTGCCTGGTAGCATGATATCGAGGAGCACCAAATCCGGATTTTCCCGCAGAATTGTTTCTTCTGCATGGTCGCCGCGAGGTTCAATGGTTACCTGTATATCATGTTTCGCCAAATACGCGGCAATCAGTGAACCGACTTCCGCATCATCTTCCACAAATACGATAGTGTTCATATTATTCACGGTAGATATAAAAACGTCACAATACACCGCGTTGTTTTTACTTACTATCAATCGTTCCTAAACAAGTTTTCATCAGGTATTCTACGGATGACTTGTTATGGAAGTGTTAAGGTAAAAAGATGGGGCTGGTAATCAAAGCCGCGCTTGGTGCGCTGGTGGTGGTGTTAATTGGTGTATTAGCAAAAACGAAAAATTACTATATCGCCGGGCTGATTCCGCTTTTCCCGACCTTTGCGCTTATTGCGCATTATATTGTTGCCAGCGAACGCGGCATTGAAGCCTTACGCGCAACCATCATTTTCAGCATGTGGTCGATTATTCCCTATTTTATTTACCTGGCGTCGCTGTGGTATTTCACCGGAATAATGCGCTTGCCCGCCGCTTTTGTGGGTTCCGTTGCGTGCTGGGGGATAAGCGCATGGGTGTTGATTATATGCTGGATGAAGCTGCATTAACGCAGATGTCGACCGCCATCAAGCGGAAAACTGCGTCCGGTAACAAAGCAACTGGTGAGTAAATAATCGACCAGGTCGATCACTTCTTTCTCGCCTGGTGCGGTTTTCATCAGTGATTTATTCAGCGCCTGTTGACGATATTCAGCATCATCATGCTCATTAAACAGGATCAGCGATGGCGCGATAGAATTCACTTTCACTTCCGGTGCCAGCTTGCGGGCAAACGAGCGTGTCATATTATCCAGCGCCGCTTTGCTCGCAGCATAGGCAACATGTTTGTCGCTTCCGCGCTCCACCACATAATCGGTAAAGTGAATGATATCGCTGGCGGCGTGTCCGTGCCCACGCAGTAATCTTTCCAGAGCGTGGTTAAGAAGGTATGGGGTATTAACGTGGATTTGCATCATGCAGGCCAGCACGTCAGTCAGTGGCGTACCTGGTTTTTCAGCCATCCACGCGCTGGCGTTGTGCAAAATAGCACGCAGGCCATGGGTGCTTTTTAATACTTCATCGGCAAACGCCATCACACCGTCGTTGGTTGAAAAATCAGCCTGAATACATTGCGCACCCGCATTAATCAGTCCATCAATGGCAGGATAGCGCGTCCGATAGCTGACAATCACCGGTTGCTTTTGATTAATGAAATGCCAGGCGAGGGCGAGGCCAATGCGACGGCCTCCGCCAGTAATTAATATTGGCAAGGGGTGGGTTTTACCCATCGTTATCTCCTTTGCTATCCAACGATGGGACGAACGTTATCCCACCAGCATCCAGGTCGCCGGAACTGCGGCAATTAACAACATGCTAATTAACACCATTTCCTGACGATTCAGTACATTATCATGTGTATGCGTTTTACGCGCGTACAGGAACACCAGAAGCCCAGGTGCATACAGAACGACGGACAACAGCAGGTGCATTGGGCCAGAGGCGTACAATAACCATAAGCCATAAATGCAGGCACCGATACCTACTGCTTTATGCAGTGGACGGGTAGCGGTTTTCAGCAGGAACGCGCCAACCAGGAAATAGGGCACCAGAATCATTTCTGAGGCGATGGTGAGCAATGTGTTGTAATCGGAACCGGTTAGCCAGATGAGTACCAGGCAAATTTGCACGCAGATGTTGGTCAGCCACAGTGAGGCAGACGGCGCAGCTTGCGCATTCTGGCGAGCAAAAATGCGCGGGAATGCTTTATGAGTGGCAGCCAGGAAGGGGACTTCTGCCGCCATAATGGTCCAGCTTAAGTACGCGCCGCAAACGGAAACGATCAGTCCGGCAGCGATGATAATCTCACCCCACGGCCCCATCATTTTCACCATCAGGCCGGCCATAGAGGGATTACGGATTTCAGCCAGTTCAGGGCGTGCTACCACCCCCAGCGAAAGCAGAGTTACCAGTAAATAAACGCCCAGCGCGGAAAGTACCGCCAGAAGTGTTGCTTTGCCGACATCATGTTTATTACGCGCTCGCGCAGAAACCACCACTGCACCTTCCACGCCAATGAATACCCACAGTGTGATCAACATTGTGTTTTTCACCTGTTCCCATACCGGTATACCAAGTGCAAGGCCAGTGAAGTCGAGTTTGAAGGTGTCCAGTTTGAACATCATCATCGCCAGAACAATAAACAGACCTAGCGGCAATAATTTTGCCAGCGTAGCCACCAGGTTAATGCTGGCAGCAGTCTGCACGCCGCGCAGGATCAAAAAGTGAACAATCCATAATAAGGCGGATGCACCGACAATCGATTGCCAGGTATTGCCATCGCCAAACAGGCGCAATTCCGGCGTATCGGTGAAGAAACTCAATGCGGAAAAGACGATCACCAGATAGGAGACGTTGGCGATAACTGCGCACAGCCAGTATCCCCATGCGGAGCAGAAACCAATCAGTTCGCCAAACCCTTCACGGGCATAGGTAAAGATACCGCCGTCAAGATCGGGACGAATACGCGTCAGGATCAGCATAGCGAAGGCCAGTAATAAAATCCCTGCGCCGGTGATACCCCAGCCGATCAATAATGCTGCCGGGCTGGCTACCGCCGCCATATTTTGCGGCAGACTGAAAACACCTGCGCCCAGCATTGAGCTTAATACCAGCGCAGTGAGCGCGCTCAGTCCCAGTTTCTTTTCCATCTGTATCCAGTGATCAAAACGTGTTTGGAAGAATAAATATTAGGACAAAACGCATAAAAATGGTGTTTGTCACTAAGGCGCGGGATTTTACGAAGAGATGTATCGTCATGCAATGGTTAGGGGAAAATTTGTGGCTAATAATGCTAAAGGCGGCATAAAGCCGCCTTATCGTGATACTGAATAGTTATTTATACAGGTCTGCGCTGATGGTCAGGTTATTGCCACGTTCCTGCCACTGGCGGGTGATGTGGTAATACTTAGCCCCTTTCTTCGCGGCACGTTTAGCAACCTGGTAGGAGACTTCGGTCATGTTGCCGTAGTTACCTGAGAACTTAATGCTGTCGAACGGCACCATCATCGCTGCGGTCGCTTTGTTCAGTTCTTCTACTTTAGTGCCGTCAGGTAGCGTGACAGTGTAACGCCCGCCTTTTGATGACTGGGTTTCAAAGAAGCGACCGACTTCGGAACTTGGTGATGCAGTAGTGGCAACGCCTGGGATTTCAACTTTCTTCGCAGCTTCGCCACCGGCCGCCAGGGCTGCACGTCCCGCGTCGGAATCCGCCGGGATCACATCCGGGCTTTGTACTACGCGTTTCTTAGCATCTTTTTTATAGATGAAGGCCGTAATGCGCTGGTTACCGCCCTGGTTGGCATCGATTTGACGAACAATATAGAAAGAGTATGCGCCTTTTGCTTTCGCCGCTTTGGTGATGGCGTCATTGACTTCTGGCTGGCTACGATAGAAGCCCTGGACAGTGACCGTGTCAAAGGGTTCTATCAGAACAGCCTGATCTTTCGGCAGTTCGACAACACCGTTAATTACGCGATTACTTGTTTCTTCTGCTTTTTCAGCATCGGCTTTATAGAGGTCAGCGACCACACGCCAGTTACCGCTGTTACCGAAATCTGACGTATCGACAACATAAAAAGAGGCTGCGCCTTCTTTATCAGCGCGGCGGGATACGGCTTTGACCGCCTCGCCAATGGCATTGAAACGTCCGGTAACCACTACACGGTCAAAAGGTTTAACCGCTGCCGCTTGCTCCGGTGTCAGTTCTGTTGCTGCGTTAACGGAGAATGCCGTAGCAGAAAGCAGTGCCGACGCCAGGAGGGTGTTCTTAAGCTTCATAAAAATAATCCTTCGCCTTGCGCAAACCAGGTACTGGTATTGTTATTAACGAGAAACGTGGCTGATTATTGCATTTAAACGGTGTAACTGTCTGCGTGATTTTTCATATCAGACTTCTTGATTTGATGTTAAACCTGTTCGAATAACCATCTGTGATTAAAAAGTAACCGCAGTAACATAAAATGGCTGAAATGGCTGAATTGTATAAGTTAATTTAATGTTAACTGGCGGCTTGCGACGGGGTGATCTCATGTTTTACCTGGCTATCGAAGACAATTATCGCCCCTTATCCTGTGTTCTATGGTGTTTATCCCACTATCAAGGCTGAATCGTTAATATTTTTCGAGTTAACGCCGAGATACTGATTTTTGGCGCTAGATCACAGGCATTATTTTCAGTACGTTATAGACGTTTGTTACTAATTTATTTTAACGGAGTAACATTTAGCTCGTTCATGAGCGGCTTGTGTACTTGAAACACAGGCAAACCATCATCAATAAAACCGATGGAAGGGAATATCATGCGAATTGGCATACCAAGAGAACGGTTAACCAATGAAACCCGTGTTGCAGCAACGCCAAAAACAGTGGAACAGTTGCTGAAACTAGGTTTTACCGTCGCGGTAGAGAGCGGCGCGGGTCAACTGGCGAGTTTTGACGATAAAGCGTTTGTGCAAGCGGGCGCTGAAATAGTAGAAGGGAATAACGTCTGGCAGTCAGAGATCATTCTGAAGGTCAATGCACCGTTAGATGATGAAATTGCACTACTGAATCCAGGTACAACGCTGGTAAGTTTTATCTGGCCTGCGCAGAATCCGGAGCTAATGCAAAAACTTGCGGAACGTAACGTCACCGTGATGGCGATGGACTCCGTACCGCGTATTTCTCGCGCCCAGTCGCTGGACGCGTTAAGTTCGATGGCGAATATCGCAGGTTATCGCGCTATTGTCGAAGCAGCTCATGAGTTTGGTCGCTTTTTTACCGGACAAATCACTGCGGCAGGTAAAGTGCCGCCGGCAAAAGTCATGGTGATTGGTGCGGGTGTTGCTGGTCTGGCGGCCATTGGTGCAGCAAACAGCCTCGGCGCAATTGTGCGTGCGTTCGATACTCGTCCGGAAGTGAAAGAACAAGTTCAGAGTATGGGCGCGGAATTCCTTGAACTGGATTTTAAAGAGGAAGCAGGCAGCGGCGATGGCTATGCCAAAGTGATGTCGGAAGCGTTCATCAAAGCGGAAATGGAGCTTTTTGCTGCGCAGGCAAAAGACGTCGATATCATTGTTACCACTGCGCTTATTCCAGGCAAACCGGCACCGAAACTGATTACCCGTGAAATGGTGGACTCCATGAAGTCGGGCAGTGTGATTGTCGATCTGGCAGCACAAAACGGCGGTAACTGTGAATACACCGTGCCGGGGCAAATCTTCACCACTGAAAATGGCGTCAAAGTCATTGGTTATACCGATCTTCCGGGGCGTCTGCCGACGCAATCCTCACAGCTTTATGGCACCAACCTCGTCAATCTGCTGAAATTGTTGTGCAAAGAGAAAGACGGCAACATCACTGTTGATTTTGATGATGTGGTGATTCGCGGCGTGACCGTGATCCGTGCGGGCGAAATTACCTGGCCGGCACCGCCGATTCAGGTATCAGCTCAGCCGCAGGCGGCACAAAAAGCAGCACCGGAAGTCAAAACCGAGGAAAAATGTGCCTGTTCGCCGTGGCGTAAATACGCCTTGATGGCGCTGGCAATTATCCTTTTCGGTTGGCTGGCGAATGTTGCACCGAAAGAGTTCCTCGGACACTTCACCGTGTTCGCGCTGGCGTGCGTTGTGGGCTATTACGTGGTGTGGAATGTTTCGCACGCGCTACATACACCATTGATGTCGGTCACCAATGCGATTTCAGGGATTATTGTTGTCGGAGCACTTTTACAGATTAGCCAGGGCGGCTGGGTTAGCTTCCTTAGTTTTATCGCGGTGCTTATAGCCAGCATTAATATTTTCGGTGGCTTCACCGTGACTCAGCGTATGCTGAAAATGTTTCGCAAAAACTAAGGGGTAACATATGTCTGGAGGATTAGTTACAGCTGCATACATTGTTGCCGCGATCCTGTTTATCTTCAGTCTGGCCGGGCTTTCAAAACATGAAACGTCTCGCCGGGGTAACAACCTCGGTATCGCCGGGATGGCGATTGCTTTAATTGCAACTATCTTTGGACCGGATACTGGCAACGTTGGCTGGATCTTACTGGCAATGGTCATCGGTGGGGCGATTGGTATCCGTCTGGCGAAGAAGGTTGAAATGACCGAAATGCCGGAACTGGTGGCGATCCTGCATAGCTTCGTTGGTCTGGCGGCGGTGTTGGTTGGTTTTAACAGCTATCTGCATCACGACGCGGAAATGGCGCCGATTCTGGTGAATATTCACCTGACGGAAGTGTTCCTCGGCATCTTCATCGGTGCGGTAACCTTCACGGGGTCAGTCGTGGCGTTCGGTAAGCTGTGCGGTAAAATTTCGTCTAAACCGCTGATGCTGCCAAACCGTCACAAAATGAACCTGGCGGCACTGGTTGTTTCCTTCCTGCTGCTGATTGTGTTTGTTCGCACTGAAAGCGTTGGCCTGCAAGTTCTGGCATTGCTGATAATGACCGCCATTGCGTTGGTTTTCGGCTGGCATTTGGTGGCTTCCATCGGTGGCGCAGATATGCCCGTGGTGGTGTCGATGCTGAACTCTTATTCTGGTTGGGCAGCGGCAGCGGCGGGCTTTATGCTCAGTAATGACCTGCTAATTGTGACCGGTGCGCTGGTCGGTTCTTCTGGTGCCATCCTTTCTTACATCATGTGTAAGGCGATGAACCGTTCCTTTATCAGCGTCATTGCAGGTGGTTTCGGCACAGATGGTTCTTCCACCGGTGACGATCAGGAAGTGGGCGAGCACCGCGAAATCACTGCGGAAGAGACGGCAGAATTGCTGAAAAATTCGCACTCGGTGATCATCACCCCAGGCTACGGCATGGCGGTCGCGCAGGCACAATATCCGGTAGCAGAAATCACCGAGAAATTGCGTGCCCGTGGTATCAATGTGCGTTTCGGTATTCACCCGGTTGCAGGTCGATTACCGGGGCATATGAACGTATTGCTGGCAGAAGCGAAAGTGCCGTATGACATCGTGCTGGAAATGGACGAGATCAACGATGACTTTGCTGATACCGATACTGTGCTGGTGATTGGCGCTAACGATACGGTTAACCCGGCGGCGCAGGATGATCCGAAGAGTCCGATTGCTGGTATGCCTGTGCTGGAAGTGTGGAAAGCACAGAACGTGATTGTCTTTAAACGCTCGATGAACACCGGCTATGCTGGCGTGCAAAACCCGCTGTTCTTCAAAGAAAATACCCACATGCTGTTTGGTGACGCCAAAGCCAGCGTGGATGCAATCCTGAAAGCCCTGTAACCCTGACGGCCTCTGCGGAGGCCGTTACTCTTTATTGAGATCGCTTAACAGGACGGCGATGCTTTGGCCTCCCGCCGTTTGTTCAAGCGCAATTTTGACAATAATCGTCAACGGCACGGAAAGCAGCATTCCCACCGGTCCTAACAACCATCCCCAAAAAATTAACGACAAAAAAACTACCAGTGTGGAAAGCCCCAGTCCGCGCCCCATGATGCGCGGCTCCAGAATATTGCCGAAGACCAGATTAATCAGCAGATATCCCGCCAGTACCAGTAACGCCTCATAGAAACCATTAAACACCAGTACCTGAGCGATAGGGGGGATAGCCGCGAGAACCGAACCAATGTTAGGGATGTAATTAAGCGCGAAGGCCAGTAATCCCCAGACAAAAGCGAAGCGAACATCGAGTGCGGCGAGCATCGCCCAGGCGACCAGACCGGTGATGATGCTGATGGCTGTTTTCAGCACCAGGTAATGCGACACACTGTCAATGGCGCGCTGGATCGCCGCCATACCTTCGACCGGGCGCGCCATCATTTGCTGGAGTTTGCCGGGAAGTTGTGGCACTTCGAGCAGCATAAACAGCACCGTCAGCAACAATAAAAATATGGATGACATGGCATTAGATAACTGTGTCAGCAAGTTGGTGAGCAACGTCATCGCCGCGTTCGGATCAATGTAATGCGCCAGTTGGTCAACCGAGACATCAATACCCGCGCGTTGTAATAAAGGCTCCAGAACTTGCAGAGGCTTTATGATTGAGCTGCGATACTGTGGCAAAGTGCGGGTCAGCTCATTAAGCGTTGAGCCGAGATAGGCCAGTAATAGCACCATCGCCATCACGATGATTATCATTAAAATCGACACAGCCAACACACGCGGCACGCGCCAACGAACCATGCGTTGTACCAGCGGATGAAGAATGACTGCGATAAATAGGGCAAGGATAAAGGGTACGATGATATCGGCGGCAAAACGGATACCGCAGAGAATAATGACCAGCATTCCCAACATAATGACTATTTTTAGACCATTGAGCGTGATGATCGGCTTTGCCATGCGTATCCCCGTTTTTTCTTCCTTCGCTAATAATATTTTCTTTTTAGCCGTGGCATTATAACGAAAATCAAACTCCTCAGGTAAAGAAATGAAAATGTTTTGAGTTAATTCTTAAGCTATGATACAAATCAGACGTGTACAACTACCGAGGACAATTATCATCCGCGATGACGAGAAGCAACACTGCGGATAATTGTAATATTATGGACAATTTGTTCAGGACGTTATTTTCTACATTTACTCATTTTCGTACCTCAACCACCATCTTGCTCGCAGGTGAGCAAC
This sequence comes from Escherichia ruysiae, assembly GCF_031323975.1. Taxonomy (NCBI): domain Bacteria; kingdom Pseudomonadati; phylum Pseudomonadota; class Gammaproteobacteria; order Enterobacterales; family Enterobacteriaceae; genus Escherichia; species Escherichia ruysiae. The sequence goes on from NZ_JAVIWS010000001.1 coordinate 310,679, forward strand.
ACTGGCGCAACGCGCTTTAGTCCCTTCCTCTGCCAAAGCTGGCGCTCTGCGCTGGGCTGAATACTTTTCTTTTGGTTTCGCTGAGTCGAGCGAATGTTAAAATAATTCTCTTGCAGGGGAAGGACGATGTATATTTATTGGGTTTTATTAGGTCTGGCTATTGCCACAGAAATTACCGGCACGCTGTCAATGAAATGGGCGAGCGTTAGTGAGGGAAGCGGCGGTTTTATTTTAATGCTGGTGATGATTTCGCTGTCATATATATTTCTCTCTTTCGCCGTGAAAAAAATAGCACTTGGCGTGGCTTATGCTCTGTGGGAAGGTATCGGTATTTTATTTATTACGCTATTTAGTGTTCTGTTATTTGACGAAAGCTTATCGCTGCTAAAAATTGCCGGGTTAACAACCCTGGTGCTCGGGATTGTGTTGATTAAATCTGGTACTCGCAAAGTGCGTAAACCCTCGCTGGAGGTGAATCATGGCGCAGTTTGAATGGGTTCACGCCGCCTGGCTGGCACTGGCAATCGTGCTGGAAATCATTGCTAACGTCTTTTTGAAATATTCTGACGGCTTTCGCCGCAAAGTCTATGGCTTGCTTTCGCTGGCAGCGGTGCTTGCGGCCTTTAGCTCACTCTCCCAGGCAGTAAAGGGCATAGATTTGTCGGTGGCGTATGCGTTGTGGGGCGGGTTTGGTATTGCTGCCACGTTAGCCGCTGGTTGGATCTTGTTTGGTCAACGTTTAAATCGCAAAGGCTGGGTTGGTCTGGTCTTGCTGTTGGCTGGAATGATTATGGTGAAACTCGCCTGATGACCACGCTGCCCGATAATGCGGGCAGCGTTTGAACGTTATTTCCGGGTCAGTTCTTCGAGTTTGTCGCGAAAACCGGTGACAGAAATGGCCCGGTTATCGGCGCGCCAGCGATCTTTTGCTGCAGGAGCTGAACTTTGTACCCCAATTAACTGCCAGCCGTCATCAGTATGAAGCATCAGTGGCGAACCACTGTCACCTGGTAGGGTATCGCACTGGTGCGACATTACCGAGGTTTGCGCCCAGCCGGTTATTTCGCAATTTTGATGACTGTACAACGTATCGAGATGATCTTCAGGGTATCCCGCCTGAGTCACTTTACGACCCGCAGCTTTTAATGCAGCGGTAAGCGCGGTTTTATCTCCCTCAAATAACGGCAACGGCGTAATGCCCGAAGGGGGATTGCGCAGCACAATCAAACCGAAATCCCACGGCGCGGCTGCGGGGGGAACAATCCAGCCATCCCCATCCGGCTTTAACCGCTTCCCTAGCGTCGGATCAACGCGGCCTTCGATGTCGTGGATCTCATAGCGCCAAAGACCTTTATTTGACACAAAACGCAACGCAACTGCTTTATCCGCTTTGCCCTTCGGCGGCGTTAATAAACAGTGTCCTGCCGTTAATGCCAGGTTCGGCGCAATTAGCGTCGCCGTACACAAATTGCCGCTGGCCGTTTCTAGTTGCCCAACCGCATCCCACGGCGATTGGCTCGTGTTATTTACTGATACACGATCATCATGACCAAAAAATAGGGTGCTGACCTCATTATTGGTCGATTTATGATCGTCCGGTTTATCCGCAAACACAAATGCAGATGTCAGACTAATTGCACCCAGTACTACAGCAATGGTTGTACGCATATCACACTCTGGTGAGTAATTATGATTATTAAAAGCAAACCCTCGTAAATACTATAGACGGGACGGGATGAAAGTGGGAGTAAAATCAGATAACTACGCTCAGGAAAGATAAAAACAGGTGGCAATCAGGGCGCATAAAATAAGGGTGATAAGAATGAACTCAAAGCGATAACGGCCCACCATAGTACCCTCCGCTAAAGGCGGTGTTAAACGTTATTCGTTTAACACCGTAATTTTCAGGCGCGAGGGGGCGCGCCATTATTACTGCCGAAAACTTACGCGGCTGGTTGTACAACTGGTTTTGCAGATTGCTGCTGGCTGTGTTTTTTGCTGTGCTTTTTGGCTGCCTGTGCTTTTTGCTCAGGCGCTTTCTGTTCATTTTTCGCTTTTTTATGATGCTTTTTAGCCGCCTGCGCTTTTTGGGCAGGTGCCGCTTTATGCTGTTTTTTATGATGCGTTGTTTTTGCAGCCGCTGCTTTGGTGACTGTAGCAGTCGGAGCAGGCGTGGTCGCAGTTTCTGCAGCAAATGCGACAGAAGAGAGACCCATAGTAGCGGCAACAACCAGAGCTAATACTTTTTTCATTGTCATACCCTCAATTTTGTTTTTTATGCAACCCCACTGCGGGGCCGATGTCATGACTATATCTCTGGAAATGACAGGTTTCCGTGAGTGGTTGGTTTCGGCATGTAACGATATGTACAAAGCGGATAACGATGACGAAGGAAATAATAACGTATTGTAACGTAAGGCGAATTTCCCACCAATATCGGTAGTATTGAATAACTTAACTTTTTCACTACCTATAAATTGGTAGAATCACTGTGTATTTGCAATAAATGACACACAGCAAAATGAATCCGCTAATTTGGGTATTTATTATCCTGATGACGTTAGATGCTCTGCGAGAAATGGCAGGCGCTTCGTCTATTTTGGGGTGGTTATTAACGTTGAGTTGAGCAAGCAATAAGTCCGGACAGAAATTTAACACATCGTCCGGACTTATTTTTTCAGGCGTGCAGCCGATGATGTAAACGTGTTCCGACCAGAATAGCGACCACCAGCATCAGGGCAATAAATGCACCGACGCCGTTCCAGCCATAGTTATGCCAGAAGACGCCACCTAATGTTCCGGCAATGCTTGAACCCAGGTAGTAACAGAATAGATAAAGCGAAGAAGCCTGGCCTTTGGCGCGTTTAGCACGAGGGCCAATCCAGCTACTGGCAACAGAATGAGCGGCAAAAAATCCGCTTGAGAAAAGCATCATACCGATAAAAATGAGCCAAAGTGAGCTGAACAATGTCAGGATAAGACCCAAAAGCATAACACCTGTCGAAAATAACATCACCGGGCCACGACCGAAGCGGGTAGTCATGGTGCCTGCTTTTGGCGAACTCCAGGTGCCTGTCAAATAGACCAGCGATAATAACCCAACCACTGCCTGGCTAACATGCCATGGGGAGAGCATCAACCGATAACCGATGTAATTAAACAGCGTTACGAATGAGCCCATCAGCAAAAAACCTTCGACGAATAATAAGGGGAGTCCCCGATCGCGCCAGTGCAGACGGAAGTTAATAAACAGTGTTTTTGGGCGCAGCGAAGAAGGACGGAAATGACGTGATTCCGGGAGAATTTTCCAGAACATTAACGCCGAGGTCAGGGCGAAACAGCCGATAGCCGCCAGCGCAATTCGCCAGTTAAAGAAGTCAGTAAATACACCGCTGATTAAGCGCCCGCTCATGCCGCCAATCGAGTTGCCGCTGATATACAGTCCCATTGAAAAGGCCACAAAACTGGGGTGGATCTCTTCGCTAAGGTAGGTCATACCAACAGCAGCTACACCACTTAACGACAGGCCAATCAAGGCGCGCATAATCAAAATGCCGTGCCAGCTGGTCATCATTGTCGAAAGTAACGTACAGATGGAGGCCAACAGTAGCGCCGTCACCATCACTGGCTTGCGACCAATGGCATCGGATAGCGGGCCAGTAAACAGCAAACCGATAGCTAACATCGCCGTTGAAATGGACAGTGAAATACTACTGTTAGCAGGCGTTAAGCCAAATTCTTGCGAAAGCACCGGAAGAATAGGTTGCACGCAATAGAGAAGCGCGAAGGTTGCCAGCCCGGCAGAGAATAGCGCCAGGGTGACACGCATAAATTGCGGTGTACCGCGTTTAATGAATTCGTTTGGCTGGGAAAGGGGTTGCTCGTCAGTGTCGCTTGCCGGAGCGCCATCAACAGTTGTAGTACGACTCACTTGAAATCCTTGCTAATTATGCCCGTGATGTGGGATTAGGAATAGAGTAGGAAAATCGAATTGTTATGTCTAATATATTAATAATCTCAAATAAGATGTTTAAGATATGAATATTGAATTGCGTCACCTCCGGTACTTTGTTGCCGTTGCGGAAGAGCTGCATTTTGGACGCGCGGCTGCCCGCCTGAACATTTCGCAACCGCCGTTAAGTCAGCAGATTCAGGCTCTGGAGCAACAAATTGGCGCGCGACTGTTGGCACGAACCAACCGCAGCGTGCTGCTTACGGCAGCAGGAAAGCAGTTCCTTGCTGATAGTCGGCAAATCCTGTCTATGGTGGATGACGCAGCCGCTCGCGCTGAGCGTCTGCATCAGGGAGAGGCGGGAGAGTTACGCATTGGCTTTACCTCGTCGGCACCCTTTATTCGCGCAGTGTCTGATACCTTATCGCTATTTCGCTGTGAATTTCCTGATGTCCATTTGCAGACGCGTGAGATGAATACTCGCGAGCAAATAGACCCTCTTACCGAAGGGACGCTCGATATGGGGTTGTTACGAAACACCGTGTTGCCGGAGACGCTGGATCACGCAGTAATCGTGCATGAACCGCTTATGGCGATGATCCCGCACGATCATCCTTTGGCAAATAAACCGAATGTAACGCTGGCGGAACTGGCAAAAGAGCCGTTTGTTTTTTTTGATCCGCACGTAGGGACAGGGCTGTATGACGACATTATTGGCCTGATGCGGCGTTATAATCTGACTCCGGTCATCACCCAGGAAGTTGGCGAGGCGATGACGATCATCGGTCTGGTTTCCGCCGGTCTTGGTGTTTCGATTTTGCCCGCCTCTTTTAAACGTGTCCAACTCAATGAAATGCGCTGGTTACCTATTGCTGAAGAGGATGCGGTTTCTGAAATGTGGCTGGTTTGGCCAAAGCATCGTGAACAAAGCCCGGCAGCGCGAAACTTTCGTATTCAGCTGATGAATGCACTCCGGTGAGGGATAATTCAGCAAAAAAAACCGAAAAATGTGCTGTCAATCACATGACGAAGTAAAAATTTGACGACGCATATTGAAGTACTTCACCATAACCTACAGATTATTTCGGAGCGCGAAAATATAGGGAGTATGCGGTGGTTGCTGAAAACCAGCCTGGGCACATTGATCAAATAAAGCAGACCAACGCGGGCGCGGTTTACCGCCTGATTGATCAGCTTGGTCCAGTTTCGCGTATCGATCTTTCCCGGCTGGCGCAACTGGCGCCAGCCAGTATCACCAAAATTGTCCGTGAAATGCTCGAAGCGCACCTGGTGCAAGAGCTGGAAATTAAAGAAGCGGGGAACCGTGGTCGTCCAGCGGTGGGGCTAGTGGTTGAAACCGAAGCCTGGCACTATCTTTCTTTGCGCATTAGTCGCGGGGAGATTTTCCTTGCCCTGCGCGATCTGAGCAGCAAACTGGTGGTGGAAGAGTCGCAGGAGCTGGCGTTGAAAGATGACTCGCCACTGCTGGATCGCATCATTAATCATATTGATCAGTTTTTTATCCGCCATCAGAAAAAACTGGAGCGTCTAACTTCGATTGCCATAACCTTGCCGGGAATTATTGATACGGAAAATGGCATTGTGCATCGTATGCCGTTCTATGAGGACGTAAAAGAGATGCCGCTCGGCGAAGTACTGGAGCAGCACACCGGTGTACCGGTTTATATTCAGCATGATATTAGCGCATGGACGATGGCTGAGGCCTTGTTCGGCGCATCACGCGGAGCACGCGATGTGATTCAGGTGGTGATTGATCACAACGTGGGTGCTGGTGTGATTACCGATGGTCATTTGCTACACGCGGGAAGCAGTAGCCTTGTGGAAATTGGTCACACTCAGGTCGATCCCTACGGGAAACGCTGTTATTGCGGTAACCACGGCTGCCTGGAAACCATTGCTAGTGTTGATAGTATTCTTGAGCTTGCACAATTACGTTTGAATCAATCTATGAGTTCGATGTTACATGGGCAGCCATTAACTGTGGATTCATTGTGTCTGGCTGCGTTGCAGGGCGATCTGCTGGCAAAAGATATTATTACTGGCGTGGGGACGCACGTCGGGCGAATTCTTGCCATTATGGTGAATTTATTCAACCCACAAAAAATACTGATTGGTTCGCCGCTAAGCAAAGCTGCAGAGATCCTGTTCCCTGTAATTTCTGACAGTATCCGTCAGCAGGCGCTTCCCGCCTACAGCCAGCATATTAGCGTCGAGAGTACCCAGTTCTCTAATCAGGGGACGATGGCGGGGGCGGCGTTGGTAAAAGACGCGATGTATAACGGTTCTTTGTTGATTCGTCTGTTGCAGGGTTAACATTTTTTAACTGTTCTACCAAAATTTGCGCTATCTCAAATTGAGCCAGGAACGCATAACTTAGACTTCCAAAGTTGAATTATTTTCCTGGCTTATATTTGTGAAGCATAACGGTGGAGTTAGTGATGCTGAAGCGTTTCTTTATAACAGGTACAGACACTTCTGTGGGGAAAACAGTGGTTTCCCGCGCATTGCTACAAGCGTTAGCCTCCCAGGGAAAAACGGTTGCGGGGTATAAACCCGTGGCGAAGGGGAGCAAAGAGACACCTGATGGGCTACGTAATAAAGATGCCCTGGTGTTGCAGAGTGTTTCATCAATTGAACTGCCTTATGAAGCAGTCAATCCCATAGCGTTAAGCGAAGAAGAAAGCAGTGTGGCGCACAGTTGCCCGATCAATTACACCCTTATTTCAAATGGCCTGGCTAATCTGACTGATAAAGTCGACCATGTGGTTGTTGAAGGTACTGGTGGCTGGCGTAGCCTGATGAATGACCTGCGTCCGCTCTCTGAATGGGTGGTTCAGGAGCAGCTACCCGTGTTGATGGTGGTAGGTATTCAGGAAGGTTGTATTAACCATGCGCTTCTGACCGCACAGGCGATTGCCAACGACGGACTGCCGCTGATTGGCTGGGTGGCTAACCGTATCAACCCAGGGTTAGCACATTACGCTGAAATCATTGATGTATTGGGTAAAAAACTCCCGGCACCGCTTATTGGTGAGCTTCCTTATCTGCCTCGCGCAGAACAGCGTGAACTGGGGCAATATATCCGCTTATCCATGCTGCGTAGTGTGCTGGCGGTAGATAGAATCACGATGTAACGTCCGCGACATTACTGACGCAATCACACAAGCAATCAATAAACCGGGGAGTAGCTGATACTCCCCGGTCATTTCACATATCATCAGTGTCGACATAATGGGCGCATGTGTAGTCGCAGCCAGTAGTGTTGCCATCCCGGTTAGCCCAAGTAAAAGCGTAATTCCTTCACTGTCAGTAAACCATAACCCCAGGCTCCGGGCATACAACATGCCAATTGCCAGTCCGATAAATAAGGTCGGCGTAAACACGCCCCCAGGCGCGCCGGAACCACTGCTGGCCAGCACGGCAACTAGCTTGCAGAGGAAGATCACGGCAATGCCCATAAACAGTGGCGGGGCTGTTAAAAAGGATTGCACCGTACTATAGCCGTTGCCCCACACGGCAGGAGTGAGCAGGGAAAGCAGACCCACGATTAACCCTCCCAATGCCAGTTGCCAGGGCGGTGCAAGTTTTAGATTAATAAAACCCTGATGACTGGCGTTCATTAGCTTTAAAAACAATGGACCGCACAAACCCATCAGCACGCCTGTACTGATAATCAGTGCATAGTCACGAGCCTGAATCATCATGGAGAGTTGCACGCTGTAGAGCAAAGCATTGCTGTGATTAAGAAGATTGCTAATAAGCAATGCCACTACGGCAGAGATTACTACTGGTGCAAGGGAGGCCAGCATCATGGTGCCAAACAATACTTCGGCAATAAATAAACTCCCGGCAAGTGGGGCGCGATAGGCTGCTGCCATCCCCGCAGCCGCGCCACAGGCAATCCACAATTTCCACTCTTCGCGTGGGGTAAAACGTTGGGCAAACCAGGATGCAGCAAGTGCCGCCAACAGGATCATCGCACCTTCACGACCAATGGCGCTGCCGCTGGTCACCACCAGCAAAGAAGCGAAGGATTTAATCAGACTGGTGGCGTAATCAAACTGCCCATCGGTTTGTAACGCCTCCATATAATCGGTAGGCGCATGGGGGCGTTGTTGAGTGAGTTTCTGCCAACCCATCAGCAACAAACCAGCCGCCAGTCCGCCGAGCGCCGGCGTTAGCAGCCGACGCCACGGAGAAAGGTTCGTTGCTGCATTGACCAGACTGCCGGAGTCATTATTGAGGAACAGCCACTCCAGTAGCAGCATCGCATGACGAAACCCTGCAACGGCAAAGGCCGCCAGAATGCCTACGACCATTGCGATAAGCAGGCGGCGGAACATGGTGCGCAGATCCGGGTAGACATGTAGATGTTGCATGAGCAGAAACGGCAAATTAAACACGGGTCTCTATTTTGCGGGAAAAGAAGCCTGGCGCAAAAGCTGTGCGTGCTTTATGTGGTATTAAGCGTGACGTTGTCACTTACCGGAGCCGAAAGGCGTGCAGTTTACGCCCTTCGGTCTTACTCAGGATTATTCAGCGAAACAGGGGTTTTACCGCGACAGGAATCAGCAACTGTGACTGCCATTGTGTCAGCGTTAAACGAGCCAGCTCACCGAGCGTGCGATAAAAAGGGTGTTCCGCCTTCTCGATAAACACCTCAAGAAAGCGTGTTGACCACGGTAAAAGATGCCAGGCCAACAACTCTTCGCACTCGGTCTGACGACCGTTCTCTGCCAGCCATGCTGCCATCAACAGCAGCGAACCAAAATGATCTTCCGGTTCGTTTTGTTTCATTTCAAACTGAATGCCTTTTTCGCGCATCCATTGACGAAGCGCCAAAGTAGAATCGCCAAACAGCACCGATTCGCGATCCAGCCAGACAGATCCCCACGGAGGAGAGGGTAGCGCCCACGGCCCGACAAATAATCGTTGCCAGGCCTGAGTACGCGACTCTTCACATTCTTCCTTAAAAGCCGTTGCCAGCGGCGCTAATGACGTTTGTGATAAAGGCCACTGGGTGACCCAATCGTCACTGGTTAGCGCAGAAACCAGTGGAGAGGCCTCTTTACTCTCAGGAGCGTAATAAAACAGCGCGCCCAGCACGCGCGCCGCGACAGAAAAATTATCTTGTTGTGAGAAATGCGTCATTCCTATCATCCTGAAACGTGCGGTTTATCCCGCACCAATTTGTTAACCTGCGATGGTCATTCCGGGCATTATGTGCAGGCCATAAACGAGCGCACGCCCGATCATCTCACCGCAGGTGTCCCAGCTAGCGGACACTGCCTGCGCATAACAATACCACACGGCAGGCCTGATATGATGCGTAAGCATCGTATCAGGCAGTCACTGGTTTATTAATGCGATTCCGCAGGCTCATTATCATGGGGTGGCTGGGTGTGGGCAGAAACATTACCGCTGGTGGTGCGGGTGTAGAGAATTTTATGCGTGTCGTTAGCGCAATGCCCGACGACCTGTGAATCAGGCTGGTCGACCTGATCATTCGGCACAATACTTAAAGTGAAGCCACTTTCTGGTACGCCGTTATTGATAATACGCTGTGAAATATCACTTTTTATGCGCTCACATGAATCCGACGCGGCGAGCACTGTGGATGAGGCCAGGGTGAGCAGAAGTGCGGCACTGCAGGCTATGATTTTCATCATTGGCTCCTTACATGAATATTACTAAATAAGCATAGCATTTCACGTGTAAATTACTGTATTTACTACTATGATTGAGAATCATCTCTACTGTCTGGTGATTGATGTGAATTACAAATTACTGCCATGTTTGCTTGCGATAATACTCACAGGATGTGACCGTACAGAGGTAACTCTTTCATTAACGCCAGAAATGGCCAGTTTCTCTAATGAATTTGATTTTGACCCGCTGCGTGGGCCGGTTAAAGATTTCACTCAGACGTTAATGAATGAGCAAGGGGAAGTCACGAAACGTGTTTCGGGGAATTTATCGGAAGAGGGCTGTTTTGATTCCCTCGAATTACTGGATCTGGAAAATAATACCGTGATTACCCTGGTGTTGGATGCAAATTATTATCGGGATGCACAGACGCTGGAGAAAAGAGTACGTCTACAGGGAAAATGCCAGTTAGCAGAATTACCTTCTGCCGGTGTAAGTTGGGAAACTGATGATAATGGTTTCGTGGTTAAGGCCAGCAGCAAACAGATGCAGATGGAATATCACTATGATGATCAGGGTTATCCGCTGGGGAAAACGACGAAAAGTAACGACAAAACGTTATCTGTCAGCGCCACACCATCAACGGACCCGATCAAAAAACTGGATTATACGGCAATTACTTTACTGAATAATCAACAGGTTGGTAATGTCAGACAGACTTGTGAATATGACAGCCACGCGAATCCAGTGGACTGCCAATTAATCATTGTGGATGAGGGAGTAAAACCCGCCGTCGAACGGGTTTACACCATCAAAAATACCATTGATTATTATTAATACTATTGCGCGGTCGGTTTTAGTAGAGTTTGCCCTTGCGTTTTATGTTCCGCCAGATACTGATGCTGGAATATGCACATGCGAATGGCATTACGATATTGACCGTTAATAAAGAATTCATGCATCAGTTCACCTTCGACCGTAAAACCGAGCTTACGATATATATGAATCGCTTTCTCATTCTCTTTATCAACAATCAGATAAAGCTTATAAAGATTAAGAACAGTGAAACCATAATCCATCGCTAATTTCGCGGCGCGGGTTGCCAGACCTTTACCTTGGTATTCCGGGGAGATGATTATCTGAAATTCTGCGCGGCGATGGACGTGGTTAATTTCTACCAGTTCCACCAGACCTGCCTTTTCGCCATCACATTCCACGACGAAACGACGTTCACTCTGATCGTGAATATGTTTATCGTACAGATCAGAGAGTTCAACGAAGGCTTCGTAGGGCTCCTCAAACCAGTAACGCATCACGCTGGCGTTATTGTCGAGTTGATGCACATAGCGTAAATCTTCACGCTCCAGCGGACGTAGCTTAACACTGTGGGCGCTAGTCATAACGTGTCCTTACATTCCTTATATCAATAACAGGTTAGGGGATGATTACGCGACCAGTACGACGATCCAGGCAGCGTAAAGTATTCGGCTCCCAGTAGGCATTAATGTTGGCACTCTGCTCGCATTTATCGCGGTTATCAAATGCGGCGTCAGCTTTATCCCATTCTTTCTCGGTGCGTTTGTTGATTTTTTGACGCAGATTACGCGTGTCATTCCATTGCTCTTTTTCCATTGCTGCCTGCTGGCGACTCTGTGCGCTGTCGCCAGATTCAATCACCAGTTTGTTGGTTTCTGCATGGGTAGTTGCGCTAAATGCCAGTGCGCAAGGCAGCAGAAAAGCGAGCAGGCTGAGTTTTTTGCAGAGAGTGATATTCATGATCTATTCCTTACATGAATGATTAAGGGCGATTTTACACGATCCACTGTGAACGCGAAACGTACCAGAAGGATGTCTATGTTGATGATATTATGTCGTCCTATAAATATACATGATGTCAATGAGTGACAAAGATGATTAAAACAACGTTACTGTTTTTTGCTACCGCTTTGTGCGAAATCATTGGTTGTTTTTTGCCCTGGCTGTGGCTGAAACGGAATGCCAGTGTCTGGTTGTTGGTTCCGGCGGGAATTTCCCTGGCGCTTTTCGTCTGGCTGTTAACGTTGCATCCAGCAGCAAGTGGGCGAGTTTATGCAGCATATGGCGGTGTTTATGTCTGTACGGCGCTCCTGTGGCTGCGGGTTGTGGATGGAGTGAAGCTCAGTCTCTACGATTGGACGGGAGCGATAATTGCACTTTTCGGCATGTTGATTATTGTTGCTGGCTGGGGACGCGCCTGACTTATCTGATATAACTCATGTTTTGTTATCAATAATATACGCACTAGTCGATCCCCGAAAAAACAATAAAGTTTGACTGTTTTTAGAACTATTCACGGCGCAAATATGCGCCTTTTTTGTGATCGCTCTGGCTTTTCTTGATCTTAATACTTGTATGGTAGTAGCTCAGTTGCGTAAATTTCATGCATCACGACAAGCGATGCAAGGAATAGAACATGAAGATCGTAGGGGCTGAAGTTTTTGTTACCTGTCCGGGACGTAATTTCGTCACCTTAAAAATCACCACCGAGAACGGTATTACCGGTCTTGGTGATGCCACTCTGAACGGGCGCGAGCTTTCCGTTGCGTCCTATTTGCAGGATCATATCTGTCCGCAACTTATAGGCCGCGATGCCCATCGTATCGAAGATATCTGGCAGTTTTTCTATAAAGGCGCTTACTGGCGTCGCGGCCCTGTCACCATGTCGGCTATTTCCGCTGTTGATATGGCGCTGTGGGACATTAAAGCCAAAGCCGCAAACATGCCGCTTTACCAACTGTTAGGTGGGGCTTCCCGTGAAGGCGTAATGGTCTATTGTCATACCACCGGTCACAGTATTGATGAAGCACTGGATGATTACGCTCGTCATCAAGAACTGGGATTCAAAGCTATCCGCGTGCAGTGCGGTATTCCCGGTATGAAAACGACTTACGGTATGTCCAAAGGAAAAGGGCTGGCTTATGAACCTGCGACCAAAGGGCAGTGGCCAGAAGAGCAGTTGTGGTCAACGGAAAAGTATCTCGACTTTATGCCAAAACTGTTCGACGCAGTGCGCAATAAGTTTGGCTTTAATGAGCATGTACTGCATGACATGCACCATCGTTTAACACCCATTGAGGCGGCACGCTTTGGCAAAAGTATTGAAGATTATCGCCTGTTCTGGATGGAAGATCCGACACCCGCAGAAAACCAGGAGTGCTTCCGCCTCATTCGCCAACATACCGTAACGCCAATTGCGGTGGGTGAAGTCTTTAACAGCATCTGGGACTGCAAACAGCTGATTGAAGAACAACTCATCGACTATATCCGTACAACGCTGACCCACGCTGGCGGCATCACAGGTATGCGCAGAATTGCCGATTTTGCTTCGCTTTACCAGGTACGTACTGGTTCACATGGTCCTTCCGATTTGTCGCCAGTCTGCATGGCTGCGGCGTTGCACTTTGACCTGTGGGTGCCGAATTTCGGCGTCCAGGAGTATATGGGCTATTCAGAACAAATGCTTGAAGTCTTCCCGCACAACTGGAGCTTCGATAACGGCTATATGCATCCTGGTGATAAGCCAGGCATTGGCATCGAATTCGATGAAAAGCTGGCGGCAAAATATCCCTACGAACCTGCCTATCTACCAGTCGCACGTCTGGAAGATGGCACGCTATGGAACTGGTAAGGAGTCATACAATAATGAAAAGTATTTTAGTTGAAAAACCGAATCAACTGGCGATTATCGAACGTGAAATTCCGACCCCGGCAGTGGGGGAAGTTCGAGTAAAAGTGAAACTCGCGGGAATTTGTGGATCGGATAGTCACATTTATCGCGGTCATAATCCGTTTGCGAAATATCCGCGCGTCATTGGTCACGAATTTTTTGGTGTGATTGATGCCGTAGGTGAAGGTGTGGATAACGCCAGAGTTGGCGAACGTGTTGCGGTAGATCCCGTAGTCAGCTGCGGACATTGTTATCCATGCTCAATGGGTAAACCCAACGTTTGCACAACTTTAGCTGTATTAGGTGTTCACGCTGATGGCGGTTTTAGCGAATATGCAGTCGTTCCGGCGAAGAATGCGTGGAAAATTCCCGATGGGGTGGCTGATCAGTTCGCTGTAATGATCGAACCTTTTACCATTGCGGCGAACGTTACTGGACACGGTCAGCCGACTGAAGATGACACCGTGCTGGTTTATGGTGCCGGCCCGATTGGTCTGACTATCGTTCAGGTATTGAAAGGTGTTTATAACGTTAAAAATGTGATTGTCGCCGATCGTATTGATGAACGACTGGATAAAGCGAAAGAGAGCGGGGCAGACTGGGCGATTAATAACAGCCAGACATCGCTTGGCGAAATATTCGCTGAAAAGGGCATCAAACCAACATTAATTATTGATGCTGCTTGCCATCCTTCCATTTTGAAAGAAGCGGTTATGCTGGCTTCTCCGGCGGCACGAATTGTGTTAATGGGCTTCTCCAGTGAACCGTCTGAAGTCATTCAGCAGGGAATTACCGGCAAGGAACTCTCTATTTTTTCTTCCCGGTTAAATGCCAATAAATTCCCGGTAGTTATCGACTGGTTAAGCAAAGGGTTAATTAATCCTGATAAATTAATTACCCATACATTTGATTATCTGCATGTTGCTGATGCCATTTCATTATTTGAAAAGGATCAAAAGCATTGTTGCAAAGTTTTACTCACGTTTTCTGAATAATACCAATAATAGCGAATAAGCATTACGCATCTTACCTCTTATTTAGAGATAACAATTATGACAATAGATAAACATGAAAGAAGCACTAAGGATTTAGTGAAGGCAGCGGTATCAGGATGGTTAGGTACGGCACTTGAATTTATGGATTTCAAGAGTCATACGTGTCAACTATTTGATAAATATTAAATTAATTTTTCATTGCTTCGTTATGGGGTATGGTTGGGGCAAACTCGCTTAACTGTGTATTTAACAAAGCTACCTGTGCATTATTGTTTTCAGACATCCATTTTCCGTATACCTGAAATACCATTTGCGCATCTGCATGGCCCATCTGGTTTGCTATAAATGCCGGGTTAGCACCAGCAGTCAGCGACCAGCAGGCATAAGTATGTCTCGACTGATATGATTTTCGATGGCGGAGTCCGGCACGTTTTATCGCTGCGTCCCACATCTGCCTTATTGAGTCAACGGTAAAATGGTCACCATAATTTTTTACTCTCGCTGATACTTCAGGTTGAAAAACAAAGGTGCATTTTTGTTTTTCTGTTCTGCCATACTCTCTGAGGTGAACATCAATGATATGCTCTTTGCTCAGTCTCGTTAATGTCATCTGACTCCGGAGAGCGTCGATTGCTGGCTTAATAAGATGAATGACCCGATTGGTTCCCGCCTGTGTTTTTGGTACCGTGAAACGGTCTTTTGCTAAATTTCTCCTGATCATCATTGTTCCATTTTTCAGATCTATGTCCTCCCATCCAAGTGCACACAGCTCACCAGGGCGAACGCCAGTATAAACAGAAACACACCATAAATTTTTTGCTTGCTGATTTCTGCACGCATCGATAAGACGGATAAATTCCTCCCGCGAAAGAGGATCCGGAATGGTTCTTGATTCCTTTAATGGCGAGATCCCCTTAAACGGATTATCTGCCAGGTAACCGTTATCAACACCAAACTGGAACACGGCGTTAAGATTTGTCATGTAATTATTTACAGTTACAGCCGATCTCCCTGGTTGTGTAACAATATAGTTACTTTTGGGGATCTGGTATCCAGTCAGTAGCTCTTTACGAACCTCCAGTAATTTTTCTTTATTAATCGATGAGGCAAGATTTTTTTCACCGATTATGCTTAGGATATTTTTGATGACGGCACGGTATGTGTTGAGTGATGTTTTGGCGACTTCAGTTTCTTTCAGTGCCAGAAATTTTTCAGCCAGTTCTTTTATGGTTAAATCTTGTCGGGCCTCACCAAATTTTTCCAGATTGCGTGAGGAGGGAAACTGTTTTGCATAGTCGAAAACACCAGTTTTTATTGCGTAACAAACAGAGGAGCGTAGTTCACCTGCAACGCGCCTGTTTTTTGCTGTGTCAGGAACCCCCAGATTTTCCCTGACTCTTACGCCTTTATAAACAAACCAGATACGTAATTTCCCTCCATGGTTTTCCACGCCTGTCGGATATTTCATTTCAACTTCTCTCATTAGTTAGTGTGGCTTTTAGTCAAGTAAGATGACGTCTTGGTCTCGCTGATGCCTGGCGCTCAATCCAGCGATCAATTTCTTCCAGGTTGTAAAAGCATGGACTGTTATCCCATGGCATACCGTCATGAGCGACATGCTTATATTCCCTTCCTTCCATAAACGATTTTTCCCGGGCCTTTTTTAACGTACCTTTTTTTATTCCTTTCAGCGCAATTAACTGCTCTTCGGATACCCATTTGCCGGGAGAGACAATCATGATTACTTCGCTCATCGATTTCTTTATCTCTTACATCAGACGAGCGCCGGTTGCAGAATACCAGTCACAACCGGCGACAGTTGAACATTAAGAATCAGCCTGACTCGGGATCAGTTTTTGCCAGATAACTGAAACGTATTTTGCCTGGTAACGGGCGTCATCAAGTGCATTATGGCGCTCACCTTCGAATGGAATAGCCGTTCTGGCATCGAAGTCTATGGCTTTCCCCAGCTCAACGATTGTGCGTACATCGCGATCGTTGTAGTAACGCCACGGGCAGGGGATCCCCTGCCGTTCGTATGAACGGCGCAAAATCGTGTTGTCGAAGTTGGCTCCATTTCCCCAAACCTGAACAAAAAATTCACTGGAGTTTTCGTCGATAAATTCCCGCAATTGTAACAGTGCATCATCTAACGGGATTTCATCGGTCATAATGGCAGATTGCGCTTCGCGTGATTGCTTAAGCCACCATTTAATGGTGTCCCGATCAATGACTCCGCCAGCAGTTTCCAGATCGATAGTCTTACTAAATTCCGGTCCCATATCTCCGGTTTGCGGATCGAAAAATATTGCACCTATTGAGATGATCGGGGCATCAGGATTTTTTCCCATGGTTTCAAGGTCGATCATTAGATGGTCACACGTCCTGCTGGTGGATGTGATTTCGTGATGACCGTTCACCTTAATTGAGTGATCTGCCGTCTCGCCAGTTTCATTATCGCTATTGTGATGCTGATTGCCGCCAGTGTTCTCCTTGTGTGGATGTTCAGCGCCTTCCATTTCCTCCGGATCATCTTCCTGAACTTCAACCTGATACTCTTCATCGAATGTTTCTTGGTATGTTGCGTCGCCCATCACCGCGCCACAATCAGGGCAGTTGCCGCCGCCGGTCTGACCGCAGGCGGTGCAGACTTTTTCCACTTCCTGTTGCGCCACTGGTTCAGGCTGTTTCGTTTCTGGCTCGTTTTGTAACGCATTTGTGCTGTTTTGTTCCGCTTTTTGGTAGTTCCGTTCCGATTCATGCTGGTTCTGGTTCACAGAATCGCGGGTCTGGATCCCCTTAACCCATTTCGGATCATTCGGGTCACTAATCCCTTCAACAAATTCACCACGTGATGCAGCAAGCAACTTATCGGCGTCAGGCTGGCTGATATTGGCTGCCTGCATAATTTTGTTTACTTCGTCAGCGGTAACTTTTATCGGCTCTGGTTGTTCTGAATCTTCAGCGGTATCTACATTTTGCGGTAAGCCCGTGTATGTGCCATTTTTTCGGGCAAAATATTCTTCTTTTGTGATTTCAGTGGCGCCAGCAGCCAGTGCCTTATCCAGACCAGAAAGTTTGTTTGCGCGACCGTATTTTTCTCCGTCCTTATCTGCGAAGAGGAAATAGAACGGCCCCTCACGCTCTACAGATGGTTCAGCTTCCGGCGCGGTTTCATTTTTTGGGATATCAGATACCTCAGTTTCCACTGCATCAGTTTGTGTTTCTGATGACTGGAGAACATCAACAGTGCCCAGGTCTGTTTCTTCATTCTCAAACACGCCCTTTGTCGTCAGGTATTCGCAGATATATTTGTTCAGTGCTATGGGATCTTTGTGAATGTCGATCGGACGCTCACGGACAAGGCCAAAAATAGTCTGGCGGTCGTAGCGAAGGGCATCAGGCTGTTTGCGCATTGATGCCGAGATACGCTTCCAGTCTTCGCGGTCGTTGTCGATAACTTCTTTTTTTGCCCAGCGATGGATGCTGCCGTCAATGTTTCCGGCATCCACATCACCAGGCCAGAGAGCGTAGGCCAGTTCGTCATCCAGTGTTTTCCATGTCTGCTTGTATTCGCGATGAATGGCAGCAATGACCGGGCTGATTTTTCCTGTTGAATTTTCAGTGTACTGTTGATTGGCTCTGGCGCGGGCGAGATCAACAACAGACGTGTATTTTCCGGTTTCCTTGCGTTCACCTTCACGACGTTTTTTCCAGATGCGCATCTCTGCCTGAATTTCGGGCCATTTAGCACCAGGAATACATTTATGCTTAACCCACCCAATGGCGTGCAACTTAAGCTCCGGATACATGGCGTTAACTTCTGGCATTTTCATCAACGCTTCAACGATATGTCCGTCGAATGTTGCCATGTCTTCCTGCAACAATTCCTGTGCGCTAATAACCATATCAACGGTGATGTTTTCACATGTGTCGAACTTAACCATGACAGCGTTCTGTACTTCAGGGGCCAGCTTGTCAAAAGTGACGTTCATCGGATCGGATTCAGTCTCAACCGGGACAAAAGAAGCAGACTCCTCATCCCAGCGGTTTTCCTGCATATATTCAGCATCCCATGAATCGAGGGCAGGGCGGGGTATGCCAGGTTTATCCTCGCAGACAATAAATTTATAAGCGCAGTCCTGAGCAGCCGGATAATGTTCCAGGAACTGCCAGTGAAATTTTGCTCGAGCACGGCGTTCGTCGCCAGCTTCAATGGCTGTGGCTACAGCCACAGCGCCTTCTTCCCTTGTTGCCAGTTCGTCAGGAATAGCGGCGCAAATAAAGACTTTACTCATTTTGTTTTAACCTCATGACAGATTTAAGGATGAACAAATCCCTGCCATTGCTGGCATATAAGAATGAAACCGGATATTTATTACGGAACTGTTTTAAAGACCTGCCGGGATTTCGATATTATCCTGGTGAATAACTTTATCGGCCGGGTAACAGTTACCGGGAATTTTCTGTTCGGTTGCTGCTGTCATACACTCCTGCATTGTCCTGTGAACACTGACTGCAATATCAACTGGCTCTCCGGAAACAAGAAAAACTGTCAGAACAAGCGCAAATGCTGAATTCATTGTGCACATCCTTTTGGCATCAGACGTAAACGAGCCAGCATTGAAACAATGCATATTTTATTTAATAGCTCCCGTTCTTGTTTTCTCTTGTTAATGGCATCTTCAGTAAATACAGGGTTACTGATAGTGACACCAATTTCAAAACAACCTTCAGACGTATTAACGTTTGGTAATAACGTTTTCATTATCGCGTCCTCAACAATGAATTTTGTGATGCAGTGCCTGGTGCCTCCAGGTGACGTTAACCAGTTAACAATTAACGCCGGATACAGAGAATCCACCCATAACACTGTTTTTGGTTTTAACTGTTCCGCGTGCGCTTAGCCGCATTCACCGCATCACAAAATTCACTTTAAAAACGGCGGCAGAGCAGTCACGGAGTAAAACTGATACCGCCAAACGTCACCAGAAAATTGATAACAGAGGGCGTTGCAGCGGGGTTGTCACTTAAGCGTATGGTCAACCTGACAACTCGGTGTCCTCAACGGGGAAGGAATAACCCCGCCATACTTACCGCCGCGCCATTTCGCGGGTTGCCACAACCGGAAGCGCACGGTCGAATTAAATTTAACGACACCGTACAGTGAGACGAACTTCGCCGTGCGCTTTCGTGTTGTGTGCCTGCTTTTAACCACGTCAGGCGAGGTGGTATCCTTCTTATTCCGAATAACCAAGAAGGAAATCTATATGACTAAAGAAGAATTTGTCTCTTATATTTTTGATAAAACGGTTGAAATGTATGCCGCTACTTACGGGTCCTGTAATCCTCTGAATAAACCAGAGGGGAAAGATGATTTCGACAAAATTTACCGCTTCTTGGAGGACCGCTATATCAAAAGGTTAGAGGACGCAGGGATCAAATCCCCAGTGAAGTCACCATTGTCCTGAGAACTTGCAGGACGTCATGATCGTAACTTCCATCCAAACCGCGACGGCAAATTGCTTCTCGTATTACCGGAAGCAGTTCGCTGGAAATCTCGGTGCATATTTCACCTGATAATACGCCTGGCTCAAGTGAGAATATTGGTGAACTTACGGTCTTGGTCTCGACAGTTTCAGAGTCAGTGCCAACATTATAAAGCTCAACGAAAGCGGTCTTGATTTTCCGGGCCAGATCTTTTGCTGGCTCGCTTGCAATATCTTTCCCGATTTCTCGCAGCACAGAATGCAATGTATGAGCTGCTGTTTTCTGTACATCAGACGGTAAATCTTTAAATTCCATCGTCAGCCTCATCAGTCAGTGTTTCTGGCTAACCAGCAACGCGCGCCAGATTCGGTTTTAAACGTTTTGCTTTTGGTATATGTCATCGCGGTGAACGTACCGTCCTGGTTGGGGAACACGCCACATACCAGAGATTCGCTGTTGCCAAGATCGATAGTATCCATGCTGACCTCATTTCCCCTTAACGCCGGGGTCGCGGAACTGTTTGCTGAGAACACCGTGCGGTGTCTTGATGGAAAGTAATTTAGAATAACCTAACATGAGAGGCAAGTGTTTTTTGTTAGATTGATCTAACAAAAAGAGTGGGCGCAACTAATCACTTGAAAAGAATGTTATTTTATTGATTTATTTTTACGCGCTTTAAGCATTTCTTCGAAGAGTTTGTTGAAGTTTTCTACTCTTGCGCGCATTTCAGACAGCAAGACTTCCTGCTCGGAAGATGGAAGAGCATCGAATAATTCGATCAATTCTTTGTGGTTGGGAGTTAGCTCTGTTTCCACATGAAGTTCTTGTGCAGGCACTGGTGCCTTGTCTTCGTCACCAAACATTAGCCATGTAGGTGAGCACTTCAGAGCATCC
This sequence comes from Escherichia ruysiae, assembly GCF_031323975.1. Taxonomy (NCBI): domain Bacteria; kingdom Pseudomonadati; phylum Pseudomonadota; class Gammaproteobacteria; order Enterobacterales; family Enterobacteriaceae; genus Escherichia; species Escherichia ruysiae. The sequence continues at coordinate 331,383 of NZ_JAVIWS010000001.1, forward strand.
GCTAAAGCAAACAATCGTTTTCCGACTGGCTGGGTTTCGTCTCTTTCCCATTGTGAAATTGTGACGTGAGCAACTCCAGCGAGGCGCGCAGCTTCTCGTTGTGTTAAGCGTAATTCTTTTCGTCGCGCCAGAACTCGCTGGCCTAGGGTTCTTGTATCCATAGTTAGGTAATTCTAATTTTTCTTGACTTAGGTATCCCGCGCACAATAATGTTAGAAAAGTCTAACAAGAGGGGGCTTTGATGCTTAAAGTTGACGCAATTACTTTTTTTGGCAGCAAAACAAAGCTTGCCAATGCCGCAGGAGTGAGACTGGCAAGTGTTGCTGCTTGGGGGATACTGGTTCCTGAAGGTCGCGCGATGCGTCTACAGGAGGCATCTGGCGGGGAGCTTCAGTATGATCCCAAAGTTTATGACGAATATCGTAAGACGAAGCGGGCGGGGCGGTTGAACAATGAAAATCACTCCTGAACAGGCTCGTGAGGCTCTGGATGCCTGGATATGTCGACCAGGAATGACACAGGAGCAGGCGACGATATTAATCACTGAAGCATTCTGGGCTTTGAAAGAGCGCCCGAACATCGATGTTCAGCGTGTCACATATGAAGGTGGCGCGGTTGATCAGCGAGCGCTTAGCGTTAATCGAGTGAAGATATTCGAACGCTGGAAGGCTATCGACACCAGGGATAAGCGTGAAAAGTTCACAGCGCTAGTGCCTGCAATTATGGAGGCTATCCGGATTAGTGATTTCAGGTTGTATCGTGAGATCAGTGATGGAAAAAGTATTACGTACATGATCGCCGGGTTAAATAAAGAATATGGCGATGTGGTGGAATCCGGACTGCTTTTTGCAGATCCTGCCGTTGTAGATCGTGAAACTGACGAACTTATAGAAAAAGCAATTGCTTTCAAGCTTGCGTATCGACAGCAATACCAACAAAAAGCTGGATGGAATTATGAGTCTTCTTTTTGCTGAACGCCCACTGGTTATAAACACGCAGCTGGCAATGAAAATCGGCTTAAACGAAGCCATTGTTTTGCAACAACTGCACTACTGGTTGAGAGATACCAACTCCGGTATGGAATGTGATGGTGTTCGCTGGATTTATAACACAACGGAACAATGGCTGGAACAGTTCCCATTCTGGTCAGAGTCAACGTTAAAGCGCGCGTTTGCAAGTCTGAAAACGCTGGGGCTTTTGCGTTGTGAAAAGCTCAATAAATCAAAGCGCGATATGACCAATTTCTACACGATCAACTATGGGAGCGAGCTTTTAGATGGTGGCAAATTGAACGAATCCATCGGTTCAAAATGCGCCGCTCCATCAGGTCAAAATGACACGATGGAAGAGGTCAAAATGAAACGCTCCATTGGTTCAAAACGACCCAATGTCATCGGGTCAAAATGGCCTGATGATCTTACAGAGAATACAACAGAGATTACTACAGAGAATAAAAACACTTTTCGTCCGGAAGCTTCGCAACCGGACCCGCAGACGACTGAACAGGATTTTTTAACCCGGAACCCCGACGCGGTTGTGTTTAGTGTGAAAAAACGCCAGTGGGGTAGCAGGGAGGATTTGGCGTGTGCGCAGTGGATTTGGGGGCGGATCGTGAACCTTTACGAACAGGCTGCCAGCGACGATGGAGAGATCATGCGACCAAAAGAGCCTAACTGGACAGCCTGGGCCAATGACGTGCGCACAATGCGGATGCTGGATGGCAGAAGCCACAGACAAATTTGCGAAATGTTTGGTCGGGTACAGCGGGATCCATTCTGGGTAAAAAACATCATGAGCCCGTCAAAACTCCGCGAAAAATGGGACGAACTGGTCATCCGCCTGGGACGTTCACCTGTACAGCGTTGTGTGAATCATATTTCTGAACCGGATACAGAAATTCCGCCTGGTTTCAGGGGATAAGTGTTGATTTCAGGTCATGAGATAATTTTAAGGGGGACTTGTGGCAAAAGTTTTTACACAAGAAGAGCGGGAAAAAATTAAAGGGCAGGTTGTTGAACTCGTACGCCGGAGTGGGCGTGAGACGTTACGGCAACTGGAAGTCAAGACAGGTGCGACAAGATATCTGATGAGCGTTCTCGCAAGAGAGCTGGTTGCCAGCGGCGATGTATACAACTCTGGTTACGGGTTATTCCCGTCTGAACAGGCGCGTAAGGACTGGCAAAATGCCCGTAAAAAGCTCTCAAGGGCAAAGCTGAAGAAACCATCTGCGGTTGATCCGGACCTTATCTGGTCATTACCTGACGGAGAAATACGTCGCTACGACAGGCGTCAGAACATAATCTGCCGCGAGTGCCGGAAGAGTGAAGTTATGCAGCGCATACTGGCATTTTATCAGGGATAATGTTAGGTATTTTAGACGTTACTAGATTAAAAAGCATTAGTTCAGGAGTGAATTGACATTCTCATTTTTCATGGCACAGGGTAGATCTGGCGTGGTTGTCCGCTTTGTGCCAACAGCGGACGTTACTAACGAAACTGTGAGTTAAAAACGGGAGCTGGTCACCTCCATCCCGCGAAATGGAATTCAAAAATGCCCTCATGTACGGTACTTCTAGTCTGATGTGAGCATTTTCGTGGATTTTTTCGAGCCACTCCAACGAATGATTACATTCAGTTTCGGGCACTAAAACGTCATAAATCCGCAAGTTGAGGAGTAGCGATCAGCCAATTGGTTAAAAAACAGCTTTAATTCCCTTTTTCAAGCAGGCTCCTTGTCGCACGTCTGGTGCATCCAATTCATTTCAGTTACCCTGATGCCATACTGGCACGGACTAGCTCTCTTAATTGGCGCTGGTTTGTTAACCTTGTCCGCTGTCGGGTCTTTGTAAGTTGTAATTCCTAAACTAGCATAATTTTATTATAAGGCCTCTTACTATGCACATTTTATCTGTTTCAAAAAAGGAAGTTGGAAGAGCTGGGGATAGATTAGTTTCTCAGTTTGGTACAGGTGAAAAATATAAAGAGGAAGATGTACAAATTCTTCATGAGTGGAGGATGTTGCATTTATATCCTTTAAGTAAAATACAATTTTATATGGAAAGAGAGGCTATTTCCTTAAACAAAAATGCGTTACTATCCTCTAGAATTAAGAGGATGCCTTCCATTGTTACTAAGCTTTCTAGATTTCCTGATATGAAGTTAAATAAGATGCAGGATCTTGGTGGGTGCCGGGCTATTTTAAATAATCTGGATCAAGTGTATGATTTAGTTAATAAAATAAAATCATCTAAATTCTCACATGAACTAGTTAGAATGGATGATTACATGATAGACGTGAAAGATTCTGGTTATAGAAGCTTTCATATGGTCTATTCATTCCAAAATAAAAAATTTCCATCTTTAAATGGGTTGCGCATTGAAATGCAAATAAGAACAGCTATTCAACATAGCTGGGCTACAGCAGTTGAAATGGTTGGTTTGTTTCGAAAGGAATCATTGAAATCTGGTTTTGGTGATGCAAGATGGCTTAGGTTTTTTGAATTGGTATCAGAGCTTTTTTATAAACTTGAGTATGAAAAAGAACCATCTGGGAGTTATATAAAAATATCAGAAGAATTAAGTTATTTATCCGTCGAGTTGAATGTTTTCGATATATTAGCTGCTTACAATGCCGTAGTTAGCCATATTGAGGGTAGCAAAAAATATGATAAAGGACTTTGCATAATTGTTGTTGATACCATAAAGCGGAATATAAATATAAAGAGCTTCGAAAATCACAATCATGCGAAGGCGGCAGAAGCTTATGTCGAGTCTGAAAAATACTGCGCGGAAAATAAAGGCTGTGAAGTGGCTATGGTTTCTGTTAGTTCAATTAGTGAATTAAAAAATGCATATCCTGCTTACTTTTTAGATACGAAAACTTTTTTAAATTATCTCAGTAGGTATGTTTTTATAAAATAAAAAATGTTATCTGGAGTGGTCTGAATTCTACTAACTTAGTTTTTTCAGACCGCTTCTGACCACAATGGCCTGTGAGGTTCTGCTGCTAGTCAACATAAAATAACAAAGCCGGCAGGTGGTGGTTGTTGTAAAGTTATTCAATGACATTCATGGAGGCTTAAGCGAATTATTTGTCCCTGGTCGGTATGGTGGCAACAGCTTGTTGCGAGAATTTGGCTAATTTGGACTGACTTCCGCTCCTTGCTCAAAGCGGACTAGAAGGTTAGCTTGTGTCGGACTTTGCGTATTAAAAGAAGTGCTGGTGGTGACTAGTGGTTGAGCCCCATTTCCACAGAAAAAATCAGAGAAACTATACCCAATAGTTGTATTGAATCACTGACGAGACAGCCTCATATTCATCAGGACTGGTGTACGTCCAATACAGGAGGTTGTGGTGCTGGTTCTCAAATGTGCGCTGGCTATTACGGCTGTAATGGCGATTTATTGTCTTGCTATTGTTCTTATGGATCGCCTTTCTGACTGATTTCATATTGGCGAGGTAAAGGTAGTTAAGTAGAATGGCTGCGGGTGCTTGAGGCTATCTGCCTCGGGCATGAACACCAAAGGCAGATAGAGAAAAGCCCCAGTTAACATTACGCGTCCTGCAAGACGCTTAACATTAATCTGAGGCCAATTTCATGCTAGACACATGTAGGTTAGCCTCTTACGTGCCGGAAGGCAAGGAGAAGCAGGCTATGAAGCAGCAAAAGGCGATGTTAATCGCCCTGATCGTCATCTGTTTAACCGTCATAGTGACGGCACTGGTAACGAGGAAAGACCTCTGCGAGGTACGAATCCGAACCGGCCAGACGGAGGTCGCTGTCTTCACAGCTTACGAACCTGAGGAGTAAGAGACCCGGCGAGGGAGAAATCCCTCGCCACCTCTGATGTGGCAGGCATCCTCAACGCACCCGCACTTAACCCGCTTCGGCGGGTTTTTGTTTTTATTTTCAACGCGTTTGAAGTTCTGGACGGTGCCGGAATAGAATCAAAAATACTTAAGTAGCGCGCAGGGATAAGAGGGATGGTCCCTTAAAGGGGAGAGCTAATTATCCGGAAGGATTCTGATGATGAACATCGAAGAACTGCGTAAAATTTTTTGTGAAGATGGCCTCTATGCTGTGTGCGTTGAAAATGGAAATCTTGTTAGTCATTACCGCATTATGTGTTTGCGAAAGAATGGGGCTGCGTTAATTAATTTTGTGGATGGTCGAGTGACAGACGGATTTATCTTGCGCGAAGGTGAGTTTGTCACTTCATTACAGGCACTGAAAGAGATCGGAATAAAAGCAGGCTTTTCAGCTTTTGCAGAAGAATAAACTCATCTACAATCTTGCGCGGGGCTGAACTCCCGCTGAGTAACACCGTGCCACCGGAGAAAACCGATGGCACGCAACGTAAAATATTACAATTCTGATAATTCGCCCGTTCTTGCCTGCACGCACGGGCGGTATTCTCACGCATTCAAGTCTGAATGGTTCCAGCACCCTCCATGCACTGCAGAACAGGCCGAATGGCTGATTCATTCTTACCGCAGGCGCGGGTTCGAGGTTAAGAAAGCTCTCAGTCTCGACTATCGGCACTGGATAATCTCTGTCAGGCTGCCTTATTCCGAACGCCCACCACGTGCGTCCCGCACTTTCCAGCAACGGATCTGGAGGTAACGTGCGGGTATTACTTAGACCTGTTCTGGTGCCTGAGCTTGGGCTGGTGGTCCTTAAGCCGGGCCGTGAATCCATACAGATATTTCATAATCCTCGAGTGCTGGTGGAACCGGAACCAAAAAGCATGCGTAATCTGCCATCCGGAGTCGTTCCTGCCGTTCGCCAGCCGCTGGCGGAAGACAAAACATTGCTGCCGTTTTTTAGTAACGAACGGGTGATTCGTGCTGCTGGCGGCGTTGGCGCATTGTCTGACTGGCTATTACGTCATGTTACATCCTGCCAGTGGCCTAATGGCGATTACCATCACACTGAAACAGTCATTCACCGTTATGGTACCGGCGCAATGGTGTTGTGCTGGCACTGCGACAACCAACTGCGTGACCAGACATCGGAATCACTGGAGCTGCTTGCTCAACAAAATCTGACAGCATGGGTGATTGACGTCATCCGTCACGCAATAAGCGGTACGCAGGAGCGGGAATTATCTTTGGCTGAATTATCCTGGTGGGCGGTCTGCAATCAGGTGGTGGATGCACTACCTGAGGCTGTATCGCGTCGTTCGCTGGGATTACCAGCGGAAAAAATCTGCTCGGTGTACCGCGAAAGCGACATCGTACCGGGAGAGCAGACCGCCACCAGCATATTGAAACAACGCACAAAAAATCTTGCACCGTTGCCTTACGCCCACCAGCAACAAAAACCACCACAGGAAAAGACGGTGGTAAGCATCAACGTTGATCCAGAGTCTCCGGAATCTTTCATGAAGCTGCCTAAACGTCGCCGCTGGGTTAAGGAGAAATACACTCGTTGGGTTAAGACACAGCCGTGTGCTTGCTGCGGTATGCCAGCCGACGATCCGCATCATCTGATTGGTCACGGGCAGGGCGGAATGGGAACAAAAGCACATGATCTCTTTGTGTTGCCTTTGTGCAGAAAGCATCACAACGAGCTGCATACGGATACAGTGGCATTTGAAGAGAAGTATGGCTCCCAACTGGAGCTGATATTTCGTTTTATCGATCGCGCGCTGGCAACTGGCGTACTGGCGTAAGTGGAGAACGAGCATGAACCTTGAAGCCTTACCAAAATATTACTCCCCAAAATCTCCAAAATTGAGCGATGACGCTCCAGCGACAGGCACCGGTTGTTTAACAATTACGGATGTAATGGCAGCGCAGGGGATGGTGCAGTCGAAAGCACCACTTGGGTTGGCCTTATTTCTGGCAAAAGTTGGTGTTCAGGACGCTCAGTTTGCGATTGAAGGCCTGCTAAATTACGCGATGGCACTGGATAACCCGACATTGAACAAATTGAGTGAAGAAATCCGGTTACAGATTATTCCTTACCTCGTGAATTTTGCCTTTGCTGATTACTCCAGGTCTGCGGCAAGTAAGGCTCGCTGTGAGCATTGTTCAGGTACGGGATTTTATAATGTATTGCGCGAAGTGGTGAAACACTACAGACGCGGGGAATCTGTAATCAAGGAAGAATGGGTGAAGGAACTATGTCAGCATTGCCATGGTAAGGGCGAAGTCAGCACAGCGTGCAGAGGGTGTAAGGGGAAAGGGATTGTTCTGGATGAAAAAAGAACCCGGTTTCATGGCGTACCGGTATATAAGATTTGTGGGCGTTGTAATGGAAACCGGTTTAGTCGTTTACCGACCACGCTGGCACGACGTCATGTCCAGAAGCTGGTACCAGACCTGACCGATTATCAGTGGTATAAGGGGTATGCGGACGTCATTGGTAAACTGGTAACAAAGTGCTGGCAGGAAGAAGCATACGCGGAAGCGCAATTGAGGAAGGTGACGAGATAAATGATTTTTGCTGAAGATGGCGACATGATGTTTGCATTTTTCAAAAAACATGGATAAGATTTTCTCAACGATGGGCTTTGCGTATCCGACGTTTAGAAAAAAGTAGAAAACCCGCTTATAAGCGGGTTTTTGTGCTTTAAATGGGGCAATAGAGATATTGAATCTCATCCCGGGATAAACATTGGCAGTTGAAGGTCCACGCGAACCATTTATCCAGCAAAATTCCACGCGTAATCCTGTGGTAATTTCTTCTGCATCTCGAAGATTGAGAGCTGAAACGTGAAGCTGGGCATCGATACGCCATCGGATGGGAATATAAGACCTTTGCTGCTTTTGTAGTCAAAGTTTTTGACAATTCCTGTCATTTTAGGGGACAGAAAAACTCCTTAATACTGATAACCTGGTGCACCATACACACGTTCCTGGAGAAAACTACTTTTTTGATAGGATTGAAGGTGGCTGGATGTCTAAAATAAACATTGCTTCATATGTTCAACTATGAGTTAATGACTGCGTCGGTTTGAAGAACAGACGATATACGAAGTAGTTTACTAAAGCAGTTCTCATTTCAGGTGTTATTCACTTATTCCTTCTTTGAGTCTCTCCAATTAAGTACGAAGTCGTTTCTGTTATGCAAACCATTTATGCCGAAAGGCTCAAGTTAAGGAATGTAGAATGTCAAATAAAATGACTGGTTTAGTAAAATGGTTTAACGCTGATAAAGGTTTCGGCTTTATTTCTCCTGTTGATGGTAGTAAAGATGTGTTTGTGCATTTTTCTGCGATTCAGAATGATAATTATCGAACCTTATTTGAAGGTCAAAAGGTTACCTTCTCTATAGAGAGTGGTGCTAAAGGTCCTGCAGCAGCAAATGTCATCATTACTGATTAAAATTCATCGCTCGTCTGTATACGATAACGAAGAAGGCTGATGCCTGAGTAGAGATACGGACAGAGTAGTGAATATTGGATCTTTTTAATAAAAAGTAAGGAGGTCCAATACATGAAACAATGGCTAGCATATTTGGCAAAATCTTAATCAGGAAAAGTATGCTAACCATTGTGGTGAAGTGCAGGTTTGCTGCATGAATAGTTTTACAGCAGAAGCTAACTGCTGGCATGGCAAAACAAAGTGCGTAAGTGGATGACTCCCACAAAAAGCACCACAATCTCAAACCCGCTCAGGCGGGTTTTTTATTATCTGCTTTAAATATATTATTAAAATATAAAAAATACTTGTTACTAATAAAATCAATCAGGCTACAGCTTTAAGATTTGTCTGGAATACTTTGTTGCAATGAGGGCAGATCAAAAGGGCACCTTTTTGTACTCTTGAAAAACTGTGTTCTGACTCTTGGGTGCAGTTTGGGCAGGAACATTTAACGAGATAATTACGGCGTGATTTTGAGTCTTTACGTTCTGACATAGGCTTTTCCTGTATAAATGGCCGTATACAGTACACTAAATATGAAAACATTTCTCGTATTATTATTTTATATATGATTTTCTTTCAAAATAATTACCCACATTTTTAATGTGTATGTTTTTTAGCGCCGTTGAGAACAACGTGTGCTGTCAAAACTACCCCGTAGACTCCGATCTTTTCAAACATATTGCACCATCCGTGTACATCGGGGTGAGGATATGAAATCAATGGATAAGTTAACAACAGGTGTTGCCTATGGCACATCGGCGGGTAATGCTGGTTTCTGGGCATTGCAGTTACTCGATAAAGTAACTCCGTCACAGTGGGCTGCAATCGGTGTGCTGGGTAGCCTGGTTTTTGGCCTGCTGACGTATCTGACAAATCTTTATTTCAAGATTAAAGAAGACAGGCGTAAGGCTGCGAGAGGAGAGTAATCCAATGACTCAAGACTATGAACTGGTTGTGAAAGGAGTCCGTAATTTTGAGAATAAAGTTACGGTAACTGTAGCCTTACAGGACAAAGAACGCTTTGACGGTGAAATTTTTGACCTGGATGTCGCCATGGACCGTGTTGAAGGAGCTGCGCTGGAGTTTTATGAGGCAGCAGCCAGAAGGAGCGTCCGGCAAGTCTTCCTGGAAGTAGCAGAAAAATTGTCAGAAAAAGTTGAGTCTTATCTGCAGCATCAGTACTCCTTTAAGATTGAAAATCCTGCCAATAAGCACGAGCGTCCTCATCATAAATATATATGAACACAAAAATCAGATACGGCCTGTCGGCTGCCGTTCTGGCGCTGATTGGTGCTGGCGCATCTGCTCCTCAGATACTTGACCAGTTTCTGGACGAAAAAGAAGGTAACCACACAATGGCATACCGCGATGGTTCTGGCATATGGACCATCTGTCGGGGTGCCACAGTGGTGGATGGAAAAACCGTTTTTCCCAATATGAAACTGTCGAAGGAAAAATGCGACCAGGTCAACGCCATTGAGCGTGATAAGGCGCTGGCATGGGTGGAGCGCAATATTAAAGTACCACTGACCGAACCACAAAAAGCGGGTATCGCGTCATTTTGTCCCTATAACATTGGTCCCGGTAAGTGTTTCCCGTCGACGTTTTATAAGCGGCTGAATGCTGGTGATCGTAAAGGTGCATGCGAAGCGATTCGCTGGTGGATTAAGGATGGCGGACGCAATTGCCGCGTTCGTTCAAATAACTGTTACGGTCAGGTTATTCGTCGTGACCAGGAGAGCGCATTAACCTGCTGGGGGATAGAACAGTGAATCAGATATTCATGGTGATTTTTCTCGTGTTGTCAGGATTTATCGTCGGAAATGTCTGGAGCGACAGAGGATGGCAAAAAAAATGGGCGGAACGTGATGCTGCCGCATTATCACAAGAGGTAAATGCTCAATTTGCTGCTCGAATAATTGAACAGGGGCGAACTATAGCCCGTGATGAGGCTGTTAAAGATGCACAACAGAAATCTGCTGAAATTTCTGCCAGGGCTGCTTATCTGTCTGATAGTGTTAACCAGTTGCGTGCCGAAGCAAAAAAATATGCCATACGCCTTGACGCAGCGAAGCATACCGCAGATCTTGCCGCTGCCGTCAGAGGCAAAACAACCAAAACCGCCGAAGGAATGCTCACCAACATGCTCGGAGATATTGCAGCAGAAGCTCAGCTTTATGCTGAAATTGCTGACGAACGCTACATCGCAGGAGTGACTTGTCAACAGATCTATGAATCTTTAAGAGATAAAAAGCATCAAATGTAGGGTAATATTAAATCGGAACATTTACATCGCTGAATGTAAAATTTAAATAAAAAGGACTCTTCCATGAGTCAAAATTTCTGAAATCTTAAGGGTAAGATAAAAGGTCTTAATCAGAATGACGCGTTTTATTAATAAATAAAGCCATTCTTTCATTGCTGTGTTTTTCTTTACAAAAGTAATCCTTGCTATGGGTGGTTAATCATGCGTTAATGGTGTTCTGGTTTGTTACAAATTTATCTGAAGCAGTCATTGTTATAATTTTATTATTTGTACCTCTTGAGATTTCCTTGTTGGTTTTTCTCTCTGATATTTTTTTTCGGACCATTCTGCCCAAGGGCTAATTTCTTCAAAAGGTAATAATTATGTCTAACAAAATGACTGGTTTAGTGAAATGGTTTAACCCTGAAAAAGGTTTTGGTTTCATCACGCCGAAAGATGGCAGCAAAGATGTGTTTGTCCATTTCTCAGCAATTCAGAGCAACGATTTCAAAACATTAACTGAGAATCAGGAAGTTGAATTTGGTATTGAGAACGGACCTAAAGGTCCTGCCGCTGTTCATGTAGTGGCGCTTTGAGGTAGACAATATTACAAACCATATTCACTTTAGATGCCCGTGTTGTCATGGTTCCCAGTATAGAACATCATCTTTTGATGTTTCTGACATGAATCCTTTCGGGGCAAAATGTATCTTTTGTAAATCAATGATGATTACATTTGATAATATTTCACAATACTTAAATGCCAGCCGTCTGTCGTTGGATTTAAAAAAGTGAAAATGAAGGCTCCTTCGGGAGCTTTTTTGCTTGGTGTCTATTCGATGGATACTCACATACTACGGTAACATCATGAAAAAAATCATAGTTTTTTTTAACTCTGAACCAGCAGTGGTAATGCCAGCGATGACTGGAGTTAACACCATCATGCGTGAATATCCAAATGGCGAAAAAACACACCTTACTGTAATGGCCGCAGGGTTTCCATCTCTGACCGGAGATCATAAAGTCATTTATGTAGCAGCGGATCGACATGTAACTTCAGAAGAAATTCTGGAAGCAGCAATGAGACTCTTGAATTGATTTGATTCTAATGCATTGATAATAAATGATAATCATCTTTATCTGTTTGTGTGAAATTTAGACCGTCGTATGTTGATTATTGCGATGTTTCATCTTATCTTTTATACGTTTGCTCCATATAATTGACACTACTGTGTACCAGGAAAGTCATAACAGACTAAAAGAGGAAATGATGAACATTGAAGAGTTAAAAACAAAAACAGAAGCAGATATTTCTGAATATATAACAAAAAAAATCATTGAGCTTAAGAAAAAGACCGGGAAAGAAGTTACCAGTATCCAGTTTACTGCACGGGAAAAAATGACTGGTCTTGAAAGCTATGATATCAAGATTGATTTAATCTAGTCTGTTTATAGTATTAGCATCAATTTCTCATCAGATGCTATTCAACAATACAAATTACCCATAAACCTCGTTTTTACGGGGTTTTGTTATATTTAAACATTACCGAATAGGTATAAATCTCGATTGTCGATGGTATTGGTTGTGTGACAATACCTAGTCTTTCCGGTATGCCTGAAGAGAATACAAACGACAGATTATGTAAGGGAAACGCGCTGAATCTTTAACTCTTTCATGCTGAGTGATTTGACGTTATATTTTTAGCCGTAAGTGAAGAGCAAACGCATGGAGCGACAAAATGCATAAAGATCAATACACTGATGCCCCCTCCCAGGAGCAGGTTCGTGTAAAAACTATGCTTAATAGCACCATTTCGATGGGTTACCCGGATGTTGTAATTGCATGTATAGAACATCAAGTGTCTCTGGAAGCATTCAGGGCAATTGAGGCCGCGTTAGTAAAGCACGATAAGAATACGAAGGATTATTCCCTGGTGGTTGACTGATCACCATAACTGCTAACCATTCTGACCATTTCACAAGTGACAGAGTCAATATCGTATTCTGTCACTGTCAGGCTAATACAGCAATGCAATTCAACTACAGCAATGCCTCGTATTTAGGTGAATTTACAATATCGTCCAGTTCGGATGCCGGCTGCATTTCTGAAGATAAGGCATTTCGGTTCTCGTATTTTCCCCTCATGCTCGTCAGTCCTGCGCGTAGTAAGAAACAGGACACTCACACTAATTTGTGTGGGCATGCTGTGATGTCCTTCTGAATTATCCCCATGCCATTATGTAAAGCTCTGTTACAGATGCTCGTCACGGTTGTCAGGCTGTCGGGTCCTCCCAGTGGGGGGCCCTGCCACGGGGCGGGAGCGTCGCGGAAAAAGGCTAGTTTTTGAAATTTCATCCGTCATCACCACTACTGTAATAGATTGATATTACAGTATTTTTATTTTTGTGGTGTCGATTTTGATTGTTTTTTGTTCATCACTAACACCGTTTGCCTAAAGTCGTTCGCAAGATGCATGTTTAAAACATTCTGGAGCGGGTATGGATCGAGAGTTAAAAAATCTGACGCTGAATATCAGTCAATTGGCGGCACTGTCAGGTGTACATCGCCAGACTGCTGCGGCAAGGCTGCAAAATCTACCCGTTGCAGGGGGGCATGAAAGCAACCTCAAGCTTTATCGGGTGGTTGATATTGTGTCGGCATTTCTGGCATTACCACCGCCGGTTGCAGAAGGCGAAATGGACGCACATGAGCGCAAAGCCTGGTATCAGTCTGAACGTGAGCGTCTTAAGTTCGAACAGGAAACGGCACAACTCATTCCGGCCAGTGATGTCAGACGGGAGTTTGCCATCTGGGCAAAAGCGGTCGTGCAGGTGCTGGAGACATTACCGGATATTCTTGAACGTGACTGCGGTCTGCAGCCTGCCGCTGTGAGCCGTGTTCAGTCCATTATTGATGATCTGCGCGATCAGATAGCCCTGCGGGTGACTGAAGCAGGTGCGGATGATGAGGAGGAATTACAGCAGGAGGAGTAATGCTGAATCAGGAAACCGCAAAGGCAGCACGAACCGATTCAGGTTATATCCTTCGCGCACCGAGACGAATGCGGGTTGCTGATGCCGTTGCTCAGTATATGCGGGTGCCCATGGGGGCAGGGAACTCAGTCCCGTGGGATCCGCTGGTGGCACCGTATGTTATTGAGCCTATGAACTGCCTGGCCTCGCGTGAATACGACGCAGTGATATTTGTTGGCCCGGCACGAACCGGCAAGACTATCGGCCTGATTGACGGCTGGGTGATTTACAACGTGATTTGCGATCCTGCTGATATGCTGATCATTCAGATGACGGAGGAAAAAGCCCGCGAACACTCCAAAAAACGACTCGCCAGAACGTTTCGCGTCAGCCCGGAAGTGGTCAGTCGCCTGAGTCCGAACAAAAATGACAACAACGTTTATGACAGAACATTCCTTGCTGGCAACTACCTGAAAATCGGCTGGCCGTCAGTCAATATCATGTCTTCATCAGATTATAAATGCGTGGCGCTGACGGATTATGACCGTTTTCCGGAAGATATTGATGGTGAGGGGGATGCCTTCTCTCTTGCCTCAAAACGTACCACCACATTTATGTCCAGTGGTATGACGCTGGTGGAGAGTTCCCCCGGCAGGGATGTGAAGGATGTGAAATGGCGACGGACTTCACCGCATGAGGCTCCACCAACCACGGGGATCCTGTCGCTCTATAACCGTGGCGATCGCCGTCGCTGGTACTGGCCCTGTCCACACTGTGGTGAGTATTTTCAGCCCTGCGGCGATGTGGTTGCTGGTTTCCGTGATATTGCCGATCCTGTGCTGGCAAGTGAGGCGGCTTATATTCAGTGTCCTTCCTGTTCAGGACGGATTTTGCCTGAACAAAAACGCGAGCTGAACGGACGTGGGGTCTGGTTACGGGATGGTGAATCCATCAATGCAGATGGCAGTCGTTATGGTGATCCCCGGCGTTCACGTATTGCGTCATTCTGGATGGAGGGTCCGGCAGCTGCTTATCAGACACTCTCGCAACTCGTTTACAAACTGCTTACTGCAGAACAGGAATACGAGACAACCGGAAGTGAAGAGACACTCAAGACGGTTATCAATACCGACTGGGGATTACCTTATCTTCCCCGCGCCAGCATGGAGCAACGAAAAAGTGAATTGCTTGAGCAGCGGGCAGAGCCAGTTCCTTCCCGCAGTGTGCCGGATGGCGTTAATTTCCTTGTGGCGACAGTGGATGTGCAAGCGGGACGTCATCGCCGTTTTGTGGTTCAGGTAACGGGCTATGGCAGCCGTGGCGAACGCTGGATTATTGATCGTTACAACATCACGCAGTCATTGCGCGGTGACAGCGACGGGGAGAGCCAGCGAATTGATCCGGCCAGCTATCCGGAAGACTGGGATGTCCTGCTGACGGATGTTTTTCATAAAAGCTGGCCGCTGGCCTCCGACCCTTCTCAACAAATGCGACTGATGGCAATGGCGGTGGACTCCGGCGGTGAAGACGGGGTCACTGATAATGCCTATAAATTCTGGCGTCGTTGCCGTCGTGATGGCCTTGGTAAACGTATTTACCTGTTTAAGGGCGACAGCATCCGGCGAGCAAAACTGATCACCCGTACATTCCCTGATAACACCGGACGAACGGGCCGACGGGCGCAGGCCGCAGGTGATGTGCCGCTCTGGCTTCTTCAGACGGATGCCCTGAAAGACCGGGTGAATAACGCGTTATGGCGTGACTCGCTAGGTCCCGGCTATGTGCATTTCCCTGACTGGCTGGGGAGCTGGTTTTACGACGAACTGACGTATGAAGAGCGGAGCAGTGACGGGAAATGGAGTAAGCCGGGTCGCGGTGCCAACGAAGCTTTTGACCTGATGGTGTATGCCGAGGCTCTGGTCATTCTGCATGGATACGAAAAGATCCGCTGGCCGGATGCACCGGAGTGGGCGAGCCGGGAAACCTGGCTGGAGTGTGTCCCGGACAGTACCGAACCGTCACCCTCACCGGAACCGGTACCCACGCCTGTTAAAAAACAAAAACGGAAGAAAACAGTAACTGACGATGTTAACCCCTGGCTGACTTCCGGAGGATGGTTATGAATCAGAATGATATTGAAGCCATGATTCAGCGTTATACGGAAGCTGAAATGGCGGTGCTGGACGGAAAATCCGTCACTTTTAATGGTCAGCAGATGACCATGGAAAACTTATCTGAGATCCGGCAGGGGCGGCAGGAGTGGGAGCGCCGCCTTGCGGCTCTGATTACACGACGACGGGGGCATCCCGGGTACCGGCTGGCGAGGTTCTGATGGCAATTCTTGATGATGTGATTGGCGTTTTTTCACCAGGATGGAAAGCGGCAAGGCTGCGTTCCCGTGCGGTGATCCAGGCTTATGAGGCCGTAAAAACGACGCGGACACACAAAGCCCGACGGGAGAACCGAACTGCCGACCAGTTAAGCCAGTACGGGGCCGTGTCGTTACGTGAGCAGGCTCGTTACCTTGATAACAACCACGATCTGGTCATTGGTGTATTTGACAAGCTGGAAGAACGGGTGGTGGGGAAAAACGGGATTATTGTCGAGCCACATCCGGTATTACGCAATGGGGCCATTGCCCGTGATCTGGCAGCGGAGATACGTACCCGATGGAGTGAATGGTCTGTCAGTCCGGAGGTCACCGGGCAGTTTACCCGTCCGATGCTGGAACGTCTGATGCTGCGTACCTGGCTGCGCGATGGTGAGGTGTTTGCCCAGATGGTTTCCGGGCGCATAAACAGCCTGACGCCTTCTGCCGGTGTTCATTTCTGGCTGGAGGCGCTCGAGCCGGACTTTATTCCCATGACCAGTGATGAGAGCAACAGGCTGAATCAGGGCGTGTTTGTTGATGACTGGGGGCGTCCCGAAAAATATCTGGTGTATAAAAGCCGTCCCGTATCCGGGCGGCAGATGGAAACCAAAGAAGTGGATGCAGAGCGAATGCTGCATCTTAAATTTGTTCGCCGTCTGCACCAGATGCGCGGGACGTCTTTGTTGTCCGGTGTGCTGATCCGCCTCAGTGCTCTGAAAGAGTATGAAGATTCTGAGCTGACTGCAGCAAGGATCGCCGCTGCTCTGGGGATGTACATCCGGAAAGGCGACGGACAGAGCTATGAAACGGATGGTAATGACAGCAAGGAGAATGAACGCGAGCTTACCATTCAGCCAGGCATTATTTACGACGATCTGAAACCCGGCGAAGAAATCGGAATGGTGAAGTCGGATCGCCCCAATCCTAACCTTGAAACTTTTCGTAATGGTCAGTTGCGTGCCGTGGCTGCGGGCAGTCGTCTGAGTTTTTCCAGTACAGCGCGCAACTATAACGGCACTTACAGCGCCCAGCGTCAGGAGCTGGTTGAATCTACTGATGGCTACCTGATCCTGCAGGACTGGTTTATTGGTGCCGTCACCCGCCCGATGTACCGTGCCTGGCTGAAACAGGCTGTGGTATCCGGTGTTATCAGGCTACCCCGCGATCTGGACCGATATTCACTGTATACCGCGGTGTATTCCGGACCGGTGATGCCGTGGATTGACCCTGTTAAGGAGGCTGAGGCCTGGAAAATTCAGATTCGTGGTGGAGCGGCGACAGAATCAGACTGGGTACGTGCAGGTGGTCGTAATCCAGATGATGTCAAACGTCGGCGCAAGGCCGAAATTGATGAAAACCGCAAGCTGGATCTGGTATTTGATACCGATCCGGCCAGTGATAAAGGAGGCAGCAGTGCCGCAACGAAACGACAGGAGCCGCAGCACACCGACGACCAGTCCGAAGAATAATTCCTGGTTCAGGATGCAGGCAGGTCACCAGAGTGACGCGGATATTTATATTTATGACGAGATTGGTTTCTGGGGTGTTACGGCGAAGCAGTTTATCAGTGATCTGAATGCACTGGGCGATATCACCCACATTAATCTCCATATTAATTCACCGGGTGGCGATGTCTTTGAAGGCATCGCCATTTTTAATGCACTGAAAACACATGGTGCGTCCATTACCGTTTATGTCGACGGTGTGGCGGCGTCAATGGCGTCGGTCATTGCGATGGTGGGAAACCCGGTCATTATGCCGGAAAACTCCTTCATGATGATTCATAAACCATTTGGCTTTACGGGCGGTGATGCGGAGGACATGCGCACCTATGCCGACCTGCTCGATAAAGTTGAGGCGGTTCTGTTACCCGCTTATGCACAGAAAACCGGGAAAACCACCGATGAAATTGCTGCCATGCTGGCGGATGAGACCTGGATGTCCGGTGCCGAATGTCTGGCACAGGGATTTGCTGATCAGGTGACACCAGCCGTTAAGGCAATGGCATGTATTCAGTCAAAACGTACAGAGGAATTTAAAAAGATGCCGGAATCCATTCGAAATATGATTACTCCGCCACGCAACAGTGCTCCACGCGTACAGGATGATGGACCTGCAGCCTCCCGGACGCCAGTGCAGGCAGCAGCACCCGTGGTGGATGAAAACAGCATCCGTGCGCAGGTCCTGGCAGAGCAAAAAGCGCGTGTAAACGGTATTAATGATCTGTTTGCCATGTTTGGCGGGCGTTATCAGTCGTTGCAGGCTCAGTGTCTTGCCGATCCTGAATGTTCGCTGGAGCAGGCCCGCGAAAAGCTGTTGAACGAGATGGGGCGCGAGTCCACGCCATCCAATAAAAATACCCCGGCTCATATTTATGCCGGTAACGGTAATTTTGTGGGGGACGGGATCCGCCAGGCGCTGATGGCGCGCGCCGGGTTTGAAAAAACTGAACGTGATAATGTCTACAACGGGATGACCCTGCGTGAATATGCCCGTATGTCACTGACTGAACGTGGTATTGGTGTTTCCAGTTATAACCCGATGCAGATGGTCGGTGCGGCGTTCACACACAGTACGTCTGACTTCGGTAATATTCTGCTGGATGTTGCGAACAAAGCCATTCTGCAGGGCTGGGAAGATGCCCCTGAAACCTATGAACAGTGGACGCGGAAAGGTCAGTTGTCTGATTTTAAAATTGCCCATCGTGTGGGTATGGGGGGCTTCAGTGCTCTGCGTCAGGTGCGTGAAGGGGCAGAATATAAATACGTCACCACCGGAGATAAACAGGCCACTATTGCACTGGCGACCTATGGCGAGCTGTTCAGTATCACCCGTCAGGCCATTATCAATGATGATCTGAATATGCTGACCGATATCCCGATGAAGCTAGGCCGTGCGGCGAAATCCACTATTGCCGATCTGGTTTATGCCATTCTGACGTCTAACCCGAAAATCTCCACAGATAATGTAAGTCTGTTCGATAAAGCGAAACATGCAAACGTACTGGAGAGCGCGGCAATGGACGTGGCATCGCTGGATAAAGCCCGCCAGTTGATGCGCGTTCAGAAAGAGGGTGAGCGTCATCTGAATATTCGTCCTGCGTTCGTACTGGTACCGACGGCGATGGAGTCTGTTGCTAACCAGGTCATTCGCTCCTCAAGTGTCAAGGGGGCTGACATTAACGCCGGTATTATTAACCCGGTGAAAGATTTTGCGACCGTTATTGCAGAGCCTCGTCTTGATGATAACAGCCAGACCACCTTCTACCTGGCTGCGTCCAAAGGCTCCGATACGATTGAAGTGGCTTATCTCAACGGTGTGGATACGCCATATATTGATCAGATGGAGGGCTTCAGTGTGGATGGCGTGACAACGAAAGTGCGTATTGACGCTGGTGTTGCGCCAGTTGATCACCGCGGCCTGGTGAAATGTACGGCGTAAACGTCGCAGACAACAACTCTGATGGCCCGTAAGGGCTTTTTTTGTACCTGAAATCAGCCCCTGAACGGGGCTGTGCGGAGACAGTTATGGCAAAGAATTTTGTAGAAGAAGGAAAAACGGTGGCGATTGTTGCCAGTGCAGCCATCAGCAGCGGAGATCTGGTGCGGGTGGGTGATGTTTTTGCGGTGGCGCTGACCGATATTCCACAGGGAGAAACAGGCGACGGCATAACCGAAGGTGTGTTTATGCTGCCTAAGCTGAAAACGGATGACATGAAAACGGGTAAGAAGGTTTATCTGAAGTCAGGAAAAGTTCAGCTGACTAACAGCGGCTCTGATCCGCTGGTCGGGGTTGTATGGGCAGATGCCGGAACCAGTGCAGAAGAAGTGCCGGTAAAACTCAATGTCTGATCCCTTTTCCCGGCTGGCAGCGCGTATGGATGCG
Source organism: Escherichia ruysiae (assembly GCF_031323975.1). Classification (NCBI taxonomy): domain Bacteria; kingdom Pseudomonadati; phylum Pseudomonadota; class Gammaproteobacteria; order Enterobacterales; family Enterobacteriaceae; genus Escherichia; species Escherichia ruysiae. The sequence goes on from NZ_JAVIWS010000001.1 coordinate 351,230, forward strand.
ATCACGGTCAGAAAGATGGGAAAGACAGCCTCGATTAATGATGTCGATATGACTGTGATCCCGGGAGAAACACTGGCAGAGCTGAATGCTCTGTCCGGACCTGCGGTCTCTCTGGTGGTGTTTTCTTCGGGATACCGCCCACGGCGCGGGGATCGCGTTGTTTATGACGGACAACAATGGACGGTCACACGGCATGAACGTTTTAACGGTAAGCCAATGATCTTTATTGAGTAAAGAGGTGTGGGATGAAGGGGCTTGAGAATGCCATCCGCAATCTGAACAGCCTTGATACCCGTATGGTGCCACAGGCCAGCGCATGGGCGATAAACCGTGTGGCACAGAAAGCGGTCTCGGTTGCCACCCGGCAGGTTGCCGGGAATACCGTTGCGGGAGATAACCAGGTGAAAGGGATCCCCCTGAAACTGGTACGTCAGCGTGTCCGGGTGTTTAAAGCCAGTCCGTCAGGAAAAATGACGGCCAGGATCCGCGTTAACCGGGGCAATCTGCCCGCCATTAAGCTAGGGACAGCCCGGGTCAGACTGGCCCGGCGTGGTGGAAAACTGCAGTACCGTGGCAGTGTGCTGAAGGTGGGTAAATATCTTTTCCGGGATGCGTTTATTCAGCAACTGGCGAATGGTCGCTGGCATGTGATGCGACGTATTGATGGCAAAAATCGTTACCCCATTGATGTGGTGAAAATCCCGCTGTCCGGACCGCTGACACAGGCATTTGAAGATGCCCGCGACCACATCATTGCTGCGGAAATGCCGAAACAGCTGGGGTATGCACTGAAACAACAACTGAGGTTATGGCTGACCCGATGAACCGACATACACAAATCCGCCAGGCCGTACTGGCACGCCTTCGGGAACAGTGTGGAGACAGCGCCACGTTTTTTGACGGGCTTCCGGCATTTATTGATGCGCAGGAACTGCCTGCCGTGGCGGTGTGGCTGAGTGATGCTCAGTACACCGGAAAAATGACGGATGAAGATGACTGGCAGGCTGTTCTGCATATTGCCGTCTTCATCCGGGCACAGGCACTGGATTCAGAGCTGGATATGTGGATGGAGAGCACCATTTTCCCTGCCCTGAATGATATACCGGCACTTTCCGGACTCATCGACACCCTGATCCCACTCGGTTTTAACTATCAACGTGATAATGAGATGGCCACCTGGGCGATGGCGGAAATCACGTACCAGATCACGTACACGAATTAAGGAGGTGGTAATGACCACACCAAATCCACTGGCAAAGACGAAAGGTGCGGGGACGACGTTCTGGATGTATACCGGCAACGGCGATGCGTTTGCGAACCCTTTGTCGGACACTGACTGGCTGCGTCTTGCGATGGTGAAGGATCTGCAACCTGGCGAAATGACCGCTGATGCAGAAGATGACACTTATCTCGATGATGAAGATGCAGACTGGAAAACGACAACCCAGGGGCAGAAATCCGTTGGTGATACTTCGGCGACGCTGGCCTGGCGTCCGGGTGACAGCGGGCAGAAAAAACTGGTTCAGTTGTTCGACTCCGGTGAAGTCTGCGCGTTTCGTATCAAATATCCCAACGGCACTGTTGATGTTTTCCGTGGCTGGCTGAGCTCACTGGGTAAAACCATTGCCTCAAAAGACGTGATGACCCGCACTGTGAAAATCAGCGGTGTGGGGCGTCCGTATCTGGCAGAGGAAGGCACTGAAACCGTGAGCGTTACCGGGCTGACAGTATCACCGGCGTCTGCCAGTGTAAAAGTGGGAGCAACCACCACGCTGACCTTTACAGTAAAACCTGACGGAGCCAGTGACAAAGCGATCAGTGTGCATTCGTCAGATCCACAGACTGCCACGGTTACCCTGAACGGACTTGTGGCCACGGTAAAAGGCGTGAAGCAGGGCAGTGTCAGCATTGTGGGCATGACCGCTGACGGGAATTTTGTGGCTGTGACTGCGGTGACTGTCAGCGCAGCAGGTTAACAGGACGATACTCATCATTTGCCCCGGTTATGCGGGGCTTTTTTGCAGGTGGAGAACATGATGTTTCTGAAACAGGACACGTTTAATTATGAAAAACAGTCCGTGGTGCTCAGTGAGCTGTCCGGGCTGCAGAGAATTGAATATCTGACGTTTGTTCAGCAGCGAACGGCAAAGTTTGATGCCGGGGAGGGAGAACTGCCGGAGGCTGAACGACAGATTGCTTTTCTGCGGATGGGGATGGATATCAATGCCTGGCTGGTTTCCCGCTCACTGTGGAATGCGGATCAGTCTAAGGATGTAGAGACGCTTTGCGCATCCGTTATTACAACATGGTCGTATGATGCCCTGGGTGCGGGGGCGGAGATGGTTCTGTCGCTGAGCGGTATGGGGGCCATTGATAATGCTGTGGATGATGAGCATGAGGCGCTGACGCCGGAAAAGTCCTGACGCGGGAAATGCAGTTTGTCATGCGGCTTGCCCGGGAGTTCCGGCGGGCAGACTGGCGGCGGATGCTGTCGGAAATGTCGGCCACTGAGCTTGGTGAGTGGGGCGATTATTTCCGGATGCAGAGCTTCAGTGATGTGTGGATGGATGCGCAGTTTGCCTCGCTGAAGGCATTGATCGTGAGAATGGTGTCCGGCAGCAGTGATGCTGCGGTGGCTGATTTCAGCCTTTTACCGGAAGAGAACGGGATACCGGAGCGAACGGACGAAGAACTGATGCATCTTGGGGAAGGTATTTCCGGAGGTGTGCGTTATGGACCAGATAGCCAACCTGGTCATTGATTTGGGGATTGATGCGGCAGAGTTTAAAAATGAAATTCCCCGTATCAAAAACCTTCTGAATGGTGCAGCCAGCGATGCAGAACGGTCTTCTGCCCGTATGCAGCGTTTTATGGAGCGTCAGACTCAGGCCGCCCGGCAGACAACGCAGGCAGCTTCTTCGGCTGCAACAGCCGCATCCGTCCATGCGCAGACGGTGGAGAAGAACGCACAGGCTCATGAACGCATGGCCCGCGAGGTGGAGAAAACCCGCCAGCGCATGGAGGCACTGAGCCAGAAAATGCGCGAGGAACAGGCGCAGGCCATGGCTCTGGCGGAGGCTCAGGATAAAGCGGCTGCTGCGTTTTATCGTCAGATTGACAGTGTGAAACAGGCCAGTGCGGGGCTGCAGGAATTACAGCGTATTCAGCAGCAGATCCGACAGGCCAGAAACAGTGGCGGGATTGGTCAGCAGGATTATCTGGCGCTGATTTCTGAGGTTACTGCGAAAACCCGTGTTCTTACACAGGCTGAGGAAGAGGCTACCCGACAGAAAGTGGCGTTTATCCGTCAGCTTAAAGAGCAGGCAACCCGCCTGAATCTTTCATCTTCTGAGTTGCTTCGTGCTAAGGCAGCCCAGCTGGGGGTAAGCAGTGCTGCAGAAGTGTATATCCGCAAAATGGAGCAGGCAGGAAAAGCCACGCATTCGCTGGGTCTGAAAAGTGCAGCAGCCCGCCAGGAGATAGGCGTTCTGATAGGTGAACTGGCCCGCGGCAATTTAGGGGCGCTGAGGGGATCCGGGATAACGCTGGCTAACCGTGCCGGATGGATAGACACACTAATGTCACAGAAAGGCATGATGCTTGGCGGGGTTATTGGCGGTATTGCCGCGGCCGTCTATGGTCTGGGTAAAGCCTGGTATGACGGTCAGAAGGAGGGGGAAGAATTTAACCGCCAGTTGTCGCTGACGGGGCATTATGCCGGAGTCACTGCCGGGCAGCTGTGGACGCTCAGTCGTGCTATTTCCGGGAATGGTATCACGCAACATGCTGCAGCCGGTGCGCTGGCTCAGGTGGTGGGGAGTGGTGCATTTCGTGGAAACGATATCGGTATGGTGGCGAGAGCTGCCGCACAGATGGAGCGATCGGTTGGCCAGTCGGTCAGCGATACCATAAATCAGTTTAAGCGGCTGAAGGATGATCCTGTAAATGCCGCGAAGGCTCTGGACAATGAGCTGCATTTTCTTACTGCCACTCAGCTTGAGCAGATACGCGTCCTTGGGGAGCAGGGGCGGTCCAGTGATGCTGCACGGATAGCCATGTCTGCACTGGCAGAGGAAACCGGTCGGCGTACTGCGGATATTGATAATAACCTCAATGCGCTTGGCAGTACGCTGAAGTATCTGTCTGATTTGTGGAGTCGTTTCTGGGATGCGGCCATGAATATTGGTCGTGAAGACTCGCTGGATGAACAGATTGCCGCTTTACAGGAGAAAGTGTCGCGGGCGAAAAGACTCCCCTGGACGGCATCATCTTCTCAGGTTGAATACGATCAGCAGCGTCTTAACGATCTTCAGGAGAAAAAACGCCAGAAGGATTTGCAGGATGCAAAAGAGCAGGCAGAGCGGAATTATCAGGAGCAACAGAAACGCCGTAATGCTGAAAATGCTGCACTGAACCGGATGAATGAAACGGAAGCAGCACGACATCAGCGTGAAATTGCGCGTATTAATGCCATGCAGTACGCCGATCAGGCTGTCAGGGATGCGGCGATACAACGTGAAAATGAACGTTACGAGAAAGCCCTGGCATCCGGTAAGAAAAAAACACGTGAAACCCGTAATGATGAGGCCACCCGGTTATTGCTGCAGTACAGTCAGCAACAGGCACAGGTGGAAGGACAGATTGCTGCTGCCAGACAGTCAGCAGGCATTGCCACGGAAAGGATGACAGAAGCGCATAAACAGCTTCTGGCTCTGCAGCAGCGCATCAGCGACCTGGACGGGAAAAAACTGACGGCAGATGAAAAGAGTGTGCTGGCCCGTAAAGATGAACTGATTCAGGCACTGACGCTGCTGGATGTAAAACAGCAGGAGCTTCAGAAACAGACGGCACTCAACGAGCTGAAGAAAAAAACAATTCAGCTGACCAGTCAACTGGCTGAAGAAGAGCGCGCTCAGCGTCAGCAACATGACCTGGATATCGCCACGGTGGGTATGGGTGATCAGCAGCGACAGCGATATCAGGTACAACTGAGTCTTCGCCAGAAATACCAGCAACAGCTGGAGCAGTTGAGGCGGGATAGTGAGCAGAAAGGGACATATAACACGGATGACTACAGAAAGGCCGAGCAGGCGCTGACGGAGAGCCTGAACCGACAACTGAATGAGAATCGCCGTTACTGGCAACAGCTTGAAGTTGTGCAGGGTAACTGGAAAAACGGAGTCCTGCGTGCATTTCAGGATTTTACCGTGGATGCAGATAATACGGCAGAAACAGCAGAACAGGTGTTCTCGTCAGCCTTCAGCAACATGGGAAATGGCCTGGCAACTTTTGTCACTACCGGCAAACTCAATTTCAAATCCTTCACCTCTTCTGTGCTGTCAGATATGGCGAAAATCCTGGCGCAGGCAACCATGATGAAATCGATAAAAGGGATTGGCAGTGTACTGGGATTTGATCTCAGCAGCCTTTCCCTGAATGCCAATGGGGGGATTTATCAGTCTGCTGATTTGAGTCGTTACAGTGGCACGGTGGTTAACCGTCCGACGTTTTTTGCTTTTGCAAAAGGCGCGGGTGTGATGGGGGAAGCGGGACCTGAAGCCATTCTGCCATTGCGTCGTGGTGCTGACGGTAAGCTGGGGGTTGTGGCGGATATTGGGGGTTCAGGTATGGCGATGTTTTCCCCGCAGTACAACATCGAGATCAATAACGATGGCACGAACGGGCAGATAGGTCCGGCTGCCCTGAAGGCGGTTTATGACCTCGGGAAAAAAGCGGCAGCGGACTTTATGCAACAGCAGGCCCGTGATGGTGGTCGGTTAAGTGGAGCATATCGGTAATGGAGACGTTTCACTGGAAAGTGCGCCCGGATATGAATGTGGTATCAGAGCCGAAAGTGGTGACAGTGAAGCTGGGCGATGGTTATGAACAGCGTCGTGCGGCGGGACTGAATAACCAGTTGTCGACTTACAGCGTGACGATACGTGTTCGTAAATGTGAACACCCATCTTTAAAAGCCTTTCTGGAACGGCACGGTGGCGTCCGTGCATTTCAGTGGACGCCACCTTATGACTGGAAACCGATCAGGGTGGTTTGTCGTAAATGGTCGGCAAGCGTGGGGGCGCTGTGGGTAACCATAACGGCAGATTTTGAACAGGTCGTGGCATAGGAGGCTCTGATGCAGGATATTCCACAGGAAACACATCATGAGACGACACGCCTCACTCAGTCAGCCCAGGTGGTGCTCTGGGAAATCGATCTGACAGAGGTCGGTGGTGAACGTTATTTTTTCTGTAATGAGCAGAACGAAAAAGGTGAGCCGGTTATCTGGCAGGGGCGGCAGTATCAGGTATACCCCATTCAGGGGACGGGATTTGAACTGAACGGCAAGGGCAGTGCTGCCCGTCCGACACTGACGGTTTCTAACCTGCACGGCATGGTCACCGGGATGGCGGAAGACCTGCAGAGTCTGGTCGGAGGAACGGTGGTCCGGCGTAAGGTTTACGCCCGTTTTCTGGATGCGGTGAACTTCGTCAACGGAAACAGTGACGCCGATCCGGAGCAGGAGGTGATCAGCCGCTGGCGCATCGAGCAGTGCAGCGAACTGAGCGCGGTGAGTGCCTCTTTTGTACTGTCCACGCCGACGGAAACGGACGGTGCCGTTTTTCCGGGACGTATCATGCTGGCCAACACCTGCACCTGGACCTATCGCGGTGATGAGTGCGGTTATCACGGTCCGGCGGTCGCGGATGAATATGATCAGCCGACGTCCGATATCACGAAGGATAAATGCAGCAAATGCCTGAGCGGCTGTAAGTTTCGCAATAACGTCGGCAACTTTGGCGGCTTCCTTTCCATTAACAAACTTTCGCAGTGAATCCCATGACAGAGACAGAATCAGCGATTCTGGCGCACGCCCGGCGATGTGCGCCAGCGGAGTCGTGCGGCTTCGTGGTAAGCACGCCGGAGGGGGAAAGATATTTCCCCTGCGTGAATATCTCCGGTGAGCCGGAGGCGTATTTCCGTATGTCGCCGGAAGACTGGCTGCAGGCAGAAATGCAGGGTGAGATTGTGGCGCTGGTCCACAGCCACCCCGGTGGTCTGCCCTGGCTGAGTGAGGCCGACCGGCGGCTGCAGGTGCAGAGTGATTTGCCGTGGTTGCTGGTCTGCCGGGGGGCGATTCATAAGTTCCGCTGTGTGCCGCATCTCACCGGGCGGCGCTTTGAGCACGGGGTGACGGACTGTTACACGCTGTTCCGGGATGCTTATCATCTGGCGGGGATTGAGATGCCGGATTTTCATCGCGAGGATGACTGGTGGCGTCACGGTCAGAATCTCTATCTGGATAATCTGGAGGCCACAGGGCTGTATCAGGTGCCGTTGTCATCAGCACAACCGGGCGATGTGCTGCTGTGCTGTTTTGGTTCATCGGTGCCGAATCATGCCGCCATTTACTGTGGTGATGGCGAGCTGCTGCACCATATTCCTGAACAACTGAGCAAACGAGAGAGGTATACCGACAAATGGCAGCGACGCACACACTCCCTCTGGCGTCACCGGGCATGGCACGCATCTGCCTTTACGGGGATTTGCAACGATTTGGCCGCCGCATCGATCTTCGTGTGAAAACGGGGGCTGAAGCTATCCGGGCGCTGGCCACACAGCTCCCGGCGTTTCGTCAGAAACTGAGCGACGGCTGGTACCAGGTACGCATTGCCGGGCGTGATGCAGGTGAAACCGAATTGTCTGCCCGTCTTAATGAGCCGCTGGCAAATGGTGCCGTGATCCACATCGTGCCGCGTCTGGCGGGAGCTAAAAGTGGCGGTGTGTTTCAGGTGGTGCTGGGGGCGGCGCTGATTGCGGTGGCATGGTGGAACCCTGTGGGCTGGCTGGGTGCCGCGGCTGTATCGGGCATGTATGCGGCAGGGGCCAGTATGATCCTGGGCGGAGTGGCGCAGATGCTGGCACCGAAAGCCAGGACGCCCACGGCAGCAAGTACAGATAACGGCAAACAGAACACCTATTTCTCCTCACTGGATAACATGGTTGCCCAGGGCAATGTTCTGCCCGTTCTGTACGGTGAAATGCGCGTGGGGTCGCGGGTGGTCTCTCAGGAGATCAGCACGGCAGACGAAGGGGATGGTGGTCAGGTTGTGGTGATTGGTCGCTGATGAAAAACGTTTTATGTGAAACCGCCTCCGGGCGGTTTTGTCGTTTATGGAGCGTTAGGAATGGGTAAAGGCAGCAGTAAGGGGCATACTCCGCGCGAAGCGAAGGACAACCTGAAGTCCACGCAGTTGCTGAGTGTGATCGATGCCATCAGCGAAGGGCCGATTGAAGGTCCGGTGGATGGATTAAAAAGCGTGCTGCTGAACAGTACGCCAGTGCTGGACACTGAGGGGAATACCAACATCTCCGGCGTCACGGTGGTGTTCCGGGCCGGTGAGCAGGAGCAAACACCGCCGGAGGGATTTGAATCCTCCGGCTCCGAGACGGTGCTGGGTACGGAAGTGAAATACGACACGCCGATCACCCGGACCATCACGTCGGCAAACATTGACCGACTGCGTTTTACCTTCGGCGTGCAGGCACTGGTGGAAACCACCTCAAAGGGGGACAGGAATCCGTCGGAAGTCCGCCTGCTGGTTCAGATACAACGTAACGGTGGCTGGGTGACGGAAAAAGACATCACCATTAAAGGCAAAACCACCTCACAGTATCTGGCCTCGGTGGTGGTGGGTAACCTGCCGCCGCGCCCGTTTAATATCCGGATGCGCAGGATGACGCCGGACAGCACCACAGACCAGCTGCAGAACAAAACGCTCTGGTCGTCATACACCGAAATCATCGATGTGAAACAGTGCTACCCGAACACGGCACTGGTTGGCGTGCAGGTGGACTCGGAGCAGTTCGGCAGCCAGCAGGTGAGCCGTAATTATCATCTTCGCGGGCGCATTCTGCAGGTGCCGTCGAACTATAACCCGCAGACGCGGCAATACAGCGGTATCTGGGACGGAACGTTAAAACCGGCATACAGCAACAACATGGCCTGGTGTCTGTGGGATATGCTGACCCATCCGCGCTACGGCATGGGGAAACGTCTTGGTGCGGCGGATGTGGATAAATGGGCGCTGTATGTCATCGGCCAGAATTGCGACCAGTCGGTGCCGGACGGCTTTGGCGGCACGGAGCCGCGCATCACCTGTAACGCTTACCTGACCACACAGCGCAAGGCGTGGGATGTGCTCAGTGATTTCTGCTCGGCGATGCGCTGTATGCCGGTATGGAACGGGCAGACGCTGACGTTCGTGCAGGACCGACAGTCGGATAAGGTGTGGACCTATAACCGCAGTAATGTGGTGATGCCGGATGATGGCGCGCCGTTCCGCTACAGCTTCAGCGCCCTGAAGGACCGCCATAATGCCGTTGAGGTGAACTGGATTGACCCGAACAACGGCTGGGAGACGGCGACAGAGCTTGTTGAAGATACGCAGGCCATTGCCCGTTACGGTCGTAATGTCACGAAGATGGATGCCTTTGGTTGTACCAGTCGGGGGCAGGCACACCGAGCCGGGCTGTGGCTGATTAAAACGGAACTGCTGGAGACGCAGACCGTGGACTTCAGCGTGGGCGCTGAAGGGCTTCGCCATGTACCGGGCGATGTCATTGAAATCTGCGATGATGACTATGCCGGTATCAGCACCGGTGGTCGCGTGCTGGCGGTGAACAGCCAGACCCGGACGCTGACGCTCGACCGTGAAATCACGCTGCCATCCTCCGGTACCACGCTGATAAGCCTGGTTGACGGAAGTGGTAATCCGGTCAGCGTGGAGGTTCAGTCCGTCACCGACGGACTTAAGGTGAAAGTGAATCGGGTTCCTGACGGCGTTGCAGAATACAGTGTGTGGGGGCTGAAGTTGCCGACGTTGCGTCAGCGCCTGTTCCGCTGTGTGAGTATCCGTGAGAACGATGACGGCACGTATGCCATCACTGCCGTGCAGCATGTACCGGAAAAAGAAGCCATCGTGGATAACGGGGCGCACTTTGACGGCGACCAGAGCGGCACGGTGAATGGTGTCACGCCGCCAGCGGTGCAGCACCTGACCGCCGAAGTCACCGCAGACAGCGGGGAATACCAGGTGCTGGCGCGCTGGGATACGCCGAAGGTGGTGAAGGGCGTGAGCTTTATGCTTCGCCTGACCGTGGCAGCGGATGACGGCAGTGAGCGGCTGGTCAGCACGGCCCGGACGACGGAAACCACATACCGCTTCACGCAACTGGCGCTGGGAAACTACAGGCTGACAGTCCGGGCGGCAAATGCCTGGGGGCAGCAGGGCGATCCGGCATCGGTATCGTTCCGGATTGCCGCACCGGCAGCACCGTCGCGGATTGAGCTGACGCCGGGCTATTTTCAGATAACCGCCACGCCGTATCTTGCCGTTTATGATCCGACGGTACAGTTTGAGTTCTGGTTCTCGGAAAAGCGGATTACCGATATCAGGCAGGTTGAAACCACAGCCCGCTATCTTGGTACGGCGCTGTACTGGATAGCCGCCAGTATCAATATCAAACCGGGCCATGATTATTATTTTTACATCCGCAGTGTGAACACCGTTGGCAAATCGGCATTTGTGGAGGCTGTTGGTCAGCCGAGTGATGACGCATCCGGCTATCTGGATTTTTTCAAAGGCGAGATAGGGAAAACCCATCTGGCTCAGGAGTTGTGGACGCAGATTGATAACGGTCAGCTTGCGCCTGACCTGGCTGAAATCAGGATGTCCATTACGGATGTCAACAATGAAATCACGCAGACCGTCAATAAGAAGCTGGAAGACCAGAGTGCAGCGATCCAGCAGATACAGAAGGTTCAGGTTGATACAAATAATAACCTGAACAGCATGTGGGCTGTGAAGCTGCAGCAGATGCAGGACGGACGCCTTTATATCGCGGGTATTGGTGCCGGTATTGAGAATACCCCTGACGGTATGCAGAGTCAGGTGCTGCTGGCGGCGGACAGGATTGCGATGATTAATCCTGCGAATGGCAATACAAAGCCGATGTTTGTTGGTCAGGGCGATCAGATATTTATGAATGAAGTGTTCCTGAAATATCTGACGGCTCCCACCATTACCAGCGGTGGCAATCCTCCGGTATTTTCCCTGACACCGGACGGGCGGCTGACGGCGAAAAATGCCGATATCAGCGGTAACGTGAATGCGAACTCCGGGACGCTCAACAACGTCACGATTAACGAGAACTGTCGGGTTCTGGGAAAACTGTCCGCGAACCAGATTGAAGGCGATCTCGTTAAAACAGTGGGCAAAGCTTTCCCCCGGGACTCCCGTGCACCGGAGCGGTGGCCATCAGGGACCATTACCGTCAGGGTTTATGACGATCAGCCGTTTGACCGGCAAATTGTTATTCCAGCGGTGGCTTTTAGCGGTGCCAGACATGAACGGGAGAATAGCGATACTTATTCGTCATGCCGCCTGATAGTGAAGAAAAATGGGGCTGAAATTTATAACAGAACGGCTCTGGATAATACTCTGATTTACACGGGTGTTATTGATATGCCAGCAGGCAGTGGCGTAATGACACTGGAGTTTTCTGTATCAGCATGGTGGGTAAATGGCTGGTATCCCACAGCAAGTATCAGCGATTTGCTGGTTGTTGTGATGAAGAAAGCCACTGCAGGCATCACGATTAGCTGAATTTTAAAACCCAAATTCGGGCACCAGAAATGGTGCCTTTTTTATTTGTGGAGTGAATATGGCAGTACAGATTTCAGGTGTGCTGAAAGACGGTGCAGGAAAACCAATACAGAACTGCACTATTCAGCTCAAAGCAAAGCGTAACAGCACCACGGTACTGGTGAACACAGTGGCCTCTGAAAATCCGGATGAAGCCGGGCGTTACAGCATGGATGTTGAGTATGGCCAGTACAGCGTCATCCTGCTGGTTGAAGGTTTTCCGCCTTCACATGCCGGGACCATTACCGTCTATGAAGGCTCCAGACCAGGTACGCTGAATGATTTTCTCGGTGCCATGACGGAGGATGATGTCATGCCGGAGGCATTGCGTCGTTTTGAGGAAATGGTGGAAGAAGCGGCACGCAACGCTGAAGCCGCCTCTCAGAGCGCAGCGGCGGCAAAGAAATCCGAAACGGCTGCGGCATCATCGAAGAACGCGGCGAAAACCTCAGAAACGAATGCAGCTAACAGCGCACAGGCGGCAGCGGCCTCGCAGACTGCATCGGCAAACTCCGCGACAGCAGCCAAAAAATCAGAAACCAACGCGAAAAATAGCGAGACAGCCGCAAAGACGAGCGAAACCAACGCAAAGTCCAGCCAGACGGCAGCGAAAACCAGCGAAACGAATGCCAAAGCCAGTGAAACTGCGGCGAAAAATAGCCAGAATGCAGCAGCCGAAAGCGAGAGTGCGGCAGCTGGTTCTGCGACTTCAGCAGCTGGATCAGCAACTGCTGCGGCTAACAGCCAGAAAGCAGCGAAGACGAGCGAAACTAACGCAAAGTCCAGCCAGACGGCAGCGAAGACCAGCGAAACGAATGCCAAAGCCAGCGAAACTGCGGCGAAAAGCAGTCAGGATGCAGCAGCTGAAAGCGAGAGTGCCGCAGCTGGTTCTGCAAGTGCGGCGGCTGCTTCTGCCACTGCATCAGCAAACAGTCAAAAAGCTGCAAAAACCAGTGAAACCAATGCAAAGACAAGCGAGACTGCAGCGGCGAACTCGGCGCAAGCATCGGCAGCAAGCCAGACAGCAGCTAAAGCAAGTGAGGATGCAGCCAGAGAGTATGCAAGCCAGGCTGCGGAGCCGTATAAACAAGTATTGCAGCCGCTTCCTGATGTGTGGATACCATTTAACGATTCGCTGGATATGATTACGGGTTTTTCGCCATCATATAAAAAGATTGTTATTGGTGATGATGAAATAACGATGCCTGGCGACAAGGTTGTTAAGTTTAAACGCGCATCGAAAGCAACCTATATTAATAAATCTGGTGTGCTGACAGAGGCTGCCATTGACGAGCCACGGTTTGAACGTGATGGCCTGCTTATTGAGGGGCAAAGAACGAACTACATGCTCAATTCGGAAAGCCCTGCCAGTTGGGGGCGATCGTCAAATATGGATGTTCCCGAAACCGGGACGGATAGTTTTGGTTTTACCTATGGAAAGTTTGTCTGTAACGATTCTCTGATTGGGCAAACCTCAGCCATTAATATGGCATCAATTGCTGCAACAAAGTCAGTTGATGTCTCAGGCGATAATAAATACGTGACAACCTCATGTCGTTTTAAAACAGAACTGCAGGTAAGGTTGCGTATCCGATTTGATAAATATGACGGTAGCGCAACAACTTTTCTTGGTGATGCGTATATTGATACACAAACGCTTGAAATTAATATGACAGGTGGTGCTTCCGGTAGAATTACGGCACGAGTCAGGAAGGATGAAACTACAGGATGGATTTTTGCTGAGGCAACAATTCAGGCAATTGATGGTGAGTTAAAAATAGGCTCTCAGATACAGTATTCACCTAAGCAGGGAGGGGCAACCGTATCAGGTGACTATATTTATCTGGCTACCCCACAAGTAGAGAATGGGGCTTGTGTATCATCTTTTATTATATCAGGAACGACGGCGGCGACTCGTGCGAGTGATATGGTTACGATCCCGACCGAAAACAACATTTATAACAGACCGCTTACTTGTTTGGTCGAGGTTAACAGGAATTGGGGCGATATTCCTCCTAATGTAGCACCGCGTATTTTTGATTTTTCTGGTGTGCCGCCTATTGAGTCAATCACATACGCTTTTAACACAACCGAGAAATATTACGGTCAGCTTTATATGCAAACTTATAAAGCGTCGACAAGTAGTTACGTTTCTAGTTTGTTTACTGGTCGAACGGATGTTCGAAAACTCATTGGTGGTTTTAATATTTATTCTGATGGTACTAAACGAGTAGTTTCTAACGGTGAGGCTACTAAAACCATGAAAACGGAATGGACGGGCGTAAAAACGCGGACCTTTATTCGAATAGGAGGTCAAGCCACATCAGGGACACGTCATCTATTCGGCCATTTGAGAAATCTTCGTCTCTGGCATAAAGAATTAACTGATGCGCAAATGGGGGAGAGTATTAAATGAAAGATTTAACACTCAAATTTGCCGACAGGGCCGACTTTTCGGCCTTTATGGAGAGTATTGGCTATTATGATGACGAGTCGATGCAGGATGATATTCTTATTGACGTGATAGGTAACGTGTACAAAGAAACCGGAGAACTGACTGAAGATGGCGAACCGGTATGTGTTAAGGAAGACGGATATTTTGTAAACGTGCGCATCATTAATGATTCGCAAATATCGTCATTATTCGATGAATACGTGGTTGCTGTTGAGCATCAACTTCGTGGCTGGATGTGAGGAAGAAAAATGGCTACATCGACAGTAATTCCTGATGACATCAAAACGCTAAAATCCGACGTTAGCAAATTAAAAAACGATCAAGGAAGCTACGCAACAAAATTATATGTAGACAGCAAAGATGAAATCGTTGGTGACTGGTCTGCTTCATGGTATCAGCAGGTATTGCCAACTAGCGGAGCTATATTTGGGAGAAAACTCCGCTCAACTCACAGGACGGCAGGTGTTGAGGATGCGTATTGCGAACTATACCTCAAAAAATGGATAGACAGTCCAGGTAACGCAATGGCGCGCCTTAACCTGAACGATAACGGGACAAACATTTGCTGGGACTTTACCAACCTTTATGGCGGTACGATGATTTTTCCCGGTGACAGCGGATACCTCAAAATGGGTAACTGCCTTATGTCATACAGCAAGCGTGGAAGTAACGCGCTTATTAAATTTGATTACACCGACACATTACAGATCAAATATGCCAATCATGGGTCAACCATGACATTAAACACACAGGGAACCGCTTATGCTGGTGTTACTGCTCAATTGTGGGGCAACTCCAGCCGTCCTGTTGTTTATGAAGTCGGTGTTGATGGTGGCGCTTATATGTTCTATGCGCAGAAAAATACCGATAACACCTATATGTTAAGCGTTAATGGTGCATGTCATGCCACCGCATTTAACCAGCATTCCGACCGGGATCTGAAAGACAACATTCAGGTGATCGATAATGCAACCGACCGCATCCGTAAAATGAACGGCTATACATACACGCTTAAAGAAAACGGTATGCCCTATGCTGGTGTCATTGCACAGGAAGCTCTGGAAGCAATCCCAGAAGTTGTAGGTTCCGCAATGAAATATCAGGACGGTGCGAGCGGATCGGAAGGTGAAGAAGGTGAACGTTATTACACAGTAGATTATTCTGGTGTTACTGGCTTGCTTGTTCAGGTAGCCAGAGAGTCAGACGACAGAATAACAGCACTGGAAGAAGAAAACGCAGAATTAAGACAAAGATTATCTGCAATTGAGGCGGCGCTTGTGTCTAAATAATATTAAGGGGCCGAGCGCCCCGTTTTATTGGGTAGGATGAAAATGGATATAACACCTTTCCTTCATGCGCTTTGTGCTGTGGCTGCGCAGCTACTGATTGGTCTTTTTACCGGGAACTGGGCTTACGGGGCGATAGCCGGTTGTACGTTCTTCATTGCGCGTGAACACACCCAGGCAGAATATCGCTGGATTGAAATGTTCGGGCATGGCAAGCGAATGAATATGCCGTGGTGGGGCGGTTTTGATCCGCGCGCGTGGGATGTGGCAAGCCTGATGGATTTTGCTGTGCCGGTGGTGGCGTGTCTGCTGGTCTGGCTGTTGGTTAATCGTGGGTGAAAAAAGGTGAGCTGTATATGCAACGGAGGAAGAAACCTCGTTGCGGGAAGCCTGGAAGAAGTATCGGGTGTTGCTGAACCGTGTTGATACGTCAACTGCACAGGATATTGAATGGCCAGCACTGCCGTAGGGTAAAACATATAAATTCTATAATTAGATGTATCTTTCCATTTACGGCAAGGAAGGGGGCTTGGAAGACGTAAGGCATCTCACACCGAGATTATTTTTTATATGTCAGGTGTCTGAAGTTTTGCTTTGGCTCTTAAAATGGTTTGCCGCGAGGTTTTGAATTCCCGGGCAATGGCACTTATACTTACACCTGACTTAATCCGTTCGAATACCACCTGTTTCTGTTCTTCATTTAACACAGGTGGTCGACCAAAACGTTTCCCTGCGCCCCGGGCTCTTACTATCCCGGAATGAGTGCGTTCAAGTAAAAGGTCTCGTTCAAATTCAGCGACTGCTGAAATTACTTGCATCATCATTTTTCCTGTTGGACTGGTCAGGTCAATGCCCCCCAATGCTAAGCAATGCACTCTGATACCTGTTTCGGTCAGTTGTTCCACTGTTTTCCTGATATCCATTGCATTACAACCAAGGCGATCCAGTTTTGTCACAATCAATTGATCACCACATTTCAGGCGAGCAAGCAACCGGTTAAAACCAGGACGCTCACTGGTTGCTGCTGAGCCGCTAATGTGTTCTTCGATTATTTGCTGAGGTTTGATTTTAAAACCTGCACTTTCGATTTCCCGGCGTTGATTTTCGGTGGTCTGATCCAGCGTTGATATCCGACAGTAAGCAAAAATTCGAGACATAGTGAGACTCTATACGAAATTGGTGTTCATATCATAATGCATCTCAGAAAATAATTTTGATTATTTTTGTGCATGTTTGTATGTACACGTTCGAAAATAAACGAATGCGTATGCAACCCCGTAATTTTGGTGAGACCCAAAATCGATTTTGTGAAAAATGGCTTTAACTCGGTTTGTTTTTCGAGTTCCGGGCGGACTCAAGGAAGAAGAATAGTGTTGCGTGTTATTTTAACCAGATTTCAAGTTGTTTGGTCGTGGAAAAGTGGAGCAAAATGTTGTTAAAGTGGAAAAATGATAAAAAAGTAAGTTTATTATATTACATTTTACCATTTAAATTTTGGTTGTCTTTAAGAACTGATATCGCTGTTTGTAATAATTCTTTGTTATCCAGCCATGATTTTTTCTTTATGTTTCCTTCAATGTAATCAAGCAATGTTCTGGTATTGATAGGTCTTCCCTGTTTTGCTACTTCCACTACAGCATCCCCTAGGATAATTCTGACTTCAGGAAGCTGCGCAGGGAACCACTTTAGGGTGTCTTTTGATTTCATGAATATATTCCTTAAAATATTATTGATTTTCATTGCGATATTGTATGTCTGATTCAGGATATGTTGACTTATACATCGGTTTTGTCTGGGTTATTGGATATGCCAATCCCTAATTTTATTAGAGCATGACTAAAAATGCTGAATATGATAAGGAGCGAAGTGATTATCAGTATGCTGTTCATATAGCCTCGAATTAGTAATGTGTTATATATGATATAGTTGACAATTTTTATCCTGGGTGTTCTTAAAGTTCGTAGATAAACATTGTCGTTTCAGGTATACAGGAATGCTAACAGATGGCGGCAAAAATCAGGCGGTTTATGGCGCAAGCTGAAGTGGCAACTGCAAACTATCTTATGCAGAGACTCTACACGGATTGGGTTTAAAAGTATACATAGATAACAGTTTTTATCTGAAGAAGAAAAATATCAAGGTGATATAGCCTATATGCCTTTGATGCGGAGGAATGAATGTGATGGGAGTGATGTATCTGAATAGTTGAAAAACCGCAGACACGCCTTATGCAAGAACGTGCTGCGGTTGGCTGGTAAATTTTTCGATAGTGCGAGTATTGAATGATTTCCAGCCGTTATTGATTTTACGCGTAACTCCATGAAAAAACTACTTATCTGTTGAGGAGTTTTTTTGGGGCATATATGGGACAGAAATAGGCCCCAGATAGACACTGAGATCGAACTTAGGATGCTTTTTAAAAAATGCAACTATCTGAAAAAACCTAGAAAACGCCAAGGAAACCACAGGATGGGAAAAAACACCTGTGAATTATGGATTTTCAGTTATACTCGCTCGGTGCAGCGTTAGTATTCCATGAAATATTTTTTCCGGAATCGTCAACCGCAATGGCGTTAATTCTGGCAATGGGAACTTACGGTGCTGGTTATGTTGCACGTATTGTCGGAGCATTTATTTTCGGCAAAATGGGCGACAGAATAGGGCGTAAAAAAGTGCTCTTTATTACCATCACCATGATGGGGATCTGTACTACCTTAATTGGTGTGTTGCCGACCTATGCGCAGATTGGTGTTTTTGCGCCAATCTTGCTGGTGACGTTGCGTATTATTCAGGGGCTGGGGGCAGGTGCGGAAATTTCCGGTGCCGGTACGATGCTGGCGGAATATGCGCCGAAAGGTAAGCGCGGAATTATCTCCTCATTTGTGGCTATGGGTACTAACTGCGGAACCTTGAGCGCAACGGCAATCTGGGCCTTTATGTTCTTTATTCTTAGTAAAGAAGAACTGCTGGCATGGGGATGGCGTATACCGTTCCTGGCGAGCGTTGTCGTGATGGTCTTTGCTATCTGGTTGCGAATGAACCTGAAAGAAAGCCCGGTTTTTGAGAAGGTTAACGACAGCAACCAACCTACAGCAAAACCTGCACCTGTCGGTAGCATGTTCCAGAGCAAATCCTTCTGGCTGGCAACAGGTCTGCGTTTTGGACAGGCAGGAAACTCAGGTCTGATTCAAACTTTCCTTGCTGGTTATTTAGTGCAAACTTTGCTGTTTAATAAAGCAATTCCCACAGATGCATTAATGATCAGTTCTATTATCGGTTTTATGACGATTCCTTTCCTCGGTTGGTTATCCGATAAAATTGGCCGTCGTATTCCTTATATCATTATGAATACTTCAGCTATTGTCCTGGCGTGGCCAATGCTTTCTATCATTGTAGATAAAAGCTATGCACCGGGCACCATCATGGTTGCACTCATTGTGATTCACAACTGTGCGGTGTTGGGATTATTTGCCCTGGAAAACATTACCATGGCAGAGATGTTCGGCTGTAAAAACCGCTTTACCCGAATGGCAATATCTAAAGAAATTGGTGGTCTTATCGCTTCAGGGTTTGGTCCTATTCTGGCCGGTATTTTCTGTAACATGACAGGATCCTGGTATCCGATTGCAATAATGATTATGGCTTATTCCGTCATCGGCTTAATTTCCGCGCTGAAAATGCCAGAAGTTAAAGACCGCGATTTGAGTGCGCTGGAAGATGCTGCAGAAGATCAACCGCGCGTTGTAAGAGCTGCGCAACCTTCAACAAGTCTGTAAATCCAGAATCCCTTCTCTTAGTGAGGAGGGATTTTTATTCATATAACAAACCATTCAGCTTGCCATATTTAAATTAAAGGAAACGTCATGGGAAATAATTTGTTATCCGCAAAAGCGACACTCCCTGTTTATGATCGTAATAACCTGACGCCAAAAATTGTTCATTTAGGGTTTGGCGCATTTCATCGCGCGCATCAGGGCGTGTATGCCGATATCCTGGCTGCCCAGCATCACAGCGATTGGGGCTACTATGAAGTGAATCTGATTGGCGGCGAACAGCAAATCGTCGATCTTAAACAGCAAGATAATCTCTATACCGTTGCGGAAATGTCGGCTGATGCGTGGACCGCTCGCGTAGTTGGCGTCGTGAAAAAGGCGCTGCACGTACAAATTGATGGCTTAGAAGCCGTGCTGGCCGCGATGTGTGAACCGCAAATCGCAATTGTCTCTCTGACAATCACCGAAAAAGGGTATTTCCACTCTCCGGCGACCGGACAGTTAATGATGGAGCACCCGATGGTAGCTGCCGACTTGCAAAATCCCCACCAGCCGAAAACAGCAACAGGCGTGATTGTCGAGGCGCTGGCTCGCCGTAAAGCCGCAGGATTTCCCGCGTTTACCGTTATGTCATGCGACAACATGCCAGAAAACGGTCACGTTATGCGTGACGTTGTCACTTCATACGCCAGAGCAGTGGATGTAAAACTGGCGCAATGGATAGAGGAAAACGTGACTTTCCCATCGACAATGGTGGATCGCATTGTACCCGCAGTGACGGCGGAAACGCTGGATAAAATCGAACAACTTACCAACGTGCGCGATCCGGCAGGCGTGGCGTGTGAGCCGTTCCGTCAGTGGGTGATTGAAGATAATTTTGTTGCCGGACGCCCGGAATGGGAAAAAGCAGGCGCTGAACTGGTCAGCGATGTGCTGCCTTATGAAGAGATGAAACTGCGTATGCTCAACGGCAGCCACTCCTTCCTGGCTTATCTGGGCTATCTGGCGGGATATCAGCACATTAACGACTGTATGGAAGATGAAAATTATCGTCATGCAGCACATGCCTTGATGTTGCAGGAACAGGCGCCCACGCTGAAAGTACAGGGTGTAGATTTGCAAAATTATGCCGATCGATTGATTGAACGCTACAGCAACCCGGCTTTACGCCACCGAACCTGGCAGATTGCAATGGACGGTAGTCAGAAACTGCCACAGCGGATGTTGGATTCAATTCGCTGGCATCTGGCGCATGACAGCGCGTTCGATCTGTTGGCGCTGGGCGTCGCTGGTTGGATGCGTTATGTTGGTGGTGTTGATGAACAGGGAAATCAGATTGAGATTAGCGATCCGTTACTAGCGGTCATTCAAAAGGCTGTGCAAAGTAGTGCCGAAGGGAAAACGCGTGTGCAGTCGTTGATGGCGATTAAGGCGATATTTGGTGATAATTTGCCGAACAATAACTTGTTTGTTGCAAAGGTGACGGAAGCGTACTTGTCTCTATTAGCGCATGGCGCGAAAGCGACCGTGGCGAAATATATCGAGAGGTAAAAACAGCAATGCCGCCATCGGCGGCATTCACACGCTTAGTTCATGCCGAGACGAATCAGGTCCAGAGGCGCGAGTTTTTCATCACAACCTTCAACAACCACGGTTTTACCGCGACGGATTTGCTCTGCGGTCAGACCTTCAGTGTCAATCGACAGGATCTTGCCAGTGTGACCGGTGCCGCTAACCATAACACGGCTGCCAGTGGTGATTGCGTTACGGTTACGATCGTAGGTCGTCATAGGTGTTTTCTCCTTTCTGATTTACAGTCGAAGCCCACGTAACGGGCGCAATATAAATACTCCTGTCGAGTGAATATTTTTTTGTTTATGATCAAGTTCACATCTTTTTTGATGCTTGCATGAACCAGAAGAAAGGGATGGGCTCTCACCCCGGATGGGATGAGAGGAAATGAATTACTCTTCGCTAAACCAGTCGCTATTTTCCTGGCGGATCAGCTGCACGGATTCACTTATTTCCTGCAAATGCAGAGTCATTGCTTTTTCTACCGCATCACCATCATGTTTTTGTAGAGCAGTAAAAATATCCATATGTTGACGTAACAACATATCAGGTGGCGATACGTGGTCAAAGCTCATATAGCGCACGCGGTCAACAGTTGCTTTCAGGTTTTCAATGGTGTCCCACGCAAGCTGACAGTCGGCAATCTGCGTCAGAATTTGATGGAAGTTATCATCCAGCTCAAAAAAATCATCCAGTTGTTTGCGTTCAATGGCAATACGTTGTTGGTGGAGATTTTGCTCAAGCTGATAGCACTGGCTATCGGTAATCATGCTCGCCGCCCGGCGGGCGACGGCACACTCAATAGCCTGACGAATAAAACTACCGTTGCGTACCTGAGTCATGGAAATTTTATTGACGTAGCTGCCACGCTGCGGGCGAATTTGAATCAGGCCGTTTTCTGCCAGTTTTATGAAGGCTTCACGAACCGGCTGGCGTGACACATTGAAACGAACAGAAACTTCTTTTTCCGACAACGGTGTGCCCGGTGGAATTAGACAATGGACAATGTCGCGGCGAAGAATACGATAAATCTGCTGATTGACAGGTTGTGTGGGATTAAGTTGCGTTTCGACGGTCATTCGTTCTTGCTTGTGAGTGGGTTAACTCAGTGAGTCTACCACTTTTTTGTGACAAGCAATAACCCGGCGGTTAAGCCGGGTATAAAAATTAATGGCGATGGACATTCAGTCCGGCATAGCTTTGGGTAACCGGCATCATTTCCAGTGTGTTGATGTTGACGTGAGCAGGGAGTGTAGCAACCCACCAGACTGCTTCGCTGACATCTTCTGGCGTCAGCGCAACGGTGTTTTGATAGGTTTTTTCCGCTTTATCGTCGTCACCTTTAAAGCGAACATTGGAAAACTCGGTGCCACCCACCAGCCCCGGTTCGATGTCGGTGACACGTACTGCCGTACCATGCAAGTCAGTGCGCAGATTCAGGCTGAACTGACGAACAAACGCTTTTGTCGCGCCATAAACGTTACCACCAGCATACGGCCAGCTACCCGCCGTTGAGCCAATGTTAATAATATGACCATGATTACGCTCGACCATGCCAGGCAGGACAGCGCGGGTCATATACACCAGGCCTTTGTTGTTGGTATCAATCATAGTTTCCCAGTCTTCAACGCTGGCTTTATGTGCAGGTTCCATACCCAGCGCCAGTCCAGCATTGTTTACCAGAATATCGATATTACGCCACTCGGCAGGAAGCGAAGTCAGCATCTCTTCAATGGCGGCGCGGTTGCGAACGTCCAGTTGGGCGATATACAAATTATCTCCCAGTTCGTCTTTTAACTCCTGCAACCGTTCCTGGCGACGGCCAGTGGCGATAACTTTATGCCCTTGTTGAATAAAACGACGTGTAATGCATTCACCAAAACCTGCCGTTGCTCCAGTTACTAAAACGATCATCTCACTGTTCCTCAACGATTTTGTGTGTCAATAACATAGCACGTGATGCTTAAGAGCGGGTAATACTGGTTTGCAAGATTGCACTCCGTTATCAGTAAGCCTACGCTATGGAACACCTCGTTTTCAGGAGTAGAAAATGTCAACGACGAATCCTTTCCTTACGCAGAGCACTCTGCCGTATATGGCTCCTCATTTTGATCAGATTGAAAATCAACACTATCGCCCGGCATTCGATGAGGGGATGCGGCAAAAGCGGATTGAGATAGAGGCGATAGCTTTAAACCCGCAGACGCCCGATTTTACTAACACTATTCTGGCTCTCGAAAAGAGCGGGGAGTTACTCACTCGCGTTACCAGCGTCTTCTTTGCCATGACCTCGGCGCATACTAATGATGAATTACAGCGTCTCGATGAACAGTTCTCGGCGGAACTGGCGGAACTGGCTAATGATATCTACCTGAATGGCGAATTATTCGCGCGGGTAGATGCTGTCTGGCAGCGGCGTGAAACGCTGGGCCTTGATAGTGAATCTGTTCGTTTGGTAGAAGTTATTCATCAGCGTTTTGTTCTTGCCGGTGCCAAACTTGAAGATGCCGATAAAGAAAAATTAAAAGTGCTGAACACAGAAGCCGCTACCCTGACCAGTCAGTTTAACCAGCGGTTATTAGCTGCGAACAAATCCGGAGGGCTGGTGGTTGACGATGTTTCGCAACTGGCAGGCATGAGTGAGCAAGAAATTGCGCTGGCGGCAGAGGCGGCTCGCGAGAAAGGTCTGGAAAACAAATGGCTCATCCCATTGCTGAATACCACGCAACAACCGGCGCTTGCGGAACTCAGCGATCGTTCTACACGTGAAAAACTGTTCACTGCGGGGTGGACACGCGCGGAAAAAAACGATGGCAATGATACTCGTTCCATCATTCAACGGCTGGTGGAGATCCGCGCCCAACAGGCCAAATTACTTGGCTTCCCTCATTATGCCGCGTGGAAAATTGCCGATCAGATGGCAAAAACACCAGAAGCAGCACTCAATTTTATGCGGGAAATTGTTCCGGCGGCGCGTCAACGTGCGAGCGATGAATTAGCGTCTATACAGGCGGTTATCGATAATCAGCAGGGCGGGTTTAGCGCGCAGCCGTGGGACTGGGCATTTTATGCTGAACAGGTGCGGCGGGAGAAATTCTGTCTTGATGAAGCGCAGTTCAAACCTTATTTCGAATTAAACACAGTGTTGAATGAAGGTGTATTCTGGACTGCGAATCAGCTCTTCGGTATTAAGTTTGTCGAACGTTTTGATATTCCTGTTTACCATCCTGATGTCCGCGTATGGGAAATTTTTGATCATAATGGCGTGGGGCTGGCGTTATTTTACGGTGATTTCTTCGCCCGTGACTCAAAAAGCGGCGGCGCATGGATGGGGAATTTTGTAGAACAATCTACGCTTAATGAAACACGCCCGGTAATCTATAACGTTTGTAATTATCAGAAACCGGCGGCAGACGAACCCGCATTGTTGCTGTGGGACGATGTTATTACATTATTCCATGAGTTTGGGCATACGTTGCACGGTCTGTTTGCCTGCCAGCGTTATGCCACGCTTTCTGGCACCAATACACCACGCGATTTTGTCGAATTTCCTTCGCAAATCAACGAGCATTGGGCAATGCATCCGCAGGTATTCGCGCGCTACGCCCGGCATTATCAGAGCGGGAAAGCAATGCCGGAAGAGTTACAACAAAAAATGCGTAATTCCAGCCTGTTCAATAAAGGTTATGAGATGAGCGAATTGCTTAGCGCCGCACTTCTTGATATGCGCTGGCACTGTCTGCAAGAGCATGAAGCGATGCAGGATGTGAATGATTTCGAACTGCGGGCGCTGGTGGCGGAAAATATGGATCTTCCCGCCATACCGCCACGTTATCGCAGCAGTTATTTCGCCCACATTTTTGGTGGCGGATATGCGGCGGGATATTACGCCTATTTGTGGACGCAAATGCTGGCAGACGACGGTTATCAATGGTTTGTCGAGCAGGGCGGCTTAACGCGTGAGAATGGGCAACGTTTTCGCGAGGCGATTCTTTCCAGAGGCAACAGCGAAGATTTAGAACGTTTGTATCGTCAATGGCGCGGTAAGGCACCACAGATTGCGCCGATGTTGCAACATCGTGGACTGAACGTCTAATTTTCTGTAAATATAGCTGGTCTGGCGTAAAGCCTGGCCAGAAAGTCATTCCAGTAATTTCAAAAGCTGCGCCAGTGCAAATCGAACCGCCAATGCTAATACTGTTTCGCAATCACCATCAAAATGCATAACCGCAGTATGCGTATTTCCTTTTATATTCCATGCGAACCAGACTGTGCCTGCGGGCGTACCATCCTGCCCACCTTCAGGCCCACCGTAGCCGGTAATGGCAATACTAATATCGACATCTGCGCGCTCTTTGGCGCCAGTTGCCATTTCTGCCGCTATCTTCTCGCTCACCGCCGTATATTTCTCAAGAGATTGCTGACTGACGCCAAGGATTTTCATTTTGGCTTGATCGGTAAAAGTGACAAAGCCTGCGCCGTAAAACTTTGGTGTGTCTTCAGCAGCACACAGCGCGCAAGCCAACTTACCGCCAGTGCATGATTCGGAGGTAGTTAAGCGTAATTGATCAGCGATAAGTCTTTGGCTCAACGCGGATGTCAGGTTTTCAATAGTATCGCTATCTGCAAGTTGTACAATTTTATTGCTATTAATGTTCATCGTTGTTTGTCCACGTTATTAGCTGCAAAGGTGATTTGCCTTTTTGGTATGTTCTTTCACTATAATAAAAATCAGATTTATAAATCCGATTATTCTGAAAATATATTTAAGACTTAAACACAGCTTTCATTAATCTTTTTATTGTCTTTTTTGAGTTAAATTTGCAGCAAATTTTGTTGCTAGCTGACTGATTTTAATTGTTTTATAACAATCAGTACGATTCTTATTTGTCAATTATAAAAATAGCAACCAGACTTAATAAGTCAAACCAAACGCAATTAAGGAGTTAGTATGAAATTTCAGGCCATTGTATTAGCAGGTTTTCTTGTCATGCCTTATGCGTTGGCAGATGATCAGGGAGGTTTAAAACAGGATGCTGCGCCACCACCGCCACATGCAATAGAAGACGGCTATCGCGGAACTGATGATGCAAAAAAAATGACCGTTGATTTTGCGAAAACTATGCATGATGGTGCCTCAGTTTCATTACGTGGTAATTTGATTTCCCACAAGGGTAAAGACCGTTACGTTTTTCGTGATAAGAGCGGTGAGATTAATGTTGTTATTCCTGCTGCCGTCTTTGATGGACGACAAGTTCAGCCTGACCAGATGATCAACATTAGCGGGAGTCTGGATAAGAAAAGCACTCCAGCCGTCGTTCGGGTCACACATCTGCAGAAATAGAAAAATAAATGCGTCTGATGGCCCAATCAATAGGGGCATCAGGCTTTGCTGTTTATGTTATTTGCCTCTGTTTTATGGTGCAAGGAAGAGATAATTTACAGTATTAAACACTTTTTCATCTGCTTATTTTGTTTTAAATCAGAATGTTATCTTTAACGTCGTCTCAGATTAGGATTTCTATTAAAATATTGACGTAATTTTTCTTTTCTCTCGGTAGAATAGCGCGCACAAGGAACTGTGAAAAAGGAGTGGCAATGATCAAGAAGACAACGGAAATCGATGCCATCTTGCTAAATCTCAATAAGGCTATCGATGCCCATTATCAGTGGCTGGTGAGTATGTTTCACAGCGTGGTCGCGAGAGATGCCAGTAAGCCAGAAATTACGGATAGCCATTCTTATGGACTGTGCCAGTTTGGTCGCTGGATTGATCATCTGGGGCCACTCGATAACGATGAATTACCTTACGTTCGGCTAATGGATTCTGCCCATCAACATATGCATAACTGTGGTCGGGAATTAATGTTGGCTATTGTCGAAAATCGCTGGCAGGACGCTCATTTTGATGAATTTCAGGAAGGGTTACTTTCTTTTACGGCAGCATTAACAGATTACAAAATTTATTTGCTGACGATTCGTAGCAATATGGATGTTCTGACTGGATTACCTGGCCGTCGGGTTCTTGATGAATCCTTTGATCATCAATTACGTAATGCTGAACCACTGAATCTCTATTTAATGCTGCTGGATATAGACCGATTTAAATTGGTTAATGATACCTACGGGCATTTAATCGGTGATGTGGTATTACGCACCCTGGCAACTTACTTATCTACCTGGACGCGTGATTACGAAACGGTTTATCGCTATGGTGGCGAAGAATTTATCATCATTGTCAAAGCTGCTAATGATGAAGATGCATGTCGTGCCGGAGTACGTATTTGCCAGCGAGTCGATAACCATGCAATCGCATATTCTGAAGGGCATATCAACATAACCGTGACCGCAGGTGTGAGCCGCGCATTTCCTGAAGAACCGCTGGATGTGGTCATCGGAAGAGCAGACCGGGCAATGTATGAGGGTAAGCAAACTGGAAGAAATCGCTGCATGTTTATTGACGAACAAAACGTGATTACCCGAGTTTAAGCACCGTTTAACATTCATTGAGAAAAATAATGCTACTGTGTCAATGATCCGTTACCAGTGCACAGAAAAGCCTGTTAGCGCAAAAGTAAAAACACAAATCTATCCATGCAAGCATTCACCGCCGGTTTACTGGCGGTTTTTTTCGCCGTCAGAAAAATCAGGCCCCTTGTACACAATTGTAACAAGGGGCCGGTTAGGTGAGGGATTATCTCCGTTCATTAGTCATCCCATTTGTGGCTGAAATACGCGGCCAGAAAGCCAGAAAATAAAATTACTCCCAATACGGCTATAAAAACATTCATATTACCCAGCATTATTTGCCTCCGTTTATGGTGTGGTGTGTTTCCTCTCTTACCTTAATTTTCATTTCAATGAGAAAGATATTAGCAGAGGTAACCTAAACGAAGACTGAATTAGAGGGTTAATGTGATGAGGAACGGCTGTTTTTCCGATATTGTGAAGGGGATAATAAAAAACGCTGGTGAAAATGATGACGCAGTAAAGATGAATTACCAAACCCCGTCAGATCTGCAATTTTATCGATGCTAAACGACGAATTTTGCAGATAATCTTCCACTCGTATTAATCGCTCATTGAGAAGCCAGCGGGCGGGTGTCATACCCGTTAAGGCGACAAAGCGTCTTAAAAAAGTACGTTGACTCATATTCACTCGTCCGGCGAGAGAGGCAACGGTATGCGTTTGTGCCAGATTTTGCTGTAAAAAGTCGAATAATGCGCCTAACGTATGGCTTTCACGCGGCGAAGCCATCGGTCGTGTCAGGTTTTGTGGTTGCTCACCGTGGCGATGCGGCTGAATGACTAACCGCCGGGCGACATTATTAGCAATTTCGTGACCATAATCTTTGCGCACGATATGTAAGCACAGATCGATCCCCGCTGCGCTTCCGGCGGAGGTTATCACTTGTCCTTCATCCTGATATAACACATTGTCACTTACGTGAATTGAAGGGTAACGATGCTGGAGTTGTTCAGTGTAGCGCCAGTGGGTGGTTGCTTTTCGCTGGTGAAGAAGGCCAGCGGCGGCAAGGACAAATACGCCCGAGCATATCGAAACCAGGCGAGTACCGCGTTGATGTGCTTCGCGCAACGCCTGGCATAGCATTTCTGGTACTGTTGCATCTATACCGCGCCAGCCTGGAATAATAATCATATCGGCTTCAGTCAGTAGCTCCAGCCCGCCATCCGCAACTACGTGGATCCCGCCAGTAGCTTGCAGCGCACCGGGTTCTACCGCAGCAACAGCAAACCGATACCAGTTATCGCCCAGTTCCGGTCGCGGCAGGCCGAAGATTTCAACGGCTACACCAAATTCGAAAGTGCATAGTCCGTCATAAGCCAATACAACAACCAGCGGGCGCTGCAATGTTGGCATCATTTTACTCTTTTCTGGCATATCGTGAGGCAGTCAGTGAAAGGTTGATTGGTTACATTATTGTTAACACAACAACCCAAAAGGAAAAAGCAATATGCGTTATGTCACTGAATTTACCGCAGCGAAACCGGACGTTGCCGAAGCGCATTTTCTCATGCGTTTGAGTGTTGAAACGGATTGCGCCGATGTTCATGACTCGCTGGCCTACATTGGCGATGATTTCGTTTTGCTGCATGTGGTCGGACGTGAAGAGGATTTCGCTCATCGGCATATCCCAGGCGCAATTCATCTGCCCCATAAGCAAATGACCGAAGAGAGAATGGCTCAATGGCCGGAAGATACTCTGTTTGTGGTGTATTGCGCGGGGCCACATTGTAACGGCGCAGACCGCGCGGCACTCAAACTGGCTCGGTTAGGAAGGCCAGTTAAAATCATGATCGGCGGGGTAACCGGCTGGGAAGATGAAGGCTACGCCTTTGCAACAGGAAAATAATGAGTCAAGCCGTGCCGTTAAGGCACGGCAGAGAGTCAACAAAGAACCGGCTGCCCCCAGGGTCTTGCGTGAATGCCTTTTAACATCAGCACCCATGCAGCAATGATCGCCAACGCTAAGATGACAAACAGCGAGGACGGCGGCAGGCGGGTGAGCACGACGCCACTCACTAATGGGTTAATCGCTGCACCAAGCCAGCCTAAAGACTGGGCGGAAAAATAGCTGGCTTTCATCCCTGGCGGTGCAATATGGTCAATCAACATATATTCACCAGGGGCATAAATGATTTCGCCAAGAGTAAACACGGCGGCTGAAATTCCCCAAAGTAGCAGGCTGTTGCCCGAAAAGATAAACCCGACCAGACCGACGACAAAGCAGAGGGTGCCGACCGTCATTAGCACGCGGATGTTGCTCGGATTAATGCGCCGGCCCACGGAATATTGCAACGTAACTACCATCGCAGCATTAACCGGAAGAACAACCGCGACCACCTTTTCGGCAAAATCACCATCAGCAATCACCATCACGTATTGTGAAATGCACGAGGCAAACGCTCCGCTCACGAAAGAGGCCAGAAAGGCTGAGCAGGTGAACCACAGCAGAGCTTTATCCTGTAACAAAACCTTTGGAGACCAGACGCTGCCTGTCTCTGTGGCGATGATTTTCTCGCTGCGTTTCACCCAAATTTGAATGAAAAGCACAGGAAACGCAGAACAGATGGCTGCCAGCCAAAAGGGCAGATTGATACTTTGCATCACCAACAGCGTGCCGAGCGGTGGGCCGATGGTCCAGCCAATGTTGAGCATGGTGTAGTTGATCGAGAAGATCTTCGTTTTACTGGCAGAGGAAAGATTATCGGCAAACCAGGCCTTCAACACGGTAGCAAAAACGGAATACGCGCAGTTGATGAGCGCGAAGAACAGCACCACAAGCGTCACGTTGTCCACCAGGGGAATGGCGATAAAGCCGCTGGCGAAGGCGGTAATTGCCAGTAACATATAACGTTTCTTGTCAAACTTATCCGCCAGAATGCCAAATCCGAGGCTGAAAACGACGCCGATAGTGAGCGCAATTGTCATCGCATAACCAATCAAATCGACACCCAGACCGTACTGGCGACTCAAATAAATAGTCATAAACGGCAGCGTAGCGCCGCGTCCGATGGTTAATAACAACGACGAGGCAAGAAGGGCGCTGGTAGAGCGTCGCAGAGATAAGTTCATTTGGCTGTCCGGCAGTGCGTTTCGTTATGTTTTGTTTTAGAGATGTAAAGAAATAGCATGGCAAAAATCCGAAGTATAGCGACTTATTTGCGCATTAATGCCGTCGTAAACGGTGACTAACGAATCAACTGTTAAAAAAAAGTAAATTCCGCTAAGTTGATTGCTTACAAAAGATGAAAATTCAGGGGCGGTAGAATGTCGCGAAAAGATGGGTTGTTGGCGCTACTGGTAGTGGTTGTGTGGGGGCTTAATTTTGTGGTCATCAAAGTGGGGCTTCATAATATGCCACCGCTGATGTTGGCCGGTTTGCGCTTTATGCTGGTGGCCTTCCCGGCAATCTTTTTTATCGCACGACCGAAAGTACCGCTGAATTTGCTGCTGGGGTATGGTTTAACCATCAGTTTTGCGCAGTTTGCCTTTCTCTTCTGCGCCATTAACTTCGGTATGCCAGCAGGTCTGGCCTCGCTGGTTTTACAGGCACAGGCGTTTTTTACGATTGTCCTCGGCGCGTTTACTTTCGGTGAACGACTACATGGCAAGCAACTGGCGGGGATCGCCTTAGCGATATTTGGCGTGCTGGTGTTGATTGAAGGTAGCCTGAACGGTCAGCATGTGGCGATGCTCGGTTTTATGCTGACCCTGGCGGCAGCATTTAGCTGGGCGTGTGGCAACATCTTCAATAAAAAGATCATGTCGCACTCATCGCGCCCGGCAGTGATGTCGCTGGTAGTGTGGAGCGCATTGATCCCGATTCTCCCGTTCTTTGTCGCCTCGCTCATTCTCGATGGTTCCGCAACAATGATTCACAGCCTGGTCACTATCGACGTGACCACCATTTTGTCTCTGATGTATCTGGCGTTTGTGGCGACGATTGTCGGCTATGGGCTCTGGGGTACGCTGCTTGGGCGTTATGAAACCTGGCGCGTGGCACCGTTATCGTTACTTGTCCCGGTAGTCGGTCTGGCAAGTGCGGCGTTATTGTTAGATGAACGATTAACGGGTCTGCAATTTTTCGGTGCGGTGCTGATAATGGGCGGGCTGTATATCAATGTGTTTGGTTTGCGGTGGCGTAAAGCGGTGAAGGTGAGAAGTTAATAAGCCCCGATATGTCGGGGCCAGAATTAACTACATGGCGTGTTGATTATAATAGGGCACGCCCAGCGCATCCGACTTATCACTGCCTGTACCCATGTGATTTAAATCGAATGGTGGTTGTTCCTGCGATGGGGGAACAATCACTTCATCACCACAGGGAATAACCGTCGGCTGCGTGGTTTGTTCCGCAAAGCCTTGCGCAGAAAAGACAATAAGCGCGGTTATCATTGCGGATAAAAGTGGTTTCATGATTGCCTCAGTGACGTTGTCACGTTTCAACTAGCTATTGTAATGATTTAATGGATGTAAAAAGCGCGATTCGCCCTGAATATTAGCCATCCGGTATTTATGCGGCGGAACATCAAAGTAGTTTTTGAAGGTTCGGGTCAGCGTTTGCTGGGACTCGAAACCATAACGTTCTGCCAGATAGAGTATCGGCTCGTTGCTTTCTTTCAGCTTTTGCGCGATTTCTGTCATCTTTCGGCTGCGGATATATTGGCCTAATGAATGGCCGGTTTCTTTTTTAAACATCCGTTGCAGGTGCCATTTGGAGTAACCCGAACGCTCTGACACTTTCTCCAGTGACAGTGGCGATTCCAGGTTGTCCTCGATCCAGTCCAAAATGCTATGAATGGTAATAGCGTCAGTGTTGCGTCTGGACATCGTCATACCTCTTTTTTTGTTTACGGCAGGACTTTCTTAAGCAAATGCTCAAGCGTTGCCACTTCGTCCGCCGTCAGGTTTTTTGTTAATTCTTGATGCAGATCCTGGCCAACTAATTGATGGCATTGTTCACATATTGCTGCGCCGCTGGCGGTGAGTTTTACCAGCACGCCGCGCTTGTCATTCGGGTTTGGCAACCGTTCCACCCAGCCTTTACAGACCAGGCGATCCAGCATACGGGTCAGTGCCCCCAGGTCGACCGACAACACTTTTTTCAGTTCAACCGGCGTAATGCACGCTGCGCAGCGGATAGAGCAGAGCACCTTAAACTGTGCCGCAGTGATATCCAGCGGAGACAGATAATCGTTAAGCAGACGGTCTTTCTTCTGATTAACCATATAGATTAAGCGACCCAAGGGGATGATTTCATTGAACAGGTCGCTGGTACTTTTCACATTGGTTGCCCTGGCAAGTAATTAGTTGCAGGGGATAATATTGCCCAGGCAAGTATAAGTCAAATGAATGAATTGTCTGATGCCACGTTTTGCTAAATCGGTTCAAGTTTTGGTCAGTGCTATGCAAGATTAGTTAAAGAGTGAAACTTTCTCTTTGTTTTCCCTTTATACTTTTCGCTGATGACTCAGACACACAGGATAACAACCACCAATGTTAGATTTGTTTAAAGCAATTAGTCTGGGGCTGGTGGTGTTGCTGCCGTTAGCCAACCCATTAACGACAGTCGCGTTATTTCTTGGCCTGGCGGGCAACATGAACAGCGCCGAACGTAACCGCCAGTCGTTGATGGCCTCGGTATACGTATTTGCCATCATGATGGTGGCGTATTACGCCGGGCAACTGGTGATGGATACGTTCGGCATTTCGATTCCCGGTCTACGTATTGCTGGGGGGTTAATTGTTGCATTTATCGGTTTCCGTATGCTCTTTCCCCAGCAAAAGGCAACGGATTCACCGGAAGCAAAAAGCAAATCGGAAGAGCTGGAAGATGAACCCAGCGCCAATATTGCTTTTGTGCCACTGGCAATGCCAAGTACCGCCGGACCGGGAACCATTGCGATGATCATTAGCTCGGCGTCAACGGTGCGTCAGAGTTCAACCTTCGCGGACTGGGTGCTGATGGTTGCGCCGCCGCTGATCTTTTTCCTGGTGGCGGTCATTTTGTGGGGAAGTCTACGTAGCTCCGGTGCCATTATGCGGCTGGTGGGGAAAGGGGGAATTGAAGCGATCTCCCGCCTGATGGGCTTCTTGCTGGTTTGTATGGGCGTGCAATTTATTATTAACGGCATCCTGGAAATTATTAAAACTTACCATTAAAAAAGACCCAAATGGGTCTGAGCAGATGACAAACGCAACATTGCCTATGCGCTACGTTTATTAGGCCTACGTAATCTCTGCAATGTATTGAGTTGTAGGCCGGATAAGGCGTTCCCGCCGCATCCGGCATAAACAAAGCGCACGTTGTCAATAATCTGAAAGGCTCGTTCGTGCATGGAAGCTATTGCGTCTGTTCTTCAAGTGCCACAGGCCAGCGGCGGAATATGACGATTGACCATATCAACGCGGCGAGAGCCGGAACTGCACCCACATAACCAATCATCGACATCGACCAGTGTAGACTTACCTGATTACCCACCAGCGCCCCGGCGCCAATACCAATATTAAATATCCCGGAAAAGAGCGCCATCGCAACGTCGGTGGCATCTGGTGCCAGCGCCAGTACTTTAACCTGCATCCCAAGTCCGATGATCATCATCGCGATCCCCCAGAAAATGCTCAGCACGCCGAGGTGTATCTCGCTACTTGCCGAAGGCAACAGTAGTGCCAGGCACACCAGCAATAGCGCAATCGCCGCACTGACCAGCACCGATGCGTGCTGATTACCCAGCTTACCGAAAATGACGCTACCAATGATGCCCGCACCACCGAGCATCAACAGCAATGCTGTGGCAAAGTTGGCGCTGAACCCCGCAACGTTTTGCACAAAAGGTTCAATATAGCTGTATGCCGTGTAATGGGCGGTGACCACGACTACCGTCAGCAAATAAATGCTCATCAATGCCGGGCGACGAAACAGCAGCGGAAGACTTTTTAACGAACCAGAGTGCTCACTGGGCAGCAATGGAAGTAATTTGATCAGGCACAAAAGGGTGATAAGCGCCCCGATACCAATCGCGAAGAAGGTTGTTCGCCAGCCGAAATACTGCCCCACAATGCGCCCGATAGGTAAACCTAATACCATCGCCAGTGCTGTGCCGGTGGCAATTAAACTCAATGCCTGCGCTCGCTTTCCGGCTGGCGCCATACGGATTGCCAGAGACGCCGTAATCGACCAGAAAATAGCATGGGCGAAAGCCACACCAATGCGACTAATTACCAGAACGGTAAAGCTCCACGATAAAAACGACAGTATGTGGCTGGCGATAAACACCACAAACAGACAGATCAGCAATTTGCGGCGTTCGACCTGACTGGTCATTAGCATAAAAGGCAGTGACAATAGCGCCACTACCCACGCATAAATGGTCAACATGATACCGACTTGTGCGGTTTGCATATGAAAGCTTTGCGCAATATCAGAAAGCAAACCTACAGGCACAAATTCGGTGGTATTGAAGATGAAGGCGGCAACGGCCAGCGTAACGACCCGTAGCCACGCCACTTTGCGGGAAACCATATTTGTTGTCATAACCGATTATCGGATGAGTTGCGAAAAGGTAATGAAATGATCTTAAAACGGTTAATGATCTGAATACAACGGTTTTGTGATCTATGTCGCGTTTCGCCGATTCATGTCATGCTGTATCAACGGCAGCGTGAGTAGCCGGTACAACATTTAGTCTGGTACATCCAGCAGTTCAATAAACGCCTCAAGCGGGCGCGTTTTCGCACCGCGACGCCAGACCAGCCAGGTTGTTAACCAACGCCATTGCTCAGCCAACGGCCATGCTTCAACCTGGTGATGCCCGGGCATACTTTCCAGCATAGAACGAGGGATAAGCGCAATGCCCGCACCCGCGACCACACAGGCCAGCATCCCGTGATACGACTCCATCTCATGAATAGTCCCCGGTGCGGCACCGTCAGCATGAAACCAGCTCTCAAAATGACGGCGATACGAACAATTGGCGCGAAAGGCATAGATGTTGTAACCATTAACCTGACTGGCGCGGGTTACTGGCGCATGTCCTTGCGGCGTGACGATCATCAGCTCCTCACGATACACCGGTATCCCGTCGATGGCGGTATGGTTAATCGGCCCATCAATAAATGCCGCATTCAGCTTTCCTTCCAGTACGCCGTCCAGCATCGTGCCGGAAGGGCCGGTGGAAAGTGAAAACTGAATTTTGGGGTAACGACGGTTAAATTCTGCCAGCGTTGCCGGAATACGCACTGCGGCGGTGCTTTCCAGCGATCCGAGAGAAAACAGACCTTGTGGCTCATCGCCAGCCACGACATTTCTCGCCTCATCCACCAACGCGAGAATTTGTTGGCTGTAGCGTAAAAAGTTATGCCCGGCGGGAGAAAGCCGTAAACGCTGATTTTCGCGGATAAACAGCTCAACACCGAGCTCTGTTTCCAGTTGACGTATACGAGTCGTGAGATTCGACGGCACACGATGTACTTTAGCCGCAGCCTGGGTAATGCTGCCTACCTCGGCAACTGCGTTGAACATCTCCAGTTGAGTCAGATCCATAGCATTCTCGATTTGTGAATAAGTGGCTTAATATTATTCATTTTCAAACAAGAGTAAATCTACGTATCTTCAAACCATAACTCATAAAGGAGATACCCCAATGACCATCACTCCGGCGACCCATGCCATTTCGATAAATCCAGCCAATGGTGAACAACTGTCCTCACTGCCCTGGACAGGCGCTGACGATATTGAAAACGCTCTTCAGCTTGCAGTGGAAGGTTTTCGCGGCTGGCGCGAGACAAGCGTAGATTACCGGGCGGAAAAACTGCGAGATATCGGTAAAGCTCTGCGTACTCGCAGCGAAGAGATAGCGCAAATGATCACCCGCGAAATGGGTAAACCCATCAAGCAGGCACGTGCCGAAGTGGTGAAATCGGCGAATTTGTGTGACTGGTATGCAGAACATGGCCCGTCAATGCTGAAAGCAGAGCCAACGCTGGTTGAGAATCAGCAGGCGGTTATTGAGTATCGACCAATGGGGACGATTCTGGCAGTTATGCCGTGGAACTTTCCTTTATGGCAAGTGATGCGCGGCGCTGTTCCCATCATTCTTGCAGGTAACGGCTACTTACTTAAGCACGCGCCGAATGTGACGGGCTGTGCTCAGCTAATTGCCCAGGTGTTTAAAGACGCGGGTATCCCTCAGGGCGTATATGGCTGGCTAAATGCCGATAACGATGGTGTCAGTCAGATGATTAAAGATCCACGTATTGCGGCAGTCACCGTGACCGGGAGTGTTCGTGCGGGAGCGGCTATTGGTGCACAGGCTGGTGCGGCACTGAAAAAATGCGTACTGGAGCTGGGCGGTTCAGATCCGTTTATTGTGCTTAACGATGCCGATCTGGAACTGGCGGTTAAAGCGGCGGTTGCCGGGCGTTACCAGAATACCGGACAGGTTTGCGCGGCGGCAAAACGTTTTATCATCGAAGAGGGGATTGCTTCGGCATTTACCGAACGTTTTGTGGCAGCTGCGGCAGCGTTGAAAATGGGCGATCCCCGTGACGAAGAGAACGATCTTGGTCCGATGGCACGTTTTGACTTGCGTGATGAGTTGCATCATCAGGTGGAAAAAACCCTGGCGCAGGGCGCACGTTTGTTACTGGGCGGGGAAAAGATGGCTGGGGCAGGTAACTACTATCCGCCAACGGTTCTGGCAAATGTCACCCCAGAAATGACCGCGTTTCGTGAAGAAATGTTTGGCCCCGTTGCGGCAATCACCGTAGCGAGAGATGCAGAACATGCGCTGGAACTGGCGAATGACAGTGAGTTCGGCCTTTCAGCGACGATCTTTACCGCTGACGAAACACGAGCCAGACAGATGGCGGCACGTCTGGAATGCGGCGGCGTGTTTATCAATGGTTTCTGCGCCAGCGACGCACGGGTCGCTTTTGGCGGTGTGAAGAAGAGCGGTTTTGGGCGTGAACTTTCTCATTTCGGCTTACATGAGTTCTGTAATATCCAGACGGTGTGGAAAGACCGGATCTGACGTCACATATTTAGCTCTGTTATACTCGCAGGTCTTTTCAGACCTGCGAGCAAGGAGCAGAGAGTGGCAGTCGCCATGGATAATGCAATTTTAGAAAATATCTTGCGGCAAGTACGTCCGCTAATTGGTCAGGGTAAAGTCGCTGATTATATTCCGGCACTGGCAACCGTCGATGGTTCCCGTCTGGGGATTGCTATCTGTACCGTTGATGGGCAGCTTTTCCAGGCCGGAGACGCGCAAGAACGTTTTTCTATTCAGTCTATTTCCAAAGTGCTCAGTCTCGTTGTTGCTATGCGTCATTACTCCGAAGAAGAAATCTGGCAACGCGTCGGCAAAGATCCGTCGGGATCTCCGTTCAATTCCTTAGTGCAACTGGAAATGGAGCAGGGCATTCCGCGTAATCCGTTTATTAATGCCGGTGCGCTGGTGGTCTGCGATATGTTGCAAGGGCGATTAAGCGCACCACGGCAACGTATGCTGGAAGTCGTGCGTGGCTTAAGCGGCGTGTCTGATATTGCCTACGATACGGTGGTTGCCCGCTCCGAGTTTGAACATTCCGCGCGAAATGCGGCTATTGCCTGGCTGATGAAGTCGTTTGGCAATTTCCATCATGATGTGACAACCGTTCTGCAAAACTACTTTCATTACTGTGCACTGAAAATGAGCTGCGTTGAGCTGGCGCGGACGTTTGTTTTTCTGGCAAATCAGGGAAAGGCTATTCATATCGATGAGCCCGTAGTGACGCCGATGCAGGCGCGGCAAATTAACGCGTTGATGGCGACCAGTGGAATGTATCAAAACGCGGGTGAATTCGCCTGGCGGGTAGGGCTTCCGGCAAAATCTGGTGTTGGCGGCGGTATTGTTGCGATCGTCCCGCATGAAATGGCCATCGCGGTATGGAGCCCGGAGCTGGATGACGCAGGTAACTCTCTTGCCGGTATTGCAGTACTTGAACAATTAACGAAACAGTTAGGACGCTCGGTTTATTAATGCAGTCACTTGATCCACTCTTCGCGCGTTTAGCCCGTTCAAAATTTCGCTCTCGCTTTCGTCTGGGCGTCAAGGAGCGTCAGTATTGTCTGGAGAAGGGCGCGCCGGTTATTGAACAACATGCGGCAGATTTTGTCGCTAAGCGTCTTGCGCCGGCATTACCGGCGAACGACGGGAAGCAAACCCCCATGCGCGGGCATCCGGTGTTTATCGCTCAACACGCCACCGCGACCTGCTGCCGTGGCTGTCTGGCTAAGTGGCATAACATTCCGCAGGGTGTTTCGTTAAGTGAGGAACAACAACGTTATATCGTGACGGTTATCTATCACTGGCTGGTTATTCAGATGAATCAGCCATAAGAATGGTGGTAAAAGCCAAAAGATCATCTGATTGATATCTTTCTTTGTCGCCGCTGTCAGCGAACATGCTATCCTTTATGAGAATTTACTTATTGCGTTGAGATAATTGCCACTCGCAATTGTATGGACAGATAATTAATGCATGTACACCCCATATCCACTTTCCGTTTGTTCCAGGAAGGTCATCTACTACGTAATAGCATTGCAATTTTTGCGCTAACGACGCTGTTCTATTTTATAGGTGCAGAGCTACGCCTGGTTCACGAACTTTCTCTTTTCTGGCCGCTGAATGGCGTGATGGCAGGGGTATTTGCCCGCTACGTCTGGCTTAATCGTCTGCATTACTATGCCATCTGTTACGTAGCAATGCTGGTTTATGATGCCATGACCACCGAATGGGGGCTGGTTTCACTGGTTATCAATTTGTCCAATATGATGTTTATCGTAACTGTCTCCCTACTGGTTATGCGGGATAAGCGTCTGGGGAAAAATAAGTACGAGCCAGTAAGCGCATTACGGTTATTTAATTATTGTCTGATTGCCGCTTTATTATGTGCCATCGTCGGGGCGATTGGTTCGGTTAGTATTGATAGCCTGGATTTCTGGCCTTTGCTTGCTGACTGGTTTAGTGAACAATTCTCAACAGGCGTGTTGATTGTGCCTTGTATGCTGACGCTGGCAATTCCTGGGGTATTGCCGCGCTTTAAAGCAGAGCAGATGATGCCAGCCATTGCGCTTATTGTGTCGGTTATTGCCTCGGTCGTCATTGGCGGAGCGGGGAGTCTGGCGTTCCCGCTGCCTGCATTAATCTGGTGTGCAGTGCGCTATACGCCACAGGTGACGTGTCTGCTGACTTTTATCACCGGAGCAGTGGAGATCGTACTGGTAGCAAATTCGGTAATTGATATCGCCGTCGGTTCGCCGTTCTTTATTCCGCAGATGTTTTCCGCACGTCTGGGCATTGCCACGATGGCGATTTGCCCAATTATGGTTTCCTTTAGCGTGGCAGCGATTAATTCGCTAATGAAGCAAGTTGCGCTGCGAGCCGACTTTGATTTTCTGACTCAGGTTTACTCACGATCCGGTCTTTATGAGGCGCTGAAAAGTCCATCGCTGCAACAGACACAACATCTGACTGTCATGTTGCTTGATATCGACTATTTCAAAAGCATTAACGATAACTATGGTCATGAGTGTGGCGATAAAGTGTTAAGCGTGTTTGCCCAGCATATTCAGAAAATTGTCGGCGATAAGGGGCTGGTGGCGAGAATGGGAGGCGAAGAGTTTGCCGTAGCCGTGCCATCAATGAATCCCGTTGATGGTCTGCTGATGGCGGAGAAAATTCGTAAAGGCGTTGAACTAC
This sequence comes from Escherichia ruysiae, assembly GCF_031323975.1. NCBI lineage: Bacteria > Pseudomonadati > Pseudomonadota > Gammaproteobacteria > Enterobacterales > Enterobacteriaceae > Escherichia > Escherichia ruysiae. The sequence continues at coordinate 391,293 of NZ_JAVIWS010000001.1, forward strand.
AACCGTTTACCTGGCAACAAAAGACGCTTTATCTGACGGTTAGCATCGGCGTCGGTAGTGGGGATGCTTCATACCGCACACTAACCGATGACTTCAATAAATTGATGGTCGAAGCTGATACGTGTCTCTATCGGTCGAAGAAAGACGGGCGTAACCGCACCAGTACCATGCGTTATGGTGAGGAAGTTGTCTGACAGCTTTGTTATTTTGTCACAGTTTTAGCGTAATGTGTTCTACCACTCTGTCGACTGGAGAAAGAGGAAAATCCTCGATGGAACCATGATCTGTGCCACATTTTTATCTTAAACCTGCTAATTAATCATCACGAGTTGATCAAAACAGGGGTTCAATGTATTAAAGTTTGCTAACCTGTCGTACCAATTCAAGCAGGTTGTATGACTAATCAAAAGGGAACCCATTGTGAAAACACTAAATCGTCGCGATTTTCCCGGTGCACAGTATCCAGAACGAATCATTCAGTTTGGTGAAGGTAACTTTCTGCGCGCCTTTGTTGACTGGCAAATTGATCTCCTGAATGAACACACCGACCTGAATTCTGGCGTGGTCGTTGTTCGTCCGATTGAAACTTCATTCCCGCCGTCACTGAGCACGCAGGATGGGCTGTATACCACCATTATTCGTGGCCTGAATGAGAAGGGAGAAGCGGTCAGCGATGCGCGTCTGATTCGTTCTGTAAACCGTGAAATCAGCGTCTACGGTGACTACGATGAATTCCTGAAACTTGCACATAATCCGGAAATGCGCTTCGTCTTTTCCAACACCACAGAAGCGGGTATTAGCTATCATGCGGGCGACAAATTTGATGATGCGCCAGCAGTAAGCTATCCGGCAAAACTGACGCGTCTGCTGTTCGAACGTTTCAGCCATTTCAACGGCGCGCTGGATAAAGGTTGGATCATCATTCCGTGTGAGCTGATCGACTACAACGGCGACGCGTTGCGTGAACTGGTGCTGCGCTACGCACAAGAATGGGCACTGCCCGAAGCATTTATTCAATGGCTGGATCAGGCTAACAGTTTCTGTTCTACGCTGGTGGACCGCATCGTTACCGGTTATCCGCGTGATGAAGTGGCTAAACTGGAAGCTGAACTCGGCTATCACGATGGTTTCCTCGACACCGCTGAACACTTTTACCTGTTTGTGATTCAGGGACCGAAATCCTTAGCGACTGAACTGCGTCTGGATAAATATCCGCTTAACGTGCTGATTGTTGACGATATTAAACCGTATAAAGAGCGCAAAGTAGCAATCCTTAATGGCGCACACACCGCGCTGGTGCCGGTGGCGTTCCAGGCAGGGCTGGATACCGTCGGCGAAGCGATGAACGATGCTGAAATTTGCGCATTCGTTGAAAAAGCCATTTACGAAGAGATTATTCCGGTGCTGGATCTGCCACGTGATGAACTGGAATCTTTCGCCAGCGCCGTTACCGGGCGTTTCCGTAACCCGTACATTAAGCATCAGCTGCTGTCTATCGCGCTCAACGGTATGACCAAGTTCCGCACCCGCATCCTGCCGCAGTTGCTGGCAGGGCAGAAGGAAAACGGCACACTTCCGGCGCGCCTCACTTTCGCATTAGCGGCATTGATTGCGTTCTATCGCGGAGAGCGTAACGGAGAAACGTATCCGGTACAGGACGATGCCCACTGGCTGGAACGTTACCAGCAACTCTGGAGCCAGCATCGTGACCGCGTTATCGGCACCCAGGAACTGGTTGCGATTGTGTTAGCAGAAAAAGACCACTGGGTGCAAGACCTGACGCAAGTACCTGGTCTGGTTGAGCAGGTTGCTAATGACCTGGATGCGATTCTCGAAAAAGGAATGCGCGAAGCTGTACGTCCGTTGTGCTAATACTCTGAACCCGGTTTCGACCGGGTTTCTTATTTGATTATATTAGTTACAACATCCTATGTGCCTTTATCATTAACAGGTGCCACATGCAGCACCTGTTAATGTTGTAAGCTTGTAGGTAATTTGTAAGTAGTGTCTTGAGAATGTGATCGGAATCACGTTTAATAGTGCGACTTTTCCACGCCTGAAGATAATCATGATTGTTCGTCCACAACAACACTGGCTGCGCCGTATTTTTGTCTGGCACGGTTCAGTATTATCCAAGATATCCTCGCGCTTACTACTCAATTTTCTCTTTTCTATCGCTGTTATTTTCATGCTGCCCTGGTACACGCATTTGGGCATCAAATTCACCCTCGCACCGTTCAGCATTCTCGGTGTCGCCATCGCCATCTTTCTGGGTTTTCGTAATAACGCAGGTTATGCCCGTTATGTCGAAGCGCGCAAACTTTGGGGGCAGTTGATGATTGCCTCACGGTCGTTACTGCGTGAGGTAAAAACGACATTACCTGATTCGGCAAGTGTAAAGGAGTTTGCCCGGCTACAAATCGCCTTCGCCCACTGTTTACGCATGACATTACGCAAACAGCCACAGGCGGGAGTGCTGGCACATTATCTTAATACTGGAGATCTTCAGCGAGTACTGGCTTCCAACTCTCCAGCTAACCGTATTTTATTGATAATGGGTGAGTGGTTGGCCGTTCAGCGGCGAAACGGGCTACTTTCTGACATTCTGTTTATTAGTCTGAACGATCGTCTTAATGATATTTCTGCGGTACTGGCAGGGTGCGAGCGTATTGCATATACGCCAATTCCCTTTGCCTACACCCTGATTTTGCATCGTACCGTTTATCTGTTTTGTATCATGCTGCCGTTCGCGCTGGTCGTGGACCTGCATTACATGACGCCTTTTATCTCAGTGCTAATTTCCTACACCTTTATTTCACTGGATTGTCTGGCGGAAGAGCTGGAAGATCCGTTCGGTACTGAAAACAATGATTTACCGTTGGATGCCATCTGCAACGCTATTGAAATTGACCTGTTACAGATGAACGACGAAACAGAAATTCCGCCGAAGATTCTTCCCGATCGCCATTACCAGCTGACGTAATAATTACTCCGTGCGCCGGGCAACAATAAACAGACGCGGAAATGCCAACAGTATCTGCCCGTTCTCCTGCAGTGGATACTGTTCTTCCAGCATCTGATGATAGCGCGTAAGAAAATGCTGCTGCTCACTCTCCGTCAGATCCTGCAACCATGGGCGTAATCCGGTGGCTGTCACCCAGTCAATAATCGCCTGGTGCGACGGCATCTGGTGATAGTAGGTGGTGCGCCAGATATCAACCTCACATCCGGCTTCGCTCAGAATATCGTAGTAAGCATGAACGCCTGCCAGCGGTTCGCGTCCACGATCCGGATAATGCTGCTCCCAGGCGACTTCGCGCATTAACACATGCGTCGGCTCCAGCCAGTTGTCCGGCATTTGCACCGCCAGCACGCCATGCGGATTGAGTAACGATACCAGATGCGGAAACAGTTCATAGTGTTCGGGCAGCCATTGCAGCGAGGCATTGGCGAAAATCAGATCGAGTGCATGGTTCGGTTGCCAATTGCGGATGTCTGCTTCCACAAACTGACATTCTGGTAAAATTGCGCGCGCTTCGGCAATCATCGCCGGAGACGAATCAATGCCGGTAATTTTAGCCGTTGGCCAGCGTTGATGTAGCAGGGCGGTGCTATTGCCTGGGCCACAGCCAAGATCGGCTATTTCCCAGGCGTTTTCCAGAGGGACTCTGGCAAGCAGTTCTACTGCCGGTCGTGACCGTTCGGCGTTGAAGTGCAGATATAAAGAGGGATTCCAGTCAGCCATTTTTTTACTCCCGTCAGCGCATTATCCCAAGTGTAGATAAAACTGATGGATTCGCCGCACGTCATCAATCCATTGAACACGCGCTTTGTACGTGGCCTACGTGATTAACTCAAATGTAGCCTGGCGTAAATTTTAATTACAACCACTTTAAAACAAATGAAATCCATATATTAAGCTTTTTGTTGATTTTATATGAATCTATTAACATACAGAATATTCAATATCTAATTTTAATATCTGCCAGCCAAATATCCATGAAGTAAATAATTCCACAGAGGATTTTTTTTGATATCCTTAGGGCAGGAGCCAGATTTGAAGGAGTTTTTTGTGCAATCATGGCATTTTGGACACTAACTCTATCGGATATAGAGATATAAAACATGACGAGAAAATTTGCATTCAACATTTTATACATCATTGATGTTTTAGGTGATGAGGATCTTGATTCCCCGAGTGACATCAAAATCAATAATAAACCAGATGATATAACGCTTAAAAGTAATACCACCTCAAAACTATTTAAATCCATATCAAGTCTGAAAGTGCCAATTCCTATTGTTTTTGTTAAGATACATAATATCCCCATGCTGAATTCTTTCTTTAAAGAGCTGGAAAAAGGAGTCATAAAAAAAGGGTTAATTCCTATAGTGCATTTTGAGTGTCATGGTTCACCCGAGGAAGGAATGTTTCTCCCTGGAATTAAAAAATATATCTCCTGGGGGGAGATGAATGATTTATTTTTAATGATAAACAAGCATACAATGAATAATCTACTGGCCATTGTCGCGGGATGTGACAGTTTCAAATCAACAGAAAATATAGAGTTTGCAAAAGGAAGCCCTTATGGCTGCTATATTGGCGCAAACAAAGTTACTGACGCAAGTATAATTAGCAGGTTTAAAGATTTTTACCGTTATATCTTTTTATATAATGATTTCGATGGAGCTTGTGATCTTTTAGGTGCCGATTTTTCTATGGTTTTCTCATATGATATCTGTATGCAAAGCTTTTTACTTCCGTTGGTCTTGAGTTATTTCGGAAAAGATAAAAAAGAGTTTGTTGAGTATACAATCAACCGACTAATAGACAATGGACAACAGGGCTCTATAGGTGAAATAAGAAAGTTAGCAAAATACAGGTTAAAACATATTGATAAGTATTATGAACGTTCTGGTGTTCAATTCTTACATGGGCAAAAGCCGCTTGCGTTTACGGAATTAAAGCGAATTGCACAGGAACTTAAGGACAAACTTATTGATGAGGCTAAATTCAACCTCGAACTGAGGAATGCAATTAAATTGAAAAGAAATACAATCATGGGGAAGGGGGCTTGACCCTGAAAACACTGGATTTACTACTGTAGAATACCTGGTGTACATCAAGTCAGATGATATACACCAGGTGGCACAACTTACGAAGTGGTTATAATAATCAGCTTGCGCTCGTACTCGAATCCGACATGCAAACCTCGCTGGAGAGTTATTTAACAATGGGCATGTCTGCGAGAAGCTTAACAAAACGCTTCCTCACTTCCTGATAACCGTGGCTTTCATAAAACTTGTGTGCTCTGATTCTACGTTCACTGCTTGAAAGCTCAATTTGAGAACATCCCTTATCCAGTGCGATTTGCTCAGAGGCAATGAGAAGCTTCTTTCCGATACCTGTTCCTCGCGACGATTCATCTATGACCAGAGCTGAAATTAATGCCCACAAACCGTTTTCATGTACAGGGGTGATAAAATTCATCACAATAACCCCGCAGAGTTCCTTTTCTGCTTCAGCAACCAAAATACTAAGACTGGTATGCTTCTGGTTAATATGATTTTCTAAGCGTTCTACATCTGTCTGATAACCCAATTGCAGAAAGAGCTTTTGTAGAGATGGTATATCTTTTAATTCAGGAGTCCTGATTAAGACCATTGCCATAACCTTTGTCAGAAGAGTTAAGTAAAAATATCCCAGTCTCTCTAAAGTTGCCAGGGTTGCTTTCCGCTGTGAATTCAACTGATGGACGCACAATGTTGCTGAATGAGCTCACCAGTACAAGCATGTCGATCCTTGGCTGCTGAATTTTGGGGGCGCGAAGCCTGTGTGGAACCAAACACGTCCTGTAAGAGCCTGAGTTGATTAACATCGGTCATTGAGAAAAACTCAGTTCCGAATGCAGTTATGAGTCTCATCCTTTGAAAGCAGTGGTGAGACTGTAGCGCGGGCATGGCTATATTTGCCAGAAATGGACATCTCAATTTAGCCTCTACAACCTATGTCAAAGCTAAGTTCAGATGTCCGGGGCAGGGTAAAGCTGAAATGTCCGCTGTGTGCCAGAAACGGACGTTGTTTTCCAACTATTACCCAGGCCTGCGAATCATCTCATCTTCATCCCTTAAATTCTCAATGTATCGATAACCGCTCGTAGAGCGGGTGACACATTTCTGTGCGGATAATAGATATATGAACCTTCCAGGCGTTGGCTGTAGCATTGCAAAACTCTGATCAGCGCCCCCTGTTCTATATCATCAGATACCAATTCCTCCGGAACATAAGCCAGTCCCAGACCTAGCCTCGCGGCTTTGGCTTCCATATAACTGTCAGCAAAGGCCCATTGTCCCTGAGGCTGATGGGTGATCTTTTTACCGTCCTGATTGAGTTCCCAGGCATACAGGCTGCCGTCGCCGAACTGGTAAGCGATGCAGGGATGACCCACTAAATCGGTGGGGGTTTGCGGAAATCCGTAGCGACGAAAGTGCTCGGGTGTGCCGACAACGGCCATCTCCATATCGGGCGAAATACGCACCGCGACCATACCGCTATCCACTTCCGAGCCCAGACGTATACCGGCATCGAAGCGTTCAGTAATAATATCGACAAACCGGCTTTCACTGATGAGCTCCAGCCGAATATCCGGGTAGCGTTGTTTAAACACCGCCAGCTTCGGCAGCAGTACTTTGTCAATGGCGTGCTGGCTGGCATTAATACGGACCGTACCCGATGGTGTATGGCGATAATGGGCCAGCGTGGCAAGCCCCATATCTAAGGCGTCAAATCCAGATTCGACGTTTTTATAGAGCAACTCGCCAGCATGGGTGAGCGATAGCTTGCGCGTGGTGCGTACCAGAAGCTGCACGCCCAGTCGTTCTTCCAGCTCGCGCACTGCACGGCTAATTCCTGACTGCGCCAGACCAAGCCTCTGTGCGGCGGCGGTAAAACTCCCTTCTCGCACGACCTGCATAAACAGATAGAGATCGTTATAGTTTTCCCTTTTCGCCATCATTCTTCCTCTGCTGCTGCATCACAATTCAGAACAATATGGTATTAATCTTAGCATTATTTACCCTCTAATCAGCACTATTAGTGCTAACTATAATATGCGCGTTGCAACAAAGCACGGCAGCGTTGGCCGTATGAAACCAGTATCTGGCACTTTTATGAAGGGGATTTTGATGACTGCTTTCACCCAAAAATTGACAGCTGCGATACCCGCCATGCTGTTATGCGCATCATTAAGTGGAGTCACAAATATGAGTTACGCTGATACAACCAATCCGAACGCGCCCGTTTCGCTGGTTGAGAAATGGGATAAAACTTTTGCTGAGAGCACGAAAGTTGATCACCGTAAGGTGACCTTTCCGAACCGGTACGGGATCACCTTAGTCGGGGATCTCTACATACCGAAGGATCGTGGAGATCGCAAGCTGGCCGCTATTGCTGTTAGTGGCCCCTTCGGGGCGGTGAAAGAGCAATCCAGCGGCCTGTATGCGCAGACGCTGGCTGAACAGGGATTTGTCACTCTGGCTTTCGACCCTTCATACACGGGTGAAAGCGGCGGCTACCCGCGAAACGTCGCATCTCCGGATATCAACACCGAGGATTTCAGCGCGGCGGTTGATTTCTTAGGCCTGCAAAAAGAGGTGGATCGCAACCGTATCGGGTTGCTCGGTATCTGCGGATGGGGCGGCATGGCTTTAAACGACGCTGCGATGGACACGCGTGTCAAGGCGGTGGCGAGCAGCGTGATGTATGACATGAGCCGTGCAATGGGTCATGGCGTGGGCGATGGCAAAGACCGCTATACCACTGCCGATCGTCGTGCCGTATTGCAGTATCTGAACATGCAGCGCTGGAAGGATGCGGAAAATGGCGCTTTCGCGCCAGGCGGGCATGACATTTACGTTGATGAGAAGGGCAACGTCACCGCTTCCGATCGTATTTTACCGGAAACTCTGCCCACGAATCCTAATCCGGTATTGAAAGAGTTCTTTGATTATTACCGCATGCCGCGTGGTTTCCATGCGCGTTCGGTCAACTCAACCGGTGCCTGGAATGCAACCATGCCGCTGTCATTTATGAATATGCCGCTGCTGAGTTACGCTAATGAAGTTACTATCCCTACACTCATCGTGACCGGCGAAAAAGCCCATTCACGCTATTTTGCTGAAGATGCCTTTAACGCGATCGGCAGCAAAGAGAAAGAGTTAGTGATTGTTCCCGGGGCAAACCATGTTGATCTGTATGACAACGTTGCGGGTAAGATCCCATTTACCAAATTTGAGCAATTTTTCAAGGCAAACTTAAGATAACCCGAAAGGTTTACCAGGCCACCTGTCGTAAACGGGTGGCTTTTAACTGCCTGGTGTGATGCAGAATATGCCACATCGCCCTCTATTCTCACCCAACTATTATGTCGTTATTCCCTGAATAACTTCTGACCCGACTGCGCCTGAATCTGGCTGGTTCGATATTAAGGGATGCTAATAATGTTCACTATAAGTCTAAAACAATCATACGAAAAAACGCATGCATACTGGAGCGGCGTATTTGCCATGACGCTTTGCGTGTTTGTGCTGATCGCTTCTGAGTTTATGCCAGTCAGCCTGCTTACGCTCATTGCCCATGATTTACACGTTACCGAAGGGCTGGCAGGGCAAGGAATTGCTGTGTCTGGCGCGCTGGCGGTGCTTACCAGTCTGACTATCTCCCGTATTGTCGGAGACCTGAATCGAAAATATCTTCTGCTGGGGCTGACGGTCTTAATGGCCATATCGGGAATAGTTATCACCATAGCGCCTAACTATCCGGTTTATATGCTGGGGAGGGCTCTGATTGGCGTCGTCATCGGAGGATTCTGGTCAATGTCGGCTGCAACCGCCATTCGGCTCGTGCCGCAGCACCAGGTCCCCCGCGCACTGGCAATTTTTAACGGCGGCAACGCGCTGGCCACCGTTGTGGCTGCGCCGCTTGGTAGCTATCTGGGGACAACCATCGGTTGGCGTGGCACCTTTTTATGTCTGGTCCCCCTTGCGATAGCTGCGTTCATCTGGCAATGGATCAGCCTGCCTTCGATGGAAAGCGATAAAACACATAAACCACAGGGGTCTGTGCTTCGTCTGTTCAGTGTCGCCATCGTACCAACGGGACTGCTGGCCTGTGGGCTCTTCTTTATGGGACAGTTTGCTTTATTTACCTACGTGCGCCCCTTTCTGGAAAGCGTCACCAGAGTGGGAGCTTCTGATCTTTCTCTGATTTTGCTCGCAATAGGTGTAGCAGGTTTTGTCGGCACAATGCTCGTCTCAACATTCCTGAACACCATATTTTATAAGACATTAATCATGATCCCGTTGCTTATGGCAGCGATTACCGGTGCGTTACTGCTGGTCGGACACCACATCTGGGCTGTTGCCGTTTTACTCAGCCTGTGGGGGCTACTTGCAACGGCTGCGCCAACGGGGTGGTGGACATGGATAGCACGTGCGTTACCCGAAGATGCAGAGACGGGGGGAGGCCTCATGGTTGCGGTGATTCAGCTATCTATTGCACTTGGTTCAACGGCTGGAGGTCTGGTATTCGACAGTCTGGGATGGAGAAGTGCTTTTGGTTTAAGTGGTTTGTTACTTCTGGGAGCGGTGGCGATGACATGGGTCACATCCCGTCAAAGTAGGAATGCGCAGTAGCGCAATCCTTTTATTTCTGGCGTACGTTCTTTAAGGCATACGGCTGAGGGGCTAATGACCGCTCCTCGCTCAAAGCGGACATTAATGTCTCTGGCAATTCAGTTCTGTGAAGGGTGGGATTATGTCTGCCTTCAGAGCTTCGTCATTTCCTTGTACCGAAAATTTCTTCAGAACGGGACTGTAACGTCTTCAACGCATCAAGCATATCGTCACCATTCAGTGAACGTTGCGATTTCTTTTCGCCTGGTTTTCTGGGCCATCACCGGCAGGGAGTGCCTGTGAACGGTTATTATCGCGTTTATCCTGAAACAGTTTGATAAATTCAAGGGTACGTCCGAGTCGTTTGTTGTCCACGATAGCCCCCTGGTCGATTTCCTGGAGCCGATCATAGGTGGAGTAGGGAAGAGCTTCACCGTTAAGGCAGAGTTCTTTACGACCTTCCGGGTAATGCCAGACCTCGATATATTTCCCGATAGCCCTGCGGCTTAACTCATCTCATTATCTTCAATCAGATAAAGTACTGCACCGTTAAAGATTTTGAAACACGTCGCAGTTCCCGCCATGTGAAAGATGCGGCTAGATCATCATCAGTTTCAAGTGGCCGGTGAACATCAAAGTCATGCCGAGGCGATTTCGCAAAGCGCCGGTTGTAATCATCATTTTCCGCACGGTCTCTTTTGAAATCCGGACACCGTATTCTGTGGTCAGAATTCGCCAGATTGCAGACGGATTCATCCCCCGACCACGTGTGCGAATAAACTGCAGGGTCTGGTCTCTGATGGCAGTGTTTAACTGATGGTTGCCGGGCTTTCCCCTGCGCTGGCTGACCAGACCGGCAGGTCCCAGCTCACGGTAACGTTTATTATCAATGTATTGCTGGGTGGCCATCATGTAGTCGAACGCATTTTCTGAATCACAGAATCGCAGGTGCATCAGACGACCGGTGGCGTCATCCATGAAGAGCTGAAGCAAAGCCCGGTCAAATACTCGCTGAATGATGCCAAGTCGGTAAAGTTCTCTGTCTGTCATAGTCACCAACATAAGATTGCGGTCCTGTGCTGAGCAAAATGAAAGCTGAATTGTGGTGAGACGACAATAACGCTTTGTGCTGACAACTTTAGTGCGCATAATGTATATTATGTTAAATGAGAGATATCAGAATGCCCCTGACCACCGTACCGACCTCATAGCTCTAATGTACATGCTCCCTCCCCACTACCCGACAGGCACTATCAATCGTTTTGCCTCGGGCATTTCTGTTTTGAAATAGCATATCTGGAGGTCTTCAGTATGCACATTTCAATCTCCCTTACCCTTCAGTTATTACGGGAGTTGAAGGAACGACGTTCGCTCCTGCGTTTGTGATGCTTTGAAACTTCAGCATTAAATGACATGACTCCGGCCGAATTAATCCGAAGTCTTCAGAAAGACATTTAACACTGTACTGATTTTAAGATCATAGCCTACATAGGAAAATCAATGGTTGTCCGCCTGCTGGTTACCATATTACCTACTCTATTTTAAGCAGGCTCCAGTCAATATGGAGCTAATACAAGATTCTCAACTTTAATCATCCCCTTTTGTTCAATAGAGATAACATCAATTTGTATAACTTCTAGTGAGTATTTTTTACTCAGCAAACTAAGCCATTTCAGCAAATCATCAAAAATGACGGGCTCAATCGCTACCTGAATATTAGCCCCATTTTGTTTTATTTGTCTGATGACAATAGAATGAATCGAAGAAGTAGTGTTGATAATCTGTGAAATCTGCGAAATTGACAAATTGTCAAAGGTTGCTCGTTTTTGTCTGGCGCTGATAATATCAGGCGTTGCTGTTTGAAGGTTTTTGAGCAGAGTGTTTAATTGTTGCAATTCCCTCTCTTGTTGCTCTATACGTATATTCAATGGCTGCCATAATAGCGAATAATATCCTGCGCAAAACATGATTAACAACGCACCGATCAACAGTCCTTTTTCTCTTAGCGAACGACCAACATAGTATTGAGTAACCCAATTTTCTACTGCATTTGACCACCGATCACGGTAGTGATTAAAAAATTGAATGAATTCATGACGTAACACGTTATTTTCTCCGTAACGTTACTGCTCCTGACACATAATTGTCCTCATTTATTAACGCGTCCTGTTGCACAAAAAAATCTACAGCAAGCGCATCTCGCAGTTTGTCGAAGCTGGAGAAGTCTGGAGCACTTAACCTGAAATGCAGTGTCTGATGTTTTTGATCATAAGTGAAACTACGGATTTCTAACTTTGAGAGCGAGGCAGATTTAAGAGCATTAGCAATAACCGACAGATGTTCGAGAAACGTCTTATCAGTTGCTCGAGACCGAGAATTATTGATCGCTGTTATAATCTGTGAGCGCAAATTAACGATTCGCTTTTGCTCCGGAAAAACCGATAAAAATTGTTTCTCAACACGTATACGGCTTTGTATTACCTGCTCATTAATGCTCCATAACGTCACCACACGATCTGCTAATAAACTAACCAGAATCAGGAATACAGGTAAAACTACTGCCCGCCAACGTATCCACTGTTTTTGATAACTGACCCGGGGTTGCCATGGTCCGGTCAGCAAATTCCCTTCAGGTTGACCGTGCTCACAGAGAGAGAGTTCGCTGGTAATTTTCAGTTTTTCACTATCAGTACCAATCCTGGCTGCTACCTCTTGAGCCGATTTCCCGATCACTGTTAGCTGGAGTGGATGGTTTTGAGCACTAATCTGCGCGCGTAATATGTCAGCTATCAGATCTGGGGCACCACTCCATCCCTGGCATATATCGATTCTAGCGATCACTCGGTCAGCATGGAAAATCATATTCCCACAAGGAATGGACATCCAGTCCGGAACGGCAGTTGCATGGTTAATATCATAACATTGCAACCAGTCAACAATATATTTCATATGTTGCTGATGTATTACTGCAACTATTGCCTGTTGTTTTACAGTCCTCAAAATTGCAAAGTGCAATTCATCAATATCTTCACTCAGATTTTCTTCCAGTAATGCCGGGATAATATTCTGCACCTGGTTGTGAGGGACGTCTGGTATTTCAACTTGCCAGACGCTGAGCCATTCACCGGGAATATAGAGTTGAATTATATCTGTTTGGCACCACTGTATAAGCAATTCGTCGGGAGTTGTGGGCCAAATACCTTGTTCCACTTCTTGTGCATGGCGTTGCCAGCGTATTACCCCGGAGGCAGAAAAGGGAAAAAAAAACTTCAGAATAGCTCTCACTCACTGTCCCCTGTATGATGTCGCTGAACCGAGAAATATTGAGGTCCCTGGCGGGCAATCAAAGAATTCATTGTCAGTTCTGTCTCATTCACAGTAATATCTGAGCGCAACCAAAAGTAATTACTCTGTACGACCAGTACGTCTTTTACTTTTCTTTTTGTATACTCATCGACACGAGTTAGTATCGGATTAGAAAGAAACTGATCGACATCTTTCCATCCTTCTGCGGGACGTTGTTGTAGTAATACGCTGGCTTGAACGGATGTTAACCACGGATCGAATAATGCTTCCAAAAGGATACCTTGTGAGATATCTAATGTATTGATATTGATCTGCTGCATGTTCATCGGCAGTACACAGACCAGCGGTTTCATTTTGCGATAAATATCTGCATCCATTCCCTTAACAATTCGCATCTCACTGATGTCCGCCAGTGGCTGATTTGCCGTATAGAAAGGCTCTGTTTGAGCCCCGTATTCTCTGTCCTCTCGCCCCTGCCGAGTATCTGTACCAATAAACTCCCGCAGGTTTTCAGCAATCTTTTCAGCTCGGTTGATTGGAACTTCCAGACGTAAAAGCAGAGCGATGAGTTGTTGAACAGCAAGGAAGTGTGAAGTTGTTGCCGACCTGGAGAAAATATTCAGATTAAAGCAGGCCTGAGCATCTTGCAGGGTAATGACCACTTTCCCCTGCGGTAAATGAAAAAGACGAGGGCCTGAGGCCCATTCCTGCCCCAAATGTACACGCGTTTCTTTTTTCAGACTCCGACTTAATATACTCAGCGCCAGGCTTTCAACACTGGCGCTGTAACTCATTGCCTGCTGATAATCTTGCTGAATATGTGCTCTTTCCTGTTGCTGCCACATCATGGTCGAGAGGCTGGTAACCATCAGCATCATTGTTGCCAGTAACACCAGCACTACGACAAGTGCAATACCTCGTTTTGGCGGTGTTCGTATCATTATATCGTTATTTAATTTGTGGCCCATGAAGTAACCAAACGCGTTCTATCATGCCCCATTTTTGCGTATGCAGTATTATTCGCATAGCAAAGGGTAACTCCTGTGATGACTGCCAACTCGTCTGCCAGACTGAGCCATCATAAAAAAACAGGCTGAATGTATCGACCTTAATCAATTTTTGTACGACAGGGTTTACATTAATCAATGGCCAGGATAAGCGTTCGAGATAACCGCTGCGGATACGATACCCGACAGTGAGTAAATTACTACGTGGTAGCTGCATTCCCGGATTGATTATCCCACTGCGGACAAAGCGTATTCCCCAGCTTTCTGAGGCCAGTACACCTTCGCCAGCCAGAAATGACGATTCCCACTGACCGTTTTCCCTTCTCATCTGGCGTGGCACAATTTGTGTCAAATCATGACTCATAAAACTCATCGTTTGTTGAAGTGCTTTTAGTTTATGATCATGTTCGGTGACAACGACGTTGACATTTGAGAGGCCGTTAGCTACCTGCTGCGCCATTAAGACCAGTGAGGCAAAAATAGCAATAGCAATCAGCACTTCAGCTAACGTAAAACCAGAGCGAACAATCTTCAAGGTAGTGCTCCTTCATCTGCACTAAACCATGCGCGTCCAGAATTAACTACACTGGAAAAGTCTTTCTGGCGACTAACGTCAATATCCACTGCTTTTATCAAGGTGTTGTCTGCTTTTAAGGGCACGGTTCGCCAGTACCAGAGAATCCCGGCCATTTCTTCCTCACCATGCTGATCCGTCGCGCGTTGTGCAGGATCCATTAAATAAAGCAAGGTCATATGGTTCTCAACTACCCAACCCGCCACCGTTTTTTCTTCAATTTTATTCTGATAATTCAACACGCTACAGGTGATTTGTAAGATCGCTATGGAAGCAAGAGCAAAAATAGACAGGGCAATCATTACCTCCAGCAGTGTAAATCCGCGCTTCATCGTCCCTACTCATCACAATTATCAAGAGATAACTCACCATCAGACGTCATGTTGACCGCCCAGCACGTATGCTTTTCTGGGGAATTAAACTGAAGCGCGAATGGCATAGCCGGTTCAAATGGTGTGTAACGAATTTGTGGCGTTTTCCTTTTTTCCTCTTTTTTTAACTCCAGCTCAATATCATTCAGAGTCAGACGATGGTGTTCTAGTTCCAGAATATCTTCCTTCTGCCAGATACTGCTCACTGGCAGCAATATCATATGCACCTGTTTCGGCACAGAGGACTGAGCAGCTAAACGCGTTGCAGTCACAGGCTCCCATTGACCTGAGTGATATTGCATAAACTGATAGCCTGAAGGCGTGATTAATACCCCCATCATTCGTCCCTCGATCAGAGCCCTGTCTTTAAGATGTGAAAAGAGGGTCATAAAATTCTGTGCCGCTTTTTTTGCTGGAGATATGGAGGGGAAAACAAAGGTCTGCACCACGCCTGCACTAACAAGTCCGATAAGGAAAAGCACCAGCATGATTTCTACAATGGTGAATCCGCGTCTGAGCATTTATCGCTGAAATTCCCGCAAGTTCCAGTTGCCAATGTCAGTCGCAGCTCCTTCGCCATTTTCCTGGCCATCCGCGCCTAACGTGTAAAGATCAAAGACACCTCTTTCCCCAGGGCTCAGATATTGATAATCATTGCCCCAGGGATCTTTCGGCAGGCGTTTGATGTACCCTCTGGACGAGTAATCGCTACTACTGGACGTATTTACTGGTTTCTGAAGTAATGCTTCCAGACCTTGTTCTGTCGTCGGGTATCGTCCATTGTCCAGTCGGTACATATCCAATGCATTTTCCAGCGACACGATATCACTCACCGCTTTTTGTCGATCGGCTTTCTCTTTATTTCCCAGCAAGTTTGGCACGACCAGACTGGCCAAAATACCCAGAATAACAATGACTACCATCACCTCTAACAAGGTAAATCCAGCCCGGTGTTTATGATGGCGAGGAAATGAATACATTTGATAGCTCCGTAAATTATATTCCAATCATATTGTTAAGCTGCAGCATAGGCTCAAGGACTGCGACAACGATAAATAGCACTACACCGGCCATCAACATCACCAGGGCCGGTTCAAACAGCCCTAACGCTATCCCCACCAGGGAGTCAAATTCTCGTTCCTGGTTTATTGCAGCCTGATCAAGCATTTTTTCCAGTTGGCCGCTTTGTTCTCCTGATGCAATCATATATAGCATCATTGGTGGGAACAGACCTTGTTCCGCAAGCGCGGCACGTAGACTGCTGCCTTCACGTATGCGGCTTGCGGCTTTCAGCAATTGTTGTTCGACATAGCAATTAACCGACACAGCAGCTGCAGTTTGTACCCCTTCCAGCAGTGGGACATTACTGGCCGTGAGAATACTCAACGTACGAGAGAAACGAGCAGTGTAAAGCCCCTTTGCAACCCGCCCTGCCACCGGCAGGCGTAAAAGTGTCTTATCCCAGCACAGGCGAAAGTTGGCTTTTTTTAATAACCGCTGGATGAAAAAAGACAGAAGCAGAAATCCGGCCAGCCAGTAAAGGCCACCTGACAGTAACGCATTGCTCAGAGAGATAAGCATTCGGGTAGAAGCAGGTAAATCGTGTCCCAGATAATCAAACTGCTCAATAATTTTGGGGACCACTGCCGTCAGCAAAATAGAAACCACACTAATAGCGACAACCAGCAGTACTATCGGGTAGAGCATTGCCTGTTGTAAGCGGGATTTCAGGCGCTGGCGCTGTTCCGTGTAATCCGCCAGTCGATTGAGCACCACGCCGAGATGCCCGGATTTTTCTCCGGCAGCCACCATCGAACAAAACAGAGAATCAAAGACGCGGGGATGTTCGCGCAGGCTGTCCGACAGGGTATAACCTTCCTGAATCCGGCTGCGCAATGCCATTCCCAGGCTTTTCACGTGCAGTTTTTCACTTTGCTCACTGACCGCCTGTAAGCAGGTTTCCAGCGGCATTGCGGACTGAACTAATGTTGCAAGCTGGCGTGTGAAAAGGGCAAGTTCGGCAGATGCAACACGTCGGCGTGAATGCCACTGGTGCTGTAACATCCCACGTAAGTTCTTGCCAGTAAAATCATGCAATCGTACTTCAACACGTACAGGAATCAGACCTTTTCCTCGTAACAACTGGCGTGCGTGACGTGCAGAGTCCGCTTCAATCAGACCTTTCGCTTTGTGACCATTATGCTGTAGTGCCTGATAGTAGAATAGTGCCATTACTGCTCCTCCTGAGTAACGCGTAGAACTTCCCTGAGCGTCGTTTCACCAGAAAGGACTTTTTCGATACCATTTGTCCGGATCCCGGCGGAGTACTGCCGAATATAACGCTCCATCTCCCTTTCACCTGCCTTACGATGAATCAAATTACGTAGCGTTGCGTCAACAAGAATTAATTCATGAATAGCTGTTCGCCCTCTGTATCCTTTGTGATTACATGCAGAACACCCCACCGGGTGGTACAGGATGACATCACGTGCCTCGGTAAGCCCCATAAGACGTTTTTCTTCATCGTTAGCCTGAACAGCCTGACGGCAATCTGGACATAGGGTGCGAACCAGACGTTGCGCCATCATTCCTATCAAACTGGATGAAAGTAAAAATGGTTCAATCCCCATATCTTGCAGACGGGTTATGGCTCCAATGGCAGTGTTGGTATGTAGGGTGGAAAGGACCAGGTGCCCTGTTAGAGAAGCCTGAACAGCAATTTCCGCCGTTTCGGTGTCTCGAATTTCGCCAACCATCACGACATCAGGGTCCTGGCGTAAAATCGCCCGCAGGCCACGGGCGAAGGTCATCCCAACGCGGTTATTAACTTGCGTCTGGCCTATTCCTTCAATCATATACTCAACAGGATCTTCAACTGTAAGGATGTTGCGCGTGTGGTTGTTCAACTCCTGTAAACCTGCATAGAGCGTAGTGCTTTTGCCGGAACCTGTTGGCCCAGTGACCAGAAATATGCCATGGGGGCGGTGTAAAAGTTGCCGCAGTTGCGCGGTTAGAGTGTGGTTCAGTCCGAGATACTCAAGAGAGAGGCAGGCCTGGCTTTTATCCAACAGACGAAGCACCGCCCGTTCTCCCCAGGCTGATGGCATTGTGGAGACACGTACATCAATCGCCCGACCGCCCAGTAGCAACGCGATTCGCCCATCCTGTGGAATACGTTTTTCGGCAATATCCAGGCGAGCCATCACTTTAATACGCGATACCAGCAATGAGGCCAATTTTCGTCCGGGACGTAACATTTCATGTAGCGTTCCATCAACACGAAAACGGATTACCAGACTCTTTTCAAACGTCTCAATATGTATATCGGAGGCTCCCACTTTAATTGCCTCTGCCAACATTGCGTTGATTAATTTGATGATGGGGGCATCGTCGTCACTTTCCAGAAGGTCTTCAGTTTCAGGTAGTTCCTCTGCGAGGGTAAAGAAATTCCCGGCAGAACTGATATCTTCCATAAGTTGGCGGGCCTCAGAAGAGTCCCGCTGCCATAATGCATTAAGACGCTGTTCAAATTCTGCCTCACCAATTGTCCTTAGTGTGAATGGAACGCTCAATCGACGCTGTAGTTCCTGCAAGACGGAAACTGACAGTGGATAGACATGCAAGATCTCCAGCGATGATTCACACCAGGCTATCAGGTTAAACCGACGACTAAAACTATAGGGTAATCGGACGGTACATGCGGCCGTTTCCTCTGGCACTGCCACTTTTAACCCGACCTCCCGGCATTTTGAAACGCGCGTACTTCTGCTGGTAATGACATATTCTGGGCAGGGAGTATCGGCTGAGTGGTTTCCGGCATCAGACTTATTCCTTCCTCATCCCGATAGATCTGTTCAGCGCGCATATAATTATATTTACGCTGTGAAACACCGTCTGCTGCCATACCGTCACGTAGAATTGTCGGGCGAATAAACACCATCAGATTGCGTTTTTCTTTTTTATCTGCGGTGGACTTAAACAGATGACCAATCAATGGGATATCGCCCAGAAGAGGAATTTTTGCCACGCTCTCCCCCGCTTGTTCGTCAATTAATCCACCAAGAACTATTAATTCACCATCATTGGCGAGAACGGTGGTTTTTAGTTTACGCTCACCAAACACAACATCCAGACTGGTCTGTCCTTCCACTTTCGAAACTTCCTGCTCAATGAGCATCTGGACTGCATTACCTTCGTTGATCTGTGGTGTCACCTTCAGCATGATCCCCACTTTTTTCCTTTCTACTGTATTGAAAGGATTGCTGTTATCTGACCCCACAGTGGACCCTGTTAATACAGGAACATCCTGTCCCACCATGAAGAAGGCTTCCTGGTTATCCAGGGTAGTAATGCTTGGCGTGGAGAGTACATTTGTGCTGGAATCATTTTTTATTGCCTGCATGAGTGCCATCCAGTCACCCTTTACCACGCCAACCGCAGTGCCGCTAAAACCAGAAAGCAATTGGGAAAGTGTGGAAAGATCTCCTTCAACATCAGGATTAATGGTTGTCGCACCATTTTCACTAATGACGGTTGATCCTTTCTGGGGCTTCGCTTGGGCAATTGCTGCCCCTAACGTACCAATAGGAATTTGTGTCCCATTGGCAAATTGCATTAATCCCGCATCCTTCGACGCCCACTGGACGCCAAAATTGATATTGCTTCCCTCAGCAACTTCAACAATTAACGCCTCAACATGTACCTGAGCACGACGAACATCAAGTTGTTCAATAACCTTCTGTAAAGACTGCATAATATCTTGCGGCGCAGTGACGATCAGTGCATTGCTGTGTTTACTGGCTGCAATAGAGACAATCTCGCGTTCACTGGTAGTTGTCCCTTCGGCTTCTTCTTTAGCGGCAGTCAACGTGCCGCTGACCTGTTTCAGGACATCAACTAAATCTTCCGCTTTGCTATATTTGAGATAGAACACCTGACTATTGCCGCTGCGCTCCATTTCTGAATCCAGTCGGCGTATCAGTCTGCGCATTTTGTCACGTGCGCCAACATCGCCACTAATCACTACGCTGTTAGTGCGTTCATCAGCGACAATCTGCGTTTTAGATGCTGCAGACTGGTGCTCTCCACTATTTCTGTACAGACTTTCAAGCACTCTGGCAATTTCAGACGCTGATGCATTTGTAAGGGGGATAACCTCTTCGGTTCGATTTCCCGCGTGATCTACTCTTTGAATCACCGCAGTCAAACGTTTCACAACCGATGCACGTCCGGTCAGCATAATGACATTAGATGGTTCGTAATTGACGATGTTGCCAGAACCAGCACTATCAAGCATTTGTTGCAAAACAGGGGCTAATTCACGAACAGAAACATTATGTACAGGTACTACTCTGGTAACCATTTCATCACCGCTGTAATCTCTACCGCCTTCATCAATGAGTGGCAGTGGTTCACCTTTTGCGACAACGGATTTGACGACTTTCAGCACATTGTTTTCCATAGGAACGACGGCATATCCTTGAGCTTCAAGCAGGTTAAGAAAGAGTTGGTAGTACTGGTGTTCATTCAGTGGAGTCATGGTTCGTATACTCACTCGCCCTTCAACACCAGGCCCCATCACGATGGTTTTATTAAGATTGGCTCCAACGGTTTCAACGAACGATTTGAGATCCGTATCTTTGAAATTAGCAGTGAAGGTTGTTTCATTTGCACAGACCACTGAACTGAACAATATCATTACCAGCATCAGCAGATGTATTCTTGA
Source organism: Escherichia ruysiae (assembly GCF_031323975.1). Classification (NCBI taxonomy): domain Bacteria; kingdom Pseudomonadati; phylum Pseudomonadota; class Gammaproteobacteria; order Enterobacterales; family Enterobacteriaceae; genus Escherichia; species Escherichia ruysiae. The sequence goes on from NZ_JAVIWS010000001.1 coordinate 411,948, forward strand.
ATTGCAAACAACTTTCTTTTTTTTACGCCAGGCAAGTGATGTAATATCACATAGAAACACGATGAATAAATCTCCGGGATTAAATAAAAATATTATTAGTGTAGGCTAATCGAAATATCTTCATACGACCCATTTCTTAAAATCGTAATTTGCATGGATGTCATGGAATAGACTTGCTGTCTCAGTTTATTTAAGGCATCTGGTGTTTTTAAATCCTGCTGATTTAAAGCAACCGCTATATCTCCCTCTTTGAAACCGCTGGCATCAAAAAGAGCACGGTCAACGCCCGGCTTAACTGTATAACCAACAACGCCCGCTTTACGCACGGGAGTAAACTGAATAAAGTTAAAAACTTCCTGCGGATCTTTTGCCAACATTTCACGCACGGTCATTGGGAGCACATTAGTCTTACGGGGAAAAGTTGACTCTGTAACAGGCAGAGTTTGTACTTTATGGACGTCGTCGTTTTCAGTTTTACTTTGATCGGTGGAGTAACTCTCATCGACCAGACGTAGACACTCAATTTTTCCCTGATGGCTTATCATCACATGATCTGGATAGATACCTGTAATAACAGCTTTATTGTTTGTCAGCGACTCACCCAGTAAAAGAACCTGCTGTTTATCCCCATCTTCAATAACAGCACCAGGTCTGGCACCCAAAGCGATACCGCGTAACTTCACATTGAGAGAGTTTTTTGTTACAGAAGCAGATTGAGGTTGATGTACGAATGCTGTTGTCGGTTGATATTTACCAAACCAATTTTGCTGTTGGATAAGCTTTAAAGATTCGGTGTTAACCATTACCGAATCCACCCTTTTTTTTTCGGTAACCGAATTGGAAACCTTCGTGTATTCTGTAGGTAAAGTGATATAACGCCAAAGTGATAGCGACATCTTTAAATAAAGGCTAAAAAGAAGTATCCAAAGCATATAGCGAACAATATTCAGAAAAAAAATTCTGTTCATATGGGAATGTTATACATAGTCTGCGCTTTGATTATTTTATTAATATATTCAATAAAGTTGCGTATAATATTACAATATTTCATTCGTGCAGGCTCAAACTCTTTGATATGATAATTATCATATTCTGCAGGTTGTACGATTCAACTTACTCTGATAGGAAGAACCTGAGGATATATCATTGATCATAATCTCATAAAGAATACCCCTGGAAATCATATTTACCACTGAAGGATCAGCACACATTTGTTGTTGAAAATTCCACAAAAACTTTTCAGGCGTTAAAATAGGTTGTGTCCCTGCTTCGCTGATAACGGTCATTGTTACTGTCGACCCACTACTACGGGCAAACGCTAATGTATAACCAGCGGATTGAACTGGCAGACTCTGACTAATATTCCGCGCCAATTCTTTAGCCAATGAACTGGCATTTTGATTATGACCTGAACATCCTGTTAACAAAATGCAAACGACACTAAAAAGTAAGTATGTTAATCTTTTATGTAATACTTCTTTTACTGACATGTTTTCAGACTCACTGATTCATTATGAAACGAGACTGCCGTCAAGAGATGAACGTTGTCACTGACACATTCTCTGGACATAGAGAGTCGCTAAACCGCCTAAACTGAGACAGGGTCCAAAGGGCAACAGGCCTGATTGGTTTCTCATAATGACGGCATACACTAAGCCACTGAGTGAAGCAATCAGTGCCACATAGGGCAATGATGATGCCCCTACCCAACCACCTAACCCGGCAAACAATAATACATCCCCCATACCCAGCGACTCTTTCCGTAGAACGATTCCAGCCCCCCATCTTAGGGAATAAAAGGAGGCGAATCCCGCAAGCACGCCAGTAACTGCTTCATGTAATGACAACGGACTTTGCTGTGTCCATGCGACAATCAGGCCTGTCCACAATATGCCCTGAGTAAATACGTCGGGTAACCATTGATGCTCAATGTCGATGAAACTCGCAGCGATCAGCAAAGCAGATAAAATCATTACCGCTACACTCCAGATATTGGCTGGCCAGACAAACCACGCAAGTAAAAAGGAGAAAGCGGTTAATAATTCGGTCAACGGATAGCGCAAACCAATTTTCTCATGGCAGTTACGGCAATATCCCTTTAGTATCAACCATGAGAATAAAGGAATAATATCGTAAACCCGCAGAGTCTGACGACAATATGGGCAGTGTGAGCGAGGTCGGGCAAGGCTAATTTTGGGTTGTGAGCTATCAATATCTCCCTGAAATTCTGCCAGTTGCTGTTTGCACATGATTGGATAACGCCAAATTACGACATTCAGAAAACTACCTGTGATAAGTCCAATAAAGAATAAAATAAAGTAAAGTGCCAAAAAAAGCCCTTATGTTAAATTATAAGCCATTAAAGACTGGGGTCTATATTTATAGACCCCACAACCATAATTATAAATTGTGATGACAAGAGAAAACATTGAATGATGAAGTTATTCAACGACAGCTAACTTGTTGCCATGCCGCATTCAATGTAGTCCCCCATGTGGCAAAACAAGTATCTTTCCTTATATTGTTTACTTTGAATATTCTTCGCTGCGGCTCCCAGACTAATCCTGTATTATTTTTAACTTCCAGAGATTCGATTGTAGAGCCTGCAGGCACAAAGTACTCCCAGGAATTACCTGCAAGTAGTTTATCGGAATTGATCGTCTCCTGTTTACCATCCTGTGTATTGTAAATTAAAGAAACAAAAGCCTCATATCCGCCGGATGTCTTTACACGTACATAAATTGGGGATGGCGCAGGTGCCTGCGGCGGTGTAATACTTTGAGAATCCTCAAGATTAACAGTGCTTATTAGTTCAGGTTCATTTGTATTATCTACTCCCTTATATATTTTTGCAGTTTGTTTAACTGTGTCGATTTCCGCTTTGAGGTAGGTACCTAATGCGCTTGAACCAGAAAGGATAAAACCGTTGCGAGTCTCGCCAACTGAATTGTGATAATGACCAGAAAATCGTAGTTTTACCTTATATTTATCAAGGAGGTTTTGTAGATTGCCGGCATCTGCATCATCACGATGCTGGTTAAAGATCACAATCTGTTTTTTCTTGTAAGCTGAATATAATTGACTTTCAAGCCATGAGTACCCCGGATCCTGATATCTCTCAATTATATAACGCATTGCCCCATTACCCCAACCACCAGATGAGTATTGGTTTAAAGATAATGGATTTTTTCGCGATTCAAAATCATTGAGCTGAATAACAAGAACATCCCCAAAATCAATAGAATATGACAAAGAACCTTTAATTGACTCAACAATATCAGGAAATAAATACCCGTAATAGTAGTGTGCGTCAAAGCTCGCTATATTTTCTTTACCATTAATATGGTGAAATAGTTTTGTTATACTCCGTATAAAACAATTGTTTTCATGACAATCATTATAGTTATTATACATGTCGTGGTTGCCTAATCCGAAATAATAAGGAATTCCCAATGTTTTGATAATATTCTCAAAGTCGTTCCATTCACTTCCATGACCATATTCAGTAAGATCACCATTAATCAACACCGCGTCGACATCAGAATGATGTCTATTAAACATCTCATATTGTTTTTTGATATTACCTTTAGAGGTCTCAGCAGAAATATTATTGCAATTGCCCTGACATACTAATTGTGGATCAGATGTTATTAAAAATGAACGTAAAGGGGATATTTTTAAACTAGACACCTTGTCATTTAAACTTGATAATGACCCAATGTTGCCATGAAAACTTATTTTATTCCCCTCAAAGTTAAAATGTTCGAAAAGAGTCCCTGTGGAATTGACTACGCTTATAGAAGATAAAGTGTCATTTTCTTTGACATTGGATATGTCATTATCTGAACACTCGCTAATATTTCTGTAATTTACATCTTTATAGAGGCAAACCTTCGGAATATAAAACGTTTGATTAGATGAAGACTCACAAACTTCAGACGTTACAGTGTTATCTTGTCTCACCGTCAGGCATTCATCTGGCTTATCATAAGGTCTGATGGTGTTTTGACTTATTGTAAACTTTTGGTTATCCTCACCATTACATTCCCAGAGTATAGCTTTGCTATCGTCATTATCTCTATTGATACTGAGACAATAATTTGTCTGAGTGGCAACTTTTATATTTCCATTTGAGTATATAAAATTCTGATTATCTCCATTATGAGGGGGAGAAAAGATGATAGCAGAACCATTAGAGAATTGGCTATCAAATACACTCATCACCAAACCTTCATGTTTAAATGGATGCGCCATCAAAATTTTTGGAAAAATCGCAAGAAACACGATAAAAGAATGTCTAATCATCATCTTTGCACTTTAATAACTATTTTAATGAGGTAAGGGATTACTAACGTTTAAAGATTTATATCTACAATATCACCATTTGACATTATCTGCTTTATTGTATTAGCTGTTAACAATTAACCTTGCCTTTTTGTTCTTGGCCTGTTCGCTTTGATATAGAAAATAAGCATACTACCGTCCATACCGTGATCTGCATACGGCCATAACAGATATGAAACAAAGTAAATTATAATTTACACGAGAGTATCAAACTCGAATTGAGAATTGTATTTATCTGTTATTTATTTATCGCATAGTATTAATATGTGATGATTTATTAAAATTGGCTATCTGAACAGAGGTGATGGTCTCACCTCAGACAACACAGGTGCACTAATGAAAAGCAAAAATTTAGCTCTGAATTCAAACGTGATTCTGCTCAACTAATTGTTGACCAGAACTACATAGTGGCATTTTCCAAAACTTTTTCTTGAAACGGGCAGCTGATTGCCAGCGATGCACAAGCTCGGTTCGCTTGACTGAGGCCTGCCAGGAGACAAACACAGGCTACGATTTGACCTCATAGCTCTAATGTACATGCTCCCTCCCCATTCCCCGACAGGCACTATCAATCGTTTTGCCTCGGGCATTTCTGTTTTTGATATACTCAAAGCCATTGTCGCCAGGAAAATGTGCAAAGTGACTAAAGATAAATGGAGAATGTTATGATCAGGCAGAAGATTTTACAGCAGCTCCTGGAGTGGATTGAGTGTAATCTCGATCACCCTATCTCAATCGAAGATATCGCACAGAAATCTGGCTACAGCAGACGCAATATTCAACTCCTGTTCAGAAACTTCATGCACATGCCCCTGGGCGCATACATCCGCAAACGAAGACTTTGTCGGGCAGCCATTCTTGTCAGACTTACTGCCAAATCAATGCTTGATATTGCGCTCTCTTTGCATTTTGATTCACAGCAGTCATTCAGTCGTGAATTTAAAAAATTGTTTGGATGTTCTCCCAGAGAATATCGGCACCGTGATTTTTGGGATCTAACAAATATTTTACCCCCGTTATTAACGCGTCAACATCAAAAGACAGATTGCACATTAATCCATCTTCCTGAAACACGTATTTTTGGCAATGCATTTAAATATGATATTGAGCTATCTAATACGCCACCAGATGAAGAAGCAAAACTGCGCCGTAATCATTTATCCCGGTGTCTGCAAAATTTGAAGATGGATATCTATTACGTCTCAGCGTATACACCATCAACAAAATCGGTAGATTTGCTCACAGTTGAAACTTTCGCCGGTACTGTATGCAACCATGCGGATACAGACATGCCAAAGGAATGGATAACGGCTGGAGGGCTTTATGCATCTTTCCGCTATGAAGGAGATTGGGAGCACTACGCGAACTGGGTGCGGAATCTCTATCTGATAGAACTGCCTGCCAGGGGGTTAGTCAGAGTCAACGGCAGTGATATTGAGCGATTTTACTACGATAAAACTTTCGTAGAAAAGGATAGCAATTATGTTGTTTGCGAAATTTTCATCCCCGTTCGCCCAGCTTAGTTTGTCTCTGTGTCACATTCTCACATTAAGGATTACCCTACCCTGCTACCGTCTAATCAGTATCAGGGTAGGTATTTAGTGGAATAATGGCGTTGAGAATGTCAACGCCATTATTCTTTATTACAGCGAGTTTTTCATTCCGGGGACAATTATTTTACGACCTCCTCACCCTCTTCAGTAGCAGCTTTCACAGCGTTAATTGTCACCGTCACAGGCTGTATTTCGTACCCGCCATACGTCAGAGTGTTGAATGTAAATGTATATTCCCCTGGCTTAGTGGTACTGAATTTACGCGTGATTTTCCCGTTCACGAAATGGTCAGCTTTCGACGGCAAGAACTGGTAATCATTCTCCGTCACGCCTTCCGGAGCCTTAATGTCGACCCACATATTTCCCCCAACAGGGTTGCCAGCCGACATCAGAGTAACATCCAGCGTTGCGGTCGCCACTCCGTCTGCTACCAGTTCTTTTACATCAGATGATGCAGCAAGTACTGCATTTTTATCATCCGCAACGAATCTGGATTCGGCAGTTTTCGTCGATACCTGACCGTCGGTCCGATTCACTTTCGCTGTTAGCGTATATATCGCCGCTTTAGTGGTAGAAGCGGTGAATATAGCCTGCCCTTGCTCATTAGTTGTTGCAGTCCCGTTCGGCTCCAGATCTAATGTTGTCGGGCTGGCGGTCAGCGTCACTTCACTACCTTGCACAAGGTTGTTATTGGCATCAGTAACCGTAACTTTATAAGTCTGTTTGGCTTTACCATCTGCCAGTGCGCGGTTGCCAATCACCTCAATACTCGAGATGGTTGCCGTAGCCTTGTCAGCCACAAACGTGATGCTCTGCGCATCCGACATCTGGTCATTTCCTGCCGTTGCGGTGATTGCATACGTTCCCGCAATCACAGAAACGACTCGCAGCTCGGCTTTACCTTCATCGCTGGTCTTCACCCAGGTACTCTCGTCATTAAGCGGTGTGACGCCCCGAGGCAGATTAAAGGCGACCATAGTTCCGGGAACAGGGTTGCCGTTTTTATCCTCAACAGTTGCCGTCAGCGTAAAGGCATCTTTGCCGTTTGCTGCTTTTTGATCGACGGTATCAACCTGAAGGCTTGCCTGACCGGTTTTGGCATCCGCTTTGAACTTCACCGTGGCAGTCTTCTGATTTTTATTCACCGAGACTGTGATTGTGTGTTCCCCGGCAACTGTGGACATCAGCTCAATATCGGCTTTACCTGCCGCATTCGTTGTTACCGTATTCCCTGTCTTGCTGCTCACTCCCTCAGGCAGAGTCAGTGTTACCGTTTGATCCTGCAACGGGTTACCATAGGAATCTGTTACGGTCAGGGTAACCTTGTTGGCGGACTGTCCATCAGCCAGTTGGTTATCAACATTCACTGAAATATCGTGAATGTTAGCCTCAGAAGCGTTACCCACAACGTTCAGCAGTAGTGGTTTCGAAGCAGCATCTTTGCCATTCACTCGAGGCCAGATAACCAGTTGACCGGCTGCAGAGCCTGTGGTTAACGTCGTAACATAGGTGCCATTGCTTTGTTCCGTCCAGGTTCCTGCCGAAGGTTGTTCCGTCCCTGTGCTGGCTACGCCACTAAATTCTGGAGCATCAGGTTTCAGACCACTTACAGGGTTACCGTTCGCATCCTTCGCCGTGAAGGTCAATTGTGTCGTCGTTTTGATCATCGGGGCTTCATTATCTGCAACAAGCGTGGAGTTCACTAACGACATCTCCCCGGCGGCGATGGTGACAGAAACCGCCTGCTTCAGAGCATCAGCGCCATCAACGCGCGGCATGATGGTCAGCTCACCAACTCCCGTTGCGCCAGCAGTCAGCATCGCCGTATAGGTTCCATTGCCCTTCTCCGTCCACTGACTGACGGATGGGCGCTGCTGGTTGACGTTGTATGCATCACCACCAAATTGCGGTGTTTCCGGTGTAATACCGGTGATTGCGTTGCCGAATTTATCCTTCACAGTCAGCGTCAGCGTGATGCTTTCGCCTGCGGTAATCGACGTTTTTGATACGGTCATTTCCGAGTGGTCAACCGCAATAGTCCCCGCTTTAACGTTAACCGGAGTTGCCTGTGCTGTAGCGTTTTTGCCATCGATCTGCGGCATAATGTTCAGCGCGCCTGCCCGCGTTCCCGAACGCAGAACAGCCGTGTATTCGCCGTTGCCTTTATGGCTCCAGCCTGTAACTGAACTACCAGACGCAGCGTCACCGGAAAGCGATGCGCCAAGTTTAGCGGTGTCAATATCGGTAAGCGCGTTTCCAAACTGGTCTCTGGCGGAGAAAGTCAGTTCCGTCGTGCTTTCAATAGCAAGATTGGCATCTTTTACTGTCAGCGTTGAAGTAGAAACTGCCTGATCCCCCGCGACAACAGTCAACTGCGCGGCGTCGGTGGCTGCTGGCTGGCCATTGAATAGCGGCATGATGTGAAGATCACCCGTCTTTCCGCCGGTGGTCAGCGTAGCAACATAGGAACCGTCACCTTTCTCAGTCCAACTGGAAACGCTCGCCCCTTCAGACGCAGCTCCCGTCAGACTTGTCGACAGGGAAAGACCGCTGATTGCGTTACCATGCGCATCTTTTGCCACAAGCGTCACAGTCGTGCTTTCCCCTGCTTTTACGCGATCCGCTGCAACGGATACTTTCGACTGGCCTGAAGATAAAGCATCAGCTACCACAGTCACTTTCGCCGCATTAGCTGCAGCATCCTGACCGTTGATCTTCGGCATAACAATTAATTCACCCGCCGTAGTACCCAGAGAAATCTGCGCAGTCCACGTCCCGTCGCCATTATCCGTCCAGCCTGAAACGGAAGAACCCGCAGCGGCAGTCCCCGTTAATGACGGTGTATCTGGAGTGAGACCGGTCACCGGGTTGTCATAGGCATCTTTTGCTGCCCAGATAGCTGTAAGCGTGCCACCAACTACCGGTTTATCCGGGTTCAGGGTGATGGTTGAATGCGCTGTATCAAGCGGTCCGGCGACAAACTTCAGCGTTTGTTGTAACGTTCCCAACTGATACTGCTCGCTAAAAGCACGCACAACAATGTTTCCGGCGCGGGTTGAAGAAACCGTGGCGCTGTAAACCCCTGGGTTTATCTCCGAAATGCTGCCAATGGTAACGCCATTGCTGTCCTGTGGAACAAATCGCAGGCGGCTGGCTTCTCCCGTTACAGGGTTGCCATCGGTATCCACGGCAGTAAGCGTCAGCGTGTAGGATTGCTGACCATTGGCAACCACGTCACCTGACGGCTCATTCACGCTCAGAGTCGATTTTGTCACATCCATCATAGTGGCACGCAGTTCAGCAGTGACGGTTTTGCTCATGCCATCAACGCTCACCGTAATGGTTGCTTCACCTGATTGCGTACCGGTGGTGAAGACCGACTGGTACACCCCGGCTTCTGTTTCGGTGATCTCCCCCAGAGTTGGTTGCGCCTGTGATTTAGCAGACTTAATGCCCCGCGTTACGATGTTTCCGGCAGGTTTAAACGTCAGTTCAGTTTTGATCTGATCTTTCATACCCGTGATTGGCTGCCCTTCGGCGTCTCGCAGAGACAGAACCAGCGGCTTTTGCGCACTCCCGTTAGCAAGCATTTGGATACGGCTCTGACCGTCAAGCGTTAACGTAGTGCGATCGGCGCTCATACCTGCCCCGGTGATAACCACCTCAGTCTGTACGCGTTTTGAGGCATTGCCTTTGTTATCGTATGCGACCGCAGAAATTGCGTAATAATTGTCTTTGCCTGCCTGATAAGCCGGGAGCGTCACTTGCCACTGGTTACCCTGACCGGTAATTTTACCGCCTGCAGCCAGCAAGGACGGCGCTTCCCATTGCACATTTTTCAGACCGTGAGTTGCTTTGCTGACTACAAGACCAAGCGAAACCGTCTGTCCGCCCTTACCTTCAATACGATCAGGGAGAGCAATACGGATCACCTCAGCTTTGCGATACTCAAGAACAATATTGTTATTACGTTCAACCAGATCATAACGGCTGCCTGCGAGTACCCGACGCTCGCGAATGCTATCCGTATCGAGTTGTTTCTCCAGAGGCTCGCCAAACCGGTAGTTAACTTCCAGGCCAAAGCGAGTGTCATTCTGACCGCTCTTGCCCTGCTTGTGCTCTGCACTCAGTGTCAGAAGAGGCACTGGCGTATAGTTCACCTCAGCAGAAATGGCATGTGGGTCTTTCTGGCGCTTATCTTTACCAAACAGCCCTACCTCATCGCCATAATATTGTTCATACATCAGGCTTGCGCCAAACTGCGGCCATGCCGGTAAATATCCCTCTGCGCGGATATCCCAACCATTAGCCGGACGCTCTTGATAATCCTCAATATCCGGCGATTTTTTCCAGCCAGAAGCCCGAATATAACCATTGGCACTCAGTTTCAGATAATCGCGCCAGTATTCCGCACCAACGCCAATACGGGTATGACTACGGGATAAATCATGATCGATAAATGTGTTCAGCCCCGCCATCCAGTCATTGCCTGAAAAATGACGCCAGCCGAAACCAATATTTGACTGAGTACGATCGTCGGTACGATGTATTGCCCCCTGAGTGAACAGCATGTCTGAAGGCGTATCATAAATCGGATAAAGCATTTCCAGCGAAGAGTCCTTCAGCGAGAAATCTTTATCGACATTCAATTTGACACGCGCCGTACCATATTTTCCAAGCCACTCCTGGATTTCCTGGGTAGCCTTAGCTGTGGCCATTCCGGTAACAAAATTGCGTGTCGCATCGCTATCCGGCTGACTGCTTAAAAATTTACCGGCATTCGCGGCAAACGACGCGATATTTTTTTCTGCATTATTGTCAGTCGCAACCGCAGTATTTTCCGTACTTAGACGAGGCAGAGCCGCTCGCGCCGTCATTGTCGGCGTAAAGGTGACAGCCAGTGGAAAAAGAACCTGAATAGAGATGTTTGCCCACGCCACGCAGTGAGCCAGGGCTGAATAACGAAAGCGTGGTTGTTTATTAGCTTTTTTAAAACGTGACATTGAGATAATTTCCTGATGAACGAATTAACGAACATAAGCAAACGCAAATAAAATGTTTGCTTGTCAGAAAAACCGGGTATTTCCCGGTTTCCTTTTCCGCAGAAAAGGAAATACCTTTATGAAAGAAAGCGCATCGCCACCCTGAATATTCAGTGGTTGCAATAACTCGTCTGGTGACAGGGCCGGGATTATATTTTTGTTTGTAAATATGAATTTAGCTTTTTGTGCAAGAGCTAATATAAAGGGGCAAGTTCTATTGGATGCTGACTAAATTATGGTTACCTGGTTATTTAGAATTGGATTGTTTAGGTATCGTTACTGGCCTTTTATAGCGGAAAGGCATTTCAGTCAAAATAAGTCAATAAGCCTTCGGTGGTATGCCAATCCTCATTTATAGTCATGTGTTCTTCGATTAGGAAATATCTTAATCACTCGCGATAGACATTACTTAATTTTTCGCATAGTCATTATCTGCATACATCTATACTGGACTATTGCTGAAGGAATAAAAACCTCACCCGCCAGCATGGTTGGCAGAGATTTCAGTAATAACCTTTGTTATTTGACAATCTTATCCATCGCTTTCATAAATTAATGACGAGCGAATAATGATATTTTACGAGCTGATTTTTATGTGATAATCATGGCGCGTAGTAAAATCACAGAAAAATAACAACATATCACTCAAAACCCCTTATCGGAAACTGTTGTATCTCATTGTAATTAATTATGAAAAATACACTGCACTTATTCCGAAAATCAAAAATCGGTTAGGATTTTGTTATTTAAAACCCAAGCCATTACGCTTGCTTACTTTATCGATAAATCCTACTTTTTTTAATGCGATCCAATCATTTTAAGGAGTTTGAAATGGATAAGAAGCAAGTAACGGATTTAAGGTCAGAACTACTCGATTCACGTTTTGGTGCGAAATCTATTTCCACTATCGCGGAATCTAAACGTTTTCCGCTGCACGAAATGCGCGATGACATCGCATTCCAGATTATCAATGATGAATTATACCTGGATGGCAATGCCCGACAAAACCTTGCCACATTTTGCCAGACCTGGGACGACGAAAATGTTCATAAGCTGATGGATCTGTCGATCAACAAAAACTGGATCGATAAAGAAGAATATCCGCAGTCCGCAGCTATTGACCTGCGTTGTGTAAACATGGTTGCCGACCTGTGGCACGCGCCTGCGCCGAAAAACGGTCAGGCCGTTGGCACCAACACCATTGGTTCTTCCGAGGCCTGTATGCTCGGCGGGATGGCAATGAAATGGCGTTGGCGCAAACGAATGGAAGCCGCAGGTAAACCGACCGATAAACCCAACCTGGTGTGCGGGCCGGTGCAAATCTGCTGGCATAAATTTGCCCGCTACTGGGATGTGGAACTGCGCGAGATCCCTATGCGCCCCGGTCAGTTGTTCATGGATCCGAAACGCATGATTGAAGCCTGCGACGAAAACACCATCGGCGTGGTGCCGACTTTTGGTGTGACCTACACCGGTAACTATGAGTTCCCGCAACCGCTGCACGATGCGCTGGATAAATTCCAGGCCGACACCGGTATCGACATCGACATGCACATCGACGCCGCCAGCGGTGGCTTCCTGGCACCGTTCGTGGCTCCGGATATTGTCTGGGACTTCCGCCTGCCGCGCGTGAAATCGATCAGTGCTTCAGGTCATAAATTTGGTCTGGCTCCGCTGGGCTGCGGCTGGGTTATCTGGCGTGATGAAGAAGCACTGCCGAAAGAACTGGTGTTCAACGTTGACTATCTCGGCGGTCAGATTGGGACTTTCGCTATCAACTTCTCTCGCCCTGCCGGTCAGGTAATTGCGCAATACTATGAATTCCTGCGCCTTGGTCGCGAAGGCTACACCAAAGTACAAAACGCCTCTTACCAGGTCGCCACTTACCTGGCGGATGAAATCGCTAAACTGGGGCCGTATGAGTTCATCTGTACAGGTCGCCCGGACGAAGGTATCCCAGCGGTCTGCTTCAAACTGAAAGACGGGGAAAATCCGGGATACACCCTGTATGACCTCTCTGAACGTCTGCGTCTGCGCGGCTGGCAGGTTCCGGCCTTTACCCTCGGCGGTGAAGCCACCGACATTGTGGTGATGCGTATTATGTGCCGTCGTGGTTTCGAAATGGACTTCGCTGAACTGTTGCTGGAAGACTACAAAGCCTCCCTGAAATATCTCAGCGATCACCCGAAACTGCAGGGTATTGCTCAGCAGAACAGCTTTAAACATACCTGATAACGTTTAAGTGGTAACGGTGTCCCGGAACGCTCTCGTTTCGGGACAAATTCCAAAGTCTGTTCACTGGCATTAGCAATGGAAAATATTGCTCTGAATACGCTTCAGAACAAGACAGGCGCGGTTCCGACAGGAATACCGTTTTAGGGGGAAAATATGGCTACATCAGTACAGACAGGTAAAGCTAAGCAGCTAACATTACTTGGGTTCTTCGCTATTACGGCATCGATGGTAATGGCTGTTTATGAATACCCTACCTTTGCAACATCCGGTTTTTCATTAGTTTTCTTCCTGCTATTAGGCGGGATTTTATGGTTTATCCCCGTTGGACTCTGTGCTGCGGAAATGGCTACCGTGGACGGTTGGGAGGAAGGCGGCGTTTTCGCCTGGGTATCGAATACCCTGGGGTTAAAATGGGGATTTGCAGCGATCTCATTTGGCTATCTGCAAATCGCTATCGGCTTTATTCCGATGCTCTATTTCGTGTTAGGGGCACTCTCCTACATTCTTAAATGGCCAGCACTGAATGAAGACCCGGTAACAAAAACCATTGCGGCACTCATCATTCTTTGGGTTCTGGCATTAACTCAGTTTGGCGGTACTAAATATACAGCGCGAATTGCTAAAGTCGGCTTCTTTGCCGGTATCCTGTTACCCGCATTTATTTTGATTGCATTAGCGGCGATTTACCTGCACTCCGGTGCGCCAGTTGCTATCGAAATGGATGCAAAAACCCTCTTCCCGGATTTCTCTAAAGTTGGCACCCTGGTTGTGTTTGTCGCCTTCATATTGAGTTATATGGGTGTAGAAGCCTCCGCAACCCACGTCAATGAAATGAGCAATCCGGGGCGAGATTATCCGCTGGCAATGTTATTGCTGATGGTGGCGGCAATCTGTTTAAGCTCGGTTGGTGGTTTGTCCATTGCGATGGTCATTCCGGGTAATGAAATCAATCTGTCCGCTGGGGTAATGCAAACCTTTACCGTTCTGATGTCCCATGTGGCACCGGAAATTGAGTGGACGGTTCGCGTGATCTCCGCACTGCTGCTGCTGGGTGTTCTGGCAGAAATCGCCTCCTGGATTGTCGGTCCTTCTCGCGGGATGTATGTCACAGCGCAGAAAAACCTGCTACCTCCAGCGTTCGCCAAAATGAACAAAAATGGCGTGCCGGTCACTCTGGTTATTTCTCAGCTAGTGATTACCTCTATCGCCTTGATTATCCTCACCAATACCGGTGGTGGTAACAACATGTCCTTCCTGATCGCACTGGCGCTGACGGTGGTGATTTATCTGTGTGCTTATTTCATGCTGTTTATTGGCTACATTGTGTTAGTCCTTAAACATCCTGACTTAAAACGCACATTTAATATTCCTGGTGGTAAAGGCGTGAAACTGGTTGTGGCTATTGTCGGCCTGCTGACCTCAATCATGGCGTTTATTGTTTCCTTCCTGCCGCCGGATAATATCCAGGGTGACTCTACCGATATGTATGTCGAATTACTGGTCGTTAGCTTCCTGGTGGTACTTGCCCTGCCCTTTATTCTCTATGCCATCCACGATCGTAAAGGCAAAGCGAATACCGGTGTGACACTGGAGCCAATTAACAGCCAGAACGCACCGAAAGGTCACTTCTTCCTGCATCCACGTGCTCGTTCACCGCACTATATAGTGATGAATGACAAGAAACATTAACCATCTCTGAAGGGGATAGGACAAGGGAGCGATAGTTAATCGCTCCCTTTTTCGTACCTGTTATCGTATTGACTTGCCCCAGATAAGTACGAGAATGAGCAACACATCTGTTTACCGGAAACCAGCATATATGGATATCTGCTCCCGAAACGTGAAATTAACGATCAAAAAGCCAGCCACACTCGTTGCTCTGGCTCTTTTACTGTGTAGTTGTAAGACCACACCGCCAACGCCAATAACTACACCACCAGCAGGTTCAAAACCACCAGCGACAACACATCAACCAGCGCAGCCGATGCGAGGTATCTGGCTGGCTACTGTCTCTCGCCTCGACTGGCCCCCCGTTTCCTCGGTTAATATCAGTAACCCCACCAGCCGAGCCCGCGCACAACAACAGGCGATGATTGACAAGTTAGATCATCTACAACGTCTCGGCATAAATACGGTCTTTTTCCAGGTAAAGCCCGATGGTACAGCCCTTTGGCCATCGAAAATTTTACCGTGGTCCGATCTTCTGACCGGCAAGATTGGTGAAGATCCAGGTTACGATCCGCTGCAATTTATGCTCGACGAAGCCCACAAGCGTGGGATGAAAGTGCACGCATGGTTTAATCCCTACCGCGTGTCGGTTAATACAAAACCCGGAACTATCAGGGAATTGAATAGCACCCTGTCACAGCAACCAGCCAGTGTCTACGTGCAGCATCGCGACTGGATCAGAACGTCGGGCGACCGTTTTGTTCTCGACCCTGGTATCCCTGAGGTTCAGGATTGGATCACATCAATAGTTGCGGAAGTGGTTTCCCGTTATCCGATAGATGGCGTGCAGTTCGACGATTATTTCTATACTGAATCACCGGGTTCGCTGCTGAACGATAACGAGACGTACCGCAAATATGGGAGAGCTTTTGCATCAAAAGCAGACTGGCGGCGCAACAATACTCAGCAATTAATTGCAAAGGTATCGCACACCATCAAAAGCATTAAGCCTGAGGTTGAATTTGGCGTTAGCCCGGCGGGCGTCTGGCGCAACCGATCACACGATCCGCTCGGTTCCGATACACGAGGCGCAGCAGCCTATGACGAATCCTATGCAGATACCCGCCGTTGGGTAGAACATGGTTTACTGGATTATATTGCCCCACAAATTTACTGGCCTTTCTCACGTAGCGCAGCACGCTATGACGTACTGGCAAAATGGTGGGCAGATGTCGTCAAACCGACCAAAACCCGTCTATATATCGGTATTGCCTTCTATAAAGTGGGTGAACCCTCAAAGATAGAACCTGACTGGATGGTTAACGGCGGCGTGCCAGAACTAAAAAAGCAGCTTGATCTTAACGATGCTGTACCCGAAATTAGCGGCACGATTCTGTTCCGCGAAGATTACCTTAATAAGCCACAGACCCAACAAGCCGTTAGTTATCTGCAAAGTCGTTGGGGTAGTTAAACGCCCTCTTTTACTGTGTCATGCCGGTGATGCAAGCACCGGCATGACACCCTGCAAAATGCCGTAACCTCTTAAATAAAATTATCTCCATATAAGCAAATTGCTACAATCCTCTGATTAATTAGTATCAACATGAAAAACAATACGATATTCGTCACCACCGAAAAATAATCACGATGGGCTATACTCTTCAGAAGAACAGTAGCGTAGATTAAAACTGTCTAATCCGTTTATTTCTTTTCATTATATCCTCATATTTCAGGAGAATATGGTGCGATAAGTCTGTCCAGTATGTTGCGTTTCGTTTTTTGATCCCATCTGCCTTTCCAGTCGTATAAGGGGCTGAATTATGGAGATGTACTTTAAAAGAATGAAAGATGAGTGGACTGGATTAGTTACCCAGGCTTCCCCTCTCATTCGCGCTAAAGCCGCAGAAATTGCTGTTGCACATGCCCATTACCTGAGCAATGAGTTTTATCGTATTGTACGCACAGACCCACATGCCGAAGAGTTTTTGAGTAACGAACAGGTTGAAAGGCAACTTAAAAGTGCTCTGGAAACATGGATTATCGATGTGCTCTCTGCTCAAGCGGACGATGTTGATAGGCTTATACAAATCCAACATACCGTGGCCGAAGTACATGCCCGTATCGGCATTCCCGTAGAAATCGTTGAGATGGGTTTTCGTGTATTGAAGAAAATCCTCTATCCAGCGATATTTTCCTCTGATTATTCGCCAGCGGATAAACTTCAGGTTTATCATTTTTCGATTAACAGTATTGATATAGCCATGGAAGTTATGACCCGGGCGTTTACCTTTAGCGACAGTAGTGCGGCTAAAGAAGACGAGAATTATCGTATCTTCTCACTACTTGAAAATGCCGAAGAAGAAAAAGAACGGCAAATAGCCTCATTACTTTCATGGGAATTAGATGTTATTTATAAAGTCCTGTTGGATTCTGATTTAGGCAGCAGCTTACCGTTAAGCCAGGCTGATTTTGGCTTATGGTTTAACCATAAAGGTCGGCATTATTTTAGCGGTATTGCCGAAGTCGGTCATATCTCCCGCCTTATTCAGGATTTCGACGGGGTTTTTAATCAGACAATACTCCATGCCAAGAATCTGAGTAACAAAACTCTGCGAGTGAAGTTTTTATTGCAGATACGAAATACCGTATCGCAAATTACAACCTTATTGCGAGAACTGTTTGAAGAAGTTTCTCGCCATGAAGTGGGAATGGATGTGTTGACTAAGCTACTTAACCGCCGTTTCCTGCCGACTATCTTCAAACGTGAAATTGCCCATGCCAATCGGGCTGGCACGCCGTTATCTGTTCTCATCATCGATGTTGATAAATTCAAAGAGATCAATGATACATGGGGACATAACACCGGCGACGAAATTCTGCGTAAAGTCTCGCAGGCGTTTTACGACAACGTCCGTAGTAGTGATTATGTTTTCCGCTACGGTGGTGATGAATTTATCATTGTACTGACGGAAGCCTCAGAAACTGACACTTTACGTACCGCAGAACGTATTCGCAGTCGGGTAGAAAAAACCAAACTGAAAGCTGCAAACGGCGAAGATATTTACCTCTCTCTGTCCATTGGTGCCGCCATGTTTAATGGACATCCGGATTATGAACGTTTAATTCAAATAGCCGACGAAGCTCTGTATATCGCCAAAAGACGAGGTAGAAACCGTGTTGAACTCTGGAAAGCCAGTCTTTAGATTCACCCGGATGCAGAGGTAATCATGAAGCTAACCGATGCAGAAAATGCCGCTGACGGCATTTTTTTCCCCGCGCTTGAGCAAAATATGATGGGCGCGGTGTTAATCAACGAAAATGATGAAGTCATGTTTTTCAACCCCGCTGCAGAGAAGCTTTGGGGATATAAACGCGAAGAGGTCATTGGCAATAACATCGATATGCTGATTCCCCATAATTTGCGCCCAGCACACCCTGAATACATCCGGCATAACCGCGAAGGAGGTAAAGCGCGTGTCGAAGGAATGAGCCGGGAATTGCAGCTGGAGAAAAAAGATGGCAGTAAAATATGGACACGATTTGCCCTGTCAAAAGTGACTGCCGAGGGGAAAATTTATTACCTGGCGCTGGTGCGAGATGCCAGCGTTGAAATGGCGCAGAAAGAACAGACCCGGCAGTTGCTCATTGCCGTGGATCATCTCGACCGACCTGTGATTGTGCTTGATCCTGAGCGTCATATCGTTCAGTGCAATCGCGCGTTTACAGAAATGTTCGGCTATTGCATCAGCGAAGCCAGCGGTATGCAGCCCGATGCGCTGCTTAACATTCCTGAATACCCGACAGATAACCGCATCCGCTTACAGCAGCTTTTGTGGAAAACCTCCCGCGATCAAGATGAATTTTTGCTATTAACGCGCACGGGTGAAAATATCTGGATTAAAGCGTCTATCAGTCCGGTCTATGACGTGCTTGCTCATCTACAAAATCTGGTAATGACCTTCTCAGATATCACCGAAGAACGGCAAATCCGCCAGCTGGAAGGCAACATCCTCGCCGCCATGTGCAGCAGCCCACCGTTTCACGAAATGGGTGAAATCATTTGCCGTAATATTGAAGCCATTCTTCATGAATCGCATGTGTCACTGTATGCATTGCGTAATGGGATGCCAGTGCATTGGGCGTCGTCCTCTCATGGGACAGAAGTAAAGAATGCACAAAGCTGGGCTGTTACCATTCGCCAGCGCGATGGCGCACCAGCGGGAGTTCTGCAAATCAAGACGGCTGCAGGGACAGAAACCAGTGCATTTGTCGAACGCGTGGCAGACATCAGCCAGCATATGGCCGCACTGGCGCTGGAACAGGAGAAAAGCCGCCAGCACATCGAACAGCTAATCCAGTTTGATCCGATGACCGGTCTGCCAAATCGCAATAATCTGCACAATTACCTCGATGACCTTGTCGATAGAGCTGTATCTCCGGTGGTTTATCTTATTGGCGTCGACCATATTCAGGATGTGATCGACAGCCTCGGCTATGCGTGGGCCGATCAGGCATTGTTAGAAGTCGTTAATCGCTTTCGCGAAAAACTCAAACCCGACCAGTATCTCTGCCGCGTTGAAGGTGCACAGTTTGTCCTCATTAGTCTGGAGGATGAAGTCAGCAACATTACCCAAATCGCTGATGAGCTACGCAACGTCGTTAGCAAACCGGTCATCATTGACAATCAGCCTTTTCCTTTAACCTTAAGTATTGGTATCAGTTACGACGTTGGCAAAAACCGTGACTACCTGCTTTCTACCGCCCACAATGCGATGGATTTCATTCGCAAAAACGGCGGTAACGGCTGGCAGTTCTTTAGCCCGACAATGAACGAGATGGTTAAAGAGCGGTTGATATTAGGCGCGGCGCTGAAAGAAGCAATCAGCAACAACCAGTTGAAGCTGGTTTACCAGCCGCAGATCTTCGCCGAAACGGGCGAACTGTATGGTATTGAAGCTCTTGCTCGCTGGTATGACCCGCAGCATGGACATGTTCCCCCTTCCCGGTTTATTCCCCTCGCAGAAGAGATTGGTGAAATTGAAAATATTGGTCGTTGGGTAATTGCTGAAGCCTGTCGCCAGTTAGCAGAATGGCGAAGCCAGAATATTCATATCCCGGCGTTATCCGTAAACTTATCTGCGCTGCATTTTCGCAGTAATCAGCTACCCAATCAGGTTTGCGATGCGATGGAAGCCTGGCAGATTGACGGCCACCAGCTGACGGTGGAAATCACTGAAAGCATGATGATGGAACACGATACGGAGATCTTTAAACGCATCCAGATCCTGCGGGATATGGGCGTAGGTTTATCTGTCGACGATTTCGGTACAGGCTTTTCCGGCCTGTCACGCTTAGTCAGCCTGCCGGTAACGGAAATTAAAATCGATAAAAGTTTTGTCGATCGTTGCCTGAGCGAAAAACGCATCCGTGCCTTATTAGAAGCCATTACCAGCATTGGGCAAAGCCTGAACTTAACCGTAGTGGCAGAAGGTGTGGAAACGAAAGAACAGTTTGAGATGTTACGCAAGATTCACTGCCCCGTGATTCAGGGCTATTTCTTCTCACGTCCTTTGCCCGCTGAGGAGATCCCTGGCTGGATGTCTACTACGCTACCGCTTCAAATCGACGCTTAGTACATCTTGCCCGCGCAGGCGGGCAAGATTTCACGTATTCATATTCCGCCATTCGCCCGATGCTATATTAAAATTTGTACTGAATGCCCGCGCCAATAATGTAATTATAGTTTTGCATCCCTGGCGAATCTTTCTCTTTTACGCTTTCACCCTTGTCTTTATAAGAAATTACTGTGTTACCAATATCATTAGAGAATCTACTCCATGATATTTCTGTGAAAATCCGCGCCTGTGAGTTAATGTTATACCCCGCATTAATAAGACCTGAATAATATTTTTGGTTGGATACTTTATCTTTAAATGTAATGTTGCGCAAATAATGCTGATCTGTTCCTTTCCCTTCTCCCCAGGCGCTATATTTAAATTGAGCAATAATATCAAAATCATGATAGACATATTTACCAGAAAGACCTAAATAAGGCGCACTGAATTTTTGTTGGTAGCCAATAACTCTTTGGTCATGAGGAATATCTCCAGTGTCGGCACCATTATCATAACTATAGTAACCTCCTTTCGCCAGCCAACTGAAACGCGTCTCCTGATAGCCTAACATAGCGCCGAGTTGGTAACTCGGATCCGTTAAAAACCAACCTGTCATATTGAGATCAAACTGATTTGCAAAATTCAACCGCGTTGCCGGGTGATGTGACCAATCGCTCCAGTGGTGCTGCCCCGGCTCCAGCCAGTCATAATCATCCATTAGCGTACCGGCAGACGCAATCGTCGTCCAGCCTTTAGCATTAAGCGTCAGCCATGAGATTGCATCCCAGGTTAGCCCCATTTTAATAATGGGGGTATTTTGAATTTTCCAGTCCAGTTGGCTAAGTTTACCGCCATCGCTATAAACAAACTCACCTGACTCACCATTCAGAAATGAAAGAGAAGCATCACCAAAAACATTGTCAGATAAGAAATTAAATTCTGAAGATGCGCTTGCATACTGACTTAGAGAAATTAAAGCAATAGCAAAAGAGACCTTTTTCATCAACATAGTTTCATCCTTATTAAACAATGTTAATTAGCTCATTAATTAAATTTAACTAATTCAAATTAATTAAATCAACTGAATCTTACAATGCCATAAATGTTTCTCACCATCAAACAGAGAACATAAATAAACAGAGTTTTACTGTTATTCTGAACGAAATAGGAGTTTACAACCTGATGCAATAATGATTGTTCGGGAACAGGCGGGAATAACGAAAAGAATGACGATGCCGTTTAAATGCGAGATTTCATTGAGATAATCAGAAAATATTGGTGTAAATGCTTGCCGGATGACAACATCATCCGGCGAGTACTTATGCTTTCAACTGGTAATCCAGCGTAATTTCCGCTTTCAGTACCTGAGAAACCGGGCATCCGGCTTTTGCTTTCTGAATAATGCCGTCAAAGGTTGAGGCATCAATACCCGGTACGGCAACTTCACTCTTCAGTGCGATTTTGGTAATCGCGAAACCAGCATCGACTTTATCCAGCGATACATCGGCAGTGGTATCAATCGATGTTGGCGTGAATCCCGCTTCCCCCAGCATTAATGAAAGCGCCATCGAGAAACAAGCGGCATGTGCAGCGCCAATCAATTCTTCAGGGTTGGTTCCTTTTTCGCCTTCAAAACGCGTGTTAAACCCATACGGCTGTTGGTTCAGCACGCCGCTCTCGGTGGATACTGTTCCCTTCCCGCGTTTGATATCGCCTTCCCAGTGTGCCTGACCTTTCTTATGGATTGTCATTGTTGCTCTCCTGTGGGCTTAAAAAGGAAATTATAGACTACGTGAGAAACAGCACGAGGATAAGCAGGATATTCCGAATAAAATCCGGCGAAAATATTACCTCCGAACTTAAATAAAATTACCACAACAGAAGGCGGGGAATATATGGTTTAAAAGATATTGCAGCAATATCAAGCAACGAATGCCAATAACAATAGTCATGAATATCATGCAGTTAAAATATAAAACACATCAACCAGGACTAATCTTAACAACGAAGCGGCAAATATTTGCCATGCTGAATGTGCTTTATAAATCTGCGATCCGTAGCAGACACCATAAATACACAGACACGGAGAATCACTATGTTTACTTATTATCAGGCAGAAAATTCAACAGCAGAACCCGCTCTGGTTAATGCCATTGAGCAAGGCCTTCGGGCAGAGCACGGTGTTGTCACTGAAGATGACATTCTCATGGAGCTGACCAAATGGGTGGAAGCTTCTGATAACGACATCCTCAGTGATATCTACCAGCAAACGATCAATTATGTGGTCAGTGGCCAGCACCCTATGCTTTAAGCTGCTATGCTTGATCGGCAACCTAATTTAGGGGTTTAGCACGTGTTTCTTCGCTACGGCGATGTTGTCCTTAAAACTAGCAACAGGATTGAGGAGTACAAATGAAATCGAACCGTCAGGCACGTCATATTCTTGGACTGGATCATAAAATTTCTAACCAGCGCAAAATAGTTACCGAAGGTGACAAATCCAGCGTGGTAAATAACCCAACCGGCAGAAAATGCCCCGCTGAAAAGTAATCCTTAACAATCAGTCCTCAATGACGATTAAACACCATTGCCTGCGCAATGGTGTTTTTGTTTTTATCTGCTTTATACTTGGGGGCGACGCCCTGGCGGTAAAGCAAAGACGATAAAAGCACCCCAGGGATGGATATTCAAAAAAGAGTGAGTGACATGGAACCAAAAACAAAAAAACAGCGTTCGCTTTATATTCCTTACGCTGGCCCTGTACTGCTGGAATTTCCGTTGTTGAATAAAGGCAGCGCCTTCAGCATGGAAGAACGCCGTAACTTCAACCTGCTGGGGTTACTGCCGGAGGTGGTCGAAACCATCGAAGAACAAGCGGAACGAGCATGGATCCAGTATCAGGGATTCAAAACCGAAATCGACAAACACATCTACCTGCGTAACATCCAGGACACTAACGAAACCCTCTTCTACCGTCTGGTAAACAATCATCTTGATGAGATGATGCCTGTTATTTATACCCCAACCGTCGGCGCAGCCTGTGAGCGTTTTTCTGAGATCTACCGCCGTTCACGCGGCGTGTTTATCTCTTACCAGAACCGGCACAATATGGACGATATTCTGCAAAACGTGCCGAACCATAATATTAAAGTGATTGTGGTGACGGATGGCGAACGTATCCTGGGTCTTGGTGACCAGGGCATCGGCGGGATGGGTATTCCGATCGGTAAACTGTCGCTCTATACCGCCTGTGGCGGCATCAGCCCGGCGTATACCCTTCCGGTGGTGCTAGACGTCGGCACCAACAACCAGCAACTGCTTAACGACCCGTTGTATATGGGCTGGCGTAATCCGCGCATCACTGACGATGAATACTATGAATTCGTTGACGAATTTATCCAGGCAGTGAAGCAACGCTGGCCGAACGTGTTGCTGCAGTTTGAAGACTTTGCACAAAAAAATGCGATGCCGTTGCTTAACCGCTATCGCCATGAAATTTGTTCTTTTAACGATGACATTCAGGGCACCGCAGCGGTAACGGTCGGCACACTGATCGCAGCCAGCCGCGCAGCAGGTGGTCAGTTAAGCGAGAAAAAGATTGTCTTCCTCGGCGCCGGTTCAGCGGGATGCGGCATTGCCGAAATGATTATCGCCCAGACCCAGCGCGAAGGATTAAGCGAAGAAGCGGCGCGACAGAAAGTGTTTATGGTCGATCGCTTTGGTCTGCTCACCGACAAGATGCCAAACCTACTGCCTTTCCAGACCAAACTGGTGCAGAAACGCGAAAATCTTAGTGACTGGGATACCGACAGCGATGTGCTGTCACTGCTGGATGTGGTGCGCAATGTAAAACCAGATATTCTGATTGGCGTCTCAGGACAGACCGGGCTGTTTACGGAAGAGATCATCCGTGAGATGCATAAACACTGTCCGCGTCCGATCGTGATGCCGCTGTCTAACCCGACGTCACGCGTGGAAGCCACACCGCAGGACATTATCGCCTGGACCGAAGGTAACGCGCTGGTCGCCACCGGTAGCCCGTTTAATCCAGTGGTATGGAAAGATAAAATCTACCCTATCGCCCAGTGCAACAACGCCTTTATTTTCCCTGGCATCGGGCTGGGCGTTATTGCTTCCGGCGCGTCACGTATCACCGATGAGATGTTAATGTCGGCAAGTGAAACGCTTGCTCAGTATTCGCCGCTGGTGCTGAACGGCGAAGGTCTGGTACTGCCGGAACTGAAAGATATTCAGAAAGTCTCCCGCGCAATTGCGTTTGCGGTTGGCAAAATGGCGCAGCAGCAAGGCGTGGCGGTGAAAACGTCTGCCGAAGCTTTGCAACAAGCCATTGACGATAATTTCTGGCAAGCCGAATACCGCGACTACCGCCGTACCTCCATCTAAGCCTGCGCCCGGTAGTGAAGGCTACCGGGCAATTTCCCTCTCCCTTTTTCAGATCTCATCCATACTGGGTAGTGGCGAATAAATCTCATTTGCCTCACCTGCTATGCAGAACATCATCCGAAAAGGAGGAACTATGAAGGCTGCAGTTGTTACGAAGGATCATCATGTTGACGTTACGGATAAAACACTGCGCTCACTGAAACATGGCGAAGCCCTGCTGAAAATGGAGTGTTGTGGTGTATGTCATACCGATCTTCATGTTAAGAATGGCGATTTTGGTGACAAAACCGGCGTAATTCTGGGCCATGAAGGCATCGGTGTGGTAGCAGAAGTTGGCCCAGGTGTCACCTCATTAAAACCAGGCGATCGTGCCAGCGTGGCGTGGTTTTACGAAGGATGCGGTCATTGCGAATACTGTAACAGTGGTAACGAAACGCTCTGCCGTTCAGTTAAAAATGCCGGATACAGCGTTGATGGCGGGATGGCGGAAGAGTGCATCGTGGTCGCCGATTACGCGGTAAAAGTGCCAGATGGTCTGGACTCGGCGGCGGCCAGCAGCATTACCTGTGCGGGGGTCACCACCTACAAAGCGGTTAAACTGTCAAAAATTCGTCCCGGTCAGTGGATTGCTATCTACGGTCTTGGCGGTCTGGGTAACCTCGCCCTGCAATACGCGAAGAATGTCTTTAACGCCAAAGTGATCGCCATTGATGTCAATGATGAGCAGTTAAAACTGGCGACTGAAATGGGGGCAGATTTAGCGATTAACTCACGCACCGAAGACGCCGCCAAAATTGTGCAGGAGAAAACCGGTGGCGCTCACGCTGCGGTGGTAACAGCAGTAGCTAAAGCTGCGTTTAACTCGGCAGTTGATGCTGTCCGTGCAGGCGGTCGTGTTGTGGCTGTCGGTCTGCCGCCGGAGTCTATGAGCCTGGATATCCCACGTCTTGTGCTGGATGGTATTGAAGTGGTCGGTTCGCTGGTCGGCACGCGCCAGGATTTAACTGAAGCCTTCCAGTTTGCCGCCGAAGGCAAAGTGGTGCCGAAAGTCGCCCTGCGTCCGTTAGCGGACATCAACACCATCTTTACCGAGATGGAAGAAGGCAAAATCCGTGGCCGTATGGTGATTGATTTCCGCCGCTAAGAGACCATTGCTGCGACTGCCAGTCCTGGTGTCGCAGCCTGTTTTGCGAGACGCTTTCCGCTATTTAACTCTTCTTCTTTTCCTCCCTCATCTTTCCCCTCACAATTCGCGAAAACGTAGCGAAATTTGTTGCGCTGCACGGAACAATAGTGATAGTGTTCCTTTCGAAGGAACAAGGATGAAGAGATGATAATGAATTTCAGACACAAGGGATTGCGTGACTTGTTTCTTCTTGGCAAAACCTCCGGCGTTATACCGACGCAAGTCAAAAGATTACGCCACCGACTCGCTGTAATTGATGCAGCAAGCTGTCTTGCTGATATCGATATGCCAGGTTACCGACTACACCCGTTAAGCGGCGATCGCGATGGAATTTGGGCAATCTCTGTCTCGGGCAACTGGCGGATAACGTTTGAGTTCGTCAATGGCGATGCATACATACTGGATTACGAGGACTATCACTGATGAAAATGGCCAATCATCCCCGTCCGGGGGACATCATTCAGGAATCACTGGACGAGCTGAACGTCAGCCTGCGCGAATTTGCCAGAGCAATGGAAATTGCGCCCTCAACGGCAAGCCGATTGCTGACCGGAAAAGCGGCTTTGACGCCAGAAATGGCGATTAAACTTTCCGTGGTGATCGGCAGTTCGCCGCAAATGTGGTTGAATCTGCAAAACGCGTGGAGTCTGGCAGAGGCTGAAAAAACGGTGGATGTGTCGCGACTACGCCGTCTGGTTACGCAATAAAAAAATGGCGCCTTTTACAGCGCCATTTTCAGCTTAAAGTTCAAAAGAGATTATATCCCTTCTTCACTCTCTTTTTTTGCTTCTGCCTTCTCGATTTCACGATACCAGCGCGGGTGGTGTTTCTTCGCCCAGCGACGGCTCACCTTCCCTTCGATCATCCCTTTAATCGACCCTTTCACCCAGAATGCCATATACATATGGATCAGGATGGCGTGGATCAGGATGATACCGGCAGCCGCGTGGATCAGCAGGCTGTAGCGAACAACCTGCATCGGGAAGTACTGCGCAAAGTACGGACGCCAGATAATCACCCCGGTCACCAGCAGCACGAAAATCATGCTCATGATCGACCAGAACATCATCTTTTGCCCGGCGTTGTACTTACCAACATCCGCCACTTTGTGCTCATTGCCTTTTAATACTTCGACAATGTTCAACAGCCACGGAATATCTTTCTTATCCGGGATGTTGTGATGCACAAAACGCACAAACATAAACATCAGCGCGACGAAAATCGCAATGCCGAAGAACGGGTGCAAAATGCGTCCCATCTGCGGCGTACCGAAGGTTTGCGTCAGCCATTGCAGCGTCGGGAAGAAGAACGAAATCCCGGACAGCGCCACCAGGAAGAAGCAAATCACCACGGTCCAGTGACAGGCGCGATCAATAAATTTGGTGCGCACAATCATTTTCGACTTACTCATGATGATCCTCCTCGTCATCGTCCACTTCCTTATTCGGGCCAATACCGATGTAGTGGAAAATCAACCCGGCAAAAGTGGCAATAAAGCCAGCCGCTGCCAGCGGTTTCAACGCGCCTTTCCACAGGCTTACCGAGGTATCGATCTTCGGATCTTTCGGCAGACCATGATACAGCTCCGGCTGATCGGCGTGATGCAGCACGTACATAACGTGCGTACCACCGACCCCTTCCGGGTTGTAGACGCCAGCATGTTCGTAACCACGCGCTTTCAGTTTTGCCACGCGCTGTTCCGCCAGCTCCAGCATCTCCTTCTTGGTGCCGAAGTGGATAGCCCCGGTCGGACAGGTTTTCACACAAGCCGGTTCCTGGCCGACGCTGACGCGATCGACGCAGAGCGTGCATTTATATACCCGGTTATCCTCTTTGTTGAGGCGCGGAATATTAAACGGACACCCGGCAATGCAGTAACCACAGCCGATGCAGTTTTCCGACTGGAAATCGACAATCCCGTTAGCGTACTGAATGATTGCACCAGCAGACGGGCACGCCTTCAGGCAGCCCGGATCTTCACAGTGCATACAGCCATCTTTACGGATCAGCCACTCCAGCTTGCCGTTCTGTTCGGTTTCGCTAAAGCGCATCACCGTCCAGGACTTGGCGCTCAGATCGGCGGGGTTATCATAAACCCCGACGCAGTGCCCCACTTCATCACGGATGTCGTTCCACTCCGAACACGCCACCTGACAGGCTTTACAGCCGATACAGGTGGAAACGTCGATAAGTTTCGCGACTTCTGCTTTGTAATCACGCACCTGAGAAGGCGGCGTGATGGAGTTAGTTGCGGACCTTTTGATAATGTCCTGCGTTTCCA
Organism: Escherichia ruysiae; assembly: GCF_031323975.1. Classification (NCBI taxonomy): domain Bacteria; kingdom Pseudomonadati; phylum Pseudomonadota; class Gammaproteobacteria; order Enterobacterales; family Enterobacteriaceae; genus Escherichia; species Escherichia ruysiae. Next base: position 440,276 of record NZ_JAVIWS010000001.1, read on the forward strand.
TAGCCATCTGTTCGCCCCCTTACGCCTTCTCGATGTTTACTAAGAACGCTTTATATTCCGGCGTTTGCGAGTTTGCATCACCGACATTTGGCGTCAGAGTGTTAGCGATATAACCTTTACGCGCGACACCCTCAAAGCCCCAGTGGATTGGAATACCCACCGTTTCAACCTGCTGACCGTTTACATTCAGCGGTTTCAGACGGCGCGTTACCACAGCCACCGCGCGGATAAAGCCACGCTTGCTGGAGACAGTGACACGGTCACCATTGGCAATGCCTTTCGCCGCCGCCAGCGTTTCGCTAATCTCCACAAACTGTTCCGGCTGGGCGATTGCGTTGAGCAATGCGTGCTTGGTCCAGGTGTGGAAGTGCTCGGTCAGACGATAGGTCGTACCCACATACGGGAACTGCTCTTTTTTACCCATCCGCAGCGCGTCTTGTTCATACAGACGAACGACCGGGTTAGAAACCACGTTCGGATGCAGCGGGTTAGTTCCCAGCGGCGTTTCAATTGGCTCGTAGTGTTCCGGGAACGGACCTTCCGCCATTTTGTTAATGGCAAACAGGCGTCCCATCCCTTCCGGCTGCATGATAAACGGCCCGGTTGGCGTACCCGGCGCGGCATTGCCGAAGTCAGGAATATCGTTACCCGTCCACTTGCTGCCGTTCCACTGGATCAGCATTCGTTTCGGATCCCACGGTTTACCGTTGATATCCGCTGAAGCACGGTTGTACAGCACGCGACGGTTGAGCGGCCACGCCCAGGCCCATCCCAGCGTATTCCCCAGACCGGACGGGTCGGAGTTATCACGGTTGGCCATCTGGTTGCCCTGCTCTGTCCAGCTACCGGTATAGATCCAGCAAGAAGATGCAGTCGTACCGTCATCACGCAGATGCGCAAAGCTACTCAGCAACTGACCTTTCTTCGCAATCAGCACGCCATTGGCATCATAGAGATCTTCCAGCGCATAGCCGTTGTTCTCTTTTGCCACTTCGTCAGACTGCGGCTCGTGCGGTTGCTTGTAGTTCCAGCTCATCTTCATCAGCGGTTCTACGCCTTTACCACCTTCGGCCTGGTACAGCTCGCGCAGATGATGGTAGATACCCGCCAGAATTTCGCCGTCGTTACGCGCTTCGCCCGGCGCGTCCTGACCTTTCCAGTGCCACTGCAACCAGCGACCGGAGTTAGCGATAGAACCATCTTCTTCAGCAAAGCAGGTCGAAGGCAGACGGAATACTTCAGTCTGAATAGACGCAGGATCGACATCGTTCGACTCGCCGTGGTTCTGCCAGAAAGTAGACGTTTCAGTCACCAGCGGATCGATAACCACCATGTACTTCAGCTTACTCAGGCAGCTAACCACTTTGTTTTTGTCCGGGAAGGACGCAACCGGGTTAAAGCCCTGGCAGAAATAACCGCTGACCTTGCCTTCGTCCATCATGTTGAAATACTTGATGACGTCGTAGGTCTGGTCCCACTTCGGCAGCCAGTCGTAGCCCCAGTTGTTCTCTTTCTGCGCGGCATCGCCGTAGAAAGATTTCATCAGGCTAACGAAGAACTTCGGATAGTTGCTCCAGTAGTTCACCTGATCCGCCAGCGTCGCTTTCGGCGTGTTCGCTTCCAGATAAGACTGCAAATCAACCTGTTTTTCTGACGGCAGCGTCAGATAACCCGGCAGGCTGGTAGAGAGCAGACCTAAGTCGGTCAGACCCTGAATGTTGGAGTGACCACGCAGTGCGTTCACGCCGCCGCCAGCCATACCCATGTTGCCGAGCAGCAACTGGATCATCGCCATAGTACGGATGTTCTGCGCACCGACGGTGTGCTGCGTCCAGCCCAGCGCGTACAGGAAGGTGGTTGTGCGATCCGGCGCGCTGGTGGAGGCCAGCACTTCACACACTTTCAGGAAGTCGGCTTTTGGCGTACCGCAGATGTTTTCCACGACGTCCGGCGTATAGCGGGAAACGTGCTCTTTTAGCAGGTTCCACACACAGCGCGGATGAGTCAGCGTGTCATCGCGTTTCGCATAGCCGTTTTCATCGAACTGATAGTTCCAGGACGATTTATCGTACTGGCGTTTTTCAGCGTCATAACCGCTGAACAGACCGTCTTCGAAAGCAAAATCATCACGCACCAGCAGGCTGGCGTTGGTGTAATGCTTAACGTATTCGGCATTGATTTTGTTGTTTTCGATCAGGTAGCGCAAAACGCCAGACAGGAACGTAATGTCCGTACCGGAACGAATAGGTGCGTAAATATCCGCCACAGAAGCGGTACGCGTAAAACGGGGATCGACAACGATCAGGGTTGCATCGTTGTTATTTTTCGCTTCCATCGCCCAGCGGAAACCGACGGGATGCGCTTCAGCAGCGTTACCGCCCATCACCATCACGACGTTAGCGTTTTTGATATCCACCCAGTGGTTGGTCATCGCACCGCGACCAAATGTTGGAGCAAGACTTGCTACCGTTGGTCCGTGTCAGACGCGCGCCTGGTTGTCTACCGCCAGCATCCCGAGGGAGCGGGCAAATTTTTGGGTCAGCATCCCGGTTTCGTTGCTGGCGCCGGAGGCACACAGCATACCGGTAGAAAGCCAACGGTTTACCGTTACGCCCTGCTCATTCTTTTCAATAAAGTTGGCGTCACGGTCAGCTTTCATCAGCTTCGCAATACGGGAGAATGCTTCTTCCCAGCTAATGCGCTGCCATTTGTCAGAACCAGGCGCACGATATTCCGGGTAACGCAGACGGTTTTCGCTGTTGACGTAATCCAGCAAACCGGCTCCTTTCGGGCACAGCGCACCACGACTTACCGGATGATCCGGGTCACCTTCAATGTGATAAATCGCTTCTCTGGCGTTTTTCGCGCCATCACCCAGGCTATACATCAATAGCCCGCAACCTACGGAACAGTATGTGCAGGTGTTACGGATCTCTTTAGCGCGTAATAATTTGTAGTTTCGCGCCTGAGCCAGTGCTTGCTTCGGGGCAAAGCCCAATGCCGCTACCGTTGTTCCAGCCATACCGCCCGCGCAGATTTTAAAAAATTGTCTGCGACTGACGTCCATTGCTTTCCTCTTTTTTCAGGGGTATTACTGCGCGAGGAAACTAACAGTAAAATTCTGAATCTTTTTGCGCGAAATCAAAAAGAACACGTGTTTGCCACAAAATAATCCGCCTGCGCAAATTGACCTACCTCAATGGCGGTAGAAAAACACACCACTGCCTGACAGGCCGGTTAAAAAAATGCTATAAATTTCAGCTTAATTTTTAACGGCAAGAGAGACTAAACAACTCGCATGACACGACAAAAAGCAACGCTCATAGGGCTAATCGCGATCGTCCTGTGGAGCACCATGGTGGGGTTAATTCGCGGCGTCAGCGAGGGGCTCGGCCCGGTCGGTGGTGCGGCGGCGATCTATTCATTAAGCGGGCTGCTGTTAATCTTCACCGTTGGGTTCCCGCGTATCCGGCAGATCCCGAAAGGCTATTTACTTGCTGGCAGCGTATTGTTCGTGAGTTATGAAATCTGCCTCGCGCTTTCCTTAGGTTATGCTGCTACCCGTCATCAGGCGATAGAAGTAGGCATGGTGAACTATTTATGGCCCAGCCTGACGATACTTTTCGCCATTCTTTTTAATGGTCAGAAAACAAACTGGCTGATTATTCCCGGATTGCTTTTAGCTTTGATGGGTGTCTGTTGGGTATTAGGCGGCGACAACGGGCTACAATATGATGAAATCATCAATAATATTACCACCAGTCCATTAAGTTATTTTTTGGCGTTTATTGGTGCGTTTATCTGGGCAGCTTATTGCACAGTCACGAATAAATATGCCCGTGGATTTAACGGCATTACTGTTTTCGTTCTTCTGACGGGGGCAAGTCTATGGATTTACTATTTTATAACGCCACAACCAGAGATGGTTTTTAGCTTTCCTGTCATCGTTAAACTCATATCTGCGGCATTTACTTTAGGATTTGCTTACGCCGCCTGGAATGTCGGTATTTTACATGGCAACGTAACGATTATGGCGGTTGGTTCTTATTTTACGCCTGTACTTTCTTCTGCTCTGGCTGCCGTGCTACTCAACGCACCGCTATCGTTCTCATTCTGGCAAGGCGCACTCATGGTCTGTGGCGGCTCTCTGCTCTGTTGGCTGGCGACACGTCACCGATAAGTTTCATGCTGCAACAAAGTTCGTTCAGGGTATGCGGATTGAAATATTAGTGAAGGCAATGATATATCTTTGTTACATTCAGTAACACATAACCCTTCAGATAATCCGCATTCTCACCGCGCGGCTGCGCTTTCTTATCTATTCTTTCAGTCAGTATCTCACCTGATTCTCTTAATTCTAAAAGTGGGTCATCGCGCCCAACGTCCTGTCTTTCTTTTTTTCATTACCAACGTGTGCATGTGAGGAAGAATATGGCACTGCAAAATGAGAAAAGTAATCGTTATCTTTTGCGCGACTGGAAGCCAGAAAATCCGGCCTTCTGGGAAAATAAAGGAAAACATATAGCACGAAGAAATCTCTGGATATCAGTCAGTTGTTTACTTCTTGCATTCTGTGTCTGGATGTTATTTAGCGCAGTCACCGTTAATCTCAATAAAATTGGCTTTAATTTTACGACCGATCAGCTTTTTTTATTAACCGCATTACCCTCCGTTTCTGGCGCATTATTACGTGTCCCCTACTCCTTTATGGTGCCTATATTTGGTGGGCGTCGCTGGACTGTTTTTAGTACCGCGATCCTGATTATTCCCTGCGTCTGGCTCGGTATTGCCGTACAAAATCCCCATACTCCTTTTGGAATATTTATTGTTATTGCCTTGCTGTGTGGTTTCGCTGGCGCGAATTTTGCTTCCAGTATGGGCAATATCAGTTTTTTCTTCCCGAAAGCAAAACAAGGTAGCGCATTAGGGATTAATGGCGGATTAGGCAATTTAGGCGTCAGCGTGATGCAACTGGTTGCGCCACTGGTGATTTTTGTTCCGGTATTTGCCTTTCTCGGTGTTAATGGCGTACCACAGGCCGATGGCTCAGTGATGTCGCTGGCGAACGCCGCATGGATTTGGGTGCCACTGCTGGCAATTGCCACTATCGCCGCCTGGTTTGGGATGAACGATATCGCCAGTTCACGCGCGTCAATTGCCGACCAGTTGCCCGTTTTACAACGTCTGCATCTCTGGCTGTTGAGTCTGCTCTATCTCGCCACCTTCGGTTCGTTTATCGGTTTTTCCGCTGGTTTTGCCATGCTGGCGAAAACTCAGTTCCCGGATGTGAATATACTGCAACTGGCGTTCTTTGGGCCGTTTATCGGCGCGATTGCCCGGTCAGTTGGCGGTGCTATCTCCGATAAATTTGGCGGCGTGCGGGTGACGCTTATCAACTTTATTTTTATGGCGCTTTTCAGTGCCCTGTTGTTCCTCACTCTGCCTGGTACAGGTTCCGGCAATTTCATCGCATTTTTCGTCGTGTTTATGGGGTTGTTCCTGACAGCGGGTCTGGGAAGTGGCTCCACCTTCCAGATGATTGCTGTCATCTTCCGCCAGATAACCATTTATCGCGTCAAGATGAAAGGTGGCAGCGATGATGAAGCGCAGCGAGAAGCGATCACCGAAACGGCGGCGGCGCTGGGCTTTATCTCAGCCATTGGCGCAGTTGGCGGCTTTTTTATTCCGCAGGCGTTTGGCATGTCGCTGAATATGACAGGCTCTCCGGTGGGCGCGATGAAAGTGTTTTTAATCTTTTACATCATCTGTGTACTGCTGACCTGGCTGGTCTATGGTCGGCGGAAGTTTAGCCAAAAATAAGAGATCGATGCCTGATGCGACGTGTCGCACCCGTAGGTCGGATAAGGCGTTTATGCCGCATCTGACAAGGCATCAGATCCCAAATCATTCCTGGAGCAGGAGTCATGTCATGAGTAAACTTTTGGATCGCTTTCGCTACTTCAAACAAAAGGGCGAAACTTTTGCCGATGGTCACGGACAGGTGATGCATAGCAACCGCGACTGGGAGGACAGCTATCGCCAGCGTTGGCAGTTCGACAAAATCGTGCGTTCCACCCACGGCGTTAACTGTACCGGCTCCTGTAGCTGGAAAATCTACGTTAAAAATGGCCTGGTGACCTGGGAAATTCAGCAGACCGACTACCCACGCACTCGCCCTGACCTGCCCAATCATGAACCACGCGGCTGCCCGCGTGGCGCAAGTTACTCCTGGTATCTCTACAGTGCAAACCGTCTGAAATACCCGCTAATTCGTAAACGGCTGATTGAACTGTGGCGCGAAGCACTTAAACAACACAGCGATCCGGTACTGGCGTGGGCATCAATTATGAATGACCCGCAAAAGTGCCTGAGCTACAAGCAGGTACGCGGGCGCGGTGGGTTTATCCGCTCCAACTGGCAGGAACTGAATCAACTGATTGCTGCCGCTAATGTCTGGACCATCAAAACTTACGGCCCTGATCGCGTTGCCGGTTTCTCGCCGATCCCGGCGATGTCGATGGTTTCTTACGCCGCCGGAACACGCTATCTGTCACTGCTAGGCGGCACCTGCTTAAGTTTCTATGACTGGTATTGCGACCTGCCGCCCGCCTCGCCGATGACCTGGGGCGAACAAACCGACGTACCGGAATCCGCCGACTGGTATAACTCCAGCTACATCATCGCATGGGGGTCTAACGTACCGCAGACGCGCACGCCAGACGCTCACTTCTTTACCGAAGTGCGCTACAAAGGCACCAAAACTATCGCCATTACCCCGGACTACTCCGAAGTAGCAAAACTGTGCGACCAGTGGCTGGCGCCAAAGCAAGGCACCGATAGCGCGCTGGCAATGGCGATGGGCCATGTGATCTTAAAAGAGTTCCACCTCGATAACCCCAGCGACTACTTTATCAACTACTGCCGTCGCTACAGCGATATGCCGATGCTGGTAATGCTGGAACAGCGCGACGATGGCAGCTACGTTCCCGGACGGATGATACGGGCATCCGATCTGGTTGACGGGCTGGGCGAAAACAACAATCCGCAGTGGAAAACCGTGGCGTTTAATACCGCTGGAGAACTGGTGGTGCCGAACGGTTCGATTGGTTTTCGCTGGGGAGAAAAAGGCAAATGGAATCTGGAATCCATTGCCGCAGGTTCAGAAACCGAATTGTCGTTAACCCTGCTCGGTCAACACGACGCTGTTGCTGGCGTGGCTTTTCCCTACTTTGGCGGCATTGAAAACCCGCATTTTCGCAGCGTAAAACACGATCCGATTCTGGTACGCCAGCTTCCGGTGAAAAATCTGACGCTCGCCGATGGCAGTGTCTGTCCGGTGGTCAGCGTTTATGATCTGGTACTGGCGAATTACGGTCTTGATCGCGGGCTGGAAGACGAAAACAGCGCGAAAGATTACGCTGAAATCAAAGCCTACACGCCGGCATGGGGCGAGCAAATTACCGGCGTGCCGCGCCAGTATATTGAAACCATCGCCCGTGAATTTGCCGATACCGCCCATAAAACCCACGGACGTTCGATGATTATCCTCGGTGCTGGTGTTAACCACTGGTATCACATGGATATGAACTATCGGGGAATGATCAATATGTTGATCTTCTGCGGTTGTGTTGGGCAAAGCGGCGGGGGCTGGGCACACTATGTCGGTCAGGAAAAACTGCGTCCGCAAACCGGTTGGTTACCACTGGCCTTTGCGCTTGACTGGAACCGCCCACCGCGCCAGATGAACAGCACCTCATTTTTTTACAATCACTCAAGCCAGTGGCGCTATGAAAAAGTCACCGCTCAGGAATTGCTCTCACCGCTCGCCGATGCCAGTAAATACAGCGGTCATCTGATTGATTTCAACGTTCGCGCCGAACGCATGGGCTGGCTACCTTCTGCGCCGCAGTTGGGGCGTAATCCGCTCACGTTGAAAGCTGAAGCCGACAAGGCCGGATTATCACCCACTGAATTTACCGCTCAGGCGCTGAAATCGGGTGATTTGCGTATGGCCTGCGAGCAGCCAGATAACGGCAGCAATCATCCGCGTAACCTGTTTGTCTGGCGTTCTAACCTGCTTGGCTCCTCCGGCAAAGGCCATGAGTATATGCAGAAATATCTGCTGGGTACGGAAAGCGGTATTCAGGGGGAAGAACTTGGGCCAACGGAGGGAATTCAACCGGAAGAAGTCGAGTGGCAAACCGCCGCGATAGAGGGCAAGCTCGACCTGCTGGTGACGCTCGACTTCCGCATGTCCAGCACTTGTTTATTCTCCGATATCGTCCTGCCTACCGCGACCTGGTACGAAAAAGACGATATGAATACCTCGGATATGCATCCGTTTATTCATCCACTTTCAGCGGCGGTCGATCCGGCGTGGGAGTCACGCAGCGACTGGGAAATCTACAAAGGTATCGCCAAAGCATTCTCGCAAGTCTGCGTGGGACATCTTGGCAAAGAAACAGATATTGTACTGCAACCGTTATTGCACGACTCTCCGGCTGAACTCTCCCAACCGTGTGAAGTGCTCGACTGGCGCAAAGGCGAATGCGACCTAATCCCAGGTAAGACCGCGCCGAATATTGTGGCGGTGGAGCGCGACTACCCTGCTACCTATGAACGTTTTACCTCGCTGGGGCCGTTGATGGACAAACTTGGCAACGGCGGTAAAGGGATTTCGTGGAATACCCAGGATGAAATCGATTTCCTCGGCAAACTCAATTACACCAAACGCGATGGCCCGGCACAGGGGCGTCCGCTGATTGACACCGCTATTGATGCATCAGAGGTCATTCTGGCGCTGGCACCGGAAACCAACGGCCATGTAGCGGTAAAAGCCTGGCAGGCGCTGGGCGAGATCACCGGGCGTGAACATACTCATCTGGCGCTACACAAAGAGGATGAGAAGATTCGCTTTCGCGATATTCAGGCGCAACCACGTAAAATCATTTCCAGCCCCACCTGGTCCGGTCTGGAAAGCGATCACGTCTCCTATAACGCGGGATACACCAACGTTCACGAGTTAATTCCGTGGCGCACGCTGTCGGGACGCCAGCAGCTCTATCAGGATCATCCCTGGATGCGCGCCTTTGGTGAAAGTCTGGTGGCTTATCGCCCGCCTATCGACACCCGCAGTGTCAGTGACATGCGTCAGATCCCGCCAAACGGCTTCCCGGAAAAAGCACTTAACTTCCTGACGCCGCACCAGAAATGGGGCATTCACTCTACCTACAGTGAAAACCTGCTAATGCTGACGCTCTCGCGCGGCGGGCCGATTGTCTGGATCAGCGAAACCGATGCCCGCGAACTGACCATTGTTGATAACGACTGGGTGGAAGTGTTTAACGCCAACGGTGCGCTGACGGCTCGTGCGGTAGTCAGTCAGCGAGTGCCGCCGGGCATGACCATGATGTATCACGCTCAGGAACGCATTATGAATATCCCCGGTTCAGAAGTGACCGGAATGCGCGGCGGTATTCACAACTCAGTCACCCGCGTTTGCCCGAAACCGACGCATATGATTGGCGGTTACGCGCAACTGGCCTGGGGCTTTAACTACTACGGCACCGTCGGCTCGAACCGCGATGAGTTCATCATGATCCGTAAGATGAAAAACGTTAACTGGCTGGACGATGAAGGTCGCGATCAGGTACAGGAGGCGAAAAAATGAAAATACGTTCGCAAGTCGGCATGGTGCTTAACCTCGATAAATGTATCGGCTGCCACACCTGTTCGGTGACCTGTAAAAACGTCTGGACCGGGCGCGAAGGCATGGAGTACGCATGGTTTAACAACGTCGAAACCAAACCGGGCATTGGTTATCCGAAAAACTGGGAAGATCAGGAAGAGTGGCAAGGCGGCTGGGTACGTGATGTGAATGGCAAGATCCGCCCTCGCCTGGGCAGCAAGATGGGCGTAATAACTAAAATCTTCGCCAACCCGGTGATACCGCAGATTGACGACTACTACGAACCTTTCACCTTCGACTACGAACATTTGCATAGCGCGCCGGAAGGTAAACACATTCCCACTGCCCGCCCACGTTCGCTGATTGACGGCAAACGGATGGACAAAGTGATCTGGGGGCCAAACTGGGAAGAATTGCTGGGCGGCGAGTTTGAAAAACGCGCCCGCGACCGCAACTTCGAAGCCATGCAAAAGGAGATGTACGGTCAGTTTGAAAACACTTTCATGATGTACCTGCCGCGCCTTTGCGAACACTGCCTCAACCCCAGCTGCGTGGCGACCTGCCCCAGCGGCGCTATCTACAAACGCGAAGAAGACGGCATTGTGCTGATCGATCAGGATAAATGTCGTGGCTGGCGCTTGTGCATTAGCGGTTGTCCGTACAAAAAAATCTACTTCAACTGGAAAAGCGGCAAGTCGGAAAAATGCATCTTCTGTTATCCGCGAATTGAGTCCGGTCAGCCCACGGTCTGCTCCGAAACCTGCGTGGGGCGCATTCGTTATCTTGGTGTACTGCTCTACGACGCCGACCGCATCGAGGAAGCAGCGAGCACCGAGCGCGAAGTTGATCTCTATGAACGCCAGTGCGAAGTGTTCCTCGATCCGCACGATCCATCAGTGATCGAAGAAGCCCTGAAACAAGGTATCCCGCAAAACGTGATTGAGGCAGCCCAGCGTTCACCGGTTTACAAAATGGCAATGGACTGGAAACTGGCGCTACCGTTGCACCCGGAATATCGCACCCTGCCGATGGTCTGGTACGTGCCGCCGCTGTCGCCGATTCAGTCTTACGCCGACGCGGGCGGACTGCCCAAAAGCGAAGGCGTACTTCCCGCCATCGAAAGCCTGCGTATTCCGGTGCAATACCTCGCCAATATGTTGAGTGCGGGCGATACCGGCCCTGTACTGCGGGCGCTGAAACGGATGATGGCAATGCGCCACTATATGCGTTCGCAAACCGTAGAAGGTGTAACTGATACCCGCGCGATCGACGAAGTCGGGCTGAGCGTCGCCCAGGTGGAAGATATGTATCGCTATCTCGCTATCGCCAACTATGAAGATCGGTTTGTCATTCCGACCAGTCATCGGGAAATGGCGGGCGACGCCTTCGGTGAACGCAACGGCTGCGGCTTTACTTTTGGCGACGGTTGCCACGGCTCTGATACTAAATTCAATCTGTTCAACAGTAGCCGGATCGATGCTATCGACATTACCGAAGTACGCAATAAAGCGGAGGGGGAATAATGCAAATCCTCAAAGTGATTGGCCTGTTGATGGAGTATCCGGACGAGCTGCTATGGGAGAACAAAGACGACGCGCTGGCGCTGATTCGCCACGACGCGCCGATGCTCACCGATTTCACCTGCGACCTGCTTAATGCGCCGCTGTTGGATAAACAGGCTGAATGGTGTGAAGTGTTTGACCGTGGACGTACCACCTCGCTGCTGCTATTTGAACATGTTCATGCCGAGTCACGCGATCGCGGTCAGGCAATGGTGGATCTGCTGGCGGAGTATGAAAAAGTCGGCCTGCAACTAAATTGTCGCGAGTTGCCTGATTATCTGCCTTTGTATCTGGAGTATTTAAGTGTGCTACCCGACAACCAGGCTAAAGAAGGTTTGCTCAACGTTGCGCCAATCCTCGCCCTGCTCGGCGGGCGCTTAAAACAACGTGAGGCGCCGTGGTATCCGTTGTTTGACGCCCTGCTGCATCTGGCGGGAAGTACACTCTCAAGTGACAGTGTCACAAAACAGATACGCAGCGAGGAGCGCGACGACACCCGTCAGGCACTGGATGCCGTGTGGGAAGAGGAACAGGTGAAGTTTATTGAAGATAACGCCACGGCGTGTGACAGCTCGCCGCTTAATCAATATCAGCGACGCTTTAGTCAGGATGTCGCACCGCAGTATGTGGACATCAGTGCGGGAGGTGGGAAATGATTCAGTATCTGAACGTCTTTTTTTACGATATCTACCCGTACTTGTGTGGCACGGTTTTTATCCTCGGAAGCTGGTTGCGCTACGATTACGGGCAGTACACCTGGCGTGCCTCCTCAAGCCAGATGTTGGATAAACGCGGAATGGTGCTGTGGTCGAACTTGTTCCATATCGGTATTCTGGGGATCTTCTTCGGTCATCTGTTCGGCATGTTAACGCCGCACTGGATGTACGCGTGGTTCCTTCCGGTGGCGGTAAAACAGCAGATGGCGATGATCCTCGGCGGTATTTGCGGGGTGTTGACGCTGATTGGCGGTGCGGGGCTGCTGGTGCGTCGTTTAACAAATCCGCGTATCAGGGCGACGTCTTCTGGTGCGGATATCCTGATCCTCGCCATTTTGTTAATTCAGTGCATTCTTGGGTTAACCACCATACCCTTTTCAGCACAACATCCGGACGGCAGTGAAATGATGAAGCTGGTGGGATGGGCGCAAAGCATCGTCACTTTCCAGGGCGGCGCATCGACGCATCTTGATGGCGTAGCATATATCTTCCGCGTTCATCTGGTGTTGGGAATGACCATCTTCCTGCTCTTCCCGTTCACCCGACTGGTGCATGTATGGAGCGCACCGTTTGAGTACTTTACCCGCAGGTATCAGATTGTGCGCTCACGGCGATAATTCTCATGCCGGCCGGATAGCCTTTCGCTCTCCGGCCGATTGCAGGCTATGATAGTTCTCCAGCCACAGGAGAACAGTAATGAAACCGCAGATTTACCACGTCGATGCTTTTACCTCTCAACCGTTTCGCGGCAATTCTGCCGGTGTTGTATTCCCTGCCGATAATCTTAGCGAAGCGCAAATGCAACTTATCGCCCGCGAGTTAGGCCATTCGGAAACGGCTTTTCTGCTGCGCAGTGACGACAGCGATGTACACATTCGCTACTTTACGCCAATGGTTGAAGTGCCAATTTGCGGTCACGCGACGGTAGCAGCGCACTATGTACGTTCAAAGGTATTGGGTTTGGGAAATTGCACCGTCTGGCAAACATCGTTGGCGGGAAAGCACCGTGTCACTATCGAAAAACAAAACGGTGATTATCGTATTTCTCTGGAGCAAGGCACGCCGGGCTTTGAACCGCCGCTGGAAGGTGAAGCTCGCGCGGCAATTATCAACGCGCTCCATCTCACTGAAGACGATATTTTGCCAGGCTTGCCAATTCAGGTGGCAACCACAGGACACTCAAAAGTGATGATTCCGCTGAAACCGGAAGTGGATATCGACGCCCTTTCGCCTGACCTTGCTGCGCTGACCGCTATCAGTAAACAGATTGGCTGCAATGGTTTCTTCCCCTTCCAGATCCGCCCAGGCAAAAATGAAACCGATGGTCGCATGTTCTCGCCGGCGATTGGTATTGTGGAAGATCCGGTGACCGGCAATGCCAATGGCCCAATGGGCGCATGGTTAGTGCATCACAACGTATTGCCCCACGATGGCAACGTGTTGCGTGTTAAAGGCCATCAGGGGCGAGCTCTGGGGCGTGACGGCGTGATTGATGTGACAGTGACTATTCGGGACAACCAACCGGAGAAAGTCACCATTTCTGGCACAGCGGTGATTTTGTTTCATGCCGAATGGGCCATTGATCTCTGAAACCGTTGCCGGTCCCAATTGCCTGATGCGCTTCGCTTATCAGACCTACAAGCGTGAATCTGTTGGCTAATTTAGGCCGGATAAGGCGTTTACGCCGCATCCGGCACAAACTATTTCCCTGCCTCCGGATGTGTGTCGAACGCTGCCATCACCAGTGCCAGTTCATCCACGGTAAACCCATGTTTCGCATCATCCACGCCCAGCCCAAATTGTTCCTGCATCACGGCATATAACGACGCCACATCCGATAGATTCCGCTGATCCACCGCGTGCCCATTTTCATAATGGGTGAAATGGAAATTGGTCAGCGTCAGCTTGCCACCGTCCGGCAAATGGCGGCACATCAACAGATGATGGCGAAAATGCGACTGCGGCCAGTGCGCCGACCAGAAATTGCCCATCACATAATCACTTTGTTGCTGCTCGCAGAGATCAAAACGGTACATCGACTGCCAGTGCTGATGATGATTAAACTGCAAAACCCAGTTATCACCCTCCTGCAACAACCGATACTCTCCGTGTGGCGTGGTTTGCGCGATATCCGGCACTAAACGGATTGGCGCGGTCAGCGTCTGACCACCAAAACCGACGTCGGCAATCCATTGTTCACCCTCCAGTTCTACTAACAACAGACGGTGCGTGCGCGGCGGCAACGATGGTGGGTTAGATAACACCACGCGACCTAACAAACTGCGAACGTTAAATCCCAGCTCACGTAACACTCGCTCAAACACACCATTCTGCTCAAAACAGTAACCGCCACGTCGCGCAGTCACCAGCTTCTCTTCAAGCGATTGATCATCAAGCTGGATTTCTCTCGGCAGCAAAACGTCGAGATTTTCAAATGGAATAGTGCAATTGTGTTTCAGGTGTAATGCTCGTAGCGTATCGATATTGACCGCAGCAGCACCCGTCCAGCGAATACGGGCAAAATAGTGATTCAGAATGGGCGTCATCAGGCGTTTCCCTTAGTGGTTTTCTCAATTTATAACCTGGAATGGACGCCACACCGGCTATTTTGTGCGATCGCGGACAAGCATCACGTTCGCAAATCGCCAATCCCGTTAATTTCGTTACTTATTGCGTTACGAGCTACGCTTTTAAAACCACTTTCTTAGCGAGGCGATACCGTGAGCCAATTTATTCCCGTTGAGTTGCATCATGCCAGCCGTCTGTTAAACCACGGCCCTACCGTCCTGATCACCAGTTTCGATGAGCAATCCCAGCGACGTAACATTATGGCTGCGGCCTGGTCGATGCCCGTGGAGTTCGAACCACCACGCGTGGCAATTGTGGTCGATAAATCGACATGGTCACGGGAGTTGATTGAACGTAGTGGCATGTTTGGCATTGTGATCCCAGGCGTCGCAGCAACAAACTGGACGTGGGCAGTGGGCAGCATTTCTGGGCGTGATGAAGATAAGTTTAACTGTTATGGCATTCCGGTTGTGAAAGGTCCGGTGCTTGGCTTGCCGGTGGTCGAAAAGAAATGTCTGGCATGGATGGAGTGCCGCTTGCTTCCCGCGACTTCTGCGCAAGAAAAATACGACACGCTGTTTGGCGAAGTGGTATCAGCAGCGGCAGACGCTCGTGTTTTTGTCGAAGGCCGCTGGCAATTTGATGACGATAAACTCAATACGCTACATCATTTAGGCGCTGGCACCTTTGTTACCAGCGGCAAGCGTGTTACGGCTGGTTAAGCAATTACATGCTGTAACCGGGTTTCTTTATCAAAGTCTCCATTTGGGGCGCGATTTCGGCGTCCCAGACAGCTTGCCACGATTCCGGTTGTATCTGGTGTAGGGCAATGCTTATCGAACTTTCTTTACTGTTCAGATGGCGAATAATGACGTCGGTAATCTCCGCCGCCAGTGCCGTTTTTTGTTGTTCATCCAGTTCACGGGGAAAACATTTAATGTCTATGTGCGGCATTGTTGTGCTCCTTTTTAAAGACTGCCAGCAAATTTAGCACAAGCCGAAAACGTCATGTGTTATTTGATGCGAAATGATGTGCGATATATACGCCGTCACTTTAATAACATACATATACTATTAGCTTCCGCGCCAATAAGCACCCGTCCTGTAACATACAGAATCTATTCTTTATTTATTATCATATTAAGAAGATTCACGACATCCAGCTTGCTGATTTATTAATGCCAATTATAGTTATTCTTGCCCTCAATCATAATTTTCAATCGTAATATCCTTTCTTTTATAAAGTCTTTCTGGAGACACTTGCGATGCAGCTTAACCATATTGCTAAAAGTCTGCTAGTCATGGGATTATTCACAACAAGTTCACTTCCTCTCATCGCAGCAGAAGCGCCCAAAGAGGCCTCCGCTGCCACCCAACAAGCGAATAACGCACTTTATAGTCAATTGCCGTTTTCCGATAACAGCGATTTTGCTGATGCTCATAAAGGTTTTATTGCTCCTTTACCTCAGGAAGTGATTAAGGGTGAACAAGGGAATGTAATCTGGAACCCACAGCAATATTCTTTTATCAAAGAAGGCGATAAAGCACCTGATACTGTCAATCCAAGTTTATGGCGTCAGGCGCAACTGATAAATATCAGCGGCTTATTTGAAGTGACTGAAGGCGTCTATCAGATTCGCAATCTCGATTTATCAAATATGACCATCATTGAAGGTAAAGAAGGTATTACCGTTGTTGATCCACTGGTTTCAGCAGAAACAGCTAAAGTTGGCATGGATCTTTATTATAAAAATCGCGGTCAAAAACCAGTGGTGGCGGTTATCTACACGCACAGTCATGTCGATCACTACGGCGGCGTTCGCGGTGTGGTTGATGAAGCTGACGTTAAGTCAGGAAAAACAAAAATTTATGCGCCAGCCGGATTTTTAGAAGAGGCTGTTTCAGAAAATATTATGGCTGGCAATGTAATGAGCCGTCGAGCCAGTTATATGTACGGTAATTTGTTGAAACCTGATGCTAAAGGTCAGGTCGGCGCTGGGCTGGGAACAACGACCTCAGCCGGAACGGTTACATTGATTGCCCCTACCAACTACATCACCAAAACCGGACAAAAAGAGACTATCGACGGGCTGACCTATGATTTTTTGATGGCGCCCGGTTCCGAAGCACCTTCCGAAATGCTGTGGTTTATTGAAGAAAAGAAACTGATCGAAACCGCAGAAGATGTCACGCACACCCTCCACAACACCTATTCTCTGCGTGGTGCCAAAATTCGTCAACCTCTCCCGTGGTCTAAATACATCAACGAAGCCCTCAATCTGTGGGGCGATAAAGCGGAGATTATTCTTGCCCAGCATCACTGGCCAACCTGGGGTAACGATAACGTTGTCAAACTGCTAAAAAGCCAACGCGATTTGTACCGTTATATCAACGATCAAACGCTACGCATGGCGAATCAGGGGCTGACTCGTGATGAAATTGCCGCAAACTTCAAATTGCCCTCTTCACTTGCTAACACCTGGGCGAATCGCGGTTATTACGGTTCAGTGAGCCATGATGTGAAAGCAACTTATGTGCTTTATCTTGGCTGGTTTGATGGTAACCCCGCGACTCTTGATGAACTGCCACCAGAAGAAGCCGCTAAAAAATTCGTGGAGTATATGGGCGGTGCTGATGCCATTTTACAAAAAGCCAAACAGGATTATGACCAGGGAAATTTCCGCTGGGTTGCCCAGGTTGTCAGTAAGGTGGTGTTTGCCGATCCAAACAACCAGGCTGCAAGGAATCTGGAAGCCGATGCGCTTGAACAGTTAGGCTACCAGGCCGAATCCGGGCCGTGGCGTAATTTTTATCTCACTGGCGCACAGGAATTACGCAATGGTGTGCAAAAACTGCCTACGCCAAATACAGCCAGTCCTGACACCGTTCGTGCCATGACGCCGGAAATGTTCTTTGATTATCTTGCTGTGCATATAAATGGCGAGAAAGCGGCAGACGCTAAAGCAGTATTGAATTTTGATTTCGGTGAAGATGGCGGCACTTATAAAGTGGAACTGGAGAACGGTGTGCTCAATCACACGGCTGATACGCAAGCCTCTGACGCCGATGCGACTATCACCCTCTCCCGCGATGTCCTGAATAAAATCATCCTGAAGGAAGAGACATTAAAAGAAGCCACGGATAAAGGCGAAGTAAAAATCACTGGAAATGAGGAAAAACTCAACGAACTGTTAGGTTATATGGACAACTTTGAATTCTGGTTCAATATTGTAACGCCATAATTTTCGTGTAAGTCGGGCAGGTTCCCTGCCCTTTTGGGGTTATAAACAAACATGTATTCTGACAAAAGAAAACACCCTCATTATTCATGGAAAAACCGCCAGGATATGGTTATTCGCGGTATGGCGATTAGCCTGCCGTGGTTTGCGTTGATTAACATCAGTTTTTCATCGTTGGTTTTGCTTCGAGGGGTATTGTTTAATGAAGGCACGACTCCATGGTTTAATGAGAAAAATCTTGTACATACGATTGATATTTCATCATTAGGTATTCTGCTAATCAGTGGTCTTTTATTAGTTAGCCCACGCAACAAAGTACAGTACATTCAGCAGTTATTGGTTATTCTAAGCCTACTATGGTCATGGTGTTGTTTTTATTTTATTGCACACTGGACGCTGCCTTTTGCATATCCACTGTGCGTATTACTAATGCTTAGTGCCGTTGTTGCGCTATATTTCCACACCCCATCACTCCTCGCATTTGTCATTCCATTATGGTTTACCATCCCGTTAGCCAGTCTTGTGCTCAATCAGTATGTGAATATTCATTTCGCTGTTATCTGGAGCATTTTTTCACTGGCTCTCTATGGCGGACGTTTTATTTTGTTGCGTTGGTTTGAAGAAGCATGGCAACAAAATAAGTACAACAACCAGTTGATTCATCGCCTCGATGCATTAGCTCATCGCGATCCCTTAACTGGAGTGGCAAACCGACGAGCGTTGGATAGTATTTTACGCGATGCCGTCGAACAAAAGACGTCGTTCGTTTTAATTATGCTGGATGTCGATTTTTTTAAACGCTACAACGACACTTATGGGCACCCCGCTGGCGATCGTTGTCTGATACAAGTTGCCAACGCACTGCAACGTGCAATTCGCCAGCCCGAAGATGTAGTTACGCGCTATGGCGGTGAAGAGTTTGCCATTATTCTTTTCAATGCGGGCTTGCAGGAAGCCGAAGCGATAGCAGCCAGAGTTAAGCAAGAACTTAAACTGGCGGCTATCCCGCATCAGGCATCTGCTGTTAGTGCATTTGTTACGGTTAGTCAGGGGATTGCCTGTTCTGCTCCTGCAAAAACGGCTGAACAAATAGTTGCTGATGCCGATGCCGCGTTATATCGGGCGAAAGAAAATGGGCGAAATCGGTGGGCTAAATAACTCTATTCCGCTGACATCAACAAACTTATAGGGAATATCAGCCAAAGTCAGCATCAGTTCACTCATGGTGGAACCCCATACACCTTAATCATATTTCCCCCACACAGCGTTAAAGCTTAAGTGTAGGTCAGTAAACAGGGCGGCCAGGACTAAGATTTGTCATTTTTTCAGCAATCCTTTTAATCCCCACTCAACTTGTAAGGGGATATTTTGCATCGTTTATCGATAACAGGTAGGATGCTGCGCCGATAGTTTTATACCCATAAAGAATAATGGTAATAACTGTCATCGCCAGGATGAATAAACATTGTTCATGGCGGCTTATAAGACTTTTTCAACGAAGCAATCAGGGAGAGCAATGAGTAAACACGACACCGACACTTCAGATCAACACGCCGCGAAACGCCGCTGGCTTAATGCCCATGAAGAGGGTTATCACAAAGCGATGGGTAATCGCCAGGTGCAGATGATCGCCATTGGCGGCGCGATTGGGACTGGTTTGTTTTTAGGCGCGGGTGCCCGACTGCAAATGGCCGGCCCGGCACTGGCACTGGTCTATTTAATCTGCGGCCTGTTTTCGTTTTTTATTTTGCGTGCGTTGGGTGAGTTGGTATTACATCGCCCTTCCAGTGGTAGTTTTGTCTCTTATGCGCGTGAATTTTTGGGAGAGAAAGCCGCTTATGTTGCCGGCTGGATGTACTTCATCAACTGGGCGATGACCGGGATTGTCGATATCACCGCCGTCGCACTGTATATGCATTACTGGGGCGCGTTTGGCGGCGTGCCGCAATGGGTATTTGCGCTCGCTGCGCTGACCATCGTTGGCACCATGAATATGATTGGTGTGAAATGGTTCGCAGAGATGGAGTTCTGGTTTGCGCTGATTAAAGTGCTCGCCATTGTGACCTTTTTGGTCGTGGGTACAGTGTTCCTCGGTAGCGGTCAGCCGCTGGATGGCAACACCACTGGCTTTCATTTAATTACCGATAATGGCGGATTCTTCCCGCACGGTTTGCTGCCTGCGCTGGTGTTAATTCAGGGCGTGGTATTTGCTTTTGCCTCCATCGAAATGGTCGGCACTGCCGCCGGAGAATGTAAAGATCCGCAGACTATGGTGCCAAAAGCAATTAACAGCGTGATTTGGCGTATTGGCCTGTTTTATGTCGGTTCCGTGGTGTTGCTAGTTATGTTATTGCCGTGGAGTGCGTATCAGGCCGGTCAAAGTCCTTTTGTGACCTTCTTCTCTAAACTCGGTGTGCCGTACATTGGTAGCATCATGAATATTGTGGTATTGACCGCTGCCCTCTCCAGCCTGAACTCTGGTCTGTACTGCACCGGGCGTATTCTGCGCTCGATGGCGATGGGCGGATCTGCGCCGGGTTTTATGGCGAAAATGAGTCGCCAGCATGTGCCGTATGCCGGGATTCTGGCGACGCTGGTTGTGTATGTCGTTGGCGTATTCCTCAATTATCTGGTGCCGTCGCGCGTATTTGAGATTGTCCTGAACTTCGCGTCATTGGGAATTATCGCCTCGTGGGCGTTTATCATTGTTTGTCAGATGCGCCTGCGTAAAGCCATCAAAGAAGGTAAAGCGGCAGATGTCAGTTTTAAACTGCCTGGCGCGCCCTTCACTTCCTGGCTGACATTACTGTTTTTACTGAGTGTTCTTGTGCTGATGGCGTTCGATTACCCGAACGGGACTTATACCATCGCGGCGCTGCCGATTATCGGTATTCTGCTGGTTATAGGCTGGTTTGGTGTGCGCAAACGCGTTGCTGAAATTCACAGCACTGCGCCAGTCGTCAAGGAAGATGAAGAACAACAGGAAATTGTGTTTAAGCCTGAAACGGCGAGTTAATTGCAAAATTGCCCGGCTACGTGCCGGGCAAATTCAAATTACTGACGAAGGTGCCGGATGCGGCGTGATAAAAGTCAGGCAAGTCACTCCATTTTCACCCTCGCCATATCTATTACAGCGCAATACGAATCACATCGTCCGGCTGAGTGGCTTCTTGCTGTTTAGTCGATTTTTGCTTCACGCTGACATACAGCGTTTTGCCATCGGCAGAAAGCGCCAGGCTGTTAGGATGGGTCGGCGTGTCGAACGTTTTCACCACTTTGTAGTTTTTCGCGTCAATCACACTGACTTTACCCGCCTGCCGATGCGTCACATAGGCTTCATTACGCGCCGGGTTAAACAACACAGCCAGGGATTCCGGTGCTGCTACCTTCGCCAGAATATTGCCGTTACGGGTATCGACCACCAGCACTTCTGCCGCTTTGGAGTCAGTGATAAACGCTCGCTGGTTGGCAGTATCGAGACTGATGTTGATAAAGAAATGCTCTTTGCCATCATCCAGCAGCTTTTTACGGCTCAGGATTTTGTTGTCGGCAGTGTCAATGGTAATCAGTTCACCATCGGCGTTAGTGGTATAGAGACGTTTGCCTTTGCTATCCAGCGCCAGGCCGGTGCTCATTTTACCGGTGTTCTGGATGGCGGTTTTCAGTTTGATATTCTCGCCATCAACCACCCAAATCACACTCTCTTTCCCAATACCGCTGATGTAAACAGTGTTCGTGGCATCGTCAGCAACCAGCTCACGTGGCTGCAGCGGACGCACCTCTTCTGTACGTTTGCGATCGTCCAGCACCAGACGCCCTTTCACTTCGCCCGTTTTGGCATCAATTGCCGTGACCGCACTGTTTACTGTGTTACCAAACCACAGCGTTTGCGTCGCGTTGTTGATAGTGGCACCAAACGGCTTGAGATCGTTATGGATCGCCTGAGTGACTTCCAGAGTCACCGGATCGAGACGATAAACCACACCGCCTTTGTCCAGTTTGCGGCTTTGCGAAGTGGCGAGCCACAGCGCGTTTTCTTGCTGGCTATAAGCCATTTCGTAGGCACCTTTACCTACCGCTTTACGCAGCATTTCTTCTGCGGCCTGCGTACTGAATGATGAAGCAACAAGCAATGAACCTAACAGTAATGAACCACGCAGGCGCGATGAAAACAGATGACGTAAATGCATGACGACTCCCTTTGATGAACCGATTTATAGCTGCTTCACAATGCTTCGTTGAGCATAATCTTCGTTACGCCCTTGTTATAAATGGGAATGGTAATCATTATTTTCTCAAATGTGGAGCATTTCTTGTTGTTACGACTACAATTTTCTCAATTGATTAACGTATTGTGCCGTTTCGTTTTCCATAAATTTACAAGTTTATTACCATTGAAGCGTTTTCCCATTCTTAACCTGGCTTTTTTCATGAAGATTTTTTCCGTCCGACAGACCGTTTTACCCGCACTGATTCTCCTTTCTCCTTCCACTTTTGCCGCTAATGAACAAACCATGATTGTTAGCGCCGCGCCGCAGGTAGTTTCTGAACTGGACACACCCGCTGCGGTAAGCGTGGTCGATGGCGAGGAGATGCGTCTGGCAACGCCGCGCATCAATTTGTCTGAATCACTGACCAGTGTGCCTGGTTTGCAGGTACAAAACCGGCAGAACTATGCGCAGGATCTACAACTGTCTATTCGCGGATTTGGCTCCCGTTCCACTTACGGTATTCGCGGTATTCGCCTGTATGTTGATGGTATTCCCGCTACCATGCCCGACGGACAAGGGCAAACATCCAATATCGATTTAAGCAGTGTGCAAAATGTGGAAGTGCTGCGAGGCCCCTTCTCTGCCCTGTATGGCAATGCGTCCGGCGGCGTAATGAACGTCACTACCCAAATCGGCGAACAGCCGCCAACCATTGAAGCCAGTAGTTACTACGGCAGTTTTGGTAGCTGGCGCTATGGCCTGAAAGCAACGGGCGCAACGGGCGACGGCACACAGCCTGGCGATGTCGATTACACCGTTTCGACCACGCGTTTTACAACTCACGGCTATCGTGACCATAGCGGCGCACAGAAAAATTTAGCCAATGCCAGACTGGGCGTACACATTGATGACGCCAGTAAGTTAAACCTGATTTTCAACAGTGTGGATATCAAAGCCGATGACCCTGGTGGGTTGACCGAAGCTGAATGGAAAGCGAATCCGCAACAAGCGCCTCGTGCAGAACAGTACGACACGCGAAAAACCATCAAGCAAACTCAGGCAGGGTTGCGTTATGAGCGCAGCCTGAGTTCGCGGGATGATATGAGCGTGATGATGTACGCAGGTGAACGGGAAACGACCCAGTATCAATCGATTCCGATGGCCCCCCAACTTACCCCATCTCATGCGGGCGGCGTAATTACTCTGCAACGTCATTACCAGGGTATAGACAGCCGCTGGACACATCGTGGAGAGCTGGGAGTTCCGGTCTCTTTCACTACTGGCCTGAACTATGAAAACATGAGTGAAAACCGCAAGGGTTACAATAACTTCCGCCTTAATAACGGCGTGCCGGAGTACGGGCAAAAAGGTGATCTGCGCCGCGACGAGCGCAATCTGATGTGGAACGTCGATCCCTATTTACAAACCCAGTGGCAACTAACTGACAAACTATCGTTGGATGCTGGTGTGCGCTACAGCTCCGTGTGGTTTGACTCTGACGATCATTACGTTACCCCGGGTAACGGTGATGACAGCGGTGATGCCAGTTATCACAAATGGCTTCCTGCGGGATCGTTGAAATACGCCATAACCGATGCCTGGAACGTCTATCTGGCAGCCGGGCGCGGTTTTGAAACGCCAACCATTAACGAGCTTTCTTACCGTGCTGACGGGCAAAGTGGCATGAACTTTGGTTTAAAACCGTCCACCAACGACACAATCGAAATCGGCAGTAAAACGCGTATCGGCGATGGCTTGTTTACCGCTGCGTTATTCCAGACTGATACCGATGATGAAATCGTTGTTGATAGCAGTAGCGGCGGGCGTACCACGTATAAAAATGCCGGGAAGACGCGCCGTCAGGGGGCTGAACTGGCCTGGGATCAGCGTTTTGCCGGAGATTTCCGTGTGAAAGCGTCGTGGACGCGGCTTGACGCAACTTATCGCAGCAATGTTTGTAACGCTCAGGACTGTAATGGTAACCGAATGCCCGGGATCGCCCGCAATATGGGCTTTGCGTCATTAGGTTATGTACCAGAAGAAGGCTGGTATGCAGGCACAGAAGCACGTTATATGGGCGATATCATGGCGGATGACGAAAATACGGCAAAAGCGCCCTCTTACACTCTCGTCGGTTTGTTCACCGGTTACAAATATAATTATCGCAATATGACAATAGATTTATTTGGTCGTGTCGATAATTTATTCGATAAAGAATATGTCGGCTCGGTGATTGTTAATGAATCGAATGGTCGATATTACGAGCCTGCGCCTGGGCGGAATTATGGTGTAGGCGTAAATCTCGCATGGCGATTTGAATAATATTCATTAGTGGCGGCAAGAATGCCGCCACCTGAAATGTTAATCATCATCCGCAACACGGATCACGACTTTGCCGAAGTTTTTACCATTCAGCAGACCGATGAATGTCTGCGGGGCGTTCTCTAAACCATCGGTAATTTGTTCACGATAGTGAATTTTCCCCGCCTTCACCCATTGCCCCATCTCTTGCTGGAACTCATGGATGCGATGACCATAATCCTGGCTAATAATAAACCCTTGCAGGCGAATACGTTTTTTCAGCACCGTAGCCATAAGTAGCGGTAAACGATCCGGCCCGGAAGGCAGGTCGGTGGCGTTATAGCCGCTCACTAAACCGCAAACGGGAATACGCGCGGATGTATTGAGTAAAGGCAGCACCGCATCAAACACCTTACCACCAACGTTTTCATAATAGATATCAACGCCTTTCGGACACGCGTTCACGAGTTGTTCGGCAAAATCATCTGCATGATGATCAAGGCAAACATCAAAACCGAGAACGTCTGTGGCATGGCGACATTTTTCCGCGCCACCGGCAACACCCACCACGCGGCAACCTTTTAGTTTGCCGATTTGCCCCACTGTCGCACCGACCGGCCCCGTTGCTGCAGCAACCACTAGCGTTTCTCCCTCTTTAGGTTGACCGATATCCAGCAGCCCCATATAAGCCGTAAAGCCTGGCATCCCCAGCACACCTAGTGACCACGAAGGATTTTCCGGATGATCGCCAAGTTTCACCAGATCATCGCCACTGGATATGTCGTAATCCTGCCAACCGCTGTAACCCAGCACCCAGTCGTCAGGCTGGTAATCCGGATGATTAGATTCCACCACCCGACTCACCGTGCCGCCGACCATCACGCCACCAATATCAACCGGTGGTGAATAAGATGGCTCATCGCTCATGCGCCCGCGCATATACGGATCGAGCGACAGGTAGACCGTGCGCAGTAACACCTGTCCTTCACCCGGCGTGGCGACATCATCTTCTTCAAGACGGAAATTCTCCGGAACCGGCGCGCCGTGTGGACGCGACGCCAGAACCCAACGGCGATTACGTTGCTTTTGTTGACCCATAATGCTCTCCTGTGCTTTTGGCATGAATCCATCAATAGTAGCAGGCTCACTGGATTGGTTTAGTTTGCAGCCGTCACATCACTACTGCGACACGCAATAATTTCATCGAGGAATCCGTTGCTTCGGGCTGTTTTCGATAGTATTGATAACGTCATCATCATTATTTTATCGAGGCTTAAGATGTCCATCCGTTCTGCCCGCAAAGCCGATTGTGCTGCAATTGCGGAAATTTATAACCACGCTGTACTGCATACGGCAGCTATCTGGAACGACCAGACTGTGGATACAGATAACCGCATTGCCTGGTTTGAAGCACGAACTTTATCGGGTTATCCGGTGCTGGTGAGCGAAGAAGATGGCGTAGTTACAGGATATGCCTCGTTTGGTGACTGGCGTAGTTTCGACGGTTTTCGCCATACCGTGGAACATTCGGTTTATGTCCATCCGGATCATCAGGGCAAAGGTCTTGGGCGAAAATTGTTACGCGCGTTGATTGATGAAGCGCGGAACTGCGGTAAGCATGTGATGGTTGCCGGCATAGAATCACAAAATCAGGCGTCGTTGCATCTGCACCAGTCGCTGGGATTTGTCGTCACAGCGCAAATGCCCCAAGTTGGTACTAAATTTGGTCGCTGGTTGGATCTCACCTTTATGCAATTGCAGCTTGACGATCGTAGCGAACCGGACTCACTTGGATGAATCAGTCGCTTACCCTTGCCTTTTTGATCACTGCCGGGATTGGTCTTGTGGTGCAAAACACATTGATGGTACGCATCACCCAGACATCCTCCACCATTCTCATCGCCATGCTGCTGAATTCACTGGTGGGGATTGTGCTGTTCGTGTCTATTTTATGGTTTAAGCAAGGAACAGCAGGCTTTGGCGAACTGGTGTCCAGCGTGCGCTGGTGGACTCTAATCCCTGGTTTGTTGGGATCGTTTTTTGTTTTCGCCAGTATCAGCGGATATCAGAATGTTGGCGCGGCAACGACCATTGCGGTACTGGTCGCCAGTCAACTTATTGGTGGTCTGGTGCTGGATATTTTCCGCAGTCATGGCGTACCACTTCGGGCGCTGATTGGCCCAATTTGCGGGGCAGTTTTGTTGGTAGTTGGCGCCTGGCTGGTGGCCAGACGCACGTTTTAATCAGAGGATGGTGCCGCCTTTGGTTAATTGTTCGTGGCGTGCCTCCATATCTTCTTTATGCTTGCGTCCGTGATGAGCGATTGCGGTACGCAAACGCTGCTGCTGTGTGTAGCGATCTTCCCGGCTTAACTCTGCGTCATCACTCAGGGCGATTAACAACTCGTTCATATGGGCAATGACGCTCTCCTCAATCGCGGCATCCACGCGCGCGATGACTTCATCCAGATGCGACATACTTTCTCCTCAGCCACTTGTGAAATTTATCGATTCACTCAAATGATATAAGTCTGCGTTGTGCCGTCAAGCCAGCGTGTAAGATTTAAAATAGTGAAAACAGTAGCGCCACCGGAAAACTCATTGGCCATGTAATCCCCACCAGAAAGGCGCTCAGAAAGCGAATGCTCTTCTTATCGTGGGAAAGAAACCAGGTAATGAGAAAGGCGATTGCTGCCATGGCAGCATAAAAAACAAGCATATATTGATAAAGAGACATGTATGGGCGTCCAGCCAGATGAATAAAACGCGCGCAAATATGCGTCATTTCTTGATGTGTATCAAGTTTTCAGTCCATTTGAGATAAATTCAATAACCTACCGCATGTTCTTGTCCATCTTCAGAATAAGTATGATTGCGGATTTTCTTAACCCGTACTATACACATAAGGGCTATGACAAAAGGTGGCAAAAATGAACGTTTCCAGTAGAACTGTAGTGCTGATAAATCTCTTTGCTGTTGTTGGGTTGTTTACTCTTATCTCTATGAGATTTGGATGGTTTATCTGATGTAGCAAAATTGCACGCAGTACGCACTGTCAGAGAAAAATCAACTCTCTGACAGTGCGTTAGATCTTCTCACACTCTCCAGATTTACAACATTATCCTTAATGTTTAACCATTACGTGGCGTACTACGGTGTAATCTTCCAGCCCATAAAGTGACATATCTTTGCCATAACCTGAAAGTTTCTGCCCGCCGTGCGGCATTTCACTCACCAGCATGAAATGGGTATTAACCCAGGTGCAGCCATATTGCAGACGTGCGCTGACGCGGTGCGCTCTACCCACATCTTTCGTCCATACTGAAGAAGCTAAGCCATACTGGCTGTCATTCGCCCAGTTAACTACTTGCTCTTCGTTGTCGAAGACCGTCACGCTGACTACCGGCCCAAATACCTCTCTTTGGACGATAGCATCTTCTTGTAACGCACCCGCCAGCAATGTAGGCGCATAATAATAACCATTACCCTGCCGCTTTTCACCGCCGGTGATCACCTTAATGTGTCCCGTCGCCTTCGCCTCTTCCACCGCCCGGCTGACGCGTTCGAGATGCGCCAGTGAACTTAACGGGCCAAGCTCTGTGGATTCATCATCCGGCGCGCCTGATTTCAACGTTGCCACTGCGGCACCGAGTTTTTCTACCAGCACGTCGTAAATGCCTTTTTGCGCGTAGATACGGCAGGCAGCAGTACAATCTTGCCCGGCATTGTAATAGCCAAATGTACGGACACCTTCGACAACCGCTTCAACGTCAGCATCATTAAAGACAATCACTGGCGCTTTACCGCCAAGTTCCATATGAGTGCGCTTGATGGACGGTGCCGTATGACTGATGATGTGCTCACCAGTGGCGATAGACCCCGTCAGCGACACCATGCGCACTTTTGGATGTCCGGTCAGCGGATCACCCACCGTTTTGCCTCTGCCAAACAACACGTTAATCACGCCTGCCGGGAAGATATCTTTCGCCAGTTCTGCCAGCTTCAACGCTGTTAGCGGGGTGATTTCTGATGGTTTAAGCACCACGCAGTTCCCTGCCGCCAGCGCCGGAGCCAGTTTCCACGCTGCCATCATCAGCGGGTAATTCCACGGCGCGATAGAAGCCACAACCCCCAACGGATCGCGGCGGATCATCGAAGTATGACCTTCAAGATATTCGCCAGCCGCCAGACCGTTCAGGCAGCGCGCCGCACCAGCGAAAAAGCGAAAAACATCGACAATCGCCGGAATTTCATCATTGAACGCACTATGCAGCGGTTTGCCACAATTACGGGACTCCAGTTCGGCAAAAACCTGACCATTTTCTTCGATAACATCAGCCAGTTTCAGCAGGCATTCCGCACGCACTTTCGGCGTGGTTTGCCCCCATTCGGCAAATGCTGCATCTGCCGCGCGCACAGCAGCATCGACCTGCTCTGCGGAGGCCTCGGCAATCTCCAGTAATACTTCCCCCGTTGCCGGATTATAGACAGGCTGTTTTTCCCCTTCGCCGCTAACCAGTTCTCCGTTAATCAGTAACTTATGTTGCATAGCATATTCCTGTATCAGTGGTTATTGACCATTGTCGCCTTCGCGGGTTAGCCACCAGGCTCCCAGGATCGGCAAGGTTGTTACCAACATAACCAGCAGTGCCACCACGTTGGTTACCGGTACATCACGTGGTCGCCCAAGCTGATTGAGCAACCACAACGGTAACGTTCGTTCATGACCTGCCGTAAAGGTCGTAACGATGATTTCATCGAACGACAAGGCAAACGCCAGCATTCCTCCTGCCAGTAGCGCCGAACTGAGATTCGGTAACACCACGTAGCGGAAGGTTTGCCAGCCATTGGCCCCAAGATCCATTGACGCCTCAACCAGACTCCATGAGGTACGGCGAAAACGGGCGATGACATTGTTAAACACCACCACTACACAAAAAGTCGCATGACCGACTACGATGGTGAAAAACCCCGGCTCCAGATTGATAGTTTTAAACGCGGTTAATAACGCCAGGCCTGTGACAATGCCCGGCAGCGCAATGGGCAGCAGCAATAACAGCGAAATGGCGTTTTTGCCGAAAAAGTCTCGTCTCCAGAGCGCGGCGGCGGCCAGCGTCCCTAATACCAGCGCAATTAATGTCGCCAGCGCCGCCACTTTAAGTGACAGCGTCACGGAATCAAGAATGTCACTACGCTGTGCTGCCACGCTAAACCAGTGCAGCGTCAGACCTTGCGGTGGAAAACTAAACGCCGCATCTTCAGTGTTAAAAGCATAGGCCGCGATAATCAGGATGGGAAAATGGAGGAAAACCACGCCGCCCCAGGCCGCCAGTTTGAGGAAAAACGGTGCGCGCTCAGAGTGCATCGAACGCTCCCAGACGTTTCACGAACGCCAGATACAGTGCGATCAAAACAATCGGCACCAGGGTGAACGCTGCTGCCATCGGCATATTGCCAATCGCGCCTTGCTGCGAGTAAACCATGTTGCCGATAAAATACCCCGGCGGGCCAACCAGCTGCGGGACAATAAAATCGCCCAGCGTTAGCGAGAAGGTAAAAATAGAGCCGGCTGCAATGCCAGGGATCGCCAGCGGTAACACCACATAACGGAAGGTTTGCCGTGGACGTGCGCCTAAATCCGCTGAGGCTTGCAAAAGTGACGAGGGCAAACGCTCCAGCGCCGCCTGCACCGGCAGAATCATGAACGGCAGCCAGATGTAGAGAAACACCAGAAAGCGTCCCAGTCCGGAAGTTGACAGTGTATTACCACCCACCGCCGGTAGCGTGAGAAACGCAGTTAATAACGGTTCCAACCCCAAATGCTGTAAAAACCACTGCGCCACGCCATCTTTCGCCAGCAATAACGTCCAGGCATAGGCTTTGACGATATAGCTCGCCCACATCGGCAACATTACCGCAATGTAAAAAAACGCTTTCATCTTACCGCTGGTGTAGCGCGCCATATACCACGCCATCGGAAAGGCCAAAAAAGCACTGGCGATGGTCACAGCAACTGCCATTGTTAACGTGCGCAGAATGATGTCGTAATTGGCCGGATTAAACAGCGCGCGGATATTCGCCAGTGTCAGTTCCGGTGTTACCGACATGGTGAAATCATCAAAAGTATAAAAGCCCTGCCATAACAGCGTCAGCAGCGAACCGAAATAGACGATGCCAAACCACATCAACGGGCCAAGCAGCAGCAAAAACAGCCCCAGCCCCGGATTCCGCCAGAAGAAACCTGACACCTTGCCCAGACCTGGACGTGAAGGTGATTGCAATACGTTCATCGCCATTCACCTCTCCTCAACCAGCGGCACCATCACATCGCGCGCCCAGGAAACCATCACCTGTTGTCCTGGAGTAAGCGTAGCGGGGAGTTCTTCCCCCGTCATATTTGCCTGACTTACCAGCAGTTTTTCACCGCCGCTCAGTGTCAGTTCAAAACGGGTCGCCGCGCCCTGATACTGCACCGCCTGGATCGTGCCATTAGCCTGCACTTCGCCAGGTGTATTGAGGCGAATATGTTCCGGGCGCAATGCGAAGCTACCCATCATTCCGCAAAGTTTCTCTGCCATCAGCGCATCAAAAACGTTGGATGTACCGACGAATCCGGCAACAAACGGCGTGCGCGGGCGCATGTAGAGATCACGTGGTGAATCGACCTGCTCAATGCGACCGTTGTTGAACACTGCCACACGGTCGGACATTGATAATGCTTCCCCCTGATCGTGGGTGACGAAGATAAACGTGATGCCGAGAGATTGTTGCAGCTTTTTCAGCTCAAGTTGCATCTGCTCACGCAACTTGAGATCCAGCGCGCCGAGTGGTTCATCCAGCAATAATACGCGTGGTTCATTTACTAATGCTCTGGCGATAGCAACCCGCTGGCGCTGACCACCAGAAAGTTGTGACGGCTTACGTTGCTGAACAAAACCAAGCGCCACTTTTTCCAGCGCCTCTTGCGCCATGATGTAACGCTTTTTTTTCTCCACACCTTTGACCATTAACCCGTAGGCCACGTTATCGAGAATCGACATATGGGGAAACAGCGCATAGTCCTGGAAAACGGTATTAACATCCCGCTCCCACGGTGGCAGATTGCTGGCGGGTTTACCAAAGATAGCGATCGCCCCGCCGGAAAGTTGTTCAAATCCGGCAATCAGGCGCAGGCAGGTGGTTTTGCCGGAGCCGGACGGCCCCAGCATTGAAAAGAACTCACCATCTTTTATCGCAATACTGACGCCATCTACCGCGCGCACGTCACCGTACAACCGCGAGACGTTGTCAAACTCCACTGCGTACGTCATAAAACACCTCAGCGAAGTTAGCGACCGCCCATAATGGCAATGTAATCCTGCGTCCAGCGACTGTAGGGAACAAACTTGCCCCCTTCTGCTATAGGCGTTTTCCAGAAAGCAATTTTATCGAAATAGTTAAAACCGTTGGTCTCACAGCCTTTTTCGCCTAATAACGGACTGGCTTTACATCCTTCCGGCACTACCGGCAATGAGCCAAACCAGGCTGCCACATCACCCTGCACTTTTGGCGTTAATGACCAGTTCATCCATTTGTAGGCGCAAACCGGATGTTTCGCTTCGCTATGCAGCATGGTGGTATCAGCCCAGCCGGTAACCCCCTCTTTCGGGAATACTGTGGCGATTGGTTGGCCTTCGGCTTTCAACGCGTTGGCCTGATACGGCCAGGCACTAGAAGCAACCACACCCTCGTTTTTGAAATCGCTCATTTGCACGGTGGTGTCATGCCAGTAGCGATGTATCAAACTATGTTGATCGCGCAGCACTTTCAGCACCGCCTGGTACTGTTCTTCGGTAAGTTGGTACGGATCGCTGATGCCCAACTGCGGCTGCGTAGCTTTGACGAACAACGCGGCATCGGCAATATAAATGGGGCCATCATAGGCCTGTACCCGACCTTTATTACTCTTGCCGTCCGGCAGATTCTGCTCAACAAAAACCACTTGCCAGCTATCCGGCGGTGTCGGGAAGGTTTTGGCGTTGTACATCAACAGGTTAGGCCCCCACTGATACGGCGTACCATATACTTTACCGCCAACGTTAAACCAGTCGCCTTTTACTACACGCGGATCGAGTGTTTTCCAGTTAGGAATTAGCGCGGTATTAATCGGCTGCACGCGTTTACCCATAATCAAACGCAGCGAGGCATCGCCGGACGCCGTGACCAGATCGTAACCCCCTTTGGTCATCAGACTGACCATTTCATCGGAAGTCGCGGCGGTTTTCACATTTACCGCGCAACCTGTCTCTTTTTCGAATTGCGTTACCCAGTCGTATTGTTTATCAGTTTGTCCGCGTTCGATGTATCCCGGCCAGGCAATAATATCCAGTCGCCCTTCCGGTTTATCTAAATTGGTAGGCGGTTCGGCGGCGTGAGCGGTCATTATAGTCATGGTGAGCGCACACAGGCTGCTGCGGGCAAATGTCTTGCTCATAAGGTCTTACTCCTGTCGTAATTAATTGTTCAGCCGCCGTGCCGTAAAAATATCTCCTTGTTTAACCATAGACGGCGGCTTGCAGGCACACCTTCACCCCTGAGAAAATTTAATCAGGTTGTGAGCTAACGCGCATTATGCCGTCTGTGAAGCTATCTTCTGGAGTATAGACAAGGGGTTACGAAATATGGCTTCTATTCGAAATTCATATTACCCAACCTGAGAGGAATTAAATTGAAAGTTACTTCAGATGTTCTTGAATAAGTTTGCCTAATTCTTTTACTGCCTGTTCTTCGCGCTCTCCCCATTGCCACGCGGTATTAAAACGGAAAAAACGCGACCAGCGTTCGCCAGTAGAAAACATTTTACCCGGCGCAATACTGATGTGATGCGCCAGTGCCGTCAGACTTAATTCGCCTGCATCTAACGGTTCGGGAAGTTCCAGCCAGAGAAAATAACCACTGTCGTTATGGTGTATTTTCACCTCCGCAGGCAGGTAACGCAGCAGCGCCTGCCAGGCGCGTTGTTTGCGTTCCGCAAGCTGACGACGTAGACGACGCAGATGCGCATCGTAGCGGCGTGTAGAAAGGTAATCCACCAGGGCAAGCTGCATCGGTGAACTGGTGGAAAGTGTACTCATCAACTGCAAACGTTGGATTTTACGCGCATGTTTTCCTGCGGCGACCCAACCGATGCGAAAACCTGGCACCAGGCATTTGGAGAATGATGAACAATGCAGCACGCCATCGTGGCGATCCCACGCTTTTGCGGGCAGCGGTTTTTCCCGTCCGAAGTAAAGTTCGCTGTAGACGTCATCTTCAATCAGCATCACGTTGTACTGACTAAGGAGTTCTACCAGCCGCGCTTTTTTCTGTGGCGTTAAGGTAAAACCGAGCGGGTTCTGGCTGTTGGTCATTAACCAGCACGCTTTCACCGGATACTCTTGTAACGCCAGTTCAAGCGCCTGAAGGTCGATCCCTTCGTTAACATCCGTCGCTACCGATAACGCCTTCAGCCGTAACCGCTCCAGCGCCTGCAACGCGCCGTAGAAACAAGGATTCTCGACAATCACCCAATCACCCGGCTCGGTTACCGCTTGCAAACTGAGGTTTAATGCCTCTAACGCCCCGGCGGTGATGACGATTTCATCGGGCGAAATTGTGATGCCCTGTAAGGCATAGCGACGAGCAATAGCCTGACGAAGCTCAGCATTCCCTGGAGGTAAGTTTTCAATCACGCTCATCGCCGTTGCGGTTTTGCTTACCTGTGCCAGGGAGCGATTGAGTTGTTGAAGCGGAAACAAGCGCGGATCGGGAAAAGCGGATGCAAACGGCACCACTGAAGGATCGCGACTGGCCTGCAACATGTCAAAAATATAAGTATTGATATCGACTGTTTCATCACGTGTGACTGGAACGACTGGGGCTTTCGGCATTTTTAATGCCTGTGGTGCAACGTAATAACCCGACTGCGGTCGCGCGATAATATGCCCCTGACTTTCGAGTAACTGGTAGGCATGGCTGACGGTCATAAAGCTCATACCAGAAAGCGCCACCTGTTCACGCAACGAAGGCAAACGATCGCCGGGTTGCCAGATGCCCGACGCAATCTGCTCGCGTAATTGTTCTGCCAGTTGCTGGTATTTTTTCATTATCGGATCGTTTTTATGTGCAGATGATCCGGCAGTCTATATCAGTTGTTAAAAATGACAACTTTTCGTTAACTGTAATTAAACCATCACCAGCGATAACTCTTTGCCCAGAGCTTTAGCCGCAAGCTGGACGGCGTCGATTTTTGTCGCGTGGTGCAAATCAAACAAGCGGGTGATCTCCTGCTTAGGTTTACCAATTCGCTTCGCCAGCTCTTGCTGAGTAATGTCTGACTGCAAAAAAGCATTTAACAGCAATACTTTAGAGGCAACGCTCAAAGGCACTTCAATAAAGTGATCGTGACTATTTAATGGCGAAGGTAACGGGATAAGCTCGTTGTCTTCAAAATAAAAATCAAATGCGATCAGTAAAGCATCTTTTGCCGCTTCCATCGCTTCAGCGACAGTTTCGCCCTGGGTCAACGCTTCAGGGATATCCACAAAAGAAACCATATAACCGCCTTCCGGCGCGGGTGTAAGAGTGACGGGATAACGCATAATTTCGACTGTCTCTCGCATGTCATTAACCTTTTAATTGGCGATTAACTCAAACCGAGTTGTTTCAGAATTGCTTTCTTTAATCTCTTCACTTGGGTGACGCGGCATGACACTGCGCCTCCCGTGAAACCTGAGTTTTAAATGGTTGCTGCCATTCGCTACATCGACGCCCTGAGAGTCGAGCCAACGTCTGAACTCGCTTTGTTTCACATCGCCTCCCTGCCGCTGAGTATATCAACAAAGTAAACATTAATGTTTACCTCCGTGTGTAATTTGCTCGAAAATAGCACTTAATCGCCGCAACGGCAGAATGCGATGCCAAATAAGGAAGGCTGATTCCAGAATTTCTTTGCGCTAATTTGCAAAACTGAATAATAACCTCAAGAAACTATCGGCATCATAGCGGCAAAAGGTAAGAAAAAGGTGTCGGGATGTTTACGAAGGCGTTAGCGGTTGTCTTATTAACGTGTGCGCTGTTCTCTGGACAGTTGATGGCAGGACACAAAGGACATGAATTTTTGTGGGTAAAAAATGTGGATCATCAACTGCGTCATGAAGCGGACAGTGATGAATTGCGCGCCGTTGCGGAAGAATCGGCAGAAGGTTTGCGCGAGCATTTTTACTGGCAAAAGTCACGCAAACCAGAAGCGGGACAGCGTTGAGTCGGTTGTTGCCGGATACGGTATGAACGCCTTACCCGGCCTGTAATATCTGCAAATTCAATAAGTTGTTAACAGGTCTGAAAATTTGCGTTTTACCCTTTTCGCTTCGGCAATGTTTTCATCAGTTCATCCGGGCTTACGGAGGCGACAACACTCCCCGGTAACGGCATTTTCAGAATGTGATTTTTGATTTTGCCAATGACGTGCATCTCACACGGCCGGCAATCAAACTTTAGCGTTAACACTTCATCGCCGTTAACCAGTTGCATTGGCGTTGCTTTCCAGCTTTTGATATTGCCTTTCGCCTGTTTCGGGCACAGATTGAAGGCAAAGCGCAGACAATGCTTGGTGATCATTACCGGCACTTCGCCCTTCTCTTCATGCGCTTCATAGGCAGCATCAATCAGTTGCACACCATAGCGATGATAAAATTCACGAGCTTTCTGGTTGTATACGTTCGCGAGGAAACTCAAATGCGTTTGCGGATAAACTGGCGCAGGGTCAGCAACCGGTTTACGACTACCGCGCTGATAACTGGCAAGACGCGCAGCATCCAGCATTTCAGCAGCCTCACGGCGGAACTGATTTAACAGACTGTTTGGCACAAACAGCGCCCCCGGCAAATTAATTTGCACATCGCGGGCGTAATAGATGGTTTGCCCAAGCTTCGACAATCCCTCTTTCAGATTGAGGAGTGCTTTTTCGGCGTTATTCGCTTCGTCGAACTGCCCGTCCAGCGTATGAGTGATACTGACGCCCTCTTCACTGGTCAGAGTCAGAATCAGTTGTTCCTGCCAGCCGCCCAGTTCAATGTCTACCGCCACCCGACGTTCGCTGGAGGTTTTGGTCAACGCCTGCTGCCAGTTATGGTCGAGGTTGCGATTAAGCGGATGGTGCGGGCGAATTTTGTGCAGCTCCACTGGCATCTCATTTGGCCAGACGCGGTACTGATTTTCCCCAGTTTTCTCTACCGTGTTGGCACGAAAGCCGACGACTTCACGCTTAATCATTACGTTCAGTCCATCGCCGTTAGCCAGCGGTTCGGTAACCTCAACATCAAGATGATCTTTCGCCACTTTCAATACTTCACCCACCGGCAGGCCGATAAATTTCGGTGAATCGAATGCGCCAATATCGCCTTTACGCGCGTTAACAAAGTAGTCGGTGCTGCCACGATGGAAGGTTTTTTCTGTCGACGGTACGAAGAAGTGCTCAGTACGACCGGATGAAGCTCGCGCCAAAAAGCTACGTTCTTCAATAATGGCATCCAGCATCTGGCGATAGTGGGCGGTGATATTCTTCACGTAGCTCATATCTTTGTAACGCCCTTCAATCTTGAAGGAACGCACGCCTGCATCAATCAAAGCGCCCAGGTTGGCAGTCTGATCGTTATCTTTCATCGACAGCAGGTGTTTTTCATAGGAAACCACCCGCCCCTGATCGTCTTTCAATGTATATGGCAAACGGCACGCCTGCGAGCAATCGCCACGGTTGGCGCTACGCCCTGTTTGCGCATGAGAAATGTAGCACTGACCGGAATATGCCACGCACAGTGCACCATGAATAAAGAACTCAATGGTCGCGTCCGTGGCCTGATGAATCGCACGGATCTGCTCAAGATTCAGCTCTCGCGCCAGCACAATCTGCGTAAAACCGACGTCCGAAAGAAACTTCGCTTTCTCTACAGTGCGAATATCACACTGCGTACTGGCGTGCAGTTCAATCGGCGGAATATCAAGTTCCAGAATCCCCATATCCTGAACGATCAGTGCATCAACGCCTGTCTGGTAAAGGTCGGTAATCAGTCGCTGCGCCGGTTCCAGTTCATCGTCATGCAAAATGGTGTTAAGCGTGACGAAAATTTTTGCACCATAACGATGGGCAAATGGCACCAGCTCGGCAATATCTTTCAGGCTATTACTGGCATTATGACGGGCACCAAAACCAGGTCCGCCGATATAAACAGCATCGGCACCGTGCAAAATAGCTTCGCGGGCAATGGCGGCATCGCGTGCCGGGCTTAACAGTTCAAGACGATGAGAAGATACGGTCACTTTCTTATCCAGTAGCTGAAAAATGGCGGCTATTTTAGCCACAAGCGCGACGTTGCGAAATAGTTTTCCCGCTTAACTACGCGGGTAATGGATGAGGGAATGAAAATGTACGGTTTGCTCCCCACAATTACGATAGACATGCCTGACGTCGGCAGCAAAACGAACACCTTCTCCACAATTAAGACTACGCCATTCACCATCAACGCACAGATCAAGCTGTCCATCAATGACGACAACATGCTCAATTACCCCTTTTTCGTGCGGCGTCGATTCGCTTATTGCACCGGGTGCCATCTGAATCGAGAAGTGTTCAAAGCAGAGTTGCGGATCATAAGGAAACAGCGAAGTGATCACCATTGCCTGCTGTTGTGGATCATAAACTGATGGCGTAATGGTCTGCGGCGGCGAAATAAATGTCGAAAATGGCACGTTCATCCCGGTGGCAATTTTCCAGAGTGTCGCGACCGTCGGACTGGACTCATTGCGCTCAATCTGCCCTAACATGGCTTTAGAAACGCCCGTGGCGTCTGCCAGTCGCGAAAGACTCCAGCCTCGCTGCTGACGAAGATGTTTAAGCGTAGTGGATAAAAAGCGAGCGAGATTTTCCATGCGACTCCTCCGGCAAAACAGGAGTTTATCACTTGTGCGTTATAACGGACAGATGCTACGGTGCCTGTACGCTATAACGCACGAGGTGACTATGCGTCTGTTTTCTATTCCTCCCCCCACGCTACTGGCGGGGTTTCTGGCGGTATTGATTGGCTACGCCAGTTCAGCAGCAATAATCTGGCAAGCGGCGATTGTCGCCGGAGCAACCACTGCACAAATCTCCGGCTGGATGACGGCGCTGGGACTGGCAATGGGAGTCAGTACGCTGGCGCTGACATTATGGTATCGCGTGCCTGTTCTCACCGCATGGTCAACGCCTGGCGCGGCGCTGTTGGTCACTGGTTTACAGGGGCTAACACTTAACGAAGCCATCGGCGTTTTTATAGTCACCAACGCATTAATTGTCCTCTGCGGCATAACGGGACTCTTTGCTCGTCTGATGCGCATTATTCCGCACTCGCTTGCGGCGGCAATGCTTGCCGGGATTTTATTACGCTTTGGTTTACAGGCGTTTGCCAGTCTGGATGGTCAGTTTACGTTGTGTGGCAGTATGTTGCTGGTATGGCTGGCAACCAAGGTCGTTGCACCGCGCTATGCGGTAATTGCCGCGATGATTATTGGGATCGTGATCGTTATCGCGCAAGGTGACGTTGTCACAACTGATGTTGTCTTTAAACCCGTTCTCCCCATTTATATTACCCCTGAATTTTCGTTTGCTCACACTTTGAGCGTTGCACTCCCCCTTTTTCTGGTGACGATGGCATCGCAAAACGCACCGGGTATTGCGGCAATGAAAGCGGCCGGGTATTCGGCTCCGGTTTCGCCACTGATTGTATTCACTGGCTTGCTGGCGCTGATTTTTTCCCCTTTCGGGGTTTATTCCGTCGGTATTGCGGCAATTACTGCCGCTATTTGCCAAAGCCCGGAAGCGCATCCGGACAAAGATAGGCGTTGGTTGGCTGCCGCCGTTGCGGGCGTCTTTTATTTGCTTGCGGGTCTGTTTGGTAGCGCCATTACCGGAATGATGGCAGCCCTACCGGTTAGCTGGATCCAGATGCTGGCTGGTCTGGCGCTGTTAAGCACCATTGGCGGTAGTTTGTATCAGGCGCTACATAATGAGCGTGAGCGCGACGCTGCTGTGGTGGCATTTCTGGTAACAGCGAGCGGGCTGACATTGGTTGGGATTGGTTCGGCGTTTTGGGGATTAATTGCCGGCGGCGTCTGTTACGTGGTGTTGAATTTAATTGCTGACAGAAACCGATAATAAGAAGCGCCATCTTACGATGGCGCAACTGGCATTACTTTTTGTTAACGTCAAACATGGTGGCATCGGTCGCCATGTCATCAATAACTTGCTTAATATTTTCGAAAGCCATTGGCGTACTTTCGTTATTCAGGTCTTTACCTTCGCCCTGACGAACGACTTTGATAACAGGTTTATTGGTAGCCGCATCAATCAGTTCACCTTCAAAGTACAGGCGGGTATCCATGGTACGGTGACCGGTTGCCATTTGTGTTCCCGCTACCACTAATGCAACAGGAACCACTTCATAGAATTGCAGTCCTTCTTTACTAGTATCAACACCAGTAATAGCACCACGGAAAATCAGACTACGCGGGCCAGCAGTGGTAACCAGTGGTTTGCGCTGCGCAATCGCTTCTTTCATTTCGGTATTGGTATAACTCAAAATTCTATCCAATACTTTCTGCCCTACCTGAGTAGAAGGTTTCGGCACCGGATAATAAGTGATTGGATTCCAGACAATACTGTCATATTTACTTTGGTCGAAATCAGGGGAAACCCAGCGTAAAACGGGTTTACCTGTTGCCGATGTTGTTTCTTGAAGATCAGAGTAATTCTTTAAAAAGCCAGAGTATTTATCCGGCTGGGTGATTTTAGAGGCACAGCCGGACAGAGCCAACAAGCCGCATAAAGCTGCAACTTTCGCAATTGATGTGGTACGCATGAATAGTTTCCTGAGATGATTATATTACTTTTTAAGTTATAGCAAAAAGCACCGCTTCGTGTTGTGGCAAAAAAAGTGTTGGCAGAAATAAATTTATCGACCCCTTTTTCGACAATATAGTCAATGCTGAAAAAGGAGCTGAGTCAATCATCATTGATTTATTTTCAGAGACTTGAGGCGATAAAAAAGCACATCCGCTGTGACTTATTTCACATCATCCTGCTAAAAAATATGCTTACCGAATAGATCAACAGGCAAACTTCTTACGTTGATCCTTTTCAGGTCATTTTTTACGTGCCAGCATAGTAGCGAAACGCAGTTTAATACGATTACCGTTGGCATCGGTGCGGTGTAATTCACCGACATCTTCATTGTATTTCAATAAATCCCAGCCTTCATAATAACGACGTAGCTCTCCCTCTTTGAAGGCAAACGGAAAGCCGACGGTACATGGAAAATCAGTAGTATCCATCGCAGCCACAATCAGGTTGTAACCGCCAGGTTTAGTGCAACGTTGCATATTGCCAATCAGCCCTGGGATGGTTTTCGCCTCCAGGAACATCAGCACCACAGTAGAAAGAATAAAATCGTACTGTCCATCAAACGTGAGGCTATTCAGATCGACAACCTGAGTACGTAAATTTTCCAGATTTTCAATGGCTTTAATGCGCTCAACGTTGGCAATACTCATGGCATTTTTATCCCATGCGTCAACATCATAACCATTGGCTGCAAGGTAAAGACTGTTACGACCATTGCCACAGCCCAAGTCCAGCGTTTTCCCCGGTTTAACGATTTTCACCGCTTCCAGAACTTCGGAGTGTGTGCGGGTTAATTCGTATTTGTTAGTAAAGTAGTTTTCGTCACGAATGATCATTCTTTGTCCTCGGATTTCATTAAAACGGCGCGCTCAGTTCTGATTAACAATTTTCCCTGCATCAGAAGCGCGAAAGTACGGATGAGCAGTAATGCAATAATAAAATTGGTAAAGATAAACAACGGCACCGCCAGCGTATGGAAAAAACCATTATCGCTACCGCTTCCCAGATGCAAACCGGTGGTAGCCAGCGCGGAAACACCGAACGAAAAACTCCAGAATGAGGCATTAAACGGCTGTGAGAGATACCACGGCATCAGGCGCAGCATAAACAGTAATTGCAGCAGCCCATAGCCAAAGAGCATTTTCGCCAGCGTGTCCCCCTCGCCGCCGTTGACGCTTAACCAGGCACTACAGGCCACCAGAGCCGGAGCGAGTTGAATGCCAAGCGATGTCCGCAGCGCCGTGGGTAATTCTCCCGAGCTGCGCAGTCGTTGAAGGATCACCGGTTCAAGGCTTAACCAGGAGAAGACGCCAGCGCCTAAAAATACCAGTCCGGCATCGGTATAACCCAGCGCACCGCAGGCCATCGCGCTGATAAAGTTATTGGCAACAGTAGGCAAATAAAGCCCTGGTGTCGTCGCTTCTTCTGGGTGAGAACCGCGCCATAATCCGGCAGTTTGCCAGGCAGCGTAAACCAGTTGAATCACTACCCCAACGCTGAACAGACATACTGCCAGCGGGCGAAACCACGGGACAAAACCAATCGCCACCAGCATCGTCGTTGCCGGAAACAAGCTCACAAAACTGCTCATCACCGGATGGCGAACTTCCGCCAGCACGCTTTGCGGAAAGCGCATCAGTCGGGTAATGAATGCGGTGGTCAATAATCCCCAGATGATCATCGCCAGAATCACCAGCCCATCCCCCAACCAGTGACTAACCTGCCAAACCTGGCTGGCATAGCGCCAGGCAAATCCCATCCCTATCGTCCCCAACACAATGCCAAAATAACCTGCCGGTAAATTGAGCACTTTATCGCTCTGCATCTTGTTACTCATTTTGTTTAATTTATAAAGTATATTTGAAATGCATTTTATGGAAATTTCTCAAACATAGCCAGAGTCGCAGAATTTGCTACGGTTATAGTAAGTCACCTGCGGGAAAACGCTATGCGCAAATATCGTCTAAGTGAAGAGCAACGAGCCTTTAGTTATCAGGAAGATGGCTTCAAAAAAAGTGTGCTATTACGGCAGATTATTGCCATAGCCGATTTTAATGATGT
This sequence comes from Escherichia ruysiae, assembly GCF_031323975.1. NCBI lineage: Bacteria > Pseudomonadati > Pseudomonadota > Gammaproteobacteria > Enterobacterales > Enterobacteriaceae > Escherichia > Escherichia ruysiae. Next base: position 482,573 of record NZ_JAVIWS010000001.1, read on the forward strand.
GATAGCAGGGACGGCTGGTGGTTGGATCGATAGCGAAACTGTGCTGGCGCAGGAAGGTAATTGCTGGATTTACGACCAGAATGCTCTTGCGTTCGGCGGAACGGTGATTTCCGGTAATACGCGTATTACCGGCGCCAGCGTGCTATGGGGAGAGGTTTGCACGACGGATAACACCTGGATCGATAACAGTGAAATCAGCCAGGGCGTCCATGTAAGTGACAGTGTCACCATTCGTGATTCAATAGTTTGCGGTCAGTGCAGAATTTTTGGTCAGGTCTGTATCGATCAACATTCAATGATCGTCGCCACACAAGGCTTAACGCCCGACCACCATCTTCTGCTACAAATTTATGACCGCGCCAGCGTCAGCGCCTCACGCGTTGTCCATCAGGCGCAAATTTATGGCGATGCCGTCGTCCGCCATGCTTTTATTGAGCATCGTGCCGAAGTTTTTGATTTTGCGCGTATTGAAGGTAATGAAGAAAACAACGTCTGGCTGTGCGACTGTGCGAAAGTCTACGGTCACGCACGTGTGATTGCCGGAACTGAAGAAGATGCGATTCCAACAATTCATTACAGCTCACAGGTGGCGGAATATGCCATTGTAGAAGGCAATTGCGTGTTAAAACATCATGTCCTGATTGGCGGAAATGCCGTTGTGCATGGCGGTCCGGTTCTACTTGACGATCACGTTATAATACAAGGAAAGAGCCGTATTTCAGGTGCGGTAATGATTGAAAACCATGTGGAGATAACCGACCACGCCGTCGTTGAAGCCTTTGGTGGCGACACCATTCATGTCCGTGGTCCAAAAGTCATTAACAGTGAGGAACGTATTACGCGAACGCCGCTGGCTGGGTTATTGTGAATCGATAATGCGCGCGTATAAATTCACATCATCATAGACATCATTCAGGAACTCAGCCTGTTTCAGGCAACCTTCCAGGCTAAAACCATTGCGCAAGGCAACCTGGTTGCTTTGCGGGTTGTCCACCCGACATTTGATCACAAAGCGTCTAAGTTCACCAGACTGGGCGTAATGGTGAATCAATGCCTGTAGCGCCTGAGAAATGATCCCCTGTCCCTGATGGGATTCGTCCAGCCAGTAGCCGATTTCGGCGGTTTTATTTAGCGGTTCAATTCGATTAAAAGAGATAACGCCGACGAGTTCATTTTCTTTGAAGATCATGAACATTTTGGCGTAACCGCGTTGATGCAACATCATATTACCCTGCACCGTTTTTCGCGTGTCCTCTTCGCTGTGAACAAACTGCGGCCAGTTTAGCGACTGCTGTAACCAGTTTTTATTTTTGCAGGTTAACTGATAAAGAGGTGTGACGTGACTTTCTGCAACGGCATGTAATTCAAGTGAGTCGCTTACTTTTATCGTTTCAGTCATCTTATCTCCTGTTACTCTTTGCAGTCGTTAAAAAGCCGCCTGGCAGGCGGCTTAGGAAAGTTTACACCTCTTTGACGCTCTCCTGTTGCAGGATTTTAAGCATCTCATCCTTCATTTGTAATTTCTGTTTTTTCATGCGAGCGACTTCCGCATTGTATCCTCGACCGTCAGAGCCTTCCTTTCTGGCAATTTCATGATCAAGTTTATTATGTTTATCAAACAAGGACATAAAGCGAGGATTTTCGTTTTTCAGACGGGATATTAAATCTCGATATTCTGGAAACATACGCACTCCCTGTTAGTGGCTGACAACGTGTATATGGAATATACAACATCAGATTACCCATTTAACTTGAGGAAAAATGCGAGCGGGATCGTGTTTAACCAGACGGCACCCTCCCGGAAGAAGGTGCCTAAAAAATGAAGATTAGTTCATCACGCGATCGTCAACATACTGGCGCTTATCCGGTGCTGGAGGGAAATACTGATACAGCCATGTTTCACTGATGGCATCGCCCTGGCAGCGCAAATACATACGCATATCGACCGGATCAGTTGAGTCCGAAGTCGGATACCAGTCAAACTGAATACGGTAACCATCAATCGGCTCAATGTAGAGAATTTCTATTTGTTTCGCTTCACCACTGGAAAGTGTGATAACAGGCTCAATCCCTTTCGGCGCAGCCGCTTTCAGATCACCACCGACAAAATCGACGGCAAAACGACGAGCCCATTTTTCCGGATAATGTTCACCTGGCGCCCAGCCTTCCGGGAAGCCTCCCATGCCGGTACGCGTCGCCATAACTCGTGCTAATGGACAATGAACGGGAGGCTGTGCACTCCAGTAAAGACGATACTGAAACGCCAGTTCGTCGCCCGCTTTGATTGCTTTCTCTGGTTGCCAGAAACAGACAATATTATCCAGCGTTTCTCCCGTCGTCGGGATCTCCATCAAACCGATAGTGCCCTTACCCCACTTGTTACGCGGTTCCACCCACAGACTTGGGCGTTTGTTATACCAGCCCATAATGTCCTGATAATGGGAGAAATCACGATCCAGCTGCAACAAGCCAAACCCTTTTGGATTGTTATCGGTATAGGCATTGAACTGCAATTTCTGCGGATTATTCAGCGGACGGCAGATCCACTCGCCATTGCCCCGCCACATGGAAAGACGGTCGGAATCATGGATTTGCGGATGAATGGTGTCGCACATACGACGTTCGTTAGTCCCGCAACTGAACATACTGGTCATCGGCGCGATGCCCAGTTGTTTAATGTCTTTACGCGCATACAGGTGATTTTCGACATCCATAATCACCTGGTTCTTCTCACAGTGGATGGTGAACTTGTAAGCACCAGTAATGCTGGCGCTATCGAGCAACGCATAAACGGTAAAAGTGGTCGCGCCAGGTTTTACCGTATCGAACCAGAAGGCGGTAAAGTCGGGGAACTCTTCTTTGCTGTCGGTGTAAGTGTCGATCGCCAGACCACGCGCCGACAAACCATATTGATAAGTGTCATCAACGGCACGGAAATAACTGGCACCGAGGAAAGAAACCACGTCGCGGCGCGCCAGCTCCGGTGCTTTAAATACACGGAATCCCGAAAAACCGAGATCGCTTTGCCCTTCTAATTGTTTGGTATCAACACCCGCATCGTTGTATTTGAACAACTCCGGACGGAAGTGTATTTCGCGCGCCAGATGTGTTGCTGGATCAACAGAGAACATGCGAACTCGGCGACGGAATCCCATCCCCATATGGAAGAACTGAGCGTCCAGCTGGCGATTCTCAACGTTATGCCAGAGTGATTTTTCGGCGTCATACTGAATGCTGTTATAAGCCTGCGGCGTCATCGTCGCCAGCGTATCGGGTAACGGACGCGGCGCACCACGCCACGCTGTTTGCGCTAAGTCGTGCGCCATTGACTGTAAAATAGAGAAGTCAAAACGCTGGGTTTGCCCGTCGGCAATATCAGATTCTGCTGCGAACGCAGCCTGAGAAAAAAGAGAAGCAATGCCGCTAGTCCCGCACACGGCGGCCATAGCCATTGAACCTTTAATAAATCGTCTACGATCCATACCTGAAAGTGAGTCCTTCTGGTGTAGTGAATGGTCCCGCGCTGGTCGTATTCAGCGGCAAGAAAATGCTTATTAATGACCGCTCACTCTAGACAATATTTATTAATAATCCAATTGTTGAACTCAGAGAATATGCATAAATCGGCAATTTTTTTCTGTCGATGGGATGAGCCTGATTCGTTTGTAAAATCAGGCAAATTTTTGCAAAGTCGGTTGGACAGAATTTAAAGCAAACCACAGCGGCGTTTACTGCGTTCTTCCGCTTCCTGGTACAACTGAAACTCATCAAATACCGGACACCCCAGCGCCAGTTCAAAAGCCTCCCGGCTGGCATTACCGTGACTGCGCATTTGCGTTTCATTACCCAGATTCGACTGGAAGATCCCCGCAGCACTAACCGGCAGGAAATCCTCATAGGTAATAGGTTGCGCCACTACCCAACCACGTTCGATCAAAGGTTGTGGATCGTCACCGGGATGGATCGCCTGACGATGCGCCTCACCCGATGGCGTCAGACGATAGCGAAACCATGCCAATCCCTGCTGGCGCATCAGAAATTCACTGTCCGGGAAGGCGCTGAAGGTTTCCTGCAAATGCAGTTGGTGAGTGAGATTATCCTGTCCGATTCCGGCGTTACGCAGAAGCTCATCATACAGTTGCCGTCCTTTCGGCGTTAATGCCACACCACGTTGCTCTATCTCACCAAAGCGTGCGGTATGCGTTCCCTGCTTTTGCCCTGCAAACAACACGGTCTCTTCCAGCGCCTTAAAACTGGTCTGGCGCAGTAAAATCGGCACCTCGCGGCGCGGCGGCCCTTCGATCAGAATTTTGGGTTCAATACCGCATTCGGGCATCATCGACTGCACCCGGTCAATGTCGAGCGTGCGTGGCGTCAGGTGGTTAATATGGCAGCCAGGAAAACAGACCACATCAGCAATCAGTCGATGTTCGTTGTGCAACGCGCGATAGGTTTCTTCATCTACTGTTGCTGACTGATGCCAGCGAAACGTCTCCAGGACTTCCTGCACAAACTCCCGCGCCTGAGCTTTGCTAAAGCCGCCCTCCCGATCATATACATCTAACAGTTGCCGACAACGCGGGGTAAAGATATCGCGCTGATGTAAAATCTCCGCCGCCTTCTGGCGCAAGGTTTCGTTTTCGATGAGTTCAAGGCGAAGTAATGAGGTAAAAACCCGGAAAGGATTACGCGCCAGCGAGGCATCATCGATAGGACGAAATGCTGTGGAATGTACCGGCACCGCCGCCTGCGAGAGATCGTAATAACTGACCGGATACATCCCCATAATGGCAAATATCCGCCGTAGAGTGGCAAGCTCTTGTGCTGTGCCGACGCGGATCGCCCCATGACGTTCAACGTTAAGTCGCGCCAGTTCGTCCGCATTTACCATTTTTTCATGCAATTGGGGATTGTTTTCCAGCACAGACAGATTGACGTCAGCCACCAGTTCCAGCAGCGTACCGTACTGTGGAACTTCTTGCTGATACATGGCTGACATAGCCTGCGAAAACTGTTCCCGAATCTCATCCGCCGTGATGCTGTTCGCCATAATCTCTGCCTCCAGTGGTCAGTAATCTGGAGTGTAGGTAACCACATTTACTCTGGTGGGAAGAATTTACAAACTGTGATCTCCCCACGAAATCAGTAAAACCACGCCTGAAAACGTAACAAAATTGCTTTATATGTTAATAATATTTTGCAATCAAGTTATCATAATCAAACAACTTCACTTGTCAGCGGCACCGCTTCGTTTTTAACATCGCTTATGGAAAAAAATAGTCTGTTTAGTCAGCGCATCCGTTTGCGCCACCTTCATACTTTCGTAGCTGTCGCACAACAAGGAACTTTGGGGCGCGCGGCTGAAACCCTTAATTTGAGTCAACCTGCGCTCTCTAAGACATTGAATGAACTTGAACAATTGACAGGCACCCGCTTATTTGACCGTGGACGTCAGGGCGCGCAGCTCACCTTACCTGGTGAGCAATTTTTAACCCATGCAGTCAGAGTGCTTGACGCCATCAACACCGCAGGTCAGGCGCTTAATCGTAAAGAAGGGCTTAACAATGATGTTGTAAGGGTTGGTGCATTACCCACAGCTGCACTGGGGATCTTGCCTTCCGTTATTGGTCAGTTTCATCAGCAACAAAAAGAGACCACTCTGCAAGTTGCTACCATGAGTAACACCATGATTCTGGCAGGCTTAAAAACGGGAGAAATTGATATCGGTGTTGGCCGGATGTCAGATCCTGAACTGATGACCGGGCTTAATTACGAATTGCTGTTTCTCGAATCGCTGAAACTGGTTGTCCGGCCTAACCACCCGCTTCTTCAGGAAAACGTGACGCTAAGCCGGGTACTGGAATGGCCGGTTGTCGTATCGCCGGAAGGCACTGCGCCCCGCCAACATTCAGATGCGTTAGTACAAAGCCAGGGCTGCAAAATTCCTTCGGGTTGTATTGAAACGCTTTCAGCATCGCTTTCGCGTCAGCTTACGGTTGAATATGACTATGTGTGGTTTGTCCCTTCTGGCGCAGTAAAAGACGACCTGCGTCATGCCTCGCTGGTGGCGCTGCCTGTTCCGGGACATGGCGCAGGCGAACCGATTGGAATACTGACCCGCGTAGATGCAACGCTCTCTTCCGGCTGTCAGCTAATGATTAACGCAATTCGGAAATCAATGCCATTCTGAAAGGTGAAGGGATCTTGCGATCCCTTCTTTGACATTATCACGCCGTTGCCAAACTAACCGAGTTGCCTGCTCCTCGTTGATCCACAGGTAACGATTGTTTCTTCAGGCGGAATACATCCACAGCCTCAGTTAATCGTGTCGCCTGCTCTTCAAGCGACACCGCCGCTGCAGACGCCTCCTCCACCAGAGAGGCATTCTGTTGTGTTACTTTATCCATTTCAGAAATCGCCTGGCTAACCTGCGTTATTCCCCTGCTTTGCTCATCCGAAGCAGCGGCAATTTCCTGCATGATATGTGTGACGCTCGCCACTGCATCCACAATGGCACTCATCGTTTTACCTGCTGTTGCCACTTCATCAGCCCCTTGTCCAATCAACTCAACTGATTCGCTGATTAAGCCTTCAATTTCTTTCGCTGCCTGGGCGCTGCGACTGGCAAGTGTACGCACTTCGCTGGCAACAACCGCAAATCCGCGACCTTGCTCACCAGCTCGCGCGGCTTCAACGGCGGCATTGAGCGCCAGAATATTTGTCTGGAAAGCAATACTGTTGATCACGGCGGTGATTTCGGAAATTTTTTTCGAGCTACTGGAGATATCGCCCATCGTTTTCACCACGCCGGAAACTGTCTTCCCGCCATCGCTGGCTTTAACGGAAGCCTCTTGTGCCAGACGGCTCGCGTGGTGTGCATTATCCGCATTCTGTTTCACCGTCGCGGTGAGTTGCTCCATGCTGGCAGCGGTTTGTTCAATCGCCGCCGCCTGTTCTTCAGTGCGTGAAGAAAGGTCAGCATTGCCAGCGGAAATTTCGCTGGTGCCGCGATAAATCTCCTCCGCCCCCTGGCGTACCGTCCCGACGGTCATCACCAGCGAATGCTGCATTTTCTGTAGATGGCGGCTCAAACGTCCAATTTCACTGCGCCCCGTCGGTTCGTCGTTCATTGTCAGATCGCCACTGGCGATTTGTTCAATACGGTGCGCGGCATGTTGCAGAGGTCGAATCACAATCCGACGCAAAACAATGAAGGTCATCAGCGTCATGACTAGGGCAAGCATAAACGCACCTATCATAAACATCACACCCAGTCGAGTGCGCTGATGCGCCTGCTCCGCCAGGTGGTTCGCTCTGGCGCTACGTATTTCAACGGCTTTGTTTAATATATGGGTATAAGTATTATCCAGCGTTCGGATATGCTCACTTTCATGATTAATAATCGCTTCAAACATGCCATTTTTGGCATATTTCAGCATAGGCTGGAGGCCAGTTATATAAGCCTGAAAACGTTGATTTAATTCAGCGTTCAGAGCTTCATCTGCAGCCGTTTTCACCTGGCGATTCTGGTAAGTACGATAACCTTGCTGCGATTGTTTAATCTGCAATTCCGCTTGTGCGATATTTCGCTTCATCTCTTCCATTTCTGCGATACGGCTCGCCGCCCCGGCCTGAATCATATTGATCCGGGCTGAACGCAGATAATCAGAGCTATTTGCCAGACCGGTGCGAGTCTGGATCTCCGCAGTAGCGTCACGCTGATCGCGGTCAGCCTGCCAGAGAAAATACCCAGCCAGAGCTGAACTCAGGGCAAAAAGAAGTAATATGCCGCCCAGAATAAAGGCAAATAACGGAACTAACCTGATGTGATGTAAAAAACCTAAGCGGTGTGAGGGTGTTGTATGCATGGCCGTTGTCTCTCTTCCAGATTTACTCCCGAGAGAGAATCATCGGCAATCGATGGTAATTGCTTACTGCCAAAAACGTTTTCACTTCACATTTTGACAACATTTTATGCGTTAAGAGATCATCGGGCGCCGCAATCAATAGGCTGGCGAATAAGAATGCTTTGTGAGGTATATTGCGTGAAATTCTGGAAAGCGTTACGCAATTCCGTAAAGTGATTATTTCCCTGCTAAGAGAAACTGCATAGGATGATCGCGGGTGCCTGAGACTTTCTGTTTTCAGGCTAACCGGGAATCAGAAAGACGAAGGCCCCGACCGATATTTCTATCAACCGAGGCCGACGAATGAACCCAACAATTCAGATGTTAGCCTCTTACCCGCCATCCGGCAAGGAGAAAGGCTATGAAGCGCAACCCTCTGGTGGTGTGTCTGCTCATTATTTGTTTCACAATACTGGCATTCACACTTCTGACCCGACAAACGCTCTACGAACTGCGGTTCCGGGACGGTAATAAGGAGGTGGCGGCTCTCATGGCCTGTAAGTCCAGGTAAGGGCCAGCGCGGGGAGTTTTCCCCGCGCATCTGGCTGGCAGGTTCATTTTCTCATGGCACCCCTTTTTTCCTTTCAGTTAGTACATGTCTTTTTCGATGCGCTGATAGATCCATCGTTACAAACAAATTTGCCACCAGCAGTACAGTGGGATATCCCACCTTTCGAACCAGAACACGGCTTGCGCCCGGCATCGGCATAAAACGAAACAAGCATTCCCACAAACAAGATAAGTGCAATTTTTTCATATAACCTCCATTGTTTACCAAATTTTATGTTCGGTATAAAAGTTATACGCTTGGTGGATTTGATTTCACTTAGAGAGATCAAAAATTGAGGAAATTGGATTTCAATCTTAACTGAAAGATAAATTGGTTAAATATAATCCAGATAAACACATAAAGGCTAATTATGGTTTTATTTGTCATACAAATAAATATAATAGATGCTTCCGATGTAGACCCGTATTCTTCGCCTGTACCACGGGTCTGGTTTAGTACAGGCGCTTTCTTTTATTGTCGTCAGGAACGCTTACGCGGCATCATGCGCAGAAGCGTGTTGTCCTTCCAGAAATAGTGGTGTGCCAATGCAGCAGCAGCATGTAGCCCGATAACGAAATATCCCAAATTTGCCAGCGTTTCATGCCACGACTTTAAAATATCCACCAGATCGAAATTTGGCTCTGATGTGTAAGGCATCGTTACACCGAACGCAAACCAGGGATTGCCACGGTTATACATCATCACGATACCAATCAGTGGCAACGCGATAAACAGCAGGTAAATGACCAGATGCCCAAGATGCGCAAGCCCCGTCATCATCGGTTTCGGTTTAGGCACAATTGGCGGGGTTGGATATTTCAGTCTTAGCACAAGACGAAGCACCATTAGTACGAGAATCGAAATGCCGCAGGAAACATGGATCATGTTGATGAGCGGCCGATCGGCTCGCGGGAAAAAGCCACGAAACTCCATTGCGCAATACGCTGCAATAACCAGCAAAAAGACCAGCCAGTGAATGCCAATTTGTAACCTTGAATATTTCTTTTCCATAACATTTCCTGCTTTAAAACAATTTTCCGTTAACATAACCAGCTTTTCTTAAAATTTCATTAAATATTGTTCGCCCTTTTTCAGTACGTTACGTTTCGCTGCACGAATGTAGATTGCTCATCCCGCCATCCTGGTCTAAGCCTGGAAAGGATCAATTTTCACCCAAGAGTTCCTTACAGGAGAAAACCATGAGTAAAGTTGGCATTAACGGCTTTGGTCGTATCGGTCGACTGGTGTTGCGTCGATTACTTGAGGTCAAAAGCAACATAGACGTTGTCGCTATTAATGATCTCACATCCCCGAAAATTCTCGCCTATCTGCTGAAACATGATTCAAACTACGGCCCGTTCCCCTGGAGCGTTGATTTCACAGAAGACTCACTTATCGTCGATGGGAAAAGCATTGCGGTTTACGCCGAAAAAGAGGCGAAAAATATTCCGTGGAAAGCAAAAGGTGCAGAAATCATTGTCGAATGTACAGGCTTTTATACCTCTGCAGAAAAATCACAGGCGCATCTGGATGCTGGCGCCAGGAAGGTACTGATTTCCGCCCCTGCCGGTGAGATGAAAACTATCGTTTATAACGTCAATGACGACACTCTGGATGGCAACGACACCATTGTTTCCGTGGCGTCATGCACCACCAACTGTCTTGCGCCGATGGCCAAAGCCTTGCACGACAGTTTCGGAATAGAAGTCGGCACGATGACGACTATTCATGCCTATACCGGCACCCAGTCACTGGTGGATGGTCCGCGTGGTAAAGATCTACGCGCTTCACGTGCGGCGGCAGAAAATATCATTCCCCACACCACTGGCGCGGCAAAAGCCATTGGCCTGGTGATCCCGGAACTGAGCGGCAAACTGAAAGGCCATGCGCAGCGTGTACCCGTGAAAACAGGTTCGGTCACCGAACTGGTGTCTATTCTCGGGAAAAAAGTCACTGCCGAAGAGGTGAACAACGCGCTTAAAAAAGCGACAAACAATAACGAGTCATTTGGTTATACCGATGAAGAAATAGTCTCTTCCGATATCATTGGTAGCCATTTCGGTTCGGTGTTTGATGCCACGCAAACGGAGATTACCGCCGTGGGCGATCTACAACTGGTGAAAACAGTCGCCTGGTACGATAACGAATATGGGTTTGTTACCCAGCTTATTCGCACTCTCGAAAAATTCGCCAAACTCTGACAGATACAGGCGGAGAAAAATGCCTCCGCCTGTTTTACACATTATGACTGTAAATAGACTACCTGGGTTTGAAGGTACTCATGCAAGCCATGTTTACCGGTCACTAGAGCAGGCTACATTTTGTGGGCAATAAGGAAGAACGGGAAGTTCCACGGCAGAATACCGGTGGTCACGCCAAGAGCACGTTTAAACAGAATAATATGATCGCTTTGAATAATTTTTCCCTCATAACGCCACGCCCACTTCGATTTCAGCCAATTGCTGGCTCTTGCCCCCTTACTCGACAATCAGCGTACTGATTTCTCTGGCGCGTTCGCGGTATTGAAGTTTAACCCGTTAAAACAATCAGATTGATGCTCAAAAGGATCTCAAGAAGATCCTTTTGAGTTTTCTAATCGTTATGCCCTACCAGTTACCATACGGATAGGTTTTCCCTTTGATGAAATCTGGTGTCTTTCCGTAATAAACATACCCGTTAGGATGTTTCGTTACCCCTTTGCATATCAGCATATCATCCCCCGTCAGGGTAAGCTGCCGTGCTGGTTGCTGGAGTACGGATGGGTTCCCGTTATCCTCAAGCCAGATCCGTACAGTACCGCCTGGAGCAAGACCAACAGCCATTCGCTTCCGGTAGTAAGGTTTACCAGGATGATACGGGTCAGGATATGCCGTAGCCATCTGCTGCCACGTCTCCCGGCTGAACCAGATCTCCGTTTCATACGCTTTCTTGTCGATAACCGAGTCCCAGCACACCGTCATTCGTACCGGCAGTGCTTTTCCCCGGTTAAAATACCCGCCATACCCCCCTATCAAATCATGCCAGCGCCCGACACTCAGATCACTGATGTCCATAGGATCTAACCGACGGAAGATACTTTCCCGAATATCCCCGTCCTCCAGGTACACCATCGTCACTAGTGCAGGCAGATTTTTCGGGTATATAAAGCTAAAATTCCAGTTATCGTAAGGCAGCTTCTTTCCCCACTGCTCCACGCCGTCTCCCAGCAGCGTCTTTACGCCTGCCCGGCGGTCATGGCAGCCTGAAAGCAGAATGCCCCCCAGCACGGCCACCATCAGCGGTAATCGTCTCATCCCTTCCTCCTCAGAACAGTTCGTCCAGCACGTCCACGTTCGCCCGCGCCCGGTCTTCCCACTGCTGCTGGTCATCCATCCTCCACACCGTCCGCACCCACCCTTTGCCCGGAGCCATCGGCCACACGAACGAGCGGTCGTCAGTCGGCGCATAGTGGTTTCGCAGAAAAACCTCTCCCGAGGACGGACTCACCCACAGGCTCAGGTCCGAGTCGATGTTCCAGTTCGCCGAACAGTGCAGATAACGCCCGATGGTTCGCATCTCCTCCGCCGTGAAGCCCTCCGGCTCTGCGCCACGCCGGATCGCACGCCCCTGGGCTGTTGCTTTGTCACACAGGGGAACCAGCTCAGCAGGAAGAGCTGTGTCAGGGTTTTGCGGGTCAATATCTCCAAATATTACCCCGGCGTCCTGTGCCGCATCGAGCATCACCCGCATACACACCTTTTCCCAGTCGTTCGGCACCGCCCTGCGCGTCATAAACACCGCCGCGCCGGCTTTCTTCTCAAAAATAAACGCCCGAGCCTTGTCAAGGTTAACCAGCGGCCACGAAATCATTTTTGTCTCCACCTTACCGTGTGGCATCAGGTACTTCAGCGCCGGCAGTGAAAACAGCGCCTGACGCATCTTCTCCGCCTGACGGTACACCGCAGTCTGCGTCTCGTCCGCGCTCTCCGGTATCACGTCAAAGTCCGGCATCGTCAGCAGGGAAATCTCATCCTCGCCCGCGTTGTAGCCCCCGCCAATGTCCGAATGCGCCCCCGGCAGTGCCAGCTCCGGCCACATCCCCGCGATGCTGTTCAGACTGAAGTTATAACGGCACTCGTGCATTGCGCTTATCTGAAACACCTTCTGCGCCACGGAAGGACGCAGCTCAAGGTTGACACCAGGATTACTGCGTCCGTTAATATCGTAGAAATTCAGCAGGCTCCCGATGGCTGCCACTGTGTCAAAAAGCCCCAGAAAGCGCACCTCTCCCGCAGGTTTTCCATGGTATCTGGACATATCCAGCCCGTTCTCTATTGCAGCCACTATCGCCGTATCCTGGTTCATCACCCGGTTGGCAAAGTGCCGTGCCGCTGCCGCGCCGCGACTGAACCCGAACACATCAAACTGCACCTTCGCGATCGCCGCTTTATCGCGGTTACGACTGATAAATATATTCAGTGCGGAAGCAATTTTCTCAAGAGCTTCATCGGTCTTGGTCACCACTCCCTCAAACCGCCGGATAAGGCTGCTGCCCAGCCCCATCCCCAGCAACGAGTCGCTTTTCCCATCTGCCGTCCCGATGCCGCTGACGTAGGCTTTCACCTGCGCCTCCATCTCATCTTCACCAAGGGCAGTATCAGATTTGTAAAGGTCATTGAGCCGGGAAATATTGGTGATGCCGCCCTGCCAGCTGGCGTTGCCTGCCCCCTCTCTGGCGTGTTCTTCATACTTCGCGCACGCCCTGGCTCGTTCCTCACCGACCAAACCGGCGCAGTGGGCATACGCCAACCGCAGATCGTCTGCGTTTGCCCGGTTATTCCCGGTACCATCAAAGAACACCCCCACCGTCAGCGTGATCCCTCTGACCGGCACCCGCCGGCACCGGATGACTTTTCCACTGCATAAAACATCGGTGTAGTGCGTGTTCTCCCCGGTAGTTTCATACCGGTGATAGCCGGTATTACCCGGCTCAGTATTCTCGCCTGCTGCCATAAAAAATCCATTTTGTCTGAAAGGTTAAATCAGGCACATCATACTCCCCCCTTCAGTTCTTAAATAAAATCAACGCTCTATCTTCTGCACAAGATGCAGTTGCCATATTCAAATGTATGGATTCCTGGTGTTCACCGACAGCAACGGAGCCACTGATATGCTCTGTCACCCGGATTTAACGGGAGGATACAAGGTGCGGTGCCTGCCGTCCCTGAAGCGGAAGAGATACCGGAGTGCATCCGATCTGCTGAGCAATAGCATTCACAACAACTGAAGGTGTATTCAGGATAATGGCCCTGTATTGGTCATTCCAGCTAGCAGGGAAAGCTCGTCAGTAAGCAAACGCGACTCGTCCCGGTCAAAAAAGTCTGTTCCTGTGTAAACATCAATCATCGTAGATGACAGCATCGTGGAAAAACGATTCTGTGAAGGGTTTCATAAAAACAAGTGTGAAAGGAATAAAAGGCAGAAGTAAAAGTAAAGAGTCATGCCCGTTTGCCAACGGTATTTCACAAACGGGCAATTTTTAACGTAGTGAACGACTTTCCATCGCTTCAATAAGCACAGCGTCGTGTTTCAGCGTCTGCCAGGCCTGGGTGACTTCAGCGGGAAAGTCAACGTGAACGATAAAATCGCGCCCGCGTGGCCCATAGCCATCGCTATCATCGCGTAAACGCGGCAGCTCGCCAGTGAGTAGTGATAGATAACGCTCAACTGGCCATAATCCTTCCAGTGGATTAGCAAATGCAACACTGTCTGCGTCATTCACTAATTGTGGTATAAATCCCGGATAACTTAACCAGCGTGGTGCATCGGGGTTGTCCCCGGTCATACGTCGGAACGTCGCCATCGTGCGCCGCTGCATGGTGGGGTCCTGCACGACGATAGCCGTGTGAACCCGTTCTTTGGCCTGATTCAGTAACGCGATACTGAAGCGGGCATTTTCTCCGCAGTTTGTTGACTGGTCTTCAATCAAGATTTTTTCATGTGGAATATGCCAGAACTGATGGGCAATATCCGCCAGGATGGTAGCTTCTGACCTGCCTGTTGTGCGAATGGTGTTGTAATGCGGATGCCGGGCGATGGCACTGTATAAAAACGTTGTCGAGTGACCGATACCACCGCTGATCAGTAAAGGAATTTGCTGATCTCTGGCAATCTTGCAAGCGGCGTCGATAGTAGGGATAACCGCATTACCTGCAAGGATCACGCAATCAGCCTGATACGGAGCAGCACCGGAGAAATCATCCTGCGCCAGCCATCGACCGATAACGTTTATGGCATCTATGGTTGCCGGCGAAAGCGTCGGAAACGGGGTAATATTCATGGTTCCTCCTTCTCGTTCCCTTAAGAATACTGCGTGAGATAATAATGAGAAGCGGAGCACTCTGAAAGGAGGAAGTCGTATTTCGTTAACCGCCTCTGCGCAAACATGGCATATGTTTTACAGAAAAGCTGTAGATAAACATTATTCATCTTGCAGCAGAGAATTGTATTTTTCTGAACTCCTGAATTTTGCCCTTACCGTTTTTAGAATTAATATAAAACCCGGCGCTAAATGCTTACCGGGTTTTAGATTTATCAACCAGATTGCAGCGTTATCCGTTAATCTGCTCCATCGCCTGCAAAATACGCTTGTCAGAAATAGGATAAGGCGTACCAAGTTGTTGAGCGAAGTAACTGACGCGCAACTCCTCTATCATCCAGCGAATCTCTTTCACGTCTTCATCCTCACGACGTGCTGGCGGCAGTTTGTTGATCCACTGCTGCCACGCCTGCTGGACGTTTTCGACTTTCAGCATCTGAGCACGGTCACGATGCGGGTCAACCGCCAGTTTTTCCAGTCGTTTTTCAATCGCCTGCAAATAACGCAGCGTGTCACCCAGACGTTTGAAACCGTTACCGGTGACAAAACCGCGATATACCAGCCCGCCCATCTGCGCTTTGATATCTGAAAGTCCCAGCGCCATCGTCATATCAACGCGCCCTTTCAGGCGTTTATTGATATTGAACACCGCTGTGAGGATTTGCTCGACCTGCTTCGCAATATCCACCACCGTATCGTTCAGTTCGGCACGCACTTTTTCATGCAGCCCAGCAAAGCCTTCTTCCGTCCAGACAGGGCCACCGTTGGCATCGATCAATTTATCCACACCGCAGGAGATACAGTCGTCGATCAGATCCAGCACTTTGCCATACGGGTTAAAGTACAGCCCTAACTTGGCTTTGTTTGGTAACTTTTCATGCAAGTACTTGATCGGCGATGGAATATTCAGCAGTAGCAAACGGCGAAGACCGTTCCACATCGCTTGCTTCTGTTCCAGCGGATTATCAAACAGTTTGATCGCCACACTGTCGCGCTCATCCACCAGCGCCGGCCACGCCTTCACTTTGTAGTTGCCGCGCTTCTGCTCGTAGCTTTCCGGCAGTTGCCCAAAGCTCCAGATATGTAAGCCGCTCTGCTCGATACCGTCATCCGCCACCGCAGACAGCGTTTCCTGCACTTTGCCTTTCAGCGCGTCTTTCAGATCTTGTAGCGAGCGCCCTTCTTTTAGCTTCTTGTTTTTGTCATCCACCACGCGGAAGGTGATTTTCAGGTGATCGGGCACCTGATCCCAGTGCCAGTCCTCGCGGTCAACGGTAACGCCGGTCATCCGCCGCAGCTCGCGCTCAAGGCTGTCGAGCAACGGCAGCTCCAGTGGCGTGACGCGGCCTAAGAACGCTTCGGCGTAGTTTGGCGCGGGTACAAAATTACGCCGTACCGGTTTCGGCAACGATTTAATCAGAGCAATCACCAGTTCGCGGCGCAGACCGGGGATCTGCCACTCAAAACCGCTCTCTTCCACTTGGTTAAGTAACGGCAGCGGAATATGTACCGTCACGCCGTCCGCATCCGCCCCCGGCTCAAACTGATAACTTAAACGCAGCTTGAGATTGCCCTGATGCCAGAAGTTCGGGTAATCCAGCTTGCTGATTTTTTCCGCCCCTTCTTTGATCAACATGCTCTTTTCAAAGTTCAGCAAATCAGGCGTTTCGCGGCTGACTTTTTTCCACCAGCTGTCGAAGTGACGTGCGGAGATCACATCGTGGCTGATGCGCTGGTCGTAAAACTCAAACAACGTTTCGTCGTCCACCAGAATATCGCGCCGACGTGATTTGTGTTCCAGCTCTTCTACTTCCGCCCGCAGTTTCAGGTTTTCGCGGAAGAATACGTGCCGCGTCTGCCAGTCACCTTCCACCAGCGCGTGGCGAATAAAGAGTTCACGACATAATGCCGGATCAATCTGGCTGTAGTTGACCTTACGCGCAGCAACAATTGGCAACCCGTAAACGGTGACTTTTTCCGTTGCCATCACCGCGCCTTGCGCCCGTTCCCAGTGCGGTTCGCTGTAGGTGCGTTTAATCAAATGCTGAGCGACGGGTTCTACCCATTCCGGATCGATGCGTGCCGCAATACGCCCCCACAGACGGCTGGTTTCTACCAGTTCCGCCACCATTACCCATTTCGGTGGCTTTTTGAATAAACCAGAACCGGGGAAGATGGAGAAACGCGCGTTACGTGCGCCGGTATATTCCTGTTTATCGGCATCTTTCATGCCGATATGCGAAAGCAAACCGGTCAGTAAGGCGATATGAATTTCGCGATACTCCGCCGGTTCGCTGTTAACCGGAATGCCAAGTTCTTTTACTACCTGGCGCAACTGGGTGTAGATATCCTGCCATTCGCGCACACGCAGATAGTTGAGATAATCGGTACGACACAGGCGACGGAAGGCGTTTGAAGAAAGCGCCTTTTGCTGCTCGCCAAGATAATTCCACAGATTCACAAACGCCAGGAAGTCAGACTCTTTGTCGTGGAAGCGACGATGTTTTTCGTCCGATGCCTGCTGTTTGTCCATCGGACGTTCGCGCGGATCCTGAATGGAGAGCGCGGACGTGATAATCATCGCCTCACGCACGCAGCCATGTTTTTGCGCTTCCAGCACCATACGCGCCAGACGTGGGTCGACAGGCAACTGCGAGAGCTGACGACCGAGCGGCGTCAGTTTATAGGCGCTGGCCTGTTCATCAGTGGTGATCGCGCCCAGCTCTTCGAGCAGACGCACACCGTCCTGAATATTGCGTTTATCCGGCGCTTCGACAAACGGGAACGCGGCAATATCGCCCAGCCCCAGCGCGGTCATCTGCAAAATAACCGAGGCCAGGTTGGTACGCAGAATTTCCGGGTCGGTAAACTCCGGGCGCGAGAGAAAATCGTCTTCGGAATAGAGACGAATACAGATCCCTTCTGACACACGTCCGCAGCGACCTTTACGCTGATTAGCAGAAGCCTGCGAAATCGGCTCAATCGGCAAACGCTGCACTTTCGTGCGATAGCTATAGCGGCTGATACGCGCCGTACCGGGGTCGATAACGTATTTAATACCCGGTACGGTCAGCGACGTTTCCGCGACGTTGGTCGCCAGCACAATGCGCCGTCCGCTGTGCGACTGGAAGACGCGGTTTTGTTCGCTGTTAGATAGTCGTGCGTAAAGCGGCAAGATTTCGGTATGACGCAGATTCAGCTTGTTCAGCGCATCGGCGGTATCGCGAATTTCCCGCTCGCCGCTCATAAAGATCAGGATATCACCAGGGCTTTCCTGGCTTAGCTCTTCTACGGCATCGAAAATAGCCTGCAACTGGTCGCGTTCGGTGTCATCCGCTTCTTCAACAATCGGACGATAGCGCACTTCCACCGGATAAGTGCGACCGGAGACTTCGATGATCGGCGCATTATTAAAGTGGCGTGAGAAACGTTCAGGATCGATGGTCGCCGAGGTGATGATCACTTTCAGATCTGGACGACGCGGCAGCAACTCTTTCAGATAACCGAGCAGAAAATCAATGTTCAGGCTACGCTCGTGCGCTTCGTCGATGATGATAGTGTCATACTGCATCAGCAGGCGATCCTGCTGGATTTCCGCCAGCAAGATACCGTCAGTTATCAGTTTGACCATCGTATTGTCGCTTACGTGATCGCTAAAACGAACCTTATAACCGATACAACCACCGGGCTCGGTCTGCAACTCTTCAGCAATACGGTTCGCTACCGTTCGTGCCGCCAGGCGACGCGGCTGGGTATGGCCGATCAGCCCTTTAATCCCGCGCCCCAGTTCCATACAGATTTTCGGTAACTGGGTGGTTTTACCGGAACCCGTTTCACCGGCGACAATGACGACCTGGTGATCGCGAATCGCTTCGAGAATGTCCTGTTTTTTCTGACTAACCGGTAAATTTTCCGGATAAGTAATCTCCGGACGCGCCGCTTCACGCAGCAGGACTTTCCCTGCTGCCAGGTCAATCTCTTTTGCCATTTCCTGGAAAATAGCCTGTTGTGCATCAGGATTTTTAACCTTCTTCACACCATGCAGACGGCGGGAAAAACGCAGTCTGTCGCGCAGCATCAGCGAATCCAGCCGCTGCTGCAAAGCAGTAAAGGTCAATTTTTGTTGTTCTGTCATAACGTTAGTGGGCAGTAGTCTGCCTGATTAATTTTCTTTTAAATGATAGATATAGAGTACCACATCGCGGCTTTCTATGCGTTGTTCAATAAATTCGAACATAGACTTCGATTTATTGCGCTATCTCTGTGGCAGGATTGTGAATAAAGTGTCAACAAGCAACGGGGCATCGCCCATTCAAACATCTATAAGGAAACACCATGAGCAAGGTATTAGTTCTTAAATCCAGCATCCTGGCAGGGTACTCTCAGTCTAATTTGTTGTCCGATTATTTTGTTGAACAATGGCGCGAAAAGCACACTGCTGATGAAATCACCGTGCGTGATCTGGCTGCAAATCCGATTCCGGTGCTGGATGGCGAACTGGTTGGCGCTCTGCGTCCGAGCGATGCGCCGCTGACCCCGCGTCAGCAGGAAGCTCTGGCTCTTTCCGATGAGCTGATTGCCGAGCTGAAAGCCCATGACGTTATCGTAATTGCGGCACCGATGTACAACTTCAACATCTCGACTCAGCTGAAAAACTATTTTGACCTGGTTGCGCGTGCAGGCGTTACTTTCCGCTACACCGAGAACGGTCCGGAAGGTCTGGTAACCGGTAAAAAAGCCATCGTGATTACCAGCCGTGGCGGTATCCATAAAGATGGGCCGACGGATCTGGTGACGCCGTATCTGTCTACATTCCTGGGCTTTATCGGTATTACCGATGTGAAATTCGTCTTTGCGGAAGGTATTGCCTACGGTCCGGAAATGGCGGAGAAAGCGCAGGCAGACGCCAAAGCAGCAATTGACGAAGTTGTTACAGCATAAGTTTTAAGAGGCCTCCTGCAACTGTGGGAGGCTTTTTATTGTTATCCCTGAACGACCTCTTGAGGAGGTTGTTTAGGGATAACGATAAAAAAAACCGCAACCTGTATCAGCGTTGCGGTTTTTGTGTCGCAGATTAAAAATCAGAACGTTTTCTTAAAGTTCAGCATCACGCCTTTATCGCTGATGCCGTCCTCTTTCCAGTGGTAAGCGTCCAGATGCAGCGAACTTTCTTTGCTGCTGTACTTCACGCCAACGCTTGCCAGGCTATTGATACCGCCGCCCTTCTGCCCGTCGTCAACATTAAAGTACTGACTGCCAGCTCCGGCAAGACTTGCTGTACGCTGGCTCTTCGCATAACTCAGGTTTGGGCCACCTTCCAGCGTCGCGTTCGCGCTCCAGCCGTCTTTACCTGCGTAGTCCAGTTTCAGGCCAACGATGCCGTCCACCGCCGTTTCGCTGCCGCTGTTCATATTCAGGTTAAAGTCACCGGCGTTGCGTTCCTGATAACCGCCTTCCAGCGTGTGGCGCAGTTTCACTCCGGCATACGGCGTTATTTTCAACCCTTCGCGTGGTTCAAAGGTTTTCGCCCCTTCGCTGCGGAACTCCAGGTACTGCTGTTTCACGTTGGTATCGGCTGTTTTACTGACGTCGCCGTAGGCTACGGCACGGCTGCTGTCGAGGTTATGAACATCATAACGCAGGGCGTTATTCCAGCTCATCCCGTTTTCGAACGCCATCTGGTGCTTCAGTCCAAAGAACTGGCTGTAGCCGCCGGTTACGCCGTTGTCCCCTGCCGAGTCAGAACCGTTACCATCCAGACGGGCGATCCCATACTCCAGGCTCAGGCTCTGGCTTTCACTCAGGTCGAGAGTTTTACGCAGCGCCAACATGTCATATTGCGTGTCGTTGCCCAGTTCCGCGCGCGGATCGCCTTTTGCCACCACGTTGAACGCCAGACCGTTGCCCACCTTCGGTGCGGCATCCGCCAGCATACTGAAGCGGTTGCTTAACACCCGTGCTTCACGGAATACGGTGGTCGCCTGACTGCCGCTGATTTGCTTAAGCGCACTGTTAAGCTCCGCCGTGGTGCCTACGTTCAGACTGGTGTATAGCTCGTTATTGGTGTAACCCGCGTCCAGCGCCTGCGCAACATCATTCACCGAGGCATCGGTAGCCACATCGGTATAAGCGTTTTTGTTCATGGTGACGTCAACGTTACCGCTGGCATCGGTGCTACCCTGCGCATTCCACACCACAGAGGTGGAGGTGATGGCATCAGCATCCGTCAGGTTACTGCCCTGCACCACGTTATCGAAGGTGACTGTGGTGTCTGCTGTGCCTGCGGCGAAGCCGGTGTTGATTTCCACGCCGCTCATGCTGGCATTGTTTACTTTCAGCTTACCGGCGCTGCCATCAGCGTTGGTTCCCACAACGTAGCCGTTGAGGCTGTTGGTGCCGCTCTCTTCGCCCGTTGTGTTATCAACAAACGATGTCACCGTGGTATTCGGCACATCCGGCAACGTGTAATCGCCGTAATGGACTTCGGTGGAGTTACCGTTGTTACCGTTAATACCTTCCACGTTCACGCTGTCGCCCTGTTTGATCAGGCCTGACCCGGTTACGCCATCGGCGATCACTACCGTACCGTTGTTGACTACGTGGCCATTCGTCCCCAGCACACTGAACGCATAAGAATCATTGGCATAGATATTAATGGTGCCATTGTTCTCAATAACTGCGTCCGCCGTGGCATTGGCATCCAGTTGCATACCAATCAGGCCGGTATCGGTCGTGCCTTCCGTTCCCAGATTAATAATGCCCTTATTGACCAGTTGCGCGTTATTATTCCCTTCCATCGCCACGGTATTATTGCCGCTGATGTTCATGGTGCCGTCATTCTGCGCGACATAGTTGGTGTGCGTGAATTTCACGGCGCTGGCGTTATCATGATCGAAATTAATCTCGCCTTCACTCATGTTCCAGAAGAACGCGTCCGTAGCTGCGGCGTTACTGGCGCTGACAACGACTGATTTGGCGATTGAATCCACTTTACCATTGTTAATAAAGCGCCCGTTCCCCCCCCAAATATTGACTGCGCCGTTGTGGGAGGAGTTCGTCAGTGACATATGCCCGGTGTTGTAGAGCGTGCCAGACTGGTTGATGTGAACGGCGTTTTTGTTGTTATCGAGAATAAATTCGCCGTGGTTGTTAAAAACGGCATTGTTATCGATTTCCAGCATCCCGGCATTATTGTCTTCGCTGCTGTTGCCCAGAATCCAGGTGCCGTCGTTATTCACCACTGCATTATTGGTTAATTTAGAACCATGTTTTACAATGCCGTCTTTTTGGTTATTGAAGATGCCGTTCTGCTGGTCGATGCGACTGGTGACGGTGCCGCTGTTGTTAAAGACGCCCGCTTTCTGCACCAGTTTATTAACCGTGCCAGAGTTGTTCACCTGCGAAGTATTTTTGCCAGCATACATTGTTACCTGGCCAGAAACCGTGCCATCGTTATTCAGCGTGCCGCCATCAACATCGATATTGCTAAGTGTACCCGCGTTATCGACCTCTCCGCCTTCGTTCAGTTTAATCTGGTTGTTGATATTTCCTGTTGCGGTATTTTCCAGTTCACCGTTCAGCACCGTCACCACTGGGCCAGAAATCGTACCGGAGTTGATGACGCTGCCTGGCGTGGTGTTAGTAATCACCACAGACTGAGCGAAATTCGTTGACTGCCCTTCGGTGCTGAGCGTGTCTCCCCCGGTGTAGACCAGGCTAACTGCCGGATCGGTCGGGTTATACTCACTGGAATTTTCACAAACGCCCAGCGTGCAAATGGTACCGTAATTAATAATGGTGCCTGAACCGTCGGTATAAAAAGCCTGGCCGACACCGGTATTAATATTAATCACGCCGGTCTTGTCGTTAATCGCCACGCCACTGCCAATCGCGCCCATCGCAAATAGCTGGTTATCCTGCTGCTTAGTGACGTCTTCATCCGCCGTCAGATTGATAGTGCCCTGGTTTACCGCTGTACCGCCATTAAGTGCTAGCATACCAAAACCTTCATTCTTGACGTTGATGGTTCCGGTATTTAGCCCGGTAGCATCAGCCCAACCGGCGTCGGTTGAGCCTATCAGCATACCACCGCCCATCAAGTAAACAGTATCAGTTTGCCAATAAGTTTCACTGGTGATATCGCCGTTCTCATCCATAGTCGGAATAAAGCTATCGACGTTTATTTCTCCGTCATTGCTGGCGGTACCTTTTGATGCAGAAACCCCATAGGTTCCTGCACCACGCAGATTGATTGTCGCGCCACTTTGGTTTTCGGCTTCCCCATAACCGCTTGCGAGCACCGCGTAGTAGGTTCTGTTAAGCCATCCCAGGGGATAAACGCCTTCTCCCCCTCCACCAACTGGAGAGAGCGTAGATGTCAGATTAATTACCCCACCTGAGGCATTGGATGCGAAGCTATCTTGCCCGTTAGAGCGCATTACTGCTGTTTTACCATCACTCGAACTGTCTGTTCCGGTTTTAACATTCATTGTTCCAGTATTGACGATCCTGGCACCGCTAACAGCAGTCATGATTTCTTTCGCCGCCGAGGCGTTAATGATTCCTTTATTCTCTGCACTCGAACCAATACCATTCGCCGAAATGATCGAGTTATGACCAAAAAAATTGGAGTCGCGAACCGGGCTGAAAATATCCGTAACGGAATTTTCATCAATTATAACCTGACCGCCTCCCGTAACATAAAAAAGCGACACTGTACTGCGCACTGCGGTAACATCCAGAACAGAATGCCCACTGATATTAACCGTACTCTTACCAGAGACATTAATACCATTAATAACATGACCGCCGGTATCCCCTGTTATATTTATACCGCCATTCAGATTAATGACATTATCATCCCCAATAACAACCACACCATCCAGTTCAGGCTGTTCGTCGTGTGCAGCACCAAATAAAGGAGAGTAGGCTTCAATATTTAAATTACCGCTTAAATTAACCGTGTTATTTTCACCGGTAACAATTAAACCGTTAAGATGTTCATCGGATGTCGTCGGCGATGTGCTCATATCTGAGGCCAGATTGATGTCACCCTCCAGCGTTACCTGGCTATCATTTCCGGCAATACTTATGCCCGTCGCCCCCTGGAAATTACCGCTGTCATCCCGCTCATGCGTGACATTTATATCGCCACGCAGAGACACCAGTTCACGATCGCCAACGAGGGAAACACCAATGGCATTTTGCGAAACATTAAGTTCACCGATGTTACCGAACTGCTCATCATCACCTTCGATCAGTACACCAACAGAATCTTTGTCGATAACGGTGATTTTACCAGTATTGCCAATTTTGGCATTTTTACCTTTTATATCAATACCATGCGAGGAACCACTGACGTAAAGATCGCCGTTCTGAAGAATGCTTACATCATCACCCATAACTCGCGTTCCGACGGTATTTTTACCATCTACGGACATATCACCGGAAATTTCAAGATTGTTGCCGTTGCCAGATAAATTTACGCCCGTCGCATTTTCGCCCGCAATGCTCAGCTCATACGTTGTCAGCGTGATGCTGTTATCGTTGCCGTTTACTTCCAGACCCGTAGTGGCGTCGTTAACAGACATCTTGCCTGAAAGTGAAACACTACCTTCGTTACCGGCAACTTTAATCCCTGTACCGCTATTGTTAGTGGTGATATCCCCCACGTTGACAAAGGTTGCATTATCGCCATCGATCAGTACACCGAATGGATTACCTTCGTGCCCCTTATCACCAACAGTAATATCACCAATGTTCATGAACGTGGCGTCACTGCCATCCAGCAATACGCCGATGGATTTATCATCCACCACGGTAATATTGCCTTTGTTACTGACAATGGTGCCATTCCCCGTAACGTCAATACCGTGTGCAGCGTCACTGACGTAAAGATCGCCTTCCTGCTTGATAAGTGCGTCATTACCAACAATTTTGGTCGCTGCCGAGTTTTCGCCATCGACGGTCATATTCCCTTTATTATCGATAGCGGCATCGTCACCGTTAATCAGACTACCGGTACCGCCGTTGGTAAATATGGCGTCGCCCTGGGTATTAATCGTCGAGTTGTTGCCGTTAACAATAACGGCTGTACCGCCATTCACTTCGGTTTCGCCATTGTTATTGATGGTGATGTCATCACCAGTCAGGATACCCACCACGGAACCTTCGCCAATCGCAGTGGTTTTCCCGTCATTGTTCAGAACAATATTATCGCCTTCCACGGTCATTACCGTACCGCCATTCAGCGCAGTGTTGCCGCCCAGGTCGGTAATAATGGCGTCACTCACTTTGATATCGTTGCCTGTTGTTCCATCAACCACCACGCCGGCTTCTTTGGTGATGTGGATTTTGCCTTCGTCGTCGTAGCTCCAGATGATTCCGCCCGCTTTGTTAACGCCTTCGAAGACTGCCGTGTTGCTGTCTTCATTTACTTTCCACTGCTTAACGATTGTCTGGCGACCATCTTTTGCCGTCAGGGTATAGCTGCCATCCGCATTCTCGGTGTAGGTAAAGGTTGCATTACGGATCTGCACCGTTTTTTCAGCTTGATCCCAGGTAACGTTGTTGTTGTATTTGATCGGATCCGGTTTGTCATCCGGCGGTACTGGCGTGTCTCCGCCATCGTCTGGCGGTACTGGTGTGTCTCCGCCATCGTCCGGCGGTACTGGCGTGTCTCCGCCATCGTCCGGCGGTACTGGTGTGTCTCCGCCATCGTCCGGCGGTACTGGCGTGTCTCCGCCATCGTCCGGCGGTACTGGTGTGTCTCCGCCATCGTCCGGCGGTACTGGCGTGTCTCCGCCATCGTCCGGCGGTACTGGCGTGTCTCCGCCATCGTCCGGCGGTACTGGCGTGTCTCCGCCATCGTCCGGCGGTACTGGCGTGTCTCCGCCATCGTCTGGCGGTACTGGCGTGTCTCCGCCATCGTCTGGCGGTACTGGTGTGTCTCCGCCATCATCCGGTGGTACTGGTGTATTACCGCCATCATCCGGCACCGGAGACGGATCGTCGTGATGATTATTATCATCGTGTAGGGCATAGACCGCGACACCAGTTACTACCGCCGCCAGACCAGCGGCGGCCCAGGGTAAAACGGCACTGTCTTTAAGATCTCTACATTCTGCAGGTAAATGTTCAAGCTGTTCTTTATTTAATATTTGAATATTTGCCGGACATGATATTTTGCTGGATTTCCGTGTTTCGTCTGCTGACTCGGTTGTAGTGGTATCCGCAGCCCATGTCTGGCTACTTAACGCCATCGCAACACATACAGACAACAATTTTTTCCTTTGCATATATAACTCCTTAAAAAATAGTTCCCGCGTAACAAACTACGCAAAACGTAAAAACAGAAAGCACTAAATGCCTGCAACGAAACATTCATTAAATAATAGTTATGTTATTTGTATGGTGAATATTAAGTCGAAGCAGTTTAAAAACCACATCAGAGCATTTATTAAATTATATTCTGCGAGCAAGTCATTTCAAACAATAATTAAAAACAGGCGAGAAAAAGACATTAATAATCCATTTACATCATGAATAGATTATTGGCTCACATCCACACAAATGATGAATTGTAATTAACAGACGAGATAATAATAGAATATATAAACAGATCTGTTAATAAGACCTGCTTGGCTAAAAACACAAAGAATCATATAAACATATGTAATAAACATGTTGTTGTGAAATATAATTTATTTTCGCAACCATATACCATTAATCCCCTGTACATATTCACCCGGCTTCGCACGCGCGACAAGTTTTTGCCCTGCCAGTTTCGCTATCTCATCTGTGGATACATTATTCTGTTTTGCCAGTTGCTGGTAACTACGATTACGAGCTTCATTAATATCTCTTACCAATGCCTGTGTTTCAGCATCCGTTTCCAGCGCCACCAGGTAACCATTAAGCGTTTCACCGACCCGCCCCTGACTTCTGGCTTCATTCAGAGTTAATGCCATCGCACTGCTACTCATCAGGCCAATAATCCACACTATTATGAGTAATGTTCTTTTCATCATGACCTCAAAAAAGATCGCTACGAGTTTTAAGCAGGTCTTCAACATCTTTGTCCGCTTTGATGATGATCTCATGCTCAATTTTAACGTTCATATTAATGGTGATTGGCTCCTTCGGCGCAGCCACCTCTATGCGCGGAGTGCAACCAACCAACATAAAAGAGGACGCGAGCGCGGCTATCACTATTTTCATTGTTTTTCCTCACATTCTTTTCCTGACGGGCAGTCATTTTCCGGGATACGGGCATTCTGTTCCAGCCACGCCTGGAGATTATCGCCAAAGCGTAAACTGCGCCATAACGTAAAAATATTCTCTTCGTGACTGTAATTAAGATTCACAGTGCCTGTTTTGCCATCAACCCGACTATTACCGCTAATCGTTGCCTGCATGGTTAACACACCGAGATTATCTAAATTAATTTTTGTCGATGATCGATTAATTTCCATATAGCGCAACCAGTTGATGGCGGTTCCAGCGGTCATATTGTCTTTTGCTACTGCATCCGCAGTGTCTTTATCCAGACGTAAGGTCATTGGCCCGCTATTTGCCAGCCAACCGTCTTTCACTATCCATTTTTCATTGTTTAGCCATAACGGCAGTGCACCACTAAATGCCCCGGACATGGCGAATTGTTTCGGATTGACGGCGCTAACCAGTTCGCTGGATGAGAGATTATTCAGCCGCAACAGCGCCGGGTCATGTTGCGGCATACGTAATTGTTTCATCAGCACGTTACCGCCTAACACATCGACGCTAACATCAGTCAACAGCAATGGTTCTTCTTCTGTCCACGGATAGCGCCCTTGCAAATCAGCCGTAATATTTTTCGCTGTCACCAGATTAATCACTTCGGCAATTCGCAACGTAACGGGGCCGCGAGTCCCCAGATGCCAGGCTCCATCGGCAAAACGGAAAGGCAGGACAAAATCGACACCGTTAACCTGATTATCTGGCATCCAGGCACTACCGCCTTTCAACACGCCGTGCCCTCCCGCGCGGAATCCTTGTTCCGGCGCAGCTGAAAATGCGACCTGGGCATACAGTTCGCCATCGCGTAAGTTCATCTTCCAGTCGGGTGGCACCAGCGGCTGGAATACAGTCAGTGATTGTTTAGGCCACCAGGCGTTACCGCGCAGACGAATACCGTCCCAGCGACCATTTACCCGAACCGGACCAATCTCGCCAGCATGTAAATCGCCTTTGAAGAGGAAATAAGTTGGTTCGCGCCCTTCAACACTAAATTTTAAGGTTGATGGCGGTAACACGCTGCCCCCCGTGAAAAGCGTTTGCCCTGCATCCAGCGAAAGCGCACCACTAAAAGACGGATTCTGCGTGTCGCGTACCCAGACAACAGGTTTCTCAAGAATTAAGCGCGGCTTTTCTACCGTCATCGTGCCATATTGCAACTGGTCGAAACCGGTCGAAAGATCGGTAAGCGTAATCGTGCTGTCATGCCACTCACCTTTTCCTGCGACATCCCAGGTGGCATTCATCGGGGTAAAACTGCCTTTTCCCCAGTAACGCCACTGCCAGCGTCCTGCATCAGGGAGAAAATCATTCGCCTGACCATCCATATGCAGCACAAAGTCGCCCAGTTCATTTTCATGTGCCTGCAAAATGGCCTGTAAACGCCCGTCAATACCACGTTGGGTGACTTTTACTCCCGCTAAAGGCCAGCGAATTTCATCGATGTCCAGTGAATCGATGACTCTTCCCTTTGAACGTAATAACGCGCCAGGTTCAAAGGCCAGCGTTGGGTCAGCCAGACTTCCGCTTAGCTGCGCCGGTAAGCGAGCATATAAAATAAGATCCGCCTGTTTCGCTTCACCGGTCAGTTGCAGTGGCATCTGACTGTTATCCATGCTTAATTTTCCTGGGCCAAAATTAAGCACCGCATTGCCCTTACCTGCTTGCCCCTGGGTCAGCACACTCAGTCGACCACTAACCCATGCGTTCTCAAGCCCGGCCTGCCAGTTATCGACTTTGACACCCAATCGCCCACTAAGGGGAAAACCTTCATATGGCCAGCTCCAGCGACCATCACTGACAGTCAATTGCTGACGGGTAATTTCCCACGGTAAATCGAGCAACGGATCGCCGGTATCTCGTGCCATCACAATCAATTGCCCGCTATTTTCCTGCCACTCGAGTTCAGCATCCACCAGCGACGGTTCCTGCGGCAAATTCAACGTCGCGGTAGCATGACCACTTACAGGAAGCCCATCCGGCACTAGCGGCAGAGTAAATTCCCCCACCAGTTTTACCAGCGGCTGATTTTCAAACGCGGCAACATCCAGTTCGCTGACTGTAAATTGTTGCCCTTTAAGCAGGCCTTGAAATTTAACTTTTTCGCCCTGATAACGCAGTTGCTGGATATCAGAGGTTAATGCGAGAGAGAGTTTTCCCTGCCATTCCTGCCAGGGAGAAAAAATCAGTTTATCGATATTGATCCAGGTGTTAGGCAACATGGCCTGCCACTGCGCGAGGGTTTTCGGGGCGGCTGGAGATTGCTCTGTCTGCGGCAATTTCGCCAGGCAAGCAGAATCAAGTTCTACCGTGCCAACGTTCAATAACCAGCGGCTGGGATGTGAAAGGCTGGCGTTGGTGATATGCGCAAGCTGACAATCTCCCACCAGATAACGGAGATCGGGAATGATTAAACCTTTACGCGTAATGCGTGGGCTTTCATCTAATGCAATACGTGTCCCGAGCGGTAGCCAGATGCCCACCAGCGTGGGAACCCACAATCCGAGCGTCATTAGCAACGTCAACGGCACAAGAATAATCAGTAATAGCAGCGCGAGAACAGCTTTATATTTACCCAACATGGGTAGTTAATATCCTGATTTAGCGAAAAATTAAGCGTTCAATACGGGTATTGTGGCATGTTTAACCGTTCAGTTGAAGGTTGCGCCTACACTAAGCATAGTTGTTGATGAATTTTTCAATATGGTCATAGCTTTCAATTATATTTTAAATTTTGTAAAATATTTTTAGTAGCTTAAATGTGATTCAACATCACTGGAGAAAGTCTTATGAAACTCGCCGTTTATAGCACAAAACAGTACGACAAGAAGTACCTGCAACAGGTGAACGAGTCCTTTGGCTTTGAGCTGGAATTTTTTGACTTTCTGCTGACGGAAAAAACCGCCAAAACCGCCAATGGCTGCGAAGCGGTATGTATTTTCGTAAACGATGACGGCAGCCGCCCGGTGCTGGAAGAGCTGAAAAAGCACGGCGTTAAATATATCGCCCTGCGCTGTGCCGGTTTCAATAACGTCGATCTTGATGCGGCAAAAGAACTTGGGCTGAAAGTAGTCCGTGTTCCAGCCTACGATCCGGAAGCCGTCGCTGAACACGCTATCGGTATGATGATGACGCTGAACCGCCGTATTCACCGCGCGTACCAGCGTACCCGTGACGCCAACTTCTCTCTGGAAGGTCTGACTGGCTTTACCATGTATGGCAAAACAGCGGGCGTTATCGGCACCGGTAAGATCGGTGTGGCGATGCTGCGCATTCTGAAAGGTTTTGGTATGCGTCTGCTTGCGTTCGATCCGTACCCAAGTGCGGCGGCGCTGGAACTTGGTGTGGAGTATGTTGATCTGCCGACCCTGTTCTCTGAATCAGACGTTATCTCCCTGCACTGCCCACTGACGCCGGAGAACTACCACCTGCTGAATGAGGCAGCGTTTGAACAGATGAAAAACGGCGTAATGATCGTCAACACCAGTCGTGGCGCATTGATTGATTCTCAGGCGGCAATTGAAGCTCTGAAAAACCAGAAAATTGGCTCGCTGGGGATGGACGTGTATGAAAACGAACGCGATCTGTTCTTTGAAGATAAATCCAACGACGTGATCCAGGATGACGTGTTCCGTCGTCTGTCTGCCTGCCATAACGTGCTGTTTACCGGACACCAGGCATTCCTGACGGCAGAAGCTCTGACCAGTATTTCCCAGACCACGCTGCAAAACTTAAGCAATCTGGAAAAAGGCGAACCCTGCCCGAACGAACTGGTTTAATCTTGCTGCTCCCCTGCAAGTCAGGGGAGCTTATTCAGATAATCCCCAAAGATCTTTCATCCTCTATTCTTAAAATATGTTTTGCAGGACGGATAAGACGCGTCGCGTTGCATTCGGCAGTCAGCACCTGATTTATACCTTAAGTTGAGAACCAAAATGAAGAAAGTAGCCGCGCTTGTTGCGTTAAGCCTGCTGATGGCGGGATGTGTAAGTAATGACAAAATTGCTGTGACGCCAGAACAATTACAGCATCACCGCTTTGTGCTGGAAAGTGTCAACGGTCAACCTGTTACCAGCGATAAAAACCCGCCAGAAATCAGCTTTGGTGAAAAGATGATGATTTCCGGCAAAATGTGCAACCGCTTTAGCGGCGAGGGTAAACTTTCTGGCGGTGAACTGAAAGTTAAAGGGCTGGCAATGACCCGCATGATGTGTGCCACTCCTCAGCTTAATGAACTCGATCACACCATCAGCGAAATGCTGAAAGAAGGTGCGCAAGTCGATCTGACTGCGAACCAGTTAACGCTGGCCACCGCAAAACAGACATTAACCTATAAGCTGGCGGATTTAATGAATTAATAGCTGCCACAGCTTCCGGCGGCAAGTGACTGTTCGCTACAGCGTTTGCCGTTGGGTAATGCACACATGCCAATAGCCGTTCCGTCAAGTTGACGGGCAACGGATAGCGAACCACCAATCATCGCGCAATTCGCTTCACCGCTACTGGACATGGACGCTTTTAAACCAGGCGCCACATGCGCCGCAGTTGCCTGCTGAACTGGTTCACTACTACACGCCGATAACAATAAAGCGGCACACCCGACCCACAACGCTGCTCGCATCTTTACTTCCTCTAATCTTTAAACCAAACGACACCGCCGTAAATAATAGGCAGCACAGACGACTACGTCGAGAACAACTATGTGTGTTGCAACGCATTGTTACTTTTTTATCGCTATTTTTTTGTCCACTGTTTGATCAAAACATTCATTACGCAGATATGAGGGACACAAAAGCGAAAATGCAACAGAAGGCCATTTGCTAAAATTGAGAGATAACTACTGGGCGCGCAGCTTTTTCGTGTGCCCCTCATTTGCGCAATGTAAGGGTGTCGTATGATCACAATTGACGGTAATGGCGCGGTAGCTTCGGTGGCATTTCGCACCAGTGAAGTTATCGCCATCTACCCTATTACCCCAAGTTCCACGATGGCGGAACAGGCCGATGCCTGGGCCGGAAACGGCTTGAAAAACGTGTGGGGAGATACGCCTCGTGTGGTTGAAATGCAGTCAGAAGCTGGTGCTATCGCGACCGTGCACGGCGCGTTGCAAACGGGTGCTCTCTCGACATCGTTTACATCATCGCAGGGTTTACTGCTGATGATTCCGACGTTGTACAAACTGGCGGGCGAACTGACGCCGTTTGTACTGCATGTAGCAGCGCGTACCGTCGCTACTCATGCACTCTCTATTTTTGGCGATCATTCAGATGTGATGGCCGTGCGCCAAACCGGTTGCGCCATGTTGTGTGCAGCAAACGTTCAGGAAGCGCAGGACTTCACCCTCATTTCGCATATCGCGACACTAAAAAGCCGTGTGCCGTTTATTCATTTTTTTGATGGTTTCCGCACGTCCCACGAGATCAACAAAATTGTTCCACTGGCTGACGACACGATTCTTGAACTGATGCCGCAGGCAGAAATTGATGCCCACCGCGCCCGCGCGCTGAACCCGGAACATCCGGTGATTCGCGGTACATCCGCCAATCCTGATACTTACTTCCAGTCTCGTGAAGCTACTAACCCGTGGTACAACGCAGTTTACGACCATGTTGAACAGGCGATGAATGATTTCGCCGCCGCTACGGGTCGTCAGTATCAGCCTTTTGAATACTACGGGCATCCACAAGCAGAACGGGTGATTATCCTGATGGGATCTGCCATCGGTACTTGTGAAGAAGTGGTTGATGAGTTACTTACCCGTGGCGAAAAAGTCGGGGTGCTGAAAGTTCGACTATACCGCCCGTTCTCCGCCAAACATTTACTGCAAACATTGCCAGACTCTGTGCGAACTGTCGCGGTGCTGGATCGCACCAAAGAACCGGGCGCCCAGGCAGAACCACTGTATCTGGACGTAATGACCGCGCTGGCGGAAGCCTTTAATAATGGCGAGCGTGAAACACTGCCACGCGTCATTGGCGGGCGCTATGGCTTATCGTCCAAAGAGTTTGGCCCGGATTGCGTGCTGGCAGTATTTGCCGAACTTAACACAGCCAAACCAAAACCCCGTTTTACCGTCGGTATTTACGATGATGTAACCAATCTGTCGCTACCATTGCCAGAAAATACCCTGCCAAACTCCGCGAAGCTGGAAGCCCTGTTTTATGGTCTGGGCAGTGATGGCAGCGTTTCCGCGACCAAAAATAATATCAAGATTATTGGTAACTCCACGCCGTGGTATGCACAGGGTTATTTTGTTTACGACTCCAAAAAAGCCGGTGGTCTGACAGTTTCTCACCTGCGCGTGAGCGAACATCCAATTCGTTCTGCATATCTGATTCCCCAGGCTGATTTTGTTGGCTGCCACCAGTTGCAGTTTATCGACAAATATCAGATGGCAGAACGTCTGAAACCCGGCGGCATTTTCCTGCTTAACACCCCGTACAGTGCCGATGACGTCTGGTCGCGGTTGCCGCAAGAAGTGCAGGCAGTACTGAATCAGAAAAAAGCACGCTTTTATGTCATTAACGCAGCGAAAATCGCGCGTGAATGTGGACTGGCGGCTCGTATTAACACCGTAATGCAGATGGCGTTTTTCCACCTGACGCAAATTCTGCCTGGCGACAGCGCCCTGGCCGAGTTGCAGGGGGCGATTGCCAAAAGCTACAGCAGCAAAGGCCAGGATCTGGTGGAACGTAACTGGCAGGCACTGGCGCTGGCGCGAGAATCCGTGGAAGAAGTCCCGTTACAGCCGGTCAATCCGCATAGTGCGAATCGTCCACCGGTGGTTTCCGATGCTGCACCTGATTTCGTTAAAACCGTTACCGCTGCGATGCTCGCCGGACTTGGCGATGCCCTCCCCGTTTCGGCGCTGCCGCCAGACGGCACATGGCCGATGGGAACCACGCGCTGGGAAAAACGCAATATCGCCGAAGAGATCCCTATCTGGAAAGAGGAACTCTGTACCCAATGTAACCATTGCGTCGCCGCTTGCCCACATTCAGCTATTCGCGCAAAAGTGGTGCCGCCCGAAGCAATGGAAAACGCCCCTGCCAGCCTGCATTCACTGGATGTAAAATCGCGCGATATGCGCGGGCAGAAATATGTGTTGCAGGTCGCACCGGAAGATTGCACCGGCTGTAATTTGTGTGTTGAAGTTTGCCCGGCGAAAGACCGCCAGAATCCAGAGATCAAAGCCATCAATATGATGTCGCGTCTGGAACATGTGGAAGAAGAGAAAATCAATTACGACTTCTTCCTCAACCTGCCGGAAATTGACCGCAGCAAACTGGAACGTATTGATATTCGGACTTCGCAGTTAATCACACCGCTGTTTGAATATTCTGGTGCTTGTTCCGGTTGTGGCGAAACGCCATATATCAAATTGCTGACTCAACTCTATGGCGACCGGATGTTAATCGCTAACGCCACGGGCTGTTCGTCAATTTACGGCGGTAATCTGCCGTCCACACCGTATACCACTGATGCCAACGGTCGAGGCCCAGCATGGGCGAACTCACTGTTTGAAGATAACGCCGAATTTGGCCTGGGCTTCCGCCTGACGGTCGATCAGCATCGTGTCCGCGTGTTGCGTCTGCTGGATCAGTTTGCTGATAAAATTCCTGCGGAGTTACTGGCAGCGTTGAAATCAGATGCCACGCCAGACGTTCGTCGCGAACAGGTTGCCACGCTGCGCCAGCATCTCAAAGATGTGAGTGAAGCTCATGAACTACTACGCGACGCTGATGCGCTGGTGGAAAAATCAATCTGGCTGATAGGTGGCGATGGCTGGGCTTACGATATCGGCTTCGGAGGTCTGGATCATGTATTAAGCCTGACGGAAAACGTCAACATTCTGGTGCTGGACACGCAATGCTATTCCAATACCGGTGGTCAGGCGTCAAAAGCCACGCCGCTCGGCGCGGTGACTAAGTTTGGCGAACACGGTAAACGCAAAGCGCGTAAAGACCTCGGCGTCAGTATGATGATGTACGGTCATGTTTATGTGGCGCAGATTTCTCTCGGCGCGCAGTTGAACCAGACGGTAAAAGCAATTCAGGAAGCGGAAGCCTATCCTGGGCCGTCGCTGATCATTGCTTACAGTCCATGTGAAGAGCACGGTTATGACCTGGCATTGAGTCACGACCAGATGCGCCAACTCACCGCAACCGGCTTCTGGCCGCTGTATCGCTTTGATCCACGTCGTGCTGATGAAGGCAAACTGCCACTGGCGCTGGATTCACGTCCGCCATCAGAGGCTCTGGAAGAGACATTGCTCCATGAGCAACGTTTCCGCCGTCTGAATTCGCAACAGCCAGAAGTGGCGGAACAGTTATGGAAAGATGCCGCAGCCGATCTGCAAAAACGCTATGACTTCCTCGCGCAAATGGCAGGAAAAACGGATAAAAGTGGCACCGAGTAGCGTCGTCGGATAAGGATTATCCAGAACGAAAAAAAAGCCCGAATGAAAGTTCGGGCTTGTCTTTTTATTTGTTGGGAAAGAAATAACTATAGCAATGACCCAACAACAAATAATATCTGTGACAATAAAGGCATATAACCCACGCAGAATAACGCATCATTTTTTAAAAGTATAATTTTTATTTTGTATGTATAACCATCAAATCATTCACCAAACCAATCATCATTTCTCAGGAATTATTTGATTAAGGTTTTACTTAAGGCGTAACAAATGACATTTATCGGCTAATGGAACTTTTCCTTTAGGATGTTTTCACTTCCCAAACGGGGAGAAAAAGGCAAATAAAATAACTAAAGGATTTTTTCAATGAAAAGCAAAATACTGGCACTCTTAATCCCTGCCCTGCTCGCCGCAGGTGCTGTACATGCAGCAGAAATTTATAATAAAGACGGCAATAAATTAGATCTTTATGGCAAAGTTGATGGCCTGCATTATTTTTCTGATAGTTCTGCAAAAGATGGCGATCAGAGCTATGCACGTCTTGGATTTAAAGGCGAAACACAAATTAACGATCAACTCACTGGCTATGGTCAGTGGGAATACAATATTCAGGCAAACAATACTGAATCCTCAAAAAACCAGTCCTGGACTCGTCTGGCATTCGCCGGATTGAAGTTTGCAAATTACGGTTCTTTCGATTACGGACGTAATTACGGTGTAATGTACGACGTAGAGGGCTGGACCGATATGCTGCCAGAATTTGGCGGTGACTCCTACACCAATGCAGACAACTTTATGACCGGTCGTGCTAATGGCGTAGCGACATATCGTAATACTGATTTCTTCGACCTGGTTAATGGTCTGAACTTCGCAGTGCAGTATCAGGGTAATAACGAAGGTGCAAACAACGGTCAGGAAGGCACCAACAACGGACGTGATGTTCGTCATGAAAACGGCGACGGCTGGGGGCTTTCCACAACCTACGATTTAGGTATGGGCTTTAGCGCGGGCGCGGCATACACCTCCTCAGACCGCACCAATGATCAGGTCAACCATACTGCGGCAGGTGGCGATAAAGCCGATGCCTGGACTGCCGGATTAAAATATGATGCTAACAACATTTATCTGGCAACCATGTATTCCGAAACGCGTAATATGACACCATTTGGCAACAGCGATTACGCCGTTGCGAACAAGACCCAGAACTTTGAAGTCACTGCCCAATATCAGTTTGACTTTGGTCTGCGACCGGCAGTGTCTTTCCTGATGTCTAAAGGGCGTGACCTGAATGCTGCCGGTGGTACTGATAATCCGGCCGGTGTTGACGATAAAGATCTGGTCAAATACGCCGACGTTGGCGCGACATATTATTTCAACAAAAATATGTCTACCTATGTTGATTATAAAATTAACTTGTTGGATGAAGATGACAGCTTCTACGCTGCCAACGGTATCTCTACCGATGATATTGTCGCTTTAGGTCTGGTTTATCAGTTCTAATCCTGCCTGCCCGCCTCTCTGGCGGGCTTTTTCTACTTATTGAATCCTGCTTAATCTAAATTAAAAATGTGAACTCCGTCATTATACAAAAGACCTCATCTGGCGTTACACTTTATGCGGATACTAAAACAGGAGGTTTTATGAACAGAACGATTCTTGTCCCTATCGATATTTCCGATTCAGAATTAACTCAACGCGTGATTAGTCACGTTGAAGCCGAGGCAAAGATTGATGATGCAGAGGTTCATTTCCTGACGGTAATACCTTCGCTGCCCTACTATGCCTCTCTGGGTTTAGCGTATTCCGCAGAATTGCCGGCAATGGATGACCTGAAAGCGGAAGCTAAATCGCAACTGGAAGAGATAATTAAAAAATTCAAACTGCCGACTGACAGAGTGCATGTTCATGTTGAAGAAGGTTCGCCAAAAGACCGCATTCTGGAAATGGCGAAAAAGATCCCTGCTCATATGATCATCATTGCCTCCCATCGACCGGATATCACCACCTACCTGCTCGGCTCTAACGCCGCCGCCGTCGTGCGTCATGCAGAGTGCTCCGTGCTGGTCGTGCGCTAAAAACTAACGCCCGCACGTCGCTGCGGGCTTTTTGATTCATTTCGCAAATGTGCTGACATTTTCCCCTCTAATCCGTACCATACACGCCACAGTTTTTATATCAGATTTCTTATGCTGGACATTCCGGCATGACGCATACTCTTCTGATGCCATATAACGAATTGAGTCGCTTTTAAATGTCGCAAAATCAAGAAATTAGTAAGAAAGAACAATACAACCTGAACAAATTGCAAAAACGTCTGCGTCGTAACGTAGGCGAAGCCATTGCTGACTTCAATATGATTGAAGATGGCGATCGCATTATGGTTTGCCTCTCCGGTGGTAAGGACAGCTATACCATGCTGGAGATTTTGCGTAATTTGCAGCAAAGTGCGCCAATCAGTTTTTCGCTGGTTGCCGTTAACCTCGACCAGAAACAACCTGGCTTCCCGGAACACGTTCTGCCGGAGTATCTCGAAAAGCTGGGCGTTGAGTACAAGATTGTTGAAGAGAACACTTACGGTATCGTGAAAGAGAAGATTCCTGAGGGCAAAACTACCTGCTCACTGTGCTCTCGTCTGCGTCGCGGTATCCTTTACCGCACTGCAACGGAGCTGGGTGCGACGAAGATCGCGCTGGGTCACCATCGTGACGATATCCTGCAAACGTTGTTCCTGAATATGTTCTACGGCGGCAAGATGAAAGGTATGCCGCCGAAACTGATGAGCGATGATGGCAAACATATCGTGATTCGTCCGCTGGCCTACTGCCGCGAAAAAGATATTCAACGTTTTGCCGATGCGAAAGCGTTTCCGATTATTCCGTGCAACCTTTGCGGTTCACAGCCTAACCTGCAACGTCAGGTGATTGCCGATATGCTGCGTGACTGGGATAAGCGTTATCCGGGGCGAATTGAGACGATGTTCAGCGCGATGCAGAATGTTGTGCCGTCTCATTTGTGCGATACCACTCTTTTCGATTTCAAAGGCATTACCCACGGTTCCGAAGTGGTTAACGGCGGTGATCTGGCGTTTGATCGCGAAGATATCCCACTACAGCCAGCGGGCTGGCAGCCTGAAGAAGATGAGAATCAGCTGGATGAATTACGGCTGAATGTGGTTGAAGTGAAATAACCAGGATAGCGCCCGATGCGCAAGATTATCGGGCAACTGTTGTTTAGGCCGGATAAGACGCAACCAGCGTCGCATCCGGCATTACAACATTTCATTATTTTAATAACCGCACCCGGCACGTTTTCCCTTTAATCTTCCCGCCCTGTAACTGCTTCCATGCCTTATGGGCAACACCCTGACGCACTGCGACATAAACATGCGCCGGATGCACAGTGATTTTGCCAATATCTGCGCCATCAAGACCAATATCGCCCGTCAACGCACCTAACACATCACCCGGTCGCATTTTGGCTTTTTTCCCGCCATCAATGCACAACGTCGCCATCTCTGCTTCCAGCGGCACAATGGAACTACTGGCTGGCGGCGTTTGCCAGTTAAGTTTTATCTGCAACATGTCAGAAATGATATTGGCGCGCTGTGCTTCTTCCGGGGCACAGAAACTGATCGCCAGTCCGCTATTTCCTGCACGCGCTGTACGCCCGATGCGATGTACATGAACTTCGGGATCCCACGCCAGCTCAAAGTTCACTACCAGCTCAAGAGATTTGATATCCAGACCGCGCGCTGCGACATCGGTCGCTACCAGCACGCGGGCGCTACCGTTAGCAAATCGTACCAGGGTCTGATCGCGATCACGTTGCTCCAGGTCGCCATGTAACGACAATGCACTTTGCCCTACTTCATTAAGCGCGTCACACACAGCCTGACAATCTTTTTTGGTATTGCAAAACACCACGCAAGAGGATGGCTGATGCAAACTTAATAACCGTTGCAACAGCGGAATTTTGCCTTTGCTGGATGTCTCATAAAATTGTTGTTCAATGGGTGGCAGAGCATCTGTTGAGTTAATTTCAATCGCCAAAGGATCGCGTTGAACACGACCGCTAATCGCGGCAATTGCATCTGGCCAGGTCGCCGAAAACAAAAGCGTCTGACGAGAAACCGGTGCAAAACGGATCACCTCATCAATGGCATCACTAAATCCCATATCCAACATGCGGTCGGCTTCATCCATCACCAGCGTATTCAACGCATCCAACGATACCGTGCCTTTTTGCAGGTGATCCAGCAAACGACCCGGCGTTGCCACGATAATATGCGGCGCATGTTGCAGCGAATCACGCTGCATACCGAACGGTTGACCACCGCACAAGGTCAAAATTTTGGTATTCGGCAGAAAACGCGCCAACCGACGTAACTCCCCGGCAACCTGATCCGCCAGCTCACGCGTAGGACACAGTACTAAAGCCTGGGTCTGAAACAGCGACGCATCAATTTGCTGTAACAACCCGAGGCCAAATGCCGCCGTTTTGCCGCTGCCGGTTTTCGCCTGCACGCGAACGTCTTTTCCGGCAAGGATCGCCGGAAGCGCGGCGGCCTGTACCGGTGTCATGGTTAAATAACCCAACTCATTAAGGTTAGTGAGCTGGGCGGGAGGCAAAACGTTCAGGGTAGAAAAAGCGGTCACAATCTATTCTCGTGGTCATCGACGCAAAATTAGCAGGCGCGTATCCTCGCAGATCTACGCTCACGATGCGACAATTTAATCGGTTCTTCATCTGGCGGCGGGTCGGGCATAGGTTGCGGACGAGGAATCGGATCAGGCACAGGAATGGGATCGCCAGGAATCGGTTCAGGGACAGGAATTTGCAAATAAATGAGTGTCGTCATATTTCCCTCCGGTCATTGGGTGGACTCTTAAAGGGTAGACGCTGACAAATAACAGGCAAAAAAAAGCCGACTCATCTAAGTCGGCGTCGTACGAATCAATTGTGCTATGCAGTAATTCAAAAAAGGAAGTAAGACAATATGGAGCGCAACGCCCATCGCTTGACGTTGCATTCACCTGCGAGGAAGATATTGCCCTGAATGGGTAGAGAGTTTATTGACTTCGCTCAAACTTTACGGCGTTTTTGTATACAGGAAGTAGACAAATTTTCTTTTGTTACAACCATTTACTACGATGCAACCATAAAGCAACACCACCAATAAGAACAACTAACAGAATACAAAAAAGCGAAAAACCGAATTGCCATCCCCCGCCAGGAATACCACCAAGGTTGACACCAAATAATCCCGTTAAAAACGTACTGGGTAAAAAGACCATTGCCATCAAGGACATCGTATACGTGCGACGCGCTAAGTTTTCCTGCATGACCTGGGCGATTTCATCCGCCATCACGCCAGTTCGGGCAATACAAGCGTCAATCTCATCCAGACCACGTCCGAGACGATCGGCAATATCCTGCATTCGGCGGCGCTGGTCGTCATTCATCCACGGCAGGCGCTCACTGGCAAGACGAGCATAAACATCACGTTGAGGCGCCATATAGCGACGCATAACAATTAATTGTTTACGCAGTAGCGCCAGGAAACCGCGCGGAGGAATTTGTTGATCGAGTAGATTATCTTCCAGGTCGATAATTTTATCGTGCAGTTGTTCTATAAACTCACTGGAATGATCGGTCAACGCATCACACACATCCACCAACCAGCCGCCGCAATCGGTCGGACCAGTGCCCTCTTCCAGATCGCTAACCACATCATCCAACGCCAACACTTTACGTTGTCGGGTCGAGACAATTAACCGTCCGTCCATATAAACACGCATGGCCACCAACTGGTCGGGACGTTCATCAGTACTGCCATTAATGCAGCGCAAAGTAATCAGCGTCCCTTCGCCAAGACGACTGACTCTGGGCCGTGTACTTTCTCCCGCCAGCGCATCGCGCACATTATTTGGCAGCAGTGGTGTCGTCGCCAGCCACTGGGCGCTGTCATGGTGCACATAATTGAGGTGGAGCCAGCAAGGATGCGCTTCATCTATCTCATCTGTATTTTCCAGCGGTTTAACGCCACCTTTGCCATCCAGAATCCAGGCAAATACTGCATCCGGGACATTTACGTCCGCTCCCTTAATCACTTCCACAGTTGCCTCCATCATCAACGGATTATTTTGTAGTCTAGTCTTCTGGTCATGTTACGCAAAATCTCATCACCCCATTACCCTGAAATGATTAATAAAATCCTGTCAAAATTAAATACAGAAAGCAAAATACTTTTCCTGATTTGAAAACGTGTAAAGCGTTAAATAGCGTCTATCATTATCAGAATTATCTGATCATTTGTCGTGGCATTTTTGCGATCAGGTAGTAACAAAAGATTGATAAAAATAACGGGATTTCAATGACTACGCACAACTTCAATACTCTGGACTTATTAACAAGTCCTGTCTGGATCGTTTCCCCTTTCGAGGAAAAATTAATTTATGCCAATAGTGCTGCGCGACTGTTGATGCAAGAACGCACTTTTAGTCAGCTACGTACCGGGCTCTATTCCATCTCCTCGCAAAACGAACTGCCAAAATACCTGACAGACCTGCATAACCAGCTTGATATTGTAGAAATCCTCACTGTCCAGCGTAATGGTGAAGATACAGCATTAAGCTGTCGGTTGACCCTCAACGAGATTAGTGACACTGGAAAAGTCATTATATTTGAAGGAATGGAAACACCCGCAACTCTGGGTTTAAAGGCCAGCCGTTCAGCGAATTATCAACGTAAAAAACAAGGGTTTTATGCTCGTTTTTTTCTGACTAACTCCGCGCCAATGTTGTTGATAGATCCCTCGCGTGATGGCCAAATCGTCGATGCTAATCTGGCCGCGCTTAATTTCTATGGCTATAACCATGAAACAATGTGTCAGAAACACACCTGGGAAATTAATATGCTTGGGCGTCGCGTTATGCCTGTCATGCATGAAATTTCACGTTTGCCCGGCGGGCATAAACCCCTCAATTTTGTCCATAAACTGGCAGATGGTTCCGTTCGACACGTACAAACTTATGCTGGGCCAATTGAGATTTACGGTGACAGGTTAATGTTATGTATCGTACATGATATTACTGAGCAAAAAAGGCTGGAGGAACAGCTGGAACATGCTGCCCACCATGATGCGCTAACGGGGTTACTTAACCGTCGACAGTTTTACCACATAACTGACCCAGGACAGATGCAGCACCTGGCAATCGCTCAGGACTACAGTTTGTTGCTCATCGACACCGATCGTTTTAAACATATCAATGACTTATACGGTCATCAGAAAGGGGATGAAGTGTTATGCACGCTTGCCCGTACACTCGAAAGCAGCGCCCGCAAAGGCGATTTGGTGTTTCGCTGGGGTGGTGAAGAGTTCGTCTTATTATTGCCCAGAACCCCTCTGGATACTGCACTTTCCTTGGCTGAAACGATCCGCTTGAGCGTGGCAAAAGTGAGCATTTCGGGCTTGCCGCGCTTCACCGTCAGTATTGGCGTGGCGCATCACGAAGGAAATGAAAGTATCGATGAACTGTTTAAACGGGTCGATGATGCGTTGTATCGGGCAAAAAATGATGGACGCAACCGCGTGCTGGCAGCATAAGCCACGGAAGCGTCCCGTGATCAACGGCTGCGTTTAGCGTGGCGCTCCCAGTTTTCCTGCTTCGCCTGCGCCGTTTTACGGAGTGCGACGTAACACGCCCCGCTGCCGCCATGATGCGGTAGCGCGGTACAATATGCCTGGACATCATCAAATTCAGTCAGCCAGCGCGCCACATAGCTGCGAACAATGTTGGCGTGCGATTTATCGTCCCGCCCTTTGCCATGAATAATCAGCACGTTACGTAAACCATCCGCCAATGCCTGTTGAATAAAAATGAACACCATTTTGCGGCACTCTTCCACCGGCTGACGTAGAAGATTCAGGCTGGCCTGCTGCGGATATTTACCGCTGCGTAACTTATCCAGCACCCCATGTTGCAGCCCTTCCCGCCGAAACTCCAGCGGCTGGCTTCGCGGGATGATGTCGAGAAATCCAGTAGTAAGGAAATTATCAAGTTGCAGCGTGTCGATACGCTGCGGCGCACGTTGGTTACGCGTTGGATGCCAGTGGACATCTGTAGCGCGCTTCAGTGGCTGGACATCTTCCATGGCGTCAAGAAACAGCGATTTGTCGTCAAGGTTCATGTAACCTCCTATGCACCTTCACACATCTGATATTTGCTGCATCGTTCACTTCACAGATTGAAACAATACTTTGCTCCATACCTGCTGGTGTCTGCACAGGCGGGGCATTTTATACTAGCCTGGTGACAGTATCGAACAGTTTAGACCGGGTTTAATTCAGCACAGGCATCCGATCAGGGTGATTTGTTCATCGCAGGAGTCAACATAAATGCGATGAGTAACAGACCACTAATTAGCAGAAAGGTATCCGAAAATGCCATAGTTTGTGCCTCCCGCAACATCAATTGACTCAACAATTTGGTTGAAGCCAGTATTTCCGATGTCTGGTCACTTCCAC
Organism: Escherichia ruysiae; assembly: GCF_031323975.1. Classification (NCBI taxonomy): domain Bacteria; kingdom Pseudomonadati; phylum Pseudomonadota; class Gammaproteobacteria; order Enterobacterales; family Enterobacteriaceae; genus Escherichia; species Escherichia ruysiae. Next base: position 526,607 of record NZ_JAVIWS010000001.1, read on the forward strand.
TGCGATTAAAAAATAAAGCACTTCTGGAAATGAAGTCATTCACCGTATGGGGAACAGAAACCATTTTTTCACCCATTCTCAAAAAATGAAAATTAGTTCGGTTATTGAGAATAGTGCCACACAGGGCAATACCAATCGCGCCCCCAAGATTACGTGTTAAATTAAATACACCTGAGGCTAACTTCAGCCGTTCTTTGGGAATTCTTCCCAGCGTTAATGTTACGATGGGAGCCATCGCAAACTGCTGCGAAATCCCTCTGATGGCCTGTGGAAACAGTAACTCCTGCCATCCCCATTCGTGGGTTATAGGGGTAAAAAGATACATTGAAAACACAAATCCCCCCAGCCCCGCCATCAACAGCCATCGCAGATTTATTTTTTTAGTTAACCAGAAGTAAAAGGGAACAGAAAGTAACTGGAAGATACCTGTTGTGCAAACGGCAAAACCTATCTCTTCGGCATTTAATCCGCGAACCCGCCCCAAAAATACAGGTATTAAATATACAGTAGAGAATATCCCAACTCCTCCAGAAAAAGAAAAAAAACATCCCAGCGTAAAATTTTTATCCTTAAAAGCATGAAGATCCATGATCGGATTGGATATTGTAAGTGTACGCGCAGCAAATAAAGTAAAACTCACCAATGCCAGAACTGATGTCAGCAAAATAGTATTGTCATTCAACCATCCCCAGCGCGCTCCTTCTTCAAGGGTATATTCCAGACATCCTAGTGTCAGAGCCAACAGGATAATACCAGGATAATCAGCAACTTTCAGTAAAGAGAGATCAGGTTTATCAAAATTAACCAGAAAAGGAATACTCAAAACTAAATATATGCCCGGTAATATATTGATATAAAATAGCCATCGCCAGTCGAGGTTATCAGTGATCCAGCCCCCCAGAGTTGGCCCTAGCGTCGGTGACAATGAGGCCAGCGCACTGACTACCGCAGCAGCCAACCCCAACTCTTTGCCCTGGTAATAAATAAATGCCGTCGTGAAAACTAAAGGGATCATGGATGCGCCAGCAGCTCCCTGTAAAGCACGAAACAAAATCATGCTCTGAATATTCCATGCAAGACCACAAGCGATACTCATTAAAGTAAATATTCCCGCAGATAGCGTAAAAAGCCAACGAGTGGAAAATACCCGTGACAGCCACCCAGAGAGCGGAATAATAATAATCTCAGCAATTAAATAGCTGGTCTGAAGCCAGGCCATTTCGTCTTTACCTGCGGACAGACCACCACCTATTTCATTTAGGGATGACGAAACAATTTGAATATCAAGCTGAGCAATAAATAACCCAATACACATACTGGCGAAGGCAATATGTTTACGCATAGCCATCCCCATCATCATTTTTCATCAATACTAACAGTGACTGACAGCCCCGGACGAAGGAGTTGCTTTAATTCTGTTGGCCTGTCAAAGGCAATCCGTACCGGAACACGCTGGACAATTTTGGTAAAATTTCCGGTGGCATTTTCTATCGGGATCAAACTGAAACTGGCACCTGTCGCTGGGGCGAGACTCTCAACATAGCCCTTGAACACTTTCCCTTTGAGCACATCTGCGCGGATCTCAGCCTTCATTCCAGGCTTCATTCCCGCTATTTGGTTTTCTTTAAAATTTGCATCAACCCACAACTCACTGACTGGTACTAGTGAAACTAACGATGTGCCGCCCTCCACCCAACTGCCTGTATGGGCGCTGCGGTTTGCGACAATGCCATCAATCGGCGCACGAACAAGGGTATATTCCAGATCCAGTAGTGCCTGAGTCAGAGCGGCCTGAACTTCTTCGATACTCGCACGTGCATTTTCTTCCTGAGCAGATAAAACCGCCAGCCGTTGCTTCTCCACCAGGAAATCGTTCGCGGCTTTGCGCTCCTTTGCTGCGGCCTGCTGGTAGTCAAACCTGGCGTTATCAATAATTTGTTGCGATATTGCCGCTGATTGTGCGAGTTTTTCATAACGTTCAGTATCTCGCAGGCGCTTTTGCGCCTCATGTTTTACTGCCTGCCATGTTTCACTGGCACTTTGAATTATCGACTGCTGCATCGCAATAGTGGCTTGAATACTTTCGAGATTGGCTTTGCTACTTTTTATTTTTGCCTCAAGCCTGGCGACATTTGCACGATAATCCCGATCATCGAGACGCAGGATAATATCGCCTTTTTTTACGCTCTGATTATCGAGCACCTCTATAGCAGAAATATAACCAGAAACTTTACTTGCCACCGTGGTGATATTACCACCAATGTAAGCATCATCCGTCGTCTGTATAAATCTTCCTTTGCTTACCCACCAGATAAAAAAGACAACGCCAGCCAAAAGAATACCGATCGCAACCACCCCAATAAGCTGTTTTTTAGAAATTATCATCACTCTTTACACCGTATATATCCGGAAACTTGCATACGTCATATTTAAAATTTAACATGGCTTATTTGATGATTTCTGACAAAATACCTACTGTAAATGACAATCACACTGCAACCCAAAGCATCACCAGGGCATCACATTATCGGACTGGATTCGGAACATCTGAATGGAGGCACAGTTCCCTGGCATAAACATCTCTATGCCCAGTTGCTTTACCCGGCTGAAGGCGTCGTTCGTGTATGGGCTGGAGAAAGCGTCTGGCTAGTCCATGCCAGCAGCGCGCTTTGGCTGCCTCCACAAATGCCGCATAAGTTTGTTGCGACGGGCAACGTACTTTTAAAAACCGTACTGGTTTCAGAAGCGGAAAGTGAAACGCTGGGAAAAGTTTGCTTCATGACCGGTATTTCACCCCTGTTAAGGGAATTACTAATTGCAATTAACCAACTTCCACCGTCGCAAAATACCACAGATAAACAACAGTTACGTTTTTCAGCCCTCGAGACACTGATACTTCAGGAAATAAAAATGGGGGTGAAAATGTCACTTGAACTCCCCTGGCCAAATGATGAGCGGCTACAGCAGCTTTGTGAGAATTTGCTAAACAACCAAGGGTATCTGCCAACACTGGATAATCTGGCGGATAAAATTAACGTCAGTAGCCGTACACTCATGCGCTTATTTGTTAAAGAAACGGGATTAACATTTCGCCACTGGGTTCAGCAAATGCACGTTATTTCTGCAGTAACGCTTCTTGATGATGGATATTCGTTGGCCAAAATTGCCCATCGTCTGGGCTATGCCTCAGCCGAATCGTTCGGCAATATGTTTAAGCGTCGAACGGGTTACTCGCCCGGTAAATTTACCAGTCGATTAGCGATGCATGATTATGCAATCACGAGACGAATGATTTAACTTATATTTTCGTGAAATCTGTCACTGAAGAAAATTGGCAACGGATGGGCAAAACCGTTATAACACTGTCACCGGTCACCAGGAACCCAGGCCGGATTTAAGACGCGGATGCACTGCTGTGTGTACTGTAGAGTCTGGCGGATGTCGACAGGCTCTATTTTTTTATTCATTTTTAGCTCTGTAAATAACCACATTCTCGCCGGGATTGGGTGATGAATGACGAGATCAGTGGTGCCTGGCGGCTATCACGCTGCTGAATCAAATAACAGGTCGCCTTCGGTAAAATTTCGCTGACTGGAATTATTCCAGCCTCGATCCATGTGAAGGATTGCCCTCATTTCTTCAGGCTGAAAAATCAAAAAATCGCTTTATGCTACCAGACTGCGACAAACCAGACGCGAAACCAGCTACTTACTCTTTGTTAGTCTTAATCTTTTTGGTGGTATGGCTGCTAATGTTGCTGGCGTGGTATCTTATCGGTCTGCCTATTGGTTCGGGGATTTACCCACGTTTGTCTTAAGTATTAAGAGAGAACGGATGCTGAGATTACTTGAAGAAAAAATTGCCACGCCACTGGGACCGCTGTGGGTGATCTGCGATGAACAATTTCGTCTGCGGGCGGTTGAATGGGAAGAGTACAGCGAACGCATGGTGCAGCTGCTGGACATCCATTATCGCAAAGAAGGTTATAAGCGCATTTCTGCCACCAACCCAGGTGGTTTAAGCGACAAGCTTCGTGACTATTTCGCCGGGAATCTTAGCATTATTGATACGCTTCCTACCGCCACGGGAGGCACGCCATTTCAGCGCGAAGTCTGGAAGGCACTGCGCACTATCCCCTGCGGGCAGGTAATGCATTACGGTCAACTGGCTGAATATCTGGGTCGACCAGGTGCAGCGCGTGCCGTTGGCGCAGCAAATGGCTCTAATCCGATCAGCATCGTCGTCCCTTGCCACCGGGTTATTGGACGAAACGGCACGATGACAGGATATGCAGGCGGAGTGCAGCGAAAAGAGTGGTTATTGCGCCATGAAGGCTATCTGCTACTGTAAACCTTAAACAATTTGTGCCGATTTTTTCACAGTTTTATGTAAAGTTACCCTTAACAATTTAAAGCTTTTCAAAGGGATAGACATAAATTTACATCTATTATCGGAATTCTCCGCTGTTAAGGTTTGCTTAGACTTACTTGCTCCCTAAAAAGATGTTAAAATTGACAAATATCAATTACGGCTTGAGCAGACCTATGATCCCGGAAAAGCGAATTATACGGCGCATTCAGTCTGGCGGTTGTGCTATCCATTGCCAGGATTGCAGCATCAGTCAGCTTTGCATCCCGTTCACACTCAACGAACATGAGCTTGATCAGCTTGATAATATCATCGAGCGAAAGAAGCCTATTCAGAAAGGCCAGACGCTGTTTAAGGCTGGTGATGAACTTAAATCGCTTTATGCCATCCGCTCCGGTACGATTAAAAGTTATACCATCACAGAGCAAGGCGACGAGCAAATCACTGGCTTCCATTTAGCAGGCGATCTGGTAGGTTTTGACGCTATTGGTAGCGGTCATCACCCGAGTTTCGCCCAGGCGCTGGAAACCTCAATGGTATGTGAAATCCCGTTCGAAACCCTGGACGATCTGTCTGGTAAAATGCCGAATCTGCGTCAGCAGATGATGCGTCTGATGAGCGGTGAAATCAAAGGCGATCAGGACATGATCCTGCTGTTGTCGAAGAAAAATGCAGAAGAACGCCTGGCTGCTTTTATCTACAACCTGTCCCGTCGTTTTGCCCAACGCGGCTTCTCCCCTCGTGAATTCCGCCTGACGATGACTCGTGGCGATATCGGTAACTATCTTGGCCTGACGGTAGAAACCATCAGTCGTCTGCTGGGTCGTTTCCAGAAAAGCGGCATGTTGGCGGTCAAAGGTAAATACATCACCATCGAAAATAACGATGCGCTGGCTCAGCTTGCTGGTCATACGCGCAACGTAGCCTGATTTTTCCGCATAATCGACTATCCTTCTGTCATATCATTAAATTTTTCTGATTTATTGATCTGGCAGAAGGTTCATCACTGTTTCATTCACCAGATATGGGTTAATCTTTTAATTACAAACTGCGTTGACAGTTGTTGTAAGGAGACCCTGTATGGCTATGTATCAGAACATGCTCGTTGTTATCGATCCTAACCAGGACGATCAACCGGCATTACGGCGAGCTGTTTATTTACATCAACGGATTGGTGGCAAAATTAAAGCCTTTTTGCCGATTTATGACTTCTCATACGAAATGACTACCCTGCTCTCCCCGGACGAACGTACCGCGATGCGTCAGGGCGTCATCAGCCAGCGTACTGCCTGGATCCATGAGCAGGCAAAGTATTATCTCAACGCTGGCGTCCCGATTGAAATTAAAGTGGTATGGCATAACCGTCCTTTCGAAGCCATCATTCAGGAAGTGGTTAGCAGTGGGCACGATCTGGTGCTAAAAATGGCGCACCAACATGACCGTCTGGAAGCGGTTATTTTCACCCCTACCGACTGGCACCTGTTACGCAAATGCCCAAGCCCGGTGTGGATGGTGAAAGACCAGCCGTGGCCGGAAGGTGGTAAGGCGCTGGTGGCGGTGAATCTCGCCAGTGAAGAGCCATATCATAATGCGCTCAATGAAAAACTGGTGAAAGAAACGATCGAGCTGGCGGAACAGGTAAATCACACCGAAGTCCATCTGGTTGGCGCCTACCCCGTAACACCTATCAATATTGCCATTGAACTGCCGGAATTTGATCCAAGTATTTATAACGATGCCATTCGTGGACAACATTTGCTGGCGATGAAAGCCCTGCGGCAGAAATTCGGCATTAATGAAAACATGACGCACGTTGAAAAAGGTCTGCCAGAAGAAGTGATTCCAGATCTGGCCGAACATCTGCAGGCGGGGATTGTCGTTCTTGGCACTGTGGGACGCACCGGTATCTCTGCGGCATTCCTTGGTAATACGGCTGAACAGGTGATTGATCATCTCCGCTGCGATTTGCTGGTGATTAAACCTGACCAGTACCAGACGCCTGTAGAACTGGATGACGAAGAAGACGATTAATTGTTTATCAATTACTTGCAAGGCCCGATATCTCGGGCCTTTCTTTTATTTACTTCTCATCACCACCGAGGAAATAAATTCCCAGCGGGATTGCCAGCAATACAGTAAAGACCAGACTATAAACAAGAATCATCGATGACTGAATCACATACATTGATGTCGTCCAGTCAGAAAGCGGAATATTATATTGTTCGATAACACCGCCGATAGTCGCGCGAGTCACAACTGACGCCGCAATAATGAAAACCGCCAACAGACCAAAGAGAAACTTCTTCCCCTTTGCTGACTTCAGCTTCGCCATGATCATGATGTAATCCTTATGCAGATAAACCCTTTGTTACTTGTGTGTAACAATATCATGACATTTCCTCGTTGTCTGCCCCGAAAGCACGAGATTGTTGTCGTTCAAATCATCAACCCATTGATAAATTCGCTAATGTTGCTACTTCCTTCCCTGTCTATTGATGATATGAATGAATTATCGCGATAAAATACCCCCGCCAGGGGTTTCCGGCATGACATCAATTATCTGGAGGAGCCTGATAAAACAATGATCGCTGAACTGTTTACAAATAATGCGCTTAATCTGGTCATTATTTTCGGTAGCTGCGCAGCATTGATTCTGATGAGCTTTTGGTTTCGTCGTGGAAATCGTAAAAGAAAAGGATTCTTATTCCATGCGGTTCAATTTTTGATCTACACCATAATTATCAGTGCTGTCGGCAGCATCATTAATTATGTTATTGAAAATTACAAACTCAAATTTATCACCCCAGGCGTTATCGATTTTATCTGTACGTCACTGATTGCGCTTATTCTGACGGTTAAGTTATTTCTCCTGATTAATCAGTTTGAAAGGCAACAGATAAAAAAAGGTCGAGATATCACCAGCGCGCGGATTATGTCGCGCATCATCAAAATCAGCATTATCGTGGTGATTGTTCTGCTTTATGGCGAACATTTCGGCATGAGCCTTTCCGGTTTGTTGACCTTTGGTGGTATTGGTGGTCTGGCTGTCGGTATGGCCGGTAAAGATATTCTGAGTAACTTCTTTTCCGGGATTATGCTCTATTTCGATCGCCCCTTTAGTATTGGCGACTGGATCCGTTCACCGGACAGGAATATCGAAGGCACAGTAGCAGAAATTGGCTGGCGTATTACAAAAATCACCACCTTTGATAATCGCCCACTGTACGTACCAAACTCGCTTTTTTCGTCCATTAGCGTAGAAAACCCGGGGCGAATGACCAACCGGCGTATTACCACTACTATTGGTTTACGTTATGAAGATGCCGCAAAAGTTGGGGCTATTGTCGAAGCCGTACGTGAGATGCTGAAAAATCACCCTGCTATCGACCAGCGACAAACCTTACTGGTTTATTTCAACCAGTTTGCCGATTCGTCATTAAATATTATGGTCTATTGCTTTACTAAGACCACGGTCTGGGCCGAATGGCTGGCCGCCCAGCAGGATGTTTATTTGAAGATTATCGATATTGTGCAGTCGCACGGCGCGGATTTTGCGTTCCCCAGCCAGACGCTGTATATGGATAATATTACACCTCCCGAACAGCTTAAATAAAACTCAACAAAACCGGATGACGATAATAATATTCGACATCCGGTTTTATTTATTACCTCAATTTACCGCAGCCAGAGCGACATTATTCTCACCCGCTTTAAACTGGGCATACTGTTCTTCAGTACCAAAGAATACTTCTGACTCTGTGCTGTGACCAATGCCCGGCACCTTTTCGTTTCCTGAATATTGCCAAAGTGTCCAGGGATTACGCCCCTCAAGCTTCACACCAGCTTGTCCCCAATACCCCATCCACACCATATACTGGTCGAACCGACTGTCCATGAAATGGGACAAATTATTATGATTGCCATAAAATATTGGTATTTTATGGTAATTTTTATATATCAGGGCAGCAAAACGTAAAATATCATTCCGTGCATTCACCATTCCCGATTTTTTAAAACAAGCCAGTTGGGTTGTATCTTCACCTTCTGGATTCACCAGTAAAATACCGGGAGGCAACATTTTCGGGTCTTCAGGCAGCAGGCTTTTTGCTGTTTCCAGTTGCGCCTCAGGAGTGCGGCAAAAATCAAATTTAAAATAGCCTCCGCGATCAAATTTTGAATCTGCTAATTGCTTCCAGTGAGCCTTAAACGACGAGTCTGGCCCTCTCCAGCCAACCACTCTCACGTAGACAAAACGCGCAGGTGATTTCTCCTGAAACAATTTCCAGTCGATTTCGCCATCGTTAGACGAGATATCATGGCCACTGATCGGGTAAATATCCGGTGTTTTGAAGATACGGATATCAGGTCGGTTGGGAATTGCACTTACGGGGCCATAAGGAATTTCAATAGGTATTATATCTTTGTTCTTTGGTTCATCTGGCGCAGTAGGCGGTTCTTTAATAGAATATGCGGTCTTATCAACATTCGTAAATTCATCTGCATTCCCGGCTGATAATTGTGTTTTTTTATCCAGATGACTGACCGCAGGATCGTTAATAAAGAAGAATCCACCCGGTCCGGCTGGGTTTTCTGTTGCTCCTATCCAGGCATCACTAAGATGTATTCCTTTCCCTTCCTCGTCCAGTTTTTCATTGATTTTTATATATTGGTCGTTCACATAGATAAACAAACTTAATGTTCGGGTAATGCCCGCGTAGTATTCCTTTTTACCATCAATTTTTACCATATACGATTTCCCGAAGCGTTCGTCGGCAATGCCATCAGCAACTCCTTTTATAAGGCTATCAAAAAATACACTGCCTTTATCTTTTTCCAGGGAATAAACTTCTGTTTTATCATCACCAGCGGCTATCGCATACGCACCTGGTTTACTATACGCGTTTGAATTCCCTGCGCCATCTGTCATGCCAAAAAGACCTGAACCAAAACAAGCATTGACTAAAGTCAAAATATGGAAATAACGCTTTGCCAGAATGTTGAGTTGAGCATTCAAAGCTGGCATTTCATACATACCTTTTGAACCATCGATATCTGTAGCATTACTCAAAACAAATGCCGGTGCCTTATCAGAATTACCATTTTGAGTGCCAAAACGCCCATGACCTGAATAAGCAATTAACAAGCGAGCTTTCTTATCAAACATCATCCCTCTGGCAGGGAGATATTCTTTCAGAAAATAATTAATGTTATCCAGTGACGCATCCTGATCTTTCAGTAAAATAACCTCATCAAACTTTTGCCCATTAATAAGAAAATCAGCCATTCTTTGACCGTCTACTGCAGCTGCTGGAATATCTGCATGTAACAGTGGATATTTTTAAATTGAAATAATCAGCCCAATCGCGCGGGTTTTCGCTGCATCCTGATCTGGTATTTTTAACGCATCACTGATTCGGATATCCAGTTTACCAGGAGCCTCAGGCCCATAATGGATAAAAAAACGACAATACTCATCAGGAACCATTGCACCATTTTTACAAATATCATCTGCACGTGCATCTGATATTCCCTGTGATATTCCGGCAACGAATAGCCCCAGAACTGATATACATAAAGTAAGCCATCGTCTGTTCATAAGTTAAAATTCCTGCACGCCCAAAGTGGTATAAAATTCAGCAATTGGACCTTTATAAATACTGGCATCAAACTTCTTACTCGATCCTAAATTAAGCTGTGCTGCGTCGGTGAACTGCCAGATCGCCCATTTTGTCTGGTTGATTGAACGCGGGGTTTCACTGGCCTGAGCCTGATTAGAGTAATCAGCCAGCCACAGTTTGTGATCTGCAACCTGGGCAAAACTATTTTCCCCACCAACGGCATCTTTCCACCAGGCTCGCGCAGTGTAGATAACCGGTTTACGCCCTAAATCGGCTTCGACCTGTGCGGTAAACGCCTTGATCATCGTTATAATTTCAGCAGGTTTACGCTTTTGCCAACGATCCTTACCCGTTGATGAGTCCACATCCCACTCCACATCCACCGCCGGTGGCATATCCGTTGCGCGTAATCCCCCGTTAGCTTTAATAATTTTAACAAACGTCATCGCCTGCTTACGTCCCCATGTTTCAGCGTCGTCTGCCGGAGTGCCGCTGGAAAGAAAATGATATGCTCCACGGTGTAATTTTACCCCCCGTTCCGTATCCCCGGCCCGTTGCCAGAAACCGGAAAATTCGGGATCGACATAACGCGTTCCTTGACTGGACTTCATATACAGAAACACAGACTTATTTTTTGCCAACAGTTCGATTGGAAAATTCTTACCGTTATGATGGCTGATATCCACTCCAAATAAAGAACTTGGTCGCGGTTGATTTAATACCGAGTCATAAGAGACATCAGTCGGAAATTTAAAGTATTTTTTTACTGCGAACGTGTCATATTCCATTTCACGGGAAAGATCTGATCCCAGGATTTTTACAAATAACTCCTGTCGTGAGAGATCATGAGTTAAGTTTTCCAGTCCCAGTGATGCGGCATTGGGAAGCGGCTCTGCGGCCAGACTAAAAGAAGAATAATGAGAGAGGAATAGAGAGATAACTAACGGAATAGCAGAGGCTTTTTTCATTTTACCACCCCATTTTTAGCTGTGTGTTTATTTTCAAATGAAGATGTTTTACAAGTGATGAAATGCATTCACGTTGTAAAAAAAGTAAAGCACAGCTTATATTTGGAGTATGTAATACAGCAGACAAATAAAATTTATGATTAGAGTTTGTACTTAATATAAACTGGAAATTTCACAGTCTCATCTTGAGAGCAATCTTTTATAGGGTAAATTTAAAAAAGAGAGAAATTTTATTGGGGTTGTAAAATCTGGCGCAACTTTTTGCGCCAGATGAGAACATAATCAATGTTTTACAATATACATAGTCCGGCTATAAGCCACATCTTCCGGGTTATTAATGGGATAACCTTTCAGCCACGGCTTGATTAGCCGTCCATTGGTATATTGATAAATTGGCGCAATCGGTGCTTGCTCTATGAGGATTTTCTCTGCCGTGTTGTAATCGGCGTTGCGTGCTTTAACGGTGTTTTCAGTCGATGCCTGAGCCAGCACTTTGTCGTATGCCGGATTGTTAAAGCGGGAAATATTTCCTGAGTGTGTTGACGTTAACAGCGTCAGGAAGGTTGATGGTTCATTATAATCCCCCACCCACGAGGCGCGGATAACATCAAAATTGCCGGTATTACGGCTGTCGATATAGGTTTTCCATTCCTGATTTTGCAGTTTGACATCTACGCCAAGATTCTTTTTCCACATCGACGCCACAGCGATAGCAATTTTCTGGTGATTTTCCGAAGTGTTATATAACAGTGTAAGTTTCAACGGTTTCTGTGGACCATACCCGGCGGCGCTCAACAATGTTTTCGCTTGGGCATTCAGTTCTTCCTGACTCATTTGTTCAAACGGCGAAGGTTCTGGCGTAAATCCGGCAGTAACATCTGGCGTGAAATGCCATGCTGGTTTTTCACCTGTACCAAGCACTTTTTCCGTCATCAGGCGGCGATCAATCGTCATACTTAATGCCAGACGCACTCGTTGATCTGCCGTCGGCCCTTTTTGCGTGTTAAATGCATAATAATACGTCCCCAACTGTGGCGGCGTGTAAACCTGCCCTGGAATATCCCTCAACAGTTTCTGGTACATATTTTTCGGGAAGGATTCAGTGATATCAATATCGCCTGCGAGATAACGCTTAGTGGCTGCGGATTCCTGATTAATTGGCAGGAAGGTCACTTTTTGCAGCACCGTTTTGGCGTTATCCCAATAATGGGTATTCGGCACCACGACCAGTTTTTCATTAACTACGCGCTCTTTAAGAACATAAGCGCCATTGCCGATCAGATTTCCGGGTTTCGTCCACTCTTTACTACTTTCTACGTTGGCTTTTTGCACCGGGAAGAAGGCAAAGTTAGCGGTTAAATTCACAAACCACGGCAATGGTTTATCAAGCTGAATTTTCAAAGTATGGGCATCAACTGCGGTGACGCCAAGCTGGTCAGGCGTGGCTTTACCATCAATAATCGCTTGTGCGTTGTTGATTCCCGCCAGCGCGGCAAACCATGCAAATGGCGACAATGTTTTGGGATCCACCAGACGTTGCCAGCTATAGACAAAATCTTGCGCCGTTACCGGTGTGCCATCCGCCCATTTTGCGTTATCGCGCAGGGTAAAAGTCCAGATACGATTGTCATTACTTTTCCACTGCGTGGCGACACCAGGCACTATCTCCCCTTTCTCGTTTTGATTCACCAGACCTTCAAACAAATCGCGAATGACCTGAATCTCCGGCAGGCCCACTGCTTTGGCGGGATCTAACGACGCAGGCTCATCTTTAATGTGGCGCACCAGCTCCTGCTTCTCTGCCAGTACTGTGCCGCTCGGAACTTCTGCAGCATACGACAGGGAAATGCTGCTGACCAACAGCGCACAACACGTGACTGAAACAGAGTGCTTCATAAGTTACCCTCAAACCTGCGTTAATAATGATGCGTAATTATTTGTTTCTCCTTGAAGAAATGCAAATAACTTCCGGCAAAAAAGTGATAAAGGATCGATAACATATCGTTGTCGAAAAGGATTTGATAATCCGCAAAATTTGCACAACACTGCCTGTAATACTTCTTATATTCGAGACGATTATGACCGTGACCCGCCCGCGCGCCGAACGGGGCGCTTTTCCGCCAGGAACCGAACATTACGGACGTTCATTATTAGGTGCGCCGTTGATCTGGTTTCCGGCTTCTGCCGCCAGCAGCGAAAGTGGTTTAATCCTGGCTGGCACCCACGGCGACGAAAATTCTTCCGTCGTCACCCTCTCCTGCGCATTACGCACGTTAACACCGTCTCTGCGCCGCCATCATGTCGTCCTCTGTGTGAATCCTGACGGTTGCCAGCTTGGTCTGCGGGCTAATGCCAATGGTGTGGATCTAAACAGAAACTTTCCGGCGGCGAACTGGAAGGAAGGTGAAACGGTGTACCGCTGGAACAGTGCCGCCGAAGAGCGCGACGTGGTCTTGCTGACCGGCGATAAACCCGGCTCCGAACCTGAAACTCAGGCTTTGTGCCAGCTCATTCATCGTATCCACCCCGCCTGGATTGTCTCTTTTCACGATCCGCTGGCTTGTATTGAAGATCCCCGACACAGTGAATTAGGTGAGTGGCTGGCTCAGGCATTTGAATTGCCGCTGGTGACCAGCGTCGGATACGAAACCCCCGGCTCCTTCGGCAGTTGGTGTGCGGATCTGAACCTGCACTGTATTACCGCCGAGTTTCCGCCCATCTCCTCCGATGAAGCCAGTGAAAAGTATCTCTTTGCAATGGCGAATTTACTGCGCTGGCATCCTAAAGATGCAATTCGCCGGTCGTAAACTGTAGCGCCGGCTCCACATCCACCGCCAGCCAGGTCGGCCCATCAAGATCGGCAAAACTGACCTGCGGCACCAGCGGTAAAGCGGCGCTAATAGCACGAGAGGTACACAACATGCAGCCCAGCATCAGACTAAAACCTTGTGCACGCGCTTCGGTCGCCAATGCCAGGGCTTCGGTCAGCCCCCCCGTTTTATCGAGTTTGATATTAACCATCTCATAGCGCCCTTTCAGCGCCTTCAGATTGCTACGGGTATGACAACTTTCATCAGCGCAAATGGGTAACGGATGAATAAAATTCTCCAGCGCCGCATCGTCCTGTGCGGGAAGCGGTTGTTCCAGCATCGCGATGCCTAAGTCAGCCAGCAACTGACATCGCGCTGCCAATCCTTCTGCGCGCCAGGATTCATTCGCATCAACAATCAACGTCGCATCGGGTACAGCCGAGCGAATTGCCACCATCCGCTCGCTAATAAGATGGTTATCCAGTTTCACTTTCAGCAATTTCGCCCCTGCTTGCCATAGTGCCGCAGCACTGCTGGCCATTTGATCAGGCGTACCGATGACAACCGTCTGTGCAGTGGTAATGGTGTCGGGAAGCGTTATACCGATAAATTCAGCCAGCGTCTGCTGCTGTTTACGTGCACAGAGATCCCACAATGCACAATCCAGCGCATTACGCGCCGCGCCCGCTGGCAGTATTTTTTGCAGTTCTTCACGTGTCAGCCCTTTTTCCAGTTGCGGCACAACACTCATAATTTGCGCCATTACTGAAGCGTCACTTTCACCATAGCGCGGATAGGGAGTGCATTCCCCAGCACCTTTAACACCATCTTCTTCCAGTTCAACAACCACCACGCGCGCTTCACTGCGGCTGCCACGAGCAATTACAAACGGGGTATGTAACGGCCAGGCTTCCTCAAATACCTTTACGGTTCTCATCTTTACTCCTTGTTGCCGCGATGGACTGCGGATTAAGCGCAAATAGCGATTGCTGTGTTATTGACAGTTAGCATAAACTAGGTATGACGTTAACTATATGTAAACAGGAAAGATAATCATGTCACAAATCGTTCATTTCCAGGGCAACCCGGTTACAGTCGCCAATTCCATCCCGCAAGTGGGTAGCAAAGCGCAGACTTTTACTCTCGTGGCAAAAGATCTGTCTGACGTCACCCTCACGCAGTTTGCAGGTAAACGCAAAGTGCTGAACATTTTCCCAAGTATTGATACCGGTGTTTGCGCCGCATCAGTACGTAAGTTTAACCAACTGGCGACAGAAATCGACAACACCGTTGTACTGTGTATTTCCGCCGATCTGCCGTTCGCCCAGTCTCGTTTCTGCGGTGCGGAAGGTCTTAACAACGTCATCACCCTTTCCACTTTCCGTAATAGCGAATTTCTGCAAGCTTACGGCGTTGAGATCGCTGAAGGCCCACTGAAAGGTCTGGCTGCGCGCGCAGTTGTCGTAATTGATGAAAATGACAATGTGATTTTCAGCCAGCTGGTGAATGAAATCACCACTGAGCCAGATTACGAAGCAGCTCTGGCGGTACTGAAAGCGTAATTTATTATGCCTGATGGTATTGCGCCATCAGGCATTTTACGTGTTTACTCTTCGCTCTTTTTCTGGCTCAGGCCGTATTCACGCAATTTGTTGGCAATCGCGGTATGTGAAACGCCCAGACGTTTTGCCAGTTTGCGCGTGCTGGGATAATTGCGATAAAGCTGGGTTAACACCGAACGCTCAAATCGACTGGTGATTTCATCCAGCGAACCTTCCATCGCATCTTCGCCCACGGCAACGGTTGTCGCGTCATAATCTGGCAGCAAAATGTCTTGTGGACGCAGTTCGTAGCCGTCCAGTTGGGTGAGTGCGCGATAGACAGCATTTTTCAACTGCCTCACGTTACCCGGCCAGCCATAACGTGTCAGCACGGTATTCAGATCGGCAGCCAATTTCGGCCGGGGTACTCCCTGCTCGTCAGCAAAGCGGGCGACGAACAATTCGGTTAACGGCATGATATCCTGCGGACAGTCTCGCAGCGGTGGCAGATTCAGCGTCAACACATTCAGGCGATAATAGAGATCTTCCCGAAATACGCCTTTTTGCACCAACTCAACCAGATTCTTTTGCGTCGCGCAAATCACCCGCACATCGACATGCACCTCGTGATCTTCGCCAACCCGACGGAAAGTGCCATCATTAAGGAAACGCAGCAATTTAGCCTGCATTCGCGGCGACATCTCACCAATCTCATCCAGCAGCACTGAACCGCCGTTCGCCTGCTCAAAGAACCCTTTCTTCCCTTCCGGGGCATGTCCAAACAGTTCGCTCTCAACGGCATCTTCCGGTATAGACGCGCAGTTCAGCGCCAGGTAAGGTTTACCGGCGCGAGGGCTGGCCTGATGACAGGCGTAAGCAAAGAGATCTTTACCAGTACCCGTGTCACCCGTAATCAGCAGTGGCGCGCTTAACATCGCCAGTTTCTGAGCCTGCTCGACAACGTGTTTCATTTTCGGGCTAACGGCGACAATCTGACTAAAGGCGCTGACATCCTGCGCAGCCACATTTTGCAACTGACGCCCCATACGAATCGTCGAGCGCAGCATCACTACCGCACCGGTCAGGACGTGTTGGTCGTGTTCATCCTGCAAATAAACCGGCGTTATCTCCATCAAGAAATTTTGCCCGTTAATCACCACATGTTCGTTATGCGAATCCTGCGGGTCACTCTCCAGCCAGCGTAAAAAATTAAATCCGTTAATCAATTGCGCAGCGGTATGATTGCGTAAACGATCAAGTTTTTGACCAAATAGCTGACAGCTCGCCGGATTCGCCATATCCACTTTGCTTTTCATATCGACCGAAAGCACGGGTTCAGGCAACGCCTCAAGCAATGCGCTCAACGCCAGATGTTCGCGCTCGGAAGGCATCCATGACACAGTGCGCACATCGGTAACACCTGCAATACGGCGAATTTCCGCCATCAGGCTGCTGAAACTGTCAAAATCCAGTTCGGCAAAATTGAGGTAAATCCGCCCGATTGGGTCAATCTCAATACCGCGTAAATCGATGCCTCTTAGAACCAGTAGATCGAGTAATTCGCGGGTCAGACCGAGTCGGTCTTCACAAAAGACTTCCAGACGCATGGGAACCTTCACCTGAGAAAAGAACAATTAATATGATGATATGACACTATTCGAGTGGCAGGAAGATTTCTGTCAACAAAGATTGACACAACGACGGATAATCGGGCACTTCGGCGTAAAGATATCCGATCAGCACCCGATATTGCGTTATTATTCGCTGGTCGTTTTGCCCTTTTGCAGCGTCTCCTTTACCTGACCGATAAGCTGGCGACGAAAATCCCCCAGGCGAGGTTTGTCATCGTCGATCCACGGCAGCGGACGGCAAAGTTCCATAGCTTTAATTCCCAGTCGCGCGGTCAGGAGTCCGGCGCCAATCCCCTGGGCAGCACGCGTTGACAAACGAGCAGCGAGATCTTGTGACATCCAGTCCATCCCCACTTCACGCACCAGCTCGCTAGCACCGGCAAAAGCGATATTCAGCAATACCAGTTTGAACAGGCGCAAACGGCTGTAATAACCCAGTTCAATGCCATAGAGCGTAGCAATACGATTAATCAACCGCAGATTACGCCAGGCAATAAACGCCATATCCACCAGTGCCAACGGGCTTACGGCAATCATCAGGGTAGATTCTGCCGCCGAACGGCTGATTTCTCTGCGCGCCTGCGCATCCAGCACTGGCTGAACCAGATGTGCGTACAGACTGACGACTTCACGATCGTTCTGCGTTTCATGGATTGAGGCATACCAGCGTTGCAGCGCCGGATGCGACTGATCAATACCGGCCTGCTGCGCCAGTTTCTCGCAAAATGCGCGCCCTTTGCCAGTGCCGTGACTATGCAACAAATCGCGCGCTTCATCGCGTTCGTGCGCACGCTGGCGCAAGCGCCATAAGCGTCGCCACTCTGTTACCACTGAGCCAACGCCAGCCCCGATAATCAATGCCCCAGCGGCACAACCGCCCAGTGCTACCCAATCCTGAGTTTGCCAGGCATTCATCGTCCACTGCACGCCCTGGCCAACAACGCTCGCGCCAAACAGCGCCACCCCACCCATGACCATTTTACGCCACAGACTGCGTTTCGGACGCAGCGCCGCATCCATTACCGCTTCGACTTGCCCCTCTTCTTCCGGCACATCGTCGAGCGTTGCCGGGGCAAAATTTTGCGCCTGATTTTCATCAAAGGTCTGCTGCGCCTTAAATTTAGGGTTCTGATCGACTTCCAGCGGACCGTCGAAATCAATACGTGGTTTTAACGGTTCGGTCATCGCAATTTATCTCCTATTAAAAATTCCAGCGCGGCATCAAGGCGAATATGCGGCAGCGGTTTATCGACATCCATCACCTGCGGGCGAAACGCTTCAAACTGGAAGCCTTGCTTATCCCAGAACGCCTGACCGGGCAAACGCGCAGGAACTTCACCAGGGTAAACGGTGAGCGGTGCGCCATCGCTCAGTCGATTACCGCGCAGAGCCGGGATTTTCTCGCCGTTGACGTCGATAATGCCGCTGGTGGTCGCCTGTACGGAGGCCAGCCCCAGACAATCCATGCTGATCCCTTCAAACGCCGCATTTTGCCAGGCATCCTGAATCAGTTGTTGCAGTAATGAAACCATATTGGCGTGCTGATCGATGGTCACATGATCCGCTTTCGTCGCGGCAAACAGCAATTTGTCGATAACTGGCGAGAACAAGCGGCGGAAAAGCGTACGTTGCCCGTAGTGGAAACTTTGCATCAACTGCGTCAGCGCCAGACGCATGTCATTAAATGCCTGCGGTCCACTGTTGAGCGGTTGCAGGCAATCCACCAGCACAATCTGGCGGTCAAAACGCAAAAAGTGGTTTTTATAGAACCCCTTCACCACTTTCTCGCAGTAATAATTAAACCGCTCGCGCAGCATTCCGGCGTTGGTATGCTTATCTGCTTGTGCCAGTTTCGATTCGCCCCAGGCATCGACATCCGGCCACGGGAAGAATTGCAGCGCGGGTGCGCCTGCCATATCCCCCGGTAGAACAAAGCGCCCAGGCTGAATAAAGTGCAGCCCCTGCTGTTTGCAGTGGTGGAGATAATCGGTCCACGCGGCGGCGATATCTGCAAGACGGTTTTCGTCGGCAGGCGCTAACGGATCAAGTCCTTCGCACATCATCCGCCATTTTGCCGACCACTCGCCGCGCTGACCATTAAGCAAGCCCGTCATCTGGCGTGACCAACTTAAATAGTCCTGCGCCAGCATTGGTAGATCGAGTAGCCACTCGCCGGGATAATCCACAATCTCCAGATACAGCGTGGAGGTGTCTTTGAAGTGACGCAGTAGCGAATCATTCGATTTATAACGCAATGCCAGGCGGATTTCGCTGACGCCGCGCGTTGGCGTCGGCCAGGCGGGAGGGTCGCCGTACAGCTGCACTAACCCTTCGTCGTAAGTAAAACGCGGAATGCCAAAATCGCGCTGTGGAATACGCTTCACACCCAGCAGGCGCTCTTCACGCACCGCGCTTAACAGCGGCAAGCGTGCTCCTGCATGAATATTGAGCAACTGATTGACCATCGCGGTGATAAACGCCGTTTTGCCACTACGGCTAAGTCCGGTTACCGCCAGTCGCAGGTGCCTGTCGACGCCACGATTCACCAGCGCGTTAAGTTCATTTTTGAGTCGCTTCATTGCTGTCCTGTGCCAGAAAGCTGTAGAAAGGATGAGATGCTGGAGATAATAATGTGGGTTAATTTTGATTTATCAAATGAATAAGCGGCGTTATTTACACCGCTCAATAAGTAATTTGTTAACCTTTGACCTTCGGCATCGCAATGTCTTTAAGACCACCGGCGTTCTCAACGTGGGTATATCCCATTTCGTTGAGGATCTCTTTTGCCTGCCCGGACTGGCGTCCGGCGTTGCAATACACTTTCACGGTGTCGTTTTTATCCGGAACGGCGGTGGCAATGCGCTCTTTCACTTCCTTCAGGGGAATATTGATGGCTCCCTGAACGTGTTCTTGCTGATACTGTTCTGGAACACGAACATCGATCCAGTGTTCAGCAGCAAAAACAGGCAGTGAAAACGCCAGCGTCAGCGCAAGTAAGCCTTTTTTAAACATGTAAGCGTCCTTCTATGGATGAAAATTGCCATCCATTATACGCCTGAGATTTAACAATTTTTGCGAAACTCCCCTCACCTTTTATAACGCTGCGCCAGTTTATTGGCAGCCCGACTTAACAGCGGTTCCAGCGCCACAGCCAACAACATTTTCAGTGGTCGGCGAGCAACAGATTTTATCGCCCAACCCGCCACACCCGCCGGGCCGTAGCGCAGAGCGGTGAGAAGAACCAGCTTGCCTGCTAATTTGAAACCAGGCTTCACCTTTTGCCCAGCTTGTTGCCAGCGAGTATTCATAACTTTCCTCACAATTGACGGAAACGGCTACGCAGCGTGAAGGTATCGGAAGTGACATAACGTTCCATCTCGCGTAAACGCGTTTCACTGGCAGCCAGTTCACGATCGACTTCATCCAGCAATTCGCTGCTGGAAGGTTGTTGTTCACCATACGCCATGTTGTCCGGCATCGGGTCAAGAGCAAATGACAAAATGATGTAAGCAACCAGGGTAAATAGCGCCAGGCCGAAGAAAATCGACAGCACCACGAGGATACGCACCAGTTTTACCGGTACATCAAAATAATTAGCAATCCCCGCGCAGACGCCGCGCACCATGCCCTGCTGTGGAATACGCCATAATTTTTTATTGAGATTAATACCCGCCATTAGCGATCCCTCCAGTTCGGATGTTCTGCATCAAGAATGGATTCCAGCGCCTGAATGCGTTCGCGCATCCGTTTTGCTTCATCAGCCAGTTGCACTAATCGCTGCTGTTCGCTTTGCGACAATTCACCGCGACTGGATCGGTTGCTGTAATGCAGCCATAACCAGATCGGTAAAACAAACAGCACAAAAATGGTTAACGGAATAGCCAGAAATAGCGCGCTCATAAGTACTCCTTAGACGATGAGCGGCGGCGCGTTCGGACGCCGCCTGGATGTTATTATTGATTGTCTTGCTTCATTTTGGCTTTTAATTGTGCCAGTTGCTCACTGATTGCATCATCGGCTTTCAGTTCGGCAAACTGATCGTCCAGCGATTTTTGTTTGCCGAAGCTGTGGCTTTCTGCTTCCGCTTCCATCTGGTCGATACGACGCTCGAAAGATTCGAAACGCGCCATTGCTTCATCCAGTTTGCCACTGTCCAGTTGACGACGCACATCACGCGACGAGTTTGCTGCCTGGTGACGCAACATCAATGCCTGCTGGCGAGCACGTGTTTCGCTCAATTTGTTTTCCAGCTCACCAATCTCTTTCTTCATACGCTCCAGCGTATCGTCCACCAGCGTCACTTCGTGTTCCAGGCTCTTAATCAGATCGGTCAGTTTCTGTTTTTCAATTAACGCCGCACGCGCCAGATCTTCTCTCTCTTTCAGCAGCGCCAGTTCGGCTTTTTCCTGCCACTCAACTTCACGCGCCGACGCTTGTTCAATACGGCGAGTCAGCTGTTTCTTTTCCGCCAGTGCACGCGCCGAGGTAGAACGCACTTCAACTAATGTATCTTCCATTTCCTGGATCATCAGACGCACCAGTTTCTGCGGATCTTCCGCTTTCTCTAACAGGGCGTTGATGTTGGCGTTCACGATGTCGGCAAAGCGAGAAAAAATACCCATAATGTTGTCCTCTTGATTTCTTCGTTCAGGATTGTCCTGCTGAACTGTTAATACAATTTGCGTGCCAATTTTTTATCTTTTTGATTTATAAAGATCTGATTGAAGAATCAACAGCAACATGCCAGGATGAATTAGCGAATTACACTAACAAGTGGCGAATTTCATCATGGCAGAATACAAAGATAACTTACTCGGTGAGGCGAACAGCTTTCTTGAAGTGCTGGAACAGGTTTCGCATCTCGCGCCGCTGGACAAACCGGTTTTGATTATTGGCGAGCGCGGCACCGGTAAAGAGCTGATCGCCAGCCGTTTGCATTATCTCTCCTCCCGCTGGCAAGGGCCGTTTATTTCCCTTAACTGCGCAGCGTTAAATGAAAATCTGCTGGATTCCGAACTGTTTGGTCACGAAGCCGGTGCGTTTACCGGAGCGCAAAAACGCCATCCGGGACGATTTGAACGTGCCGACGGCGGTACGCTATTTCTTGATGAACTCGCTACAGCACCGATGATGGTGCAGGAAAAATTATTGCGTGTGATTGAGTACGGTGAACTGGAGCGCGTTGGCGGCAGCCAGCCATTGCAGGTGAATGTGCGGTTGGTATGCGCGACGAATGCCGATCTTCCGGCGATGGTCAATGAAGGTACTTTTCGCGCCGACCTGCTCGACCGCCTGGCTTTCGACGTGGTGCAACTGCCGCCACTACGCGAGCGTGAAAGCGACATTATGCTGATGGCGGAGCACTTCGCCATCCAGATGTGTCGGGAAATAAAACTGCCTCTGTTTCCTGGTTTTACGGAGCGTGCCAGAGAAACGTTGCTGAACTATCGCTGGCCAGGAAATATCCGTGAATTGAAAAACGTGGTGGAACGTTCGGTGTATCGCCACGGCACCAGCGATTATCCGCTTGATGAGATCATTATTGATCCCTTTAAACGGCGTCCACCTGAAGACACTATCGCCGTTTCAGAAACCACCTCGCTTCCGGCACTGCCGCTGGATTTACGTGAGTTTCAGATGCAGCAGGAAAAAGAGTTGCTGCAACTCAGTTTGCAACAGGGGAAATATAACCAGAAGCGCGCGGCTGAATTACTGGGGTTAACCTATCATCAATTCCGCGCATTGCTTAAAAAGCACCAGATTTAGTGGAGTTGGGCAATGTGGCTTGCCGGATGAGGCGATCAAGCCTACAAAATCAATACGCCGTTTGTAGGCCTGATAAGCGCAGCGCATCAGGCATTATTGCGTTGGGCTATTAATCTCTCAGCGCATCCTGCAAAATTTTCATTGCCGCATCGAACTGCGCATCCGGGATGGTCAGCGGATACAGGAAACGAATCACGTTGCCGTATGCGCCACAGGTCAACAGTAACAGCCCCTGCGCCAGCGCGCGTTGCTGAATTTTCTGCGCAATGGCGGCTGACGGCTCGCCCGTTTGCGGGTCGTTAAATTCTGCCGCAATCATCGACCCCAGACCGCGTACCGCAGCAATGGCCGGAATGCTTTCTTTGGCCTCAATCAGCGTTTGCGTCAGGCGCTGACCGAGTTGATTCGCACGGTCGCAAAGGGATTCTTTGTCGATAATGTTGAGCACTGCGTGCGCGGCGGCAACTGCCAGCGGGTTCCCGGCGTAGGTGCCGCCAAGCCCACCCGGTGCAGGCGCATCCATAATGTTGGCATTACCGACCACGCCCGAAAGCGGCATCCCGCCCGCGAGGCTTTTCGCCATCGTCATTAAATCCGGCTTATCGGCGTAGTGATCCATGGCAAACAGTTTACCGGTACGCGCAAAACCGCTTTGCACTTCATCAGCAATCATCACAATACCGTGCTCGTCGCACAGACGGCGAATCGCAGAAACCAGCTCTTTTGGCGCCACGTTAAAACCGCCCTCGCCCTGTACCGGTTCGAAAATAATGGCGGCAACCTGCTTCGCTTCGATGTCTGATTTAAACAAACGCTCGATGGCGGCGAGAGAATCTTGCGTCGAAATGCCCTGTAAATCTGACGGATACGGCACGTGATAAACCGAACCGGGGAACGGGCCGAAGCCAATTTTGTACGGTGCGACTTTGCCGGTCAGCGCCATAGTCATATACGTGCGACCGTGGAAGCCGCCGCTAAACGCAATCACGCCAGGGCGTCCGGTATGGGCGCGGGCGATTTTCACCGCGTTTTCCACCGCTTCCGCACCGGTGGTGAAGAACGCGGTTTTGGCCTGCCCGCTCACCGGGGCAAGGGCGTTAATTTTCTCCGCCAGGGTGACATAGCTTTCGTATGGCACGATCTGGTACGCCGTATGGGTGAACTGCTGCAACTGCTGTTCCACTGCCGCGACCAGTTCAGGGTGGCGATGCCCGGTGTTCAGCACCGCAATGCCTGCGGCAAAATCGATGTACTCGTTGCCCTCTACATCCTTCAGCGTGGCGTTTTCTGCCGACTGGGCGAAGAAGTTACACATCACGCCAACTCCGCGTGGGGTAGCAGAAAGACGACGCTGATGGAATTCATTGTTGCTCATGTTTCACACCTTTTGACTCTTCACGGTTAATCGGAAATTAAACGCCCAGACGATCGCGCAGGCTGTAATAAGCCGCGCCCATCGCGGTAAATGGCACGCGCAGCGTGCGCCCGCCGGGGAACGGGTAATGCGGTAGATTGGCGAAGGCATCGAAACGTTCGGCGTCGCCGCGCAGCAGTTCGGCAATCAAACGTCCGGCGAGATGAGTACAGGTGACGCCGTGGCCGCTGTAACCCTGCATGTAATAGATGTTGGTATCAAGGCGACCAAACTGCGGCATGCGCGACAGGGTCAGCAGGAAGTTGCCCGTCCAGCGGTAGTCGATTTTGACGCCCTTCAGTTGCGGGAAGGTTTTCAGCAGTTTCGGCACCACCAGGCGCTCAACGTCATCCGGGTCACGTGCGCCATACACCACGCCACCACCGTACAGCAGGCGGTTATCGGCAGTCAGGCGGTAGTAATCAAGAAGATAGTTACAGTCTTCCACACAGTAGTTTTTCGGGATCAGCGAACGGGCTAAATCTTCCGACAGCCGTTCGGTGGTGATCACCTGCGTGCCGCACGGCATGCTGCGTTTCGCTAGTTCCGGCTCTACTTTATCGCCCAGATACGCATTCCCGGCGACAATCACATACTTCGCCGTCACCTGGCCTTTGGCAGTGCGCACAACGGCTGGCGTGGTGTGCTGGATCTGCGTGACCGCAGAAAGTTCATACACACGCCCGCCGTTCAGGCGGATGGCATCGGCTTCACCAATGGCGAGGTTCAGCGGGTGAATATGCCCACCGCTGTGATCCAGCAGCGCGCCGGTGTAGCGATCGCTGGCTACTTCACGGCGAATGGCGTTGGCGTCCAGCAGCTCCAGCTGTTTATTGCCGTAGCGTTCCCAATTCTCTTTCTGCTCTTCGAGCGTCGCGAGCTGTTTATCATTCATCGCCACAAACAGGCCGCCGGGGCGGTAGTCGCAGTCAATCTGATAACGTTTGATACGTTCGCGGATGATCTCGCCACCCTCAAACATCATGCTGCCGAGCATACGGGCGGTGTCCATGCCGTAGCTTTTTTCGATCACGTCGATGTCGCGGCTGTAGGAGTTCACAAGCTGCCCGCCATTGCGTCCGCTTGCGCCGAAGCCGATGCGTGAGGCTTCAAGAACCACCACGTCAAAGCCCGCTTCTGCCAGATGCAGCGCGGAGGAAAGCCCGGTATAGCCGCCGCCAACCACGCAAACGTCGCAGGAAATCGACTCATTCAGCGTGTCGAAAGGCGCATATTTATTCGCACTGGCGGCGTAGTAACTACTGGTATGTTCGGTCATTTCAGGCCTCCAGGCTTATCCAGATGGTTTTCAGTTCAGTGAATTTTTCAAGGGCGTGCAGGGATTTGTCGCGACCGTTGCCGCTCTGCTTATAACCGCCAAACGGTACGGTCATATCGCCATCGTTGTAGTTGTTGACGAAGACGGAACCAGCTTTCAGGCGACGGCTCATGCGGTGCGCGCGGGAGAGATCGCGCGTCCATACCGCCGCACCGAGCCCGTACTGGCTGTCGTTGGCAAGCTGTAGCGCCTGGTCTTCTGATGTGAAACGCGTGACCACCAGCACCGGGCCGAAAATCTCTTCGCGACTTAGAGACGCATTGGGCTCTACGTCGACAAAGATGGTCGGGCCGATGGCCGCAGTCAGTTCAGCGTTACGACCATCCAGCAGCAGTTGCCCTTTGCTTTCGCCTTCACGAATAAAGGTGTGTACCGAGTCGGCATGAGCGCAGTCGATTAAGGTGCCCATCGTGGTTGCAGGATCAAGTGGATGCCCCGGCTGCCAGTTTTGCGCCTGCTGTTTTAACAGGGCTAAAAACTCATCGGCGATGCTCTCTTCCAGCAATAAACGGGTTCCGGCGATGCACACCTGCCCCTGGTTGTAGAAGATGCCTGCGGCGGTCGCGCTTGCCGCCTGTTGCAAATCCGGGCAGTCAGCAAAAACGATGTTGGCGCTTTTACCACCTGCTTCCAGCCAGACGCGTTTCATGTTGCTGTCGCCTGCGTCTTTCAGCAGTTGTTTACCGGTACGCGTGGAGCCGGTAAAGGCGATGGCATCGATATCGTTATGACGAGAAAGCGCCTGCCCCGCCTCATGACCAAAACCAGTTACTACGTTCAGCACGCCATCCGGCAGACCTGCTTCTTTCGCCAGCCCCGCAAGGCGAATCGCACTGAGCGGTGATTTTTCAGACGGCTTCAGGACAACGCTGTTACCTGCCGCCAGCGCCGGGCCGAGTTTCCAGCAGGTCAGCAACAGCGGGAAGTTCCACGGGACGATGGCGGCAATTACGCCGACCGGTTCGCGCACAATCATCGCCAGCTCATGGCTACTGGTGGTCGCCACTTCGCCGTAAACTTTATCGATAGCTTCGCCGTACCAGCGAATGGCGCGCGCCGCGCCGGGAATATCATCACGCAGGCTGTGACGAATCGGTTTACCGGTGTCGAGGGTTTCCAGCAGCGCCAGTTCTTCCGCGTGGGCTTCCATTAAATCGGCGAGTTTATTCAGTACCACTTTGCGTTTAGCCGGAGAAGAGAGCGACCAGTCGCCGCGTTCAAATACGCTGCGTGCCGCACTCACTGCGCGGTCGATATCGGCGCTTTTACCGCGCGCAATATTCGCTAGCGGCGCCTGGGTGACCGGATCAACGGTTTCGAAGGTTTCGTTTTCCGCCGCAGCGGTATATTCACCGTTAATAAATAAGCGGGTTTCAATGGCGAGACTTAACGCTTTATCCTGCCAGTAAGCCAGATGATGAAAATTCATTATGACTCCTGTTTCACGTCTATCAGATATATGCAGTTTGTGAACGTCAGGGCGCAGAGATCCCCGGGCCGTATGCCCGTTTATTTCTGGCGACATTCTTTATAGATTGCCGGGCGCATTGCGCTTACCCGGCTTACAGAGCTAAAAGATTAAAACGTGGTGGGTGTATGGGCGCTGATAATTCGGCAAATGCCTGCCGACGTATTGCTGAAACTGTGCGGGATGCCGGTATTAATGGCATAACTTTGCCCCGCGACGAGGTGATAATCCTGTCCATTAATGGTCAGAACAATTTCACCTTCCAGTACAGTGCCTATTTCCTCACCCTGATGCTTAATTCTTTCCCCAGTGGTTGTGCCCGGCTGGTACGTTTCAAAGATCATCGCCAACGTGCGATTCGGGTTACCGTTATGAACCAGCTTCATTGACACACCCTGACTACCCATTTCAATTAAGTCGTCCTGATTAATGACGACCTGCGGCTCATCAGGTTTTTCCGGCTCGGAAAAGAATTCCGAGAGTGACAGTCCATACACCTTCAGCAGCTTTTGCAGCGTACTGATGGCAGGGCTGACTTTATCCTGTTCTATCGTACTGATAGCACTGTGAGTCAGCCCGGAGAGTTCGGCGGCACGACGTTGTGAAAGCCCCTGCTGCTGGCGGATTTCCGACAAGCGTTTTCCTGGCGCCAGTCCCTCATCACTCATATTTGCATTTCCTTAAACTGTAGTGGTCAGAGTCGCTGTTTTTCAGCGATATGGTGCTGACAAGCGGTGATAAAGCCCTCGAACAATATACGCGAAAGCGCGTACTCGCTACTGTTCCATTCCGGGTGCCACTGTACGCCCAGCGCAAAAGGATGATTGATGACGCTCACCGCCTCAACTAAGCCATCCGGCGAGCGAGCTTCAACACGCAACCGTGGGCTAACAACCTTCGCCCCTTGTCCATGCAGAGAGTTTACCCAAAAGTTGCTACATTCAGGTAACAGCGCAGACAGTAATCCCCCCTCTTCAACCTGAACTTCATGCGACGGCGCATATTGCTGCTCCACCGGCAGTTCGGGATCTTCCCGATGTTCCAGCAATTCAGGCTGTTCGCACAGCTTGCGATGCAACGAACCTCCGGTTGCCACCACCAGTTCCTGTAAACCCCGGCAGATGGCGAAAATGGGGATGCGCCTTTCGAGTGCAGCGTTAATTAACGCCATGCTCAGAAGATCACGCCCGGGATCGGCGTCAGGCTCATCGCCGTTTTCACCATATAGGTGCGGCTGCACATTGCTGGGGCTACCAGGAAGATAAATGCCATCAAGTTTCGGCAAAAGTTCTTCAAGTAATGACGGCTCAGCCAGCGCATGGGGAAGCGCAATCGGCAAACCACCTGCGTGAATGATGGCATTCAGGTACTTTTCTTGCAGAGTCTGGGTCTCATGACCCTTAAGCCTGTTCCTGCACATTACGACACCGATAACAGGATTGTTCATTATATTTTCCATGCTCAATCTCACAAAGTGGACTAAATTATCGCCATTACTGCGGTTTAAATGACCCTTCTGTTCAATATTTTTTCAATCTAGCAGTGAGTTTTCTTTTTTGCAAACTTAATTTAACATTTGACAAACATTTAGTTTGCATACAGATTCGAAGAGTGGTCATTATATTTTACGCTCTGATAACGAGTGGAAAACAAAACCAAAGGCGAAGAATCATGGAAACCAATATCGTTGAAGTAGAAAACTTTGTTCAGCAGTCAGAAGAGAGGCGGGGTAGCGCCTTCACGCAGGAAGTGAAACGCTACCTGGATCGCTACCCGAATACGCAATATGTTGATGTTTTACTTACCGATCTGAATGGCTGTTTTCGTGGAAAACGCGTCCCCTTCTCCAGCCTGAAAAAACTGGAGAAAGGATGCTACTTCCCGGCTTCGGTGTTTGCGATGGATATTCTGGGCAATGTGGTAGAAGAAGCAGGGCTAGGTCAAGAAATGGGCGAGCCAGATCGTACCTGTATCCCTATTCTCGGTTCTTTAACCCCTTCTGCCGCCGATCCTGAGTTTATTGGTCAAATGCTTCTGACCATGGTCGATGAAGATGGCGCTCCCTTTGACGTTGAGCCGAGGAATGTACTCAACCGCCTGTGGCAGCAGCTACGCCAGCGCGGATTGTTCCCGGTCGTAGCGGTAGAGCTGGAGTTCTATTTACTGGATCGCCAGCGCGACGCCGAAGGGTATCTGCAACCGCCCTGTGCGCCAGGCACCGATGACCGCAATACCCAAAGCCAGGTCTACTCTGTCGATAACCTCAACCACTTCGCCGATGTGCTCAATGATATTGATGAACTGGCGCAATTACAGCTGATTCCGGCAGATGGTGCGGTCGCCGAGGCTTCGCCAGGCCAGTTTGAAATCAACCTTTACCATACCGATAACGTGCTGGAAGCCTGCGATGATGCATTAGCCCTTAAACGCCTGGTGCGCTTGATGGCGGAAAAGCATAAGATGCACGCCACTTTTATGGCGAAGCCGTATGAAGAACACGCGGGCAGCGGGATGCATATCCATATCAGTATGCAAAATAATCGTGGCGAGAACGTGCTTTCTGACGCGGAAGGCGAAGATTCGCCGCTGCTGAAAAAGATGCTCGCCGGGATGATTGACCTGATGCCGTCATCAATGGCGTTGCTGGCACCAAACGTGAACTCGTATCGCCGCTTCCAGCCAGGTATGTATGTACCGACGCAGGCGTCGTGGGGCCATAACAACCGTACCGTCGCCCTGCGTATTCCGTGCGGCGACCGTCATAACCACCGCGTGGAATATCGCGTGGCGGGTGCCGATGCCAACCCATATCTGGTGATGGCAGCGATTTTTGCCGGTATTTTGCATGGCCTTGATAACGAGCTGCCGTTACAGGAAGAAGTCGAAGGCAACGGCCTGGAACAGGAAGGCTTACCCTTCCCGATTCGCCAGAGCGATGCCCTGGGTGAGTTTATCGAGAATGATCACCTGCGCCACTATTTAGGCGAACGTTTCTGTCATGTGTATCACGCCTGTAAAAATGATGAGCTGTTGCAGTTTGAGCGCCTCATCACAGAAACAGAAATTGAGTGGATGTTGAAAAACGCGTAATACCCCTTGCGGGGTTGTTTCATCGGCCTGAGCGGAGCCAGGCCTGACATTTGCTGGTAATCCAGACATTTCCCGGATGTCGCGTTATGGAGCACAGGCGGCAACGGGCTTCCGTTAACGATTAAGACTGTGACGAGGAAATGAGATGATGCCGATGATTAAATCCCCGCATGGCGAGGGAGGCTGCGTATGCGCCCCTCCTGCGACTGACTGGACTCCGCCCCCTTTGCTTCCCTTGCTAAACAGGTTTGATTTCAGGTCGACACGACCGCAAACCTTATTACGCAGGGGAGGCAGCAATTATGGCTATTAATTCACCACTGAATATTGCTGCGCAACCCGGCAAAACCCGTCTGCGAAAATCACTGAAATTGTGGCAGGTGGTGATGATGGGTCTGGCCTATCTCACGCCGATGACCGTATTTGATACTTTTGGTATTGTATCTGGCATTAGCGACGGTCACGTTCCGGCGTCCTATTTGCTGGCGCTGGCGGGTGTGCTGTTTACCGCTATCAGCTACGGCAAACTGGTTCGCCAGTTTCCGGAGGCCGGTTCGGCGTATACCTACGCGCAAAAGTCGATTAACCCGCACGTCGGCTTTATGGTCGGCTGGTCATCGCTGCTGGATTATCTCTTTTTGCCGATGATCAACGTTTTGTTGGCGAAAATCTATCTCTCCGCCCTCTTCCCGGAAGTGCCGCCGTGGGTGTGGATGGTAACCTTCGTCGCCATTTTAACCGCCGCGAATCTGAAGAGCGTCAACCTGGTCGCTAACTTCAATACCCTGTTTGTACTGGTGCAGATCTCCATCATGGTGGTGTTCATCTTCCTGGTGGTTCAGGGGCTACATAAAGGGGAAGGTGTCGGCACCGTCTGGTCGCTACAGCCGTTTATCAGTGAGAACGCGCATCTGATTCCGATTATTACCGGGGCGACGATCGTGTGCTTCTCGTTTCTTGGTTTTGATGCGGTGACCACGCTTTCAGAAGAGACGCCGGACGCCGCGCGCGTTATTCCAAAAGCCATCTTCCTGACGGCGGTCTACGGCGGCGTTATCTTTATTGCCGCATCGTTCTTTATGCAACTGTTCTTCCCGGATATCAGCCGCTTTAAAGACCCGGATGCCGCACTGCCGGAGATTGCACTGTACGTCGGCGGCAAGCTGTTCCAGTCGATTTTCCTCTGCACCACGTTTGTGAACACATTAGCGTCTGGCCTGGCTTCACATGCCAGCGTGTCGCGTCTGCTGTATGTGATGGGGCGTGACAATGTGTTTCCGGAGCGCGTGTTTGGCTATGTGCACCCGAAATGGCGCACCCCGGCGCTGAACGTCATTATGGTCGGGATTGTCGCGTTGTCGGCGCTGTTCTTTGATTTAGTCACCGCTACAGCATTGATTAACTTCGGCGCGTTGGTGGCATTTACCTTCGTCAATTTGTCGGTGTTTAATCATTTCTGGCGGCGTAAAGGAATGAATAAAAGCTGGAAGGATCACTTTCACTATTTGCTGATGCCGCTGGTTGGCGCGCTGACGGTAGGCGTGTTGTGGGTTAACCTGGAGTCAACTTCACTGACGCTCGGTCTGGTTTGGGCCTCGTTAGGCGGCGCATATTTGTGGTATCTGATCCGCCGCTATCGCAAAGTGCCGTTGTATGAAGGTGACAGAACACCAGTGAGCGAGACGTAATGTGTTGGATGCGCTGCGTATTGCCCTGCCTGTTGGCAATACGCAGCGCCATTATCCATAAAAAGATGTATGACCCGGATCACGAGTGCTATCATCCGCCCCTGTGCTTAACGCATTAACCCCAGGGCAGATAATGAACCACGATATCCCACTAAAATATTTTGATATTGCCGATGAGTACGCGACCGAATGCGCAGAACCTGTCGCAGAAGCTGAACGCACGCCACTGGCTCACTACTTCCAGTTACTGCTCACCCGTTTGATGAATAATGAAGAGATCAGCGAAGAAGCTCAGCATGACATGGCTGCTGAAGCGGGGATCAATCCCGCACGCATTGATGAGATCGCAGAGTTTTTGAATCAATGGGGTAATGAGTAATCCTTTATTAAGGCCAGTTCGGGCTGGCTTCTTACGAGCAAGTCAAACGGCACCTCGCTAAGTAGTTCTGTGAGTTATAGTTATAAGAAATCACGGGTACGAATGTTGAACAGATGGCGACGCCACATGTGCAACAACCAACCATACTGCCCTCATTGCGACCCCTGAACACAAACGGTAATGGCAAATGTCATTAAATATTAGTAAGATAGCCTCTTTACATAAAATCCCTTAATATTATGCGCCAGGTATTATCGTCTCTTTTGGTGATTGCTGGACTTGTGAGTGGTCAGGCAATCGCCGCGCCTGAACCCACCCCGCACGCTGATATCCGCGACAGCGGTTTTGTCTATTGCGTCAGCGGGCAGGTCAACACCTTTAACCCATCCAAAGCGAGCAGTGGGTTAATTGTCGATACCCTTGCCGCCCAGTTTTATGATCGACTACTGGATGTCGATCCTTATACTTATCGTCTGATGCCGGAACTTGCCGAAAGCTGGGAAGTGCTCGACAACGGCGCGACCTATCGCTTCCACCTGCGTCGCGATGTCCCGTTTCAAAAAACCGACTGGTTTACGCCTACTCGCAAAATGAATGCCGACGATGTGGTGTTTACCTTCCAGCGAATTTTTGACCGTAACAACCCGTGGCATAACGTCAACGGGAGCAATTTCCCCTATTTCGACAGCCTGCAATTTGCTGATAACGTGAAAAGCGTCCGCAAGCTGGATAATCACACCGTTGAGTTTCGTCTCGCCCAGCCGGATGCTTCTTTTTTATGGCATCTGGCGACCCATTATGCGTCGGTAATGTCTGCCGAATATGCGCAGAAATTAGAGAAAGAAGATCGTCAGGAACAACTCGACCGCCAACCCGTAGGCACCGGGCCGTATAAACTGTCGGAAAATCGCACGGGGCAATATATTCGCCTGCAACGTCATGATGAGTTCTGGCGAGGCAAACCGTTGATGCCGCAGGTGGTGGTGGATTTAGGCTCTGGTGGCACCGGACGTCTGTCGAAACTATTGACCGGTGAATGTGATGTTCTGGCCTGGCCTGCTGCCAGCCAGCTATCCATTTTGCGCGACGACCCGCGTTTGCGTTTAACGCTGCGTCCAGGGATGAACGTCGCCTATCTGGCATTTAACACCGCCAAACCGCCGCTAAATAATCCGGCTGTCCGTCATGCGCTGGCACTGGCGATTAATAACCAGCGCCTGATGCAATCTATCTATTACGGTACGGCTGAAACGGCGGCCTCTATTTTACCGCGCGCCTCGTGGGCTTATGACAACGAGGCTAAAATTACCGAATACAATCCGGCGAAATCACGCGAACAGTTAAAGGCATTGGGGCTGGAAAACTTAACGCTGAAACTGTGGGTGCCAACACGTTCGCAGGCGTGGAACCCCAGTCCGCTGAAAACTGCCGAACTGATTCAGGCGGATATGGCACAGGTCGGCGTGAAAGTGGTGATTGTGCCGGTAGAAGGTCGTTTTCAGGAGGCGCGGTTGATGGATATGAGCCATGATCTGACGTTATCCGGTTGGGCGACGGACAGTAACGACCCGGACAGTTTCTTCCGTCCGCTACTGAGCTGCGCGGCAATTCATTCGCAGACCAACCTCGCCCACTGGTGCGACCCGAAATTCGACAACGTGTTGCGTAAGGCGCTCTCTTCGCAGCAACTGGCGGCGCGTATTGAAGCCTATGACGAAGCGCAAAGTATTCTGGCGCAGGAGTTACCCATTCTGCCGCTGGCCTCATCATTACGCTTGCAGGCCTATCGGTACGATATCAAAGGGCTGGTTCTTAGCCCATTTGGTAACGCCTCCTTCGCTGGCGTATACCGCGAAAAGCAAGAGGTGAAAAAACCATGATTATCTTCACCTTACGCCGCGTTTTATTATTGATCGTGACCCTGTTCTTGCTGACTTTTGTTGGCTTCAGTTTGAGCTATTTCACGCCACATGCGCCGTTACAAGGCGCTTCACTGGGGAATGCCTGGGTATTCTGGTTTAACGGCCTGATCCACTGGGATTTTGGCGTTTCCAGCATTAACGGACAACCGATAGCCGAACAGTTAAAAGAGGTTTTTCCGGCAACGATTGAGCTATGCATCCTCGCTTTCGGCTTTGCGCTAATTGTCGGCATCCCGGTGGGCATGATTGCCGGGATTACGCGCCATAAGTGGCAAGATAACTTGATCAATGCCATCGCGTTGCTGGGCTTTTCAATCCCGGTTTTCTGGCTGGCGCTTCTGCTGACGCTGTTTTGTTCGCTGACGCTGGGCTGGCTGCCCGTTTCAGGGCGTTTCGATTTGCTCTATGAAGTGAAACCTGTTACTGGCTTTGCGTTGATTGATGCCTGGCTTTCAGACTCTCCGTGGCGGGATGAAATGATCATGAGCGCAATACGCCATATGGTGTTGCCGGTTATCACCCTGTCGGTTGCGCCAACAACTGAAGTGATCCGATTGATGCGTATCAGCACTATCGAAGTGTATGACCAGAACTATGTGAAAGCGGCGGCGACCCGTGGTTTGTCACGCTTTACTATTTTGCGTCGCCATGTGCTGCATAACGCGCTACCCCCCGTCATCCCTCGTTTGGGCTTGCAATTTTCCACCATGCTGACGCTGGCGATGATCACCGAAATGGTCTTTAGCTGGCCTGGTTTGGGGCGCTGGTTAATTAACGCCATTCGCCAACAAGATTACGCAGCGATTTCCGCCGGTGTGATGGTGTGTGGCTCTCTGGTCATTATTATTAACGTGATTTCTGATATTTTGGGTGCTATGGCTAACCCTCTGAAACATAAGGAATGGTATGCCTTACGATAGCGTATACAGCGAGAAGCGCCCACCGGGCACGCTGCGTACCGCCTGGCGCAAATTCTATGGTGATGCCGCTGCAATGGTCGGCCTGTACGGCTGCGCGGGGCTGGCTGTGCTGTGTATTTTTGGCGGCTGGTTTGCGCCTTACGGCATTGACCAGCAATTTCTCGGTTATCAATTGTTGCCACCGTCATGGTCTCGCTATGGCGAAGTCTCTTTCTTCCTGGGGACTGACGACCTCGGACGCGACGTTTTAAGCCGTTTATTGAGCGGCGCTGCGCCTACCGTTGGCGGCGCATTTGTGGTGACACTTGCTGCTACCATCTGTGGTCTGGTGCTCGGCACCTTCGCCGGTGCGACGCATGGTCTACGGTCAGCGGTGCTTAATCATATTCTGGATACCTTACTGGCGATCCCGTCCCTGCTGCTGGCAATTATCGTTGTGGCATTTGCCGGGCCGAGTTTGTCGCACGCGATGTTTGCCGTCTGGCTGGCGCTGCTGCCGCGTATGGTGCGTTCGGTCTACAGCATGGTGCATGATGAACTGGAAAAAGAGTACGTTATCGCTGCTCGCCTGGATGGGGCAACGACGCTGAATATTCTCTGGTTTGCCGTACTGCCAAACATCACCGCTGGACTGGTCACTGAGATCACCCGCGCACTGTCAATGGCAATTCTTGATATTGCCGCGCTGGGCTTTCTTGATCTCGGCGCGCAACTCCCCTCTCCTGAATGGGGAGCGATGCTCGGCGATGCACTGGAACTGATTTATGTCGCCCCGTGGACCGTCATGCTTCCTGGGGCGGCAATTATGATCAGCGTGTTGTTGGTTAACCTCCTTGGTGATGGTGTGCGTCGTGCAATTATTGCGGGGGTGGAATAATGCCGTTACTGGATATTCGTAACCTGACCATTGAATTTAAAACCGGTGATGAGTGGGTTAAAGCCGTTGACCGCGTGAGTATGACCTTAACCGAAGGCGAAATCCGGGGCCTTGTTGGTGAATCCGGCTCCGGCAAAAGTTTGATTGCGAAAGCGATTTGTGGCGTCAATAAAGATAACTGGCGTGTTACCGCTGACCGTATGCGTTTTGATGACATCGATCTGCTGCGTCTTTCCGCGCGCGAACGGCGCAAGCTGGTTGGGCACAACGTGTCGATGATTTTTCAGGAACCACAATCGTGTCTCGACCCTTCTGAACGTGTGGGGCGTCAGTTAATGCAAAACATCCCGGCCTGGACCTATAAAGGCCGTTGGTGGCAGCGTTTTGGCTGGCGCAAACGCCGTGCCATTGAGCTGCTGCACCGCGTGGGGATTAAAGATCACAAAGATGCGATGCGCAGCTTTCCATATGAGTTGACCGAAGGTGAATGCCAGAAAGTGATGATTGCCATCGCGCTGGCGAATCAACCACGTCTGCTAATAGCTGACGAACCTACAAACTCAATGGAGCCAACAACACAGGCGCAAATCTTTCGCCTGCTGACGCGTCTCAACCAAAACAGCAATACTACTATTTTGCTTATCAGCCATGACTTACAAATGCTTAGCCAATGGGCGGATAAAATCAACGTGCTATATTGTGGTCAGACAGTGGAAACCGCGCCAAGTAAGGAGCTGGTGACAATGCCGCATCATCCTTACACCCAGGCGCTGATCCGCGCGATACCGGATTTCGGCAGCGCGATGCCGCATAAAAGTCGCCTCAATACGCTGCCTGGTGCAATCCCGCTTCTGGAACAATTACCCATTGGTTGTCGTCTGGGGCCACGTTGCCCATATGCACAACGAGAATGTATAGTGACGCCGCGCCTGACGGGCGCGAAAAATCATCTCTATGCCTGTCATTTCCCGCTGAATATGGAGAAAGAGTGAGATGATCGAAACGCTGCTCGAAGTGCGTAATTTAAGCAAAACGTTCCGCTACCGAACTGGCTGGTTTCGTCGTCAGACCGTAGAAGCCGTAAAACCCTTGAGCTTTACGCTACGTGAACGCCAGACGCTGGCGATTATTGGTGAAAACGGCTCCGGTAAATCGACGCTGGCGAAAATGCTGGCAGGAATGATTGAGCCAACCAGCGGCGAGTTATTGATTGACGATCATCCGCTGCATTTTGGCGATTACTCCTTCCGCAGCCAGCGGATTCGCATGATTTTTCAGGATCCATCGACCTCGTTGAATCCGCGTCAGCGTATCTCGCAGATCCTTGATTTTCCTCTGCGTTTGAACACCGATCTGGAACCTGAACAGCGCCGCAAACAGATTATTGAAACAATGCGTATGGTCGGGCTGCTACCGGATCACGTCAGTTACTATCCGCATATGCTGGCACCAGGGCAAAAACAACGTCTGGGTCTGGCGCGCGCGCTGATATTGCGCCCAAAAGTTATTATCGCGGATGAAGCTCTCGCCTCGCTGGATATGTCGATGCGTTCGCAGTTGATTAATCTGATGCTGGAGCTACAAGAGAAACAGGGCATTTCTTATATTTATGTTACCCAACATATCGGGATGATGAAGCATATCAGCGACCAGGTTCTGGTCATGCATCAGGGTGAAGTGGTCGAGCGCGGTAGTACGGCTGACGTGCTGGCATCGCCGCTACATGAACTCACCAAACGGCTCATTTCCGGGCACTTTGGCGAAGCGTTGACGGCGGATGCGTGGCGCAAAGATCGTTGATTTTCTGAACCCGCCTTCCAGATAATTCACCTCATTCTGACAAGGGATTAAATCTTGTCAGAATGAGTGGATGGATAAAATAAAATCAAATGCGCGTTATTTAAGACGCAATCTCACCCCGCAGGAACGAAAGCTCTGGCGATATCTTCGCAGCCGACGTTTTGGTGATTTCAAATTTCGCCGTCAACATCCGGTGGGGAGCTACATTCTCGATTTTGCCTGCTGCTCGGCGCGTGTAGTAGTTGAGCTGGATGGTGGGCAGCATGATTCGACAGTTGCCTATGATACCAGGCGCACACGCTGGCTTGAGTCGCAGGGCTGGACCGTGCTGCGTTTCTGGAATAACGAGATTGATTGTAATGAGGAGGCGGTGCTGGAGATTATTCTGCAGGAACTGAGTCGCCTGTCACCCTCACCCCAGCCCTCTCCCTGAAAGGGCAAGGGAGCCGACTGAATCGGGTAGTTGCTGTGGTGAAAACATGGAGTCGGATGGTGAAGAATATTCGGCAAGGACTGAATCGCCGGTCACCCTCTCCCCAGCCCTCTCCCTGAAAGGGCGAGGAAGCCGACCGAGCCGGGTGGCTGTTGTGGTGAAAATATAGAGGCGGATGATAAAGAATATTCGGCCAGGACTGAACTGCCGGTCACCCTCTCCCTGAAAGGACTAGGGGGCTGTATGTGCCTGTTTGTTGCTGGGGTGACAATATTTGCACAATACGATCCCCTCGCCCCTCTGGGGAGAGGGTTAGGGTGAGGGGAAAAGCCCCACCCTGCCCGCGCCCTGCTCCGGTCGGACCTGGCAACTATAGCCACCCACAGCCAGGTTGATTATAATAACCGTTTATCTGTTCGTACTGTTTATTTAAACGACGAATCGCCTGATTTTCAGGCACAACAAGCATCAACAATAAGGATTAAAGCTATGGGTTTTCTTTCCGGTAAGCGCATTCTGGTAACCGGTGTTGCCAGCAAACTGTCCATCGCCTACGGTATCGCTCAGGCGATGCACCGCGAAGGAGCTGAACTGGCATTCACCTACCAGAACGACAAACTGAAAGGCCGCGTAGAAGAATTTGCCGCTCAATTAGGTTCTGACATCGTTCTGCAGTGCGATGTTGCCGAAGATGCCAGCATCGACACCATGTTCGCTGAACTGGGTAAAGTCTGGCCGAAATTTGACGGCTTCGTACACTCTATTGGTTTTGCACCTGGCGATCAGCTGGATGGTGACTATGTTAACGCCGTTACCCGTGAAGGCTTCAAAATTGCCCACGACATCAGCTCTTACAGCTTCGTTGCAATGGCAAAAGCTTGCCGTTCCATGCTGAATCCGGGTTCTGCCCTGCTGACCCTCTCCTACCTGGGCGCCGAACGCGCTATCCCGAACTACAACGTTATGGGTCTGGCAAAAGCGTCTCTGGAAGCGAACGTACGCTATATGGCTAACGCGATGGGTCCGGAAGGTGTGCGTGTTAACGCCATCTCTGCGGGTCCGATCCGTACTCTGGCGGCTTCCGGCATCAAAGACTTCCGTAAAATGCTGGCTCACTGCGAAGCGGTTACACCGATTCGTCGTACCGTTACCATTGAAGATGTAGGTAACTCTGCAGCGTTCCTGTGCTCCGACCTCTCCGCTGGTATCTCCGGTGAAGTCGTTCACGTTGATGGCGGTTTCAGCATCGCTGCCATGAACGAACTGGAACTGAAATAATCGTTCTGTTGGTAAAGATGGGCGGCGTTCTGCCGCCCGATTTCTCTGTTATACCTTTCTGATATTTGTTATCGCCGATCCGTCTTTCTCCCCTCCCAGCCTTGCGTCAGGATAACGATTTCCTTTACGACCAAGGAGTACCCATGGAACAACGCCACATTACCGGCAAAAGCCACTGGTATCATGAAACGCAATCCAGTACTTCGGAGTATGACGTTTTGCCACTGGTTCCGGGAGCCGCAAAGGTAACCGATCCTTTTCTGCTCGACGTGATCCTTGATGAAGAAACACTTGATCCCTTTCATTCGTGGCTGATCCCGGCGCGTGCTCTTGCTGTAGAGTTCTTCCCCGACCAGCTTGCAGTGACACGCTTACAAACATTCACCGCCTATGAACGCCTGACGACCGCCCTGACGGTTGCCCAGGTCTGCGGCGTCCAGCGGTTATGCAACTACTATTCCGCGCGTCTGACACCGCTTCCCGGGCCAGACTCCTCCAGGGAAAGCAATCATCGGCTGGCGCAAATCACGCAATATGCCCGTCAACTGGCTGGTTCTCCATCTATTATCGACGGTCAGTCCCGCCAGCATCTTAACGATGTCGGGCTTACCGCCTGGGACTGTGTAATTATCAATCAAATCATCGGCTTTGTTGGTTTTCAGGCGCGAGCGATCGCCACATTTCAGGCTTATCTTGAGCACCCGATACGCTGGCTACCCGGTCTGGAAGTGCAAAGCTACGCAGACGGTTCACTTTTTGCTGAAGCATCAACTGGCTGGC
This sequence comes from Escherichia ruysiae, assembly GCF_031323975.1. Classification (NCBI taxonomy): domain Bacteria; kingdom Pseudomonadati; phylum Pseudomonadota; class Gammaproteobacteria; order Enterobacterales; family Enterobacteriaceae; genus Escherichia; species Escherichia ruysiae. Next base: position 566,697 of record NZ_JAVIWS010000001.1, read on the forward strand.
GTGCCTGCTACGAAGTGGATAAATATCCGCAAGAGCAAGAGATGAATGCTCTCCGACAGCTACCATCCGAACTCCGCCAACTGATAGCAATATTGAATCTGCACCCTGCCTCACTTTCACTCTTTGTGACGTTGCTATCCAGTTCCTTGGTAACAACAAAATCCAGCCATCAACTTGCTGCCTTACTCAGTGCACGAATTAACGGGAGCGTTGCCTGTTTCACCTCTTTAATTCATTCAAATGTTGAATATAAAGAAGCAATATGCATTCTGCTTCAGGGCGAAAACGAAATAAACCAATGGGCTGACCGTCATTCTGTTGAGCGCGCTACCGTTCAGGCGATACAATGGCTGACACGAGCACCCGATCGCTTTAGCGCCGCCCAGTTTAGCCCATTACTCGAACATGAAATATCATCAGCTCAGGTTATCAATCTGCTGGTATGGAGCGGGTTTTGTGGTTGGATAAATCGCTTAAAAATCGCGTTGGGTGAAACACATTAACCTTGCTGCGTCAGGCAGAATCGCGTAAAACTGTCAGCCGCTCTAATGGCCACCAAAATAGACAATTATGTTTCAGGACAACCCGCTGCTAGCGCAGCTTAAACAGCAACTGCATTCCCAGACGCCCCGCGCTGAAGGGGTGGTAAAAGCCACTGAAAAAGGCTTTGGCTTCCTGGAAGTCGACGCACAGAAAAGTTATTTCATTCCGCCGCCGCAGATGAAAAAAGTCATGCATGGCGACCGAATTATCGCGGTGATCCACAGTGAAAAAGAACGTGAATCCGCAGAGCCAGAAGAACTGGTTGAACCGTTTCTGACTCGTTTTGTGGGGAAAGTTCAGGGCAAAAATGACCGTCTGGCCATCGTTCCTGATCATCCACTCTTAAAAGACGCCATTCCTTGTCGCGCGGCTCGTGGCCTGACCCATGAGTTTAAAGAAGGCGACTGGGCGGTTGCCGAAATGCGCCGCCATCCGTTGAAAGGCGATCGCTCATTCTATGCGGAACTGACACAATACATCACTTTTGGTGACGACCATTTCGTGCCGTGGTGGGTAACCCTGGCACGCCATAATCTGGAAAAAGAAGCGCCAGACGGTGTCGCTACCGAAATGCTCGATGAAGGTCTGGTACGTGAAGACCTGACTGCACTGGACTTTGTCACCATTGACAGCGCCAGCACGGAAGATATGGATGATGCCCTCTTCGCCAGGGCGCTGCCGGATGACAAACTACAGTTGATTGTGGCGATTGCCGACCCAACCGCGTGGATCGCAGAAGGCAGCAAGCTGGACAAAGCCGCGAAAATTCGTGCGTTCACCAACTATCTGCCAGGCTTCAATATCCCAATGCTGCCACGGGAACTTTCCGACGATCTCTGCTCCCTGCGTGCCAATGAAGTGCGTCCGGTGCTGGCATGTCGGATGACGCTATCCGCTGACGGCACCATTGAAGACGACATCGAATTTTTTGCTGCCACCATCGAATCCAAAGCGAAACTGGTTTATGACCAGGTTTCCGATTGGCTGGAAAACACCGGTGACTGGCAGCCAGAAAGTGATGCGATTGCGGAACAAATCCGCCTGTTAGCGCAAATTTGCCAGCGTCGCGGCGAATGGCGTAATAACCATGCGTTGGTGTTTAAAGATCGCCCGGATTACCGTTTTATTCTGGGTGAAAAAGGTGAAGTGTTGGATATCATCGCTGAACCGCGTCGTATTGCCAACCGTATCGTCGAAGAAGCGATGATCGCCGCCAACATATGTGCGGCTCGCGTGCTGCGCGATAAGCTCGGTTTCGGTATCTATAACGTGCATATGGGTTTTGATCCGGCAAATGCCGACGCGCTGGCAGCATTACTGAAAACGCACGGCCTGCATGTTGACGCCGAAGAAGTGCTCACACTGGACGGCTTCTGCAAACTGCGCCGTGAGCTGGATGCGCAACCGACAGGTTTCCTTGACAGCCGCATTCGCCGTTTTCAGTCTTTTGCAGAAATCAGCACCGAACCTGGCCCTCACTTTGGTCTCGGTCTGGAAGCGTATGCCACCTGGACTTCACCGATTCGTAAGTATGGCGACATGATCAACCATCGTCTGCTGAAAGCGATCATCAAAGGCGAAACAGCGACGCGTCCACAGGATGAGATCACCGTCCAAATGGCAGAGCGTCGCCGCCTCAACCGAATGGCAGAACGTGATGTCGGCGACTGGTTATACGCACGTTTCCTGAAAGATAAAGCCGGAACCGATACCCGTTTTGCGGCGGAAATCGTCGATATCAGCCGTGGCGGTATGCGTGTGCGGCTGGTCGATAACGGCGCAATCGCCTTTATCCCTGCACCATTCTTACACGCCGTGCGCGATGAACTGGTTTGCAGTCAGGAAAACGGCACCGTACAAATTAAAGGTGAAACGGTTTACAAGGTAACCGACGTTATCGACGTCACCATCGCAGAAGTACGCATGGAAACCCGTAGTATTATTGCGCGCCCGGTCGCGTAATCCCCTTTCACGGCCCGTTCATTACGGATGGGCCGTTTGCTTTTCCCCCTCCCTTCGCCTTCGTTTTATCTCAGCAGATTTTTTTTAATGGCTTCCGTTTGAAAACTGGCGTTTTCCCAAAACTGGATTACAAATAAATATATAAATAAAACAATACGTTTAGCCGACATTAATTTCATGTAAGTCATGTTGAACCTTTCATTTAATGGTGAGCTTCGCCGTTAACCGTAGGGTATGCATCATGAAAACCGTTAGGGAGTCCACAACGTTGTACAACTTTCTCGGCTCGCACAACCCATACTGGCGGTTGTCGGAAAACAGTGATGTTTTGCGCTTTTCCACCACTGAAACAACAGAACCTGAACGTACTCTGCAGTTATCTGCCGAACAGGCTGCTCGTATCCGGGAAATGACGGTCATCACCTCCAGCCTGATGATGAGCCTGACAGTCGATGAGAGCGACCTTTCTGTCCATCTGGTGGGACGAAAAATCAATAAGCGCGAATGGGGTGGCAACGCGTCGGCATGGCATGACACACCAGCGGTTGCTCGTGATTTATCACACGGACTTTCCTTTGCTGAACAGGTGGTTTCTGAAGCACATTCCGCAATAGTGATTCTGGATAGCCGAGGGAATATCCAGCGTTTTAATCGGTTATGCGAAGAATACACAGGGCTGAAAGAACACGATGTCATTGGGCAAAGTGTGTTTAAATTATTTATGAGTCGCCGTGAAGCCGCGATCTCCCGGCGTAACAACAGCAGTTTTTTTCGTAGTGGCAACGCCTATGAAGTCGAGCGTTGGGTACAGACGCGCAAAGGTCAGCGACTGTTTCTGTTTCGCAACAAATTTGTCCACAGCGGTAGCGGCAAAAATGAGATCTATTTAATTTGTTCCGGCACCGATATCACCGAAGAACGTCACGCCCAGGAACGATTGCGAATCCTGGCTAACACTGACAGCATCACCGGGCTACCGAATCGTAACGCAATGCAGGAATTAATCGACTACGCCATTAATGAGGCCGACGAGGGTAAAGTCGGAGTGGTTTATCTCGATTTAGACAATTTTAAAAAAGTGAACGATGCCTACGGGCATTTGTTTGGCGACCAGCTGTTACGCGAGGTTTCACTGGCTATTTTAAGCTGTCTTGAGCAGGATCAGGTGTTAGCACGTCTTGGCGGCGATGAATTTCTGGTACTCGCACCAAACACCTCGCAAAGTGCCCTGGAAGCAATGGCATCGCGGATTTTGACCCGCCTGCGCCAACCCTTTCGCATCGGTTTAATCGAAGTTTATACCGGCTGTTCAATTGGTATTTCACTTTCACCGCAACATGGATCAGACAGCGCGGCGATTATTCGCCATGCCGATACGGCAATGTACAGTGCCAAAGAAGGCGGACGAGGACAATTTTGCGTCTTTTCGCCGGAAATGAATCAACGGGTATTCGAATATCTGTGGTTGGATACCAACCTGCGTAAAGCTCTGGAAAACGATCAGTTAGTTATTCACTATCAGCCGAAAATCACCTGGCGGGGTGAAGTACGCAGTCTGGAAGCCCTGGTACGCTGGCAGTCTCCCGAACGTGGCTTAATTCCCCCTCTGGACTTTATTTCCTATGCCGAAGAGTCCGGTCTGATTGTGCCTCTAGGCCGTTGGGTTATTCTCGACGTCGTGCGCCAGGTAGCAAAATGGAGAGATAAAGGCATTAATCTTCGGGTTGCGGTGAATGTCTCAGCACGCCAACTTGCCGATCAAACCATTTTCACTGACCTGAAACAGGTACTCCAGGAACTTAAATTTGAGTATTGCCCTATTGATGTCGAGCTGACTGAAAGCTGTCTGATTGAAAACGATCAGTTGGCGCTTTCCGTTATTCAGCAATTCAGTCAATTAGGCGCACAGGTTCATCTGGATGATTTCGGCACGGGTTACTCTTCTCTTTCCCAACTGGCACGATTCCCCATCGATGCTATAAAACTCGACCAGGTTTTTGTCCGTGATATTCACAAACAGCCAGTCTCGCAGTCGCTGGTACGTGCGATCGTCGCCGTGGCTCAGGCGCTCAATCTTCAGGTGATTGCCGAAGGTGTAGAGAGTGCAAAAGAAGATGCCTTTTTGACCAAAAATGGCATCAATGAGAGACAAGGATTTTTGTTTGCTAAACCGATGCCTGCCGTGGCTTTTGAACGCTGGTATAAACGTTATCTGAAGCGCGCATAAAGAGACGAATATATAAATGTAACAGTATATAATTCCATTACATATCGTATTAATGAATGATAATTAGCCTTTGCCGTTAAACACTTCTCTTTTAGCGGCAATTTTTGCATTATTCATTTTCACTTTTTTGCCTTGAGGATACCCTGATGTCTGAATTTGATGCCCAACGCGTTGCCGAACGTATTGATATTGTGTTAGATATCCTTGTGGCGGGCGATTACCACTCTGCGATCCATAATCTCGAGATACTTAAAGCAGAACTGTTGCGCCAGGTTGCTGCATCTACGCCAGACATCCCGAAGGCACCGTGGGAGATTTAACAATCGTGCTTTCAGGTTTCCCTATTTAAGGATGCCCGGCGCGTCAGCATTTTTTATTTAGTATTATAACGTTATAAGAATTACAGCGATGAATTCCCGACAACAAACTATTCTACAGATGGTCATTGAGCAGGGTCAGGTTAGTGTAACCGATCTGGCAAAAGCCACTGGAGTTTCCGAAGTTACCATTCGCCAGGATCTCAACACCCTCGAAAAACTTAGCTATCTACGCCGTGCACATGGCTTTGCTGTTTCGCTTGATAGTGATGACGTCGAAACCCGTATGATGAGTAATTATACGCTGAAGCGTGAACTCGCCGAGTTTGCCGCCTCACTGGTTCAACCGGGTGAAACCATCTTTATCGAGAATGGTAGCAGTAATGCCCTTCTGGCTCGCGCATTAGGTGAGCAGAAGAAAAATGTCACCATCATTACGGTCAGTAGCTATATAGCGCATTTACTGAAAGACGCGCCTTGTGAAGTCATTTTACTTGGCGGCGTGTACCAGAAAAAAAGCGAAAGTATGGTTGGCCCACTGACACGTCAGTGCATCCAACAGGTGCATTTCAGTAAGGCATTTATTGGTATCGATGGCTGGCAACCTGAAACTGGATTTACAGGTCGCGACATGATGCGTACCGATGTGGTCAATGCCGTGTTGGAAAAAGAATGCGAAGTCATAGTCCTGACTGACAGTTCTAAGTTTGGTGCCATACACTCTTACTCCATCGGTCCTGTGGAGAGAATCAAGCGTGTTATAACCGATTCGAAGATTCGCGCCAGCGATACGATGCATTTAGAACACAGTAAATTAATCGTTCACGTCGTTGACATGTAATCATTTTCCTTCCCTACGGATGATTTACCCTGACGCAAATCATCCGCTCTAAGATGATTCCTGGTTGATAATTAAGACTATTTACCTGTTATTAACATCCTAAAGTTATAAACTTATTATCAGCGATATAACAGGAAGTCACTATCACCTGCGTGATATAACCCTGCGCGCGAGAGGATTTCACGGAATTATTTTACCGGGCGTATTCTGAACTATTATAGTTATAGAGAGCTTACTTCCGTGAATCATAAATTCAGGAGAGAGTATTATGTTTGTAACGAGCAAAAAAATGACCGCAGCTGTTCTGGCAATTACACTGGCAATGTCTCTAAGCGCCTGTTCTAATTGGTCTAAACGAGACCGCAACACCGCAATCGGTGCGGGCGCAGGGGCTTTAGGTGGTGCAGTACTGACTGATGGCAGCACGTTGGGTACATTAGGTGGTGCAGCAGTTGGTGGTATTATCGGTCACCAGGTCGGTAAATAATCGTAAATAAATGTCGATAAGCGACTCGCAATTATAATACGCTTGACTCTGTTCATTACGAAATAACTGAATAGTACACACAGTAAAATAAACGAAAGCCACGGAATATTTCCGTGGCTTTTTTTGTTACCCGCCCGCGAGTTTTACTTTCATTCCTTTCGCTTCAAGGAGTGATTTTAATAAATCACGCTTATCTCCCTGGATTTCGATAATTCCGTCTTTTACTGCTCCGCCGCAGCCGCATTTTTTCTTCAGTTCAGCCGCCAGTTTTGCCAGCTCGGTATCATCGAGATCGACTCCGGTGATCAGGCAAACGCCCTTTCCTTTACGTCCACTGGTTTGACGTTGAATGCGTACCACGCCGTCGCCTTTAGGGCGTACAGGGGCCGCTTTTGGCTCATCAATACGTCCGGTTTCCGTTGAGTAAACCAGACGGCTGTTGGAATCACTCATCATGCACTCCGTTGTAATGAGGCGTTGATCGCTTTCAGCGTTTGCGCTGGATCTGCCGATTGCGTTACCGGGCGACCAATCACCATATAATCAACTCCAGCCGCCAACGCCTGTTCTGGCGTCATAATGCGGCGCTGGTCACCAGCGTCACTCCCCTGCGGACGAATGCCCGGCGTAACCAGTTTGAACTCCTGACCGAATACCTGTTTAAAATGCACAGCTTCCTGAGCAGAACACACCACACCATCAAGGCCACATTTTTGCGTCAATGCCGCCAGACGTTCTGCATAATCCGCTGGTGACAGTGTCACGCCAAGATCGGCCAGGTCGCTGGCTTCCATGCTGGTCAATACAGTCACAGCAATTAATAGCGGTGCATCTTTACCAAACGGAACCAGCGCCTCACGTGCTGCGGTCATCATACGTGCCCCACCTGAGGCATGAACGTTCACCATCCACACGCCTAAGTCAGCCGCTGCTGCCACAGCGTGCGCTACGGTGTTGGGAATGTCGTGAAATTTCAGATCGAGGAAAATATCAAAACCGCGATGTTGCAATTCATGCACAAACTGCGGCCCAAACAGCGTAAACATCTCTTTGCCGACTTTCAGACGACAATCACGTGGGTCGATCTTGTCGACAAATGCCAGCGCGGCGTCACGATTATGGTAATCAAGGGCAACAACGACAGGAGAATTCGTAACAGCGCGGGAAGAAGATGAAGCAGTTAACGTCATGACCAGACCTTCTTGATGATGGGCACCGGAAGTGGCGCGAAACAGGTAAACGGCGAGCATTCTACCCGTGGAAATAAAAAATTAACAGTTGCGATTTCTCCCCTGTCAGGCTTTTCTACGCTGGAGTTGCCGAAGCAAAATGTGAGAGCAACAATAAGGATGTTGTAACTAAAGTTGGATTTTTTTTAGAAGTTACAGTCCATCAAGGCCGCGAATGGGTTTAATGGTTGACCAGGCCCGACATGACGGACAATGCCAGTAGAGCGTATATGCGGTAAAACCACACTTCTGGCAACGATAACGCGGCTTACTACGCACCTTCTCACCAACCATGTCACGCAGCACCATCAGGCTCTCTTTAGCGCGCCCTTCTTCTGCTTCATTCAGGTGGTAATCCATTAACTTGTGGAACACGCGCATGGTCGGGTGACGTTGTAGTTGGCGCGTAATATAGACCTGAGCGGCATCACTGCCCTCGCGCGCTTCGATGATGTCTGCAAGCATCAACTCAGCATCGGCACCGGTATTCTCTTCCACCGCGCGCTGCAGGAACTCTGCCCATTCGGCAGTTTTACCCAGTTGCTGATAGCAGGTTTGCAGCATTTCCAGCGTTTCGCTGACCAGTTCTCTGTCCTGGGAAATGACGCGTTGCAGGCTTTCGACCGCTTTGGCGTATTCTCCTTTCGCCATAAACACACGTCCCATCATGATGGATACGCGGGCGCTGTTTTTATCTGCCGCCGCCCCTTTTCTCAACAAGGTCATAGCGCGATCAAGATCGTCGCTGGCCATATGCTGGAGCGCCAGTTCACAGTAGAAATGGGCAATCTCGACGCGTTGCTTATCTTTGCCCAGCTTCACCAGGCGTTCTGCAACATCAATTGCTTTCTGCCATTCACTGGTAGACTGATAGATTTGTAACAGCTGTTGCAATGCGCCAACACGGAAGTCAGTTTCATCGGTCAGTTGATTAAACATATCTTCCGCGCGATCGTATAAACCCGCCGCCATGTAATCACGCCCCAGTTGTTGAATTGCCAGCAAGCGTTGCTCATAAGTCAACGAGGCACTTTCCATTAAGGTTTGATGAATACGAATCGCGCGATCGACTTCGCCACGCGAACGGAACAGATTTCCGAGCGTAAGATGGGCTTCAACGGTGCCGGTGTCCTCTTTGAGCATATCGAGGAACAGATCAACCGCTTTATCCTGTTGATTACTAAGCAGGAAGTTAACCCCTGCAACGTAATCGCGTGACAGGCGGTTGGCTTCATCTTGCTTGTTTTGTTGCGCACTTCTGCGGCCCATATACCAGCCATAGGCAGCGGCTACAGGCAAGAGCAGAAACAACAACTCCAGCATAGAAAGTTATTCCTTCGCCACTGACGAATCAGGCGCTACCGTCACGCCAGTCGCAGGTGAAAGCTGGTTTTCCAGTCGCTTTATTTTACGTTCAGCGCGCGCCAGAGAAACACGAACTCGCAGCCAGAACAGGCCACAAATCAACCAACCGATAGCAAAACCCGCAGCAAACAATACCGCCAGCAAAGTAGAGATACGATACTCCCCTTGCGCTAACAGATAATTAAATGTTACCTGTTGATCATTCTGCGCACCTAATGTGACAGAAATCACAAAAATCGCTAACACCAGTAAGAAAATGAGTAAATATTTCACATTACTTCCCGTTATGTGGTTAGAGCGAATAAATTATGGTCAACTTACCGCAATAGCCCTTTAAATTACCATTTTCACGACGTCTGCGAAATGGTAGCCACAATCATTGTTGATGATTTGAGGGTTAAATTCAGAAATTCAACCAGTATTAACTTTCTTGTTCTCGTTGCGCTATCTCACGATTTTCTTCCGGTGGTGGTGTTAATGGCCCACAAATACGTTGTGCAAGCCAGGTTGCTACCGCGACCAGCGCCCACGAAATCAACGTAGCCACCACCAGGTCGCGCGGCCAATGCATCCCAAGCAACAGGCGACTTCCCATGACTCCCGTTGCCCAAACCAGCAAGAGTGCAATGGTTACGGTTCGCCGACGCGGCCATAACAGCCCAATGGCCAGCAGAGCCCAACTGGCAGCAAACATTGTGTGACCAGAAGGAAAGGCAAAACCGGTCTCTTTCTGCCAATGAGTTCGCAAATATTGCGGGATATTTTTCTCTTCAGCCAACTGTTCTTTCACTAAATTTCCGCGCTCTGCACGCTTTAAAGTGTAGAACTCATCAACCGGAATATGATGTGTTTTTTCCAGCCAGATAACAAACGGGCGCGGTTCCTGAACTTTGTCTTTAATCCAGGATTTTACCGCTTGTCCGACCAGGATCGCCGTAGCCAGTATGGCAAACAACATAATTGCCGCTTTGATCCGAAAACGCAGGCACCAAAGGAACCAGCCGAATAAAATCAGATGCGTAATAACGCCCCAGGGCTGAGTGACAGTTTCAGTGACCCAAAAAGCCGCCTTTAACACCCCATTCTGCTCTCCTGGTTGCCAACGCCAGCCAGAAATCCATACCGCTACAGGCATGATAAGTAATAGTGCAGCTCCAACTGCGGTACGTCTGGCAATCGAACGCATGGTCTCTCCTTTCTTATAAGTCTCACAATCATAACTGAAAATGCCCTGACCTGGAAAAATTGACAGATTTGTGCCATTCAGTGAACGATCGACGCGTCGTGATTAGGTGAACGCCTTCGCGTTATGGCAAAATAAGCCAATACAGAACCAGCATTATCTGGAGAATTTCATGCAGCTTAAACGTGTGGCAGAAGCCAAACTGCCAACCCCATGGGGCGATTTCCTGATGGTGGGATTTGAAGAACTGGCAACCGGACACGATCATGTCGCGCTAGTCTATGGCGATATTTCCGGGCATACCCCGGTACTTGCGCGCGTCCATTCCGAATGTCTGACCGGTGACGCCCTGTTCAGCTTGCGCTGCGATTGTGGCTTCCAGCTGGAGGCGGCGCTGACACAAATCGCCGAAGAAGGCCGTGGTATTTTGCTGTATCACCGCCAGGAAGGTCGTAACATTGGTCTGCTGAATAAAATTCGCGCTTACGCATTACAGGATCAAGGTTACGACACCGTAGAGGCTAACCACCAGTTAGGCTTCGCTGCAGATGAGCGCGACTTCACTCTTTGCGCTGATATGTTCAAACTCCTTGGTGTCAATGAAGTCCGTTTGTTAACCAATAACCCGAAAAAAGTCGAAATTCTGACCGAAGCCGGGATTAATATTGTTGAACGCGTGCCGTTGATTGTTGGTCGTAACCCCAATAACGAACATTATCTCGATACCAAAGCCGAGAAAATGGGGCATTTGCTGAACAAATAACCCACTTACGTTGTAAAGTTAATTTGCTTGCCGGTTATCTTACTTCCGGCAAGCAAATACTCGTTACTTCAACATATTACGAATAACGTAATGCAAAATACCGTCGTTCTGGTAATAGGTTAATTCCGTCGCGGTGTCGATGCGACAACGGCACGGCACAACTTCCTGGCTACCATCAGCACGCGTCAGCGTCACCGGAACCGTCGCGCCCGGTTGTAGATTTTGCAGATCGACAATATCAATCTTCTCTTCCCCGGTCAGCCCTAATGTTTTACGCGTCACGCCTTGCGGAAATTCCAGCGGCAGAATGCCCATGCCAATTAAATTCGAGCGGTGAATTCGTTCAAACGATTCGGCAATCACGACACGAATACCAAGCAGACGCGGACCTTTTGCCGCCCAGTCACGGCTGGAGCCAGAACCATATTCTTTACCGGCAATCACCGCCAGGGGCGTTTTCTCCTGCTTATAGCGCATCGCTGCATCATAAATAGAAACGACATCGCTGGCAGGTAAATGCCGCGTCATTCCACCTTCAACACCGGGCACCATTTCGTTACGAATGCGAATATTGGCGAATGTGCCGCGCATCATCACCTCATGGTTACCGCGCCGCGAACCGTAGGAGTTAAAGTCTTTCCGCTCAACACCTCGACCTTGTAGATATCGACCCGCCGGACTGTCGGGTTTAATACTGCCCGCCGGAGAGATATGGTCAGTGGTGACTGAATCCCCCAGCATTGCGAGGATCCGCGCACCGTGAATATCTTCCACTGGTGCTGGTGTTGCCTGCATTTCATCAAAGAACGGCGATAAGCGAATATAGGTCGAATCATCCTGCCATCCGTAGGTATCGGATCGTACAACGTTAATTTCTTTCCACTCAGCTGTCCCTTCGAAAACTTCTGCGTACTCTTTACGGAACATTTCTGTAGAGACTTGTGCTACCGCACGGGCAATTTCTTGTGCCGATGGCCAGATATCTTTCAGATATACCGGGTCGCCTTTACGATCATGGCCGATAGGCTCTGAAGCCAGGTTGATATTCATATTTCCCGCTAGCGCATAGGCAACCACCAACGGCGGCGAAGCCAGCCAGTTCGTTTTAACCAGCGGATGAATACGGCCTTCAAAGTTACGGTTGCCGGACAGTACCGCACCGACGGTTAAATCGCCTTTTTTGATTGCAGTTTCGATAGGATCGGGCAACGGACCAGAGTTACCAATACAGGTGGTACAACCATATCCCACAAGGTTGAAGCCAAGTTCATCGAGATACGGAGTCAGTTTGGCTTTTGCCAGATAATCAGAAACCACTTTCGAACCCGGTGCCAGCGACGCTTTGACCCACGGTTGCCGCTTCAGGCCCAGAGTTACGGCTTTTTTAGCCAGCAAGCCTGCGGCCATCAGTACACTTGGATTAGAGGTGTTGGTACATGACGTGATGGCAGCAATAACCACTGCGCCATCAGGCAACTGATACTGATGTCCGTTCATAACATAATCGACCGGTTGGCGATCTTTATGCGTGGCATTCACTTCCAGCTCGTTACTGGCGGCAAAAGCTTTTGGTACATCGGGCAGTGCAACGCGATCCTGTGGGCGTTTTGGCCCCGCCAGACTCGCTTCAACGTCATTCATATCCAGTTCTAACGTACTGGTAAAAATCGGTTCATCGCCCGGGTTACGCCACATGCCCTGCGCTTTAGCATATTTTTCGACCAGTTCGACCTGATCTTCACTGCGCCCGCTTAAACGCATGTAATCGAGGGTGACCGCATCGATTGGGAAGAAGCCGCAGGTCGCACCGTATTCTGGCGACATATTGGCAATGGTGGCGCGATCCGCCAGCGGCAGCGAATCCAGCCCATCGCCGTAAAATTCGACGAATTTCCCCACCACGCCATGTTTGCGCAGCATCTGAGTGACGGTAAGAACCAGGTCTGTGGCGGTGATACCTTCACGTAATTTTCCGCTGAGTTTAAAGCCCACTACATCCGGGATAAGCATGGAAACCGGCTGACCTAACATTGCGGCTTCTGCTTCGATCCCGCCAACGCCCCACCCCAGCACGCCAAGACCGTTGATCATCGTAGTGTGTGAGTCGGTGCCGACGAGCGTATCCGGATAAGCAATCCATTCACCATCCTGCAATTCGCTCCACACTGCTTTGCCGAGATATTCGAGGTTAACCTGATGGCAAATCCCTGTACCTGGCGGCACAACGCTAAAACGGCTGAAGGCCTGCTGTCCCCATTTCAGGAATACATAACGTTCGTGGTTTCGCTCCATTTCCAGACGCACGTTTTCCTCGAATGCCTCATCATCGCCAAAACGATCGACGGTCACCGAATGGTCAATGACCAGATCAACCGGTGAGAGTGGATTCACTTTCGCGGTATCGCCGCCGAGACGTTTTACCGCTTCTCGCATCGCCGCAAGATCCACGACAGCGGGCACGCCGGTAAAGTCCTGCATTAACACTCTTGCCGGGCGGTAGGCAATTTCACGGTCAGCATGGGCATTTTTCAACCAGCCCGCCAGCGCGTGGATATCCTCTTCGATAACCGAGTTACCATCCTGCCAGCGGAGCAGGTTTTCGAGCAGAACTTTGAGTGACTTAGGCAGACGGGTGATATCGCCCAGTGATTTAGCAGCAAGTGGCAGGCTGTAGTAATGGTAAGTTTTATCTTTGGCCTGCAACGTATCCTTACTGGCTTCTCGTAGGGTTGACGACATAGCTCCTCCTTAATAACAGGGTTGCGATGCCCTGATTCTCTTCAGGGTGAATATTAAAGATAACACAAACATTGCGTAACGATTTGATAACAACCCAAATTGATAAAAGAGGAGAAATCTTGCGGATAAGAAAAGAAAAACCTCGCCACAGCGAGGTCAGAGATTAGTGAGCAACTATCCAGATGAGTTCAACCCAGAAGAGCATCGACAGAGAAAATGCGCCCATCCAGGACCAATATTTCATATTTGTGGTGATCATAGGCTACACCCCTCACTTGTTATTACTTTCTGTTGAAATTATTCAACCTTTTATTGCTGTGGTGTATTAAAAACCGTTTAATTCACGAATATATCGGATAATAAGAATGATGATAATTATTGTTTCTGCTGCTCATCTTCAGCAAACATCTCTATAAACGCTTGCTGTTGCGACGTCAGTTTCCAGCCATCCGGAATAACGACTGAACATTCCCGTTTCGTTTCCGTTTCATTGTCACTATGCTGAGACAGTGGCAAAGCAATCTGATGCTGCTCCTGAACGACCATGCTTTACCCCCACACTTTCCAAATTAGCAGTGCAACAAGCACCCAGAAGAGCGCAGAACCAAGAAATACCGCAAGCCAGGCTTTGCGTTTCAATTCAGGGTCCCTGCGGGGTTCCTGATTTCCAGAAGGCATTGCTAACCTCATATAATCGCCATCACTTATCAGTAATACGCTAAACGATTGGTATAATTAATCAACTGATGAGACAAATCCTAATGAAACTTTAGCCAAAAATCCAGCTAATTTACGAATCGTCTCCAGTGAATAATTCAATCTTTTGACCTGAAATAGATATTTGAAGGCTGGAGTTTGCGAGGCAGGTAATTAGACACTACTTTACGTCCGATTTACCATAAAGATTTCAGGGATAATAATATTGTGAGCGGTGTACAAATAAGAAAGAACAGAGAATATATTCCGGCACCCCGAAAATATAAAAGGTGCCGGAAATAATGCAGGTAATTATTTTTCCGGCAATTTGATATCTTTAAACATGATCTCAATTTCTTCATTGGAACGCAGTGCTACGGCGGCATCAACGACATCGCGGGTTAAATGCGGCGCAAAACGCTGAATGAAATCATACATATAACTGCGCAAAAACGTACTGCGACGAAAACCAATTTTGGTTGTGCTATGGCTGAAAATGTCATGCGCATCAACACGAACCAGGTCAGGGTCAGAAACCGGGTCCACCGCCATGCTGGCAATTACCCCAACACCCAGCCCTAAGCGAACGTAAGTTTTAATCACGTCAGCATCGGTAGCCGTGAAAACAATACGCGGCGTCAACCCTGCGCGGTTAAAGGCGGTATCCAGCTCGGAGCGTCCGGTAAAACCGAAGGTATACGTCACCAACGGATACTGCGCCAGTTCTTCAATGGTAATTGCTTTTTTGCCCGCCAGCGGATGGTCAGGTGTCACCACAATAGCCCGATTCCAGTGATAGCATGGCAGCATCACCAAATCTTCATACAAATGAAGTGCTTCCGTGGCGATAGCGAAATCGGCATTACCTTTAGAGACGGCATCGGCGATTTGTGTCGGCGATCCCTGATGCATATGCAAAGAAACGCGAGGATAACGCTCAATGAAACCTTTGATGACATTCGGTAATGCATAGCGCGCCTGAGTATGCGTGGTGGCGATATACAGCGAGCCTTTATCAGGCCAGGTATGCTCTCCGGCGACCGATTTAATAGCATCAACTTTCGACAGAACTTCACGAGCGATACGAATTATTTCCTGCCCGGCTGGAGTAACCTGCGTCAAATGCTTACCGCTACGGGAAAAAATTTGAATACCCAGCTCATCTTCCAGCATTCTGACTTGCTTACTGATCCCAGGTTGTGATGTGTAAAGTCCTTCAGCCGTTGATGAGACGTTCAGGTTATGATTGACGACCTCAACAATATAGCGAAGTTGTTGTAATTTCATGTTAAACCATCCAATTAGACGCCATCAGAACATCGTTTTTTCGTCACTCCTGACGGGTGACTAATACGATTTAATAATAAAAAAGGTGCTAACTATAACCACTATATCATTTATAGCTTTAGTGTATAGGTGTGGAGATAAAATAATATGCAATAAAAAAGGGTCGCTTTTGCGACCCTTTGTTTTAAAAACCAGAAAGAATTAAAGGTTATTTTCTCCCTTCAACCCATTTGCCATCAACATAAAATGCTGACCAGCCAGTTGCCTTTCCGTCTTTTTCCGAAGAGACATATTGCTGCCTGGTTTTCCGGCTAAAACGAACCATTGTCTTATTACCTTCTGGATCTTGCTGTGGCGCATCAGCCAGATAACGCAATTTTTCTGGTAAACGGTCGCGGAAGCGATAAAGCTCTTCCACCAGCGGCGCACGCGTTTCACGTGATTTCGGGAAAGTATTGGCCGCCAGGAACACGCCGGCAGCGCCGTCACGCAACACGAAATAAGCATCCGATTTTTCGCACGGTAATTCTGGCAGCGGAACCGGATCTTCTTTCGGCGGCGCGACTTCACCGTTACGTAAAATCTTACGTGTGTTTTTACACTCTTCATTGGTGCAAGCCATGTACTTACCGAAACGCCCCATTTTCAGGTGCATTTCAGAACCACATTTTTCACACTCAACGATCGGGCCGTCATAACCTTTAATACGGAATTCGCCCTCTTCGATCTCGTAACCGTCGCAGGTTGGATTATTACCACAGACATGCAACTTACGTTTTGGATCGATGAGATAGCTGTCCATCGCTGTACCGCATTTCGGGCAACGACGTTTGGCGCGCAGCGCGTTGGTTTCAGCGTCTTCGCCTTCCAGCACGTTAAGCACTTCGTTTTCCGGCACCAGGTTGATGGTGGTTTTGCAACGCTCTTTCGGCGACAGCGCATAACCGGAACAGCCCAGGAATACCCCGGTGCTGGCGGTGCGAATCCCCATTTTTCGACCACAGGTCGGGCAGTCAATGCTGGTCAGAACCATCTGGTTCGGGCGCATACCGCCCTCTTCCGGATCTTTTTCCGCTTTATCTAACTGCTGGGTGAAATCCGAGAAGAAGTGATCCAGTACAGCTTTCCACTCTGCTTCGTGATTTGCCACCTGGTCAAGGCTGTTTTCCATCTGCGCGGTAAAGTCGTAATTCATTAACTCGCGGAAATTTTCTTCCAGGCGATCAGTAACGATCTCACCCATTTTTTCCGCATAGAAGCGACGGTTTTCCACACGCACATAGCCGCGATCCTGAATGGTCGAAATGATCGACGCATAGGTAGACGGACGACCGATCCCGCGTTTTTCCAGTTCTTTAACCAGTGAAGCTTCGCTAAAACGGGCTGGCGGCTTGGTAAAGTGCTGCGCAGGCGTCAGTTCAACAAGCGACAGGGAGTCACCTTTATCGACAGCCGGTAAAATACGATCTTCATCGCCTTTACGCAGCGCAGGCATAACTTTCGTCCAGCCGTCGAAACGCAGAATACGACCGCGCGCTTTCAGGCGGAAGTCACCCGCGCCAACGGTCAGCGTGGTGGAGTCATATTTCGCTGGGGTCATTTGACAGGCAACAAACTGACGCCAGATTAACTGGTACAGTTTCTGCGCATCTGCTTCCATATCTTTCAGCGATTCCGCCATCACATTGACATCTGAAGGACGAATCGCTTCGTGCGCTTCCTGTGAGTTTTCTTTGCTGGCGTATTGGTTCGGGCTTTCCGGCAGATATTTATTACCAAAATTATCGCTGATATAACCGCGAACCATGTTTACCGCGTCCTGACTCAGGTTAGTGGAGTCGGTACGCATGTAAGTGATATAGCCAGCTTCATACAGACGCTGCGCCATCATCATGGTTTTTTTCACACCAAAACCAAGACGGGTGCTGGCAGCTTGTTGCAGCGTAGAGGTAATAAAAGGAGCGCCTGGTTTACTGGTTGTCGGTTTGTCTTCACGTTCCAGCACGCTGTAGCGCGCTTTTTCAAGCAGACTTACCGCAGCCTGAGTTTGTTCTTTGTTGACCGGGCGGAACGGTTTATCGTTCTGATGAGTCACCTGCAAAGCCAACGCTTCACCAGACGGCGTAGTCGTACTGGCATCGACTTCCCAGAATTCTTCCGGCACGAACGCTTTAATTTCACGCTCACGCTCAACCACCAGGCGAACCGCTACGGATTGCACACGCCCGGCGGAAAGACCGCGAGCGATCTTTTTCCACAACAGCGGAGAAACCATATAACCCACGACGCGATCCATAAAGCGACGCGCCTGCTGGGCATTAACACGATCAATATTCAGTTCGCCGGGTTTGTTGAACGCCTGGCGGATCGCGTTTTTAGTAATTTCGTTAAACACCACTCGGCTATAGCGAGCTTCATCACCCCCAATCACTTCCCGCAGGTGCCATGCAATGGCTTCCCCTTCGCGGTCAAGGTCGGTTGCGAGATAGATGTGGTCGGCTTTTTCAGCCAGTTGTTTCAGTTCAGAGACGACCTTCTCTTTACCAGGCAACACTTCATAGTGCGCCTCCCAATTGTGCCACGGGTCAACCCCCATACGGTTGACGAGAGCGCCACGTTCATCCTTTTTAGGCTTTTTAGCCGTTTTGGTGGAGGTAGAGTCGGCACTCTTTTTAGCAGCTGAGCCACTGGTCGGCAAATCGCGGATGTGACCGACACTGGATTTCACCACGTAGTCACTACCCAGATACTTGTTGATCGTTTTGGCTTTTGCCGGGGACTCAACGATGACAAGAGCTTTACCCATATTCACCTTACCTAATTTGATTCTTCCAGGAATGCGTCGCACATTGATAAACCTTCCACTGGCAACGAGTTACCGATATGGACTCGCTCTCTGCGGATATCAACCCCTTGTCGTGACTCTGTTCACGAAAATTCCGGTGACTGAGTTAACAGGTCTTGGCCTACAGGCGCTATAGCACGACGGAATTTTGGTCGAATGTCAAGCAAATCTATTGCCAGATTGACGAAAGCGTCACACTGTACCTGATAAAATCCGTTACGCAACTTTATTAGCATGCAAAATCCAAAGTTGCCAGTAAGGCGCTCCTGACGCCAGCGTGGTATATTTGTCCGCATGCCATGCCTGGCGTAGACTAATGTCCTTGTTTAAGGAGTAAATAATGAACAAAGAGACACAACCCATTGACCGCGAAACGCTGTTGAAAGAGGCCAACAAAATCATTCGTGAGCATGAGGACACACTCGCAGGAATTGAAGCCACCGGCGTCACGCAGCGTAATGGCGTGCTGGTGTTTACTGGCGATTACTTTTTAGATGAGCAAGGGCTGCCGACAGCGAAAAGCACTGCGGTGTTTAATATGTTCAAACACCTGGCACACGTGCTCTCGGAAAAATATCATCTGGTAGATTAAAGCAAAACGCGAGGCCTGAACCTCGCGTTTGTCTTTTACATCAAAGGCTTTTGCCCACGCTGCCACCAGCGTAGCAACAATCGATCGACGCTCTCTGCCGCACTGCCGGTAAACCGATCGATTAACCGTTTACGCTGCATATAACGCACATTGACCACTTCTCGACCGTCCATCAGATTAAGAATCACTTCATCACTGGTGTTGATTTCGTCAACCAGGCCTTTCTCTACCGCCTGTTGCCCGTACCAGTGTTCACCGGTAGCCACCTCTTCAATATCCAGAGATGGACGCATACGTTTTACAAAATCTTTAAATAGCTGATGTGTTTCGTTCAGTTCTTCGCGGAATTTTTCGCGCCCTTCTTCAGTATTTTCACCCAGCAATGTCAGCGTGCGCTTATATTGCCCGGCAGTATGCAGTTCAATATCAATATCTTTACTTTTCAGGAAGCGGTTAAAGTTGGGCATTTGCGCTACCACACCGATGGAACCAACAATGGCAAACGGCGCAGAAACAATTTTGTCCGCCACACAGGCCATCATGTACCCGCCGCTGGCAGCCACTTTGTCTACCGTAACGGTTAAAGGAATGTTTTTATCGCGCAGACGCCGCAATTGTGAGGCTGCCAGGCCATAACCATGAACCATACCGCCGGGGCTTTCCAGACGCAAAACAACCTGATCCCTTGGCTTAAATGCCGCGAGTACTGCGGTTATCTCTTCACGTAATGAGTTAACTTCATGCGCGTCCATGCTGCCTTTGAAATCCAGTACCCAGACGCGGGGTTTACTGTCAGTCACCACCTCACCCAGTTTGGCTTTTGCTTTCGCTGCTTTCGCTTCTTGCTTGTGCTTTTTCTTCTGCGCTTTGTGCCACTGCTTTTGCTGATGCGGATCCATCAGCGCTGCTGCCAGTTCTTCTTTCATCTCCTTATATTGTTCGCTGAGATTGTTAACCCGTAACTCGCCACGCTGGCGTTTATTACGTTGCGCAACATTGACAATAATGGCGGCAACAGCCGCAATCGCCACAACAACAGTGACAATTTTCGCCAAAAACAAACCATATTCAGACAACAATTCCACGAGTCCCACCTTGGTTAAACAACGCTTTGCCTCACAGTTTACAACAGGCACGTTAAGCCGTCTCGCAGAGATATTCTTGACGAGAAAGTATGACAAAGTATTCATTTTGCGGCGTTATCGCCCCAGGCCGATTGAAATGCGCCTCTGTTTAAGGCATAACCCCTCAAAGTCATAAAGTACACTGGCAGCGCGACTGATGATGTCGTTGAGGAGTAGCCATGCATTACCAACCAAAACAAGATTTACTCAATGATCGTATTATCCTGGTAACCGGCGCCAGCGACGGCATTGGTCGTGAAGCCGCTCAGACTTATGCGCGTTATGGCGCGACAGTGATTTTACTGGGTCGTAATGAAGAAAAATTACGTCAGGTCGCCCAGCGTATATTCGAAGAGACCGGACGTCATCCACAGTGGTTTATTCTCGATTTACTGACCTGCACATCCGAAGATTGCCATCAACTGGCACAGCGCATTGCCGTTAATTATCCGCGTCTGGACGGCGTTTTGCATAATGCCGGATTGCTTGGCGAAGTTTGCCCGATGAGTGAACAAAATCCGCAGGTCTGGCAGGATGTCATGCAGGTCAACGTTAATGCCACCTTTATGCTGACCCAGGCACTGCTTCCTTTATTACTCAAATCGGACGCCGGTTCGCTGGTCTTTACCTCATCAAGCGTCGGGCGTCAGGGTCGGGCTAATTGGGGTGCATACGCTGCCTCAAAATTTGCCACCGAAGGAATGATGCAGGTACTGGCCGATGAATATCAACAGCGCCTGCGCGTGAACTGCATTAACCCAGGCGGTACGCGCACCGCCATGCGTGCCAGCGCCTTCCCGACGGAAGATCCGCAGAAACTCAAAACCCCCGCTGATATCATGCCACTTTACCTCTGGCTGATGGGCGATGATAGCCGCCGTAAAACCGGCATGACCTTTGACGCCCAACCGGGCCGTAAACCAGGAATTTCCCAATGAGTGATGAACGCTACCAACAGCGTCAGCAGCGAGTTAAAGAAAAAGTGGATGCCCGTGTGGCGCAGGCCCAGGATGAACGCGGCATTATTATCGTTTTTACTGGCAATGGAAAAGGCAAAACCACAGCGGCATTTGGTACGGCAACACGCGCAGTAGGTCACGGAAAAAAAGTGGGCGTCGTGCAATTTATTAAGGGCACCTGGCCTAATGGCGAACGAAATCTGCTGGAGCCGCACGGCGTTGAGTTTCAGGTAATGGCAACCGGCTTTACCTGGGATACACAAAACCGCGAGTCCGATACCGCCGCCTGCCGCGAAGTCTGGCAACATGCAAAAAGAATGCTGGCGGATTCCTCACTGGATATGGTTTTGCTCGATGAGCTGACGTATATGGTGGCGTATGACTATTTGCCACTGGAAGAAGTGATGCAGGCCTTAAATGATCGTCCACATCAGCAAACAGTGATTATCACGGGTCGTGGCTGTCATCGGGATATTCTTGAATTGGCGGATACGGTAAGTGAATTACGCCCCATCAAACATGCGTTTGATGCCGGTGTAAAAGCGCAGATAGGGATTGATTACTAATCTGTAAAAATGCCGGATATGACGTCCGGCATACTTTGATTAACCGTTATTATTACGTCCGCCAGAACGACGACCGCCGCTCACCTGACTGTGACGTTTCACCGCACGACGAATCTGATTCGCCTTCATGCGACGACGGTCTTTTTCTACAGCGACTTTAGAGCTGGTTTCTGGCGGTAGCTCCACCAGTTCGCGCAGATAGTTAGTCTGGGCAAGGTCCAGCTCCGTCCAGCCACCGCGTGGCAGACCTTTTGGCAGTGGGATATCACCGTAACGAACACGGATCAGGCGGCTTACCTGCACACCAACCGCTTCCCACAAACGACGAACTTCACGGTTACGGCCTTCGGTCAGAGTAACGTTGTACCACTGGTTGATCCCTTCGCCGCCGCTGAATTTAATGGTTTTAAAGGCTGCCGGACCGTCTTCCAACTGCACGCCACGACTCAAATCACGCAGTTTCGCGTCGTCAACCTGACCAAATACACGCACGGCATATTCACGTTCAACTTCACGGCTTGGGTGCATTAAACGGTTTGCCAGTTCACCGTCGGTGGTGAACAGCAACAGACCACAGGTATTAACGTCGAGACGACCTACGGCAATCCAGCGTGCGCCACGCAGCTTCGGCAGACGGTCAAACACTGTTGGACGCCCTTCCGGGTCGTTACGAGTACATAACTCACCTTCCGGCTTGTAATAGGCCAGCACGCGACAAATTTGCTCAGCGGACTCACGCACCGAAATCAGGTGACCATCGATACGAATTTTCAGTCCAGGAGTAACTTCAACGCGATCGCCGAGTTTAGCAATTTTGCCATCAACACTCACACGACCGGCTTCAATAATAGATTCGATTTCACGGCGAGAACCGTGGCCGGCACGCGCCAGCACTTTCTGTAGCTTTTCGCTCATAGAGCTTCCTTTTGGTGTCGCCTTCCCAGGCGTCTGATATGCTTTGTGCAACAGTGAGTCAGAACTTACATCTGACTCACTGATAGTAAAGTCTGTTCGAACTCTTCCGGCCTTAAGTCAACGACATGACGTTTTAACTGGCCTGGCTTTGAGGCGCAACATACTACACTATCTTTAGGGTTAAAGCTTGTTTCGATTAACATCAGCTTGATTACCAGCCACCACCGCCTGCGCCACCGGCACTACTACCGGAATAACTTCGCCCCAACAAACTGGTATTAGCTCCCAGACTCAGGTGCATCTGTAATGAGAATAAAACGCCGCTACGGGCAATTTCCGGAGCGCGAACAGCCGCTGTAAGTGACGGAGTGATACGTGCTGCCCATTCTCTGCCAAGGTTTGCCGAGACCGCCCAACCTAACAAAGTGTAATCCAGTTTCCGTGTTTCCCCTTTCCGCCGCCGCCCACTGTGCGTTGCCGCCTCTTTACGCGCAAGATAGTTGACGATAGCCTCGCCGTGGGCATAACGTTGCTGCCCAGTTTGTGTAAACTGTGGCAGAAAAATATACCCCAGGGCGGTGAGATACCCCGTCAGGAAAACGGCACTAAAATAACCGGCTGGCATATACCAGTAAAAGAACACATCTCCGACATTGATGTAGAGAGAATAGAAAGCCACGCCTGAACAAATCAGTGGTAAAAACAAAGTGATGATTACACGATTAACGCAAGGCTTGTCATCATCGCGGGCAAACAAAAGCGCAAGGGAAGAAAACAAAAAAGGAAGAAGCCAGCAGGTCATGATAAACATATCAGCCACCAGACTCATACCTGCCCAGCCAACGGGACTCAGGTTTCCATAAAAAATGACTGCTAATATCGCCAGTCCGCCCCATTGCAAAAACGCATCCGGTCGGTAAAACGAAGACTTTTTACGCGGCAGATAAAATTTCTGCATCCGTAAAAATGCCCTGCGTAAGACTCTGTTGCGTCTCCCCGTAAGAACGACCTTATCGCCTTTACGAAATAACGCTTCCAGTAATAACTGCTCTGCGGGCAGTAGTACCTCATTATTTCTGGTCGCGCCTTCATTAACACGAATCAGGATTTGCTGGTTCTTGTCATACAGGTCTTCCAGATGAATTTTTCCTTTCACAATCAGATTTACGATATCGGCACAAAAACCTTTATCGTCGTAAACCAGCTTCGCATCGAGACGCAACATGCCAGGCGTGTAATCTGGGGGAATGATTTCAGTTTCACTCACATCTACCGGCGTAAATTGTGGCCTGCGCTTCCAGAGATATAACCATCCACACACCAGTAACAGACACGGTAACCAAATGATAAGAGACGATGTTGAGGGCAAAAAAAGATGGCTAAAAATATTCGTCGTGTGTTGTGCCGGGGCATTATCCAGCAAGGCATGAGGCCAACGGTAGAGTGCAGTGAAATCTTCACGGTAAAACGGATCGCGGGATTCAATTCTTCCGTCCTCAAGGATGCGGCCATTTCGATATGTGTCGCCCTCTTCTCCAGTAAAGAGATCGATTTCGCTAAATGGATTACCCGCAATATCAGGCAACTTGAGTGAAAATCGGGTCTTATAGATTTCAAACGGCCAGTTATTACCAGTTACGTTCCAGATAAGCAGGTCAGAATCACCCTCACGTAGTACAGCATTTTCAACCTGGTAATGAATTTGATAATGATAATCGCCTTGTGGCAAGAAACGCTGCTTATCGCCCACGACAATACTCATCAACCCGATATGCCAGTCAAGTTGCCAGGGTTCAGGAATACCATCACGAGTGACGCCAATAATGCGATAGTTTAGCAGCGCCGCATCACCATTAGGCTGCATCCATAATCGAGGCAAATCACGATAAAATCCATGCTTAATCTGCTGATTTCTCGCCTGAAAATGAATGTTCTCTTTAATGTCGAGCACCCCATCAGGTTGCATGGTGGCCTCAACATCAAAGAGCGAGATCCCTTCTTCATGATAAGGAATCTCCATGTTTTTCGCGTAACCCAGCGATGAGAAAAGCAGCCCAGCTATCAACAGCAAAATGCAGCGAAATGTCCCTGCCATAATCTTCCATCCGTGGAACGCAATTTTTTATAAGAAAGGCTTCACATCACCTACGCCTTCACGCACCACGACTGGCGTATCATCGGTGAGGTCGATGACCGTTGTCGGTTTCTGGCCGAGATAACCGCCGTGAATGATCAAATCCACCTGTTTTTCCAGACGGTCTTTAATTTCTTCCGGATCGGATTCGGTAAATTCGCTGCCCGGCAGCATCAACGAAGTGGAAAGCATCGGTTCACCCAGCACCTCAAGTAACGCCTGGGCGATGGGGTTTGACGGCACGCGCATCCCGATGGTTTTGCGTTTTTCCTGCAACAAACGGCGTGGCACTTCCTTCGTCCCCTTAAGGATGAAGGTATAGTTACCTGGCGTGTTGTTTTTCATCAGACGAAACGCGACGTTATCCACAAAGGAATAGGTCGAAAGTTCAGAAAGATCGCGACACATCAGGGTAAAGTTGTGACCGTCCGGCAGCTGGCGAATACGACAAATACGCTCCATGGCGTTTTTATCTTCAATTTTACAGCCGAGCGCATAGCCGGAATCGGTTGGATAAACAATCACCCCGCCTTTACGCACGATCTCCACCGCCTGATTGATCAGACGTTGCTGCGGGTTATCAGGATGAATATAAAAAAACTGACTCATAATTCCCTCTCTGTGGTGTTCTGCGGCTGTTCCCATAGCTGCCAGACGCCTTCAACGCCTGCGGGCAGCCAGAGTTTACGACCCAGTTCGATCCACGGGCATGGCTGATGAAAATCAGATCCTTGTGATGCCCATAAATGGTGCTGACGCGCAAGTGTCGCCAGTTGGGTGCGTTCATTGGGCGATTGCTGGCACTGCGCGACTTCCATCGCGTCGCCGTGGTGTTCGGCAAAATGCGCAACCAATCTTTTCAGCCATTTAGCACTAAGATTGTACCGCCCAGGATGAGCTAGTACCGCCTTACCGCCAGAATGATGAATGACATCAATAGCTTGTTCTATTGTACACCACTGTGGCGGAACGTATCCGGTTTTCCCGCGCGCCAGATACTTTTTAAAGACATCCGCCATTGAACTGGCTTTGCCGCACTCCACAAGGAAACGAGCAAAATGACCGCGCGTCACCGCGCCGCCCTGCGCCAGCCGTTGCGCGCCTTCCAGCGCACCAGGTATTTGCGCTTTTTCAAGTCTTTCGGCAATTAGCTGCGCCCGCTGATTGCGCCGTTCTGTCTGCTGCGCGAGGAACTCACACATTAGCGGATGAGTAATATCAATATTCAGCCCGACAATATGAATTTCATGATTTTCCCAGACCGTGGAAATTTCCACGCCGGGAATAAGATTCAGCGCCAGCCCCGAACGTGAAATTTCCTCTCTTGCTGGCGCGATTGCGGCTGTGGTGTCATGGTCGGTGATCGCCAGGGTGCCGACGCGCATCTCGACTGCACGGTGCACCAATGCTTCTGGCGTCAGACAGCCATCGGAAGCTGTCGTATGGCTGTGCAGGTCGTAAATCACTGCGTAATTCGTGTCGCTCAAGGCGCACTCCCGTTCTGGATAATGTTTTTTGCGCCGACATCATAACGGTTCTGGCAAATATTCTGAAATGAGCTGTTGACAATTAATCATTGAACTAGTTAACTAGTACGCAAGTTCACGCAAAAAGGGTATCGACAATGAAAGCAATTTTCGTACTGAAAGGTTGGTGGCGCACTTCCTGAAACGGGCAGTGTATTCACCATGCGTAAAGCAATCAGATACCCAGCCCGCCTAATCAGCGGGCTTTTTTTTGAACAAAATTAGAGAATAACAATGCAAACACAAAAACCGAATCTCGAATTGCTAACCTGCGAAGGCGCTTATCGCGACAATCCCACCGCGCTTTTTCACCAGTTGTGTGGGGATCGTCCGGCAACGCTGCTGCTGGAATCCGCAGATATCGACAGCAAAGATGATTTAAAAAGCCTGCTGCTGGTAGACAGTGCGCTGCGCATTACAGCACTAGGTGACACTGTCACAATCCAGGCGCTTTCCGGCAATGGCGAAACCCTGCTGACACTACTGGATAACGCCCTGCCTGCGGGGGTGGAAAATGAACAATCACCAAACTGCCGTGTGCTGCGCTTCCCCCCTGTCAGTCCACTGCTGGATGAAGACGCCCGCTTATGCTCCCTTTCGGTTTTTGACGCTTTCCGCTTATTGCAGAATCTGTTGAATGTACCGAAGGAAGAACGGGAAGCGATGTTCTTTGGCGGCCTGTTCTCTTATGACCTGGTCGCGGGGTTTGAAGATTTACCGCAATTGTCAGCGGAAAATAACTGCCCTGATTTCTGTTTTTATCTCGCTGAAACGCTGATGGTGATTGACCATCAGAAAAAAAGCACCCGCATTCAGGCCAGCCTGTTTGCGCCGAATGAAGAAGAAAAACAGCGTCTCACTGCACGTCTGAACGAACTACGTCAGCAACTGACCGAAGCCGCGCCGCCGCTGCCAGTGGTTTCCGTACCGCATATGCGTTGTGAATGTAATCAGAGCGATGAAGAGTTCGGTGGCGTAGTGCGTTCGTTGCAAAAAGCGATTCGCGCCGGAGAAATTTTCCAGGTCGTCCCCTCTCGCCGTTTCTCACTGCCCTGCCCGTCACCGCTGGCAGCCTATTACGTGCTGAAAAAGAGTAACCCCAGCCCGTATATGTTTTTTATGCAGGATGATGATTTCACTCTGTTCGGTGCGTCGCCGGAAAGTTCGCTCAAGTATGACGCCACCAGCCGCCAGATTGAAATCTACCCGATTGCAGGAACACGCCCACGAGGTCGTCGCGCCGATGGTTCACTGGACAGAGACCTCGACAGCCGCATAGAACTGGAGATGCGTACCGACCATAAAGAGCTTTCGGAACATCTGATGTTGGTGGATCTCGCCCGTAATGATCTGGCACGCATTTGCACCCCCGGCAGCCGCTACGTTGCCGACCTCACCAAAGTTGACCGTTACTCTTACGTGATGCATCTCGTCTCCCGCGTTGTCGGTGAATTGCGCCACGATCTTGACGCCCTGCACGCTTATCGCGCCTGTATGAATATGGGCACATTAAGCGGTGCGCCGAAAGTGCGCGCCATGCAGTTAATTGCCGAAGCGGAAGGTCGTCGACGCGGCAGTTACGGCGGCGCGGTAGGTTATTTCACCGCACACGGCGATCTCGACACCTGCATTGTGATCCGCTCGGCACTGGTGGAAAACGGCATCGCCACCGTGCAGGCCGGTGCTGGCGTGGTTCTTGATTCTGTTCCGCAGTCGGAAGCCGACGAAACCCGTAATAAAGCCCGCGCTGTACTGCGCGCTATCGCCACCGCGCATCATGCACAGGAGACTTTCTGATGGCTGACATTCTGCTGCTCGATAATATCGACTCTTTTACTTACAACCTGGCAGATCAGTTGCGCAGCAATGGTCATAACGTGGTGATTTACCGCAACCATATTCCGGCGCAGACCTTAATTGAACGCCTGGCGACGATGAGCAATCCGGTGCTGATGCTTTCTCCTGGCCCCGGTGTGCCGAGCGAAGCGGGTTGCATGCCGGAACTGCTTACTCGTCTGCGCGGCAAGCTGCCGATTATTGGCATTTGCCTCGGTCATCAGGCGATTGTCGAAGCCTATGGGGGTTATGTCGGCCAGGCGGGCGAAATTCTGCACGGTAAAGCGTCGAGCATTGAACATGACGGTCAGGCGATGTTTGCCGGGTTAACAAACCCTCTGCCAGTGGCGCGTTATCACTCGCTGGTGGGCAGTAACATTCCGGCCGGTTTAACCATCAACGCCCATTTTAATGGCATGGTGATGGCGGTTCGTCATGATGCGGATCGCGTCTGTGGATTCCAGTTCCATCCGGAATCCATTCTCACCACCCAGGGCGCTCGCTTGCTGGAACAAACGCTGGCCTGGGCGCAGCAAAAGCTGGAACCCACCAACACGCTGCAACCGATTCTGGAAAAACTGTATCAGGCGCAGACCCTTAGCCAGCAGGAAAGCCACCAGCTATTTTCAGCAGTGGTACGTGGTGAACTGAAGCCGGAACAACTGGCGGCGGCGCTGGTGAGCATGAAAATTCGTGGCGAACACCCGAACGAAATCGCCGGAGCAGCAACTGCGCTTCTGGAAAACGCTGCGCCGTTCCCGCGCCCGGATTATCTGTTTGCCGATATTGTCGGCACCGGCGGTGACGGCAGCAACAGTATCAACATTTCTACCGCCAGTGCTTTTGTTGCAGCAGCCTGTGGGCTGAAAGTGGCGAAACACGGCAACCGCAGCGTCTCCAGTAAATCGGGTTCTTCGGATCTGCTGGCGGCGTTCGGTATTAATCTTGATATGAACGCCGATAAATCGCGCCAGGCGCTAGATGAGTTAGGCGTCTGTTTCCTCTTTGCACCGAAATATCACACCGGATTCCGCCACGCGATGCCGGTTCGTCAGCAACTGAAAACCCGCACTCTGTTCAACGTGCTGGGGCCATTGATTAACCCGGCGCATCCGCCGCTGGCGTTAATTGGTGTTTATAGTCCGGAGCTGGTACTGCCGATTGCCGAAACGCTGCGCGTGTTGGGGTATCAACGCGCAGCGGTTGTGCACAGCGGCGGAATGGATGAAGTTTCGTTACACGCACCAACGATTGTTGCCGAGTTGCACGATGGCGAAATTAAAAGCTATCAGTTGACCGCAGAAAATTTTGGCCTGACGCCCTACCACCAGGAACAACTGGCAGGCGGAACGCCGGAAGAAAACCGTGACATTTTAACACGTTTGTTACAAGGTAAAGGCGACGCCGCCCATGAGGCAGCCGTCGCGGCGAATGTCGCCATGTTAATGCGCCTGCATGGCCAGGAAGATCTGCAAGCCAATGCGCAAACCGTTCTTGAGGTACTGCGTAGTGGTTCCGCTTACGACAGAGTCACCGCACTGGCGGCACGAGGGTAAATGATGCAAACCGTTTTAGCGAAAATCGTCGCGGACAAGGCGATTTGGGTAGAAGCCCGTAAACAGCAGCAACCACTTGCCAGTTTTCAGAATGAAATTCAGCCGAGCACGCGACATTTTTATGATGCGCTACAGGGTGCACGTACCGCATTTATTCTGGAATGCAAGAAAGCGTCGCCATCAAAAGGCGTGATCCGTGATGATTTCGATCCGGCACGCATTGCCTCGATTTATAAGCATTACGCTTCGGCAATTTCGGTGCTGACTGATGAGAAATATTTCCAGGGAAGCTTTGATTTCCTCCCCATCGTCAGCCAAATCGCGCCACAGCCGATTTTATGTAAAGACTTTATTATCGACCCTTACCAGATCTATCTGGCGCGCTATTACCAGGCTGATGCCTGCTTATTAATGCTTTCAGTGCTGGACGACGAATCGTATCGCCAGCTTGCAGCCGTCGCCCATAGTTTGAAGATGGGTGTGCTGACCGAAGTCAGTAATGAAGAGGAACTGGAGCGCGCCATTGCATTGGGGGCAAAGGTCGTTGGCATCAACAACCGCGATCTGCGTGATTTGTCGATTGATCTCAACCGTACCCGCGAGCTTGCGCCGAAACTGGGGCACAACGTGACGGTAATCAGCGAATCCGGCATCAATACTTACGCTCAGGTGCGCGAGTTAAGCCACTTCGCTAACGGTTTTCTGATTGGTTCGGCGTTGATGGCCCATGACGATTTGCACGCCGCCGTGCGTCGGGTGTTGCTGGGTGAGAATAAAGTATGTGGCCTGACGCGTGGGCAAGATGCTAAAGCAGCTTATGACGCGGGCGCGATTTACGGTGGGTTGATTTTTGTTGCGACATCACCACGTTGCGTCAACGTTGAACAGGCGCAGGAAGTGATGGCTGCGGCACCGTTGCAGTATGTTGGCGTGTTCCGCAATCACGATATTGCCGATGTGGCAGGCAAAGCTAAGGTGTTATCGCTGGTGGCAGTGCAACTGCATGGCAGTGAAGATCAGCAATATATCGACGCACTGCGTGATGCTCTGCCAGCAAACGTTGCCATCTGGAAAGCATTGAGCGTTGGAGAAACCCTGCCCGCGCGCGATTTTCAGCACGTTGATAAATATGTTTTCGATAACGGCCAGGGCGGAAGCGGGCAACGTTTCGACTGGTCACTGTTAAACGGTCAATCGCTTGGCAACGTTCTGCTGGCGGGTGGCTTAGGCGCAGATAACTGCGTGGAAGCGGCACAAACCGGCTGCGCCGGGCTTGATTTTAATTCTGCTGTAGAGTCGCAACCGGGCATCAAAGACGCACGTCTTTTGGCCTCGGTTTTCCAGACACTGCGCGCATATTAAGGAAAGGAACAATGACAACATTACTTAACCCGTATTTTGGTGAGTTTGGCGGCATGTACGTGCCACAAATCCTGATGCCTGCCCTGCGCCAGCTGGAAGAAGCCTTCGTCAGCGCACAAAAAGATCCAGAATTTCAGGCGCAGTTTAATGATCTGCTAAAAAACTATGCCGGACGCCCGACCGCGCTGACTAAATGCCAGAATATTACGGCCGGCACTAACACCACGTTGTACCTGAAACGTGAAGATTTACTGCACGGCGGCGCACATAAAACAAACCAGGTGCTGGGTCAGGCCTTACTGGCGAAGCGGATGGGTAAAACCGAAATCATCGCCGAAACCGGTGCCGGTCAGCATGGTGTGGCGTCTGCCCTTGCCAGCGCCCTGCTTGGCCTGAAATGTCGAATTTATATGGGTGCCAAAGACGTCGAACGTCAGTCGCCCAACGTTTTTCGTATGCGCTTAATGGGCGCGGAAGTGATCCCGGTACATAGCGGTTCCGCGACGCTGAAAGATGCTTGTAACGAGGCTCTGCGCGACTGGTCCGGCAGTTATGAAACCGCGCACTACATGCTGGGCACCGCAGCTGGCCCGCATCCTTACCCGACCATTGTGCGTGAGTTTCAACGGATGATTGGCGAAGAAACCAAAGCACAGATTCTGGAAAGAGAAGGTCGCCTACCGGACGCCGTTATCGCCTGTGTTGGCGGCGGTTCGAATGCCATCGGGATGTTTGCTGATTTCATCAACGAAACCGACGTTGGCCTGATTGGGGTGGAACCAGGCGGTCACGGTATCGAAACCGGCGAGCACGGTGCACCATTGAAACATGGTCGTGTGGGCATCTATTTCGGTATGAAAGCGCCGATGATGCAGACAGAAGACGGGCAGATTGAAGAATCTTACTCCATCTCAGCCGGGCTGGATTTCCCGTCTGTCGGCCCGCAACACGCGTATCTCAACAGCACTGGACGCGCTGATTATGTCTCAATTACCGATGATGAAGCACTGGACGCCTTTAAAACGCTGTGCCTGCATGAAGGGATCATCCCGGCGCTGGAATCCTCCCATGCCCTGGCTCATGCGCTGAAAATGATGCGCGAAAACCCGGAAAAAGAGCAGCTGCTGGTGGTTAACCTTTCCGGTCGCGGCGATAAAGACATCTTCACCGTTCACGATATTTTGAAAGCACGAGGGGAAATCTGATGGAACGCTATGAAACTCTGTTTGCCCGTTTGAAGGAGCGCAAAGAAGGCGCATTCGTTCCTTTCGTCACGCTCGGTGATCCGGGCATTGAGCAGTCGCTGAAAATTATCGATGCGCTAATTGAAGCCGGTGCTGACGCGCTGGAGTTAGGCATCCCCTTCTCTGACCCGCTGGCGGATGGCCCGACGATTCAAAACGCCACACTGCGTGCTTTTGCGGCGGGTGTGACCCCGGCACAATGTTTTGAAATGCTGGCACTGATTCGCCAGAAACACCCGAATATTCCCATTGGCCTTCTGATGTATGCCAACCTGGTGTTTAACAAAGGTATTGATGAGTTTTATGCCCAATGCGAGAAAGTCGGCGTCGATTCGGTGCTGGTTGCCGATGTGCCCGTGGAAGAGTCTGCGCCCTTCCGCCAGGCTTCGTTGCGCCATAACGTCGCACCTATATTTATCTGCCCGCCGAATGCCGACGATGATTTGCTGCGTCAGATAGCCTCTTATGGTCGTGGTTACACCTATTTGCTGTCGCGTGCGGGCGTGACCGGAGCTGAAAACCGCGCAGCGTTACCCCTCAATCATCTGCTCGCGAAGCTGAAAGAGTACAATGCTGCGCCTCCGTTACAAGGGTTTGG
This sequence comes from Escherichia ruysiae, assembly GCF_031323975.1. Lineage (NCBI taxonomy): Bacteria > Pseudomonadati > Pseudomonadota > Gammaproteobacteria > Enterobacterales > Enterobacteriaceae > Escherichia > Escherichia ruysiae. The sequence goes on from NZ_JAVIWS010000001.1 coordinate 599,593, forward strand.
TATTTCCGCCCCGGAACAGGTAAAAGCAGCGATTGATGCAGGAGCTGCGGGCGCGATTTCTGGTTCGGCCATTGTTAAAATCATCGAGCAACATATTGATGAGCCAGAGAAAATGTTGGTGGCATTGAAAGCTTTTATACAACCGATGAAAGCGGCAACACGCAGTTAATCCCACAGCCGTCAGTTCTGCTGGCGGCATTTTGTATTCCTTTAACGAAGCCAGAAAAATCTTAATTTTATTCATTATTTGCCTTTTTACCGTTTCGCTTAACCTAACATACGTCAACTTACGTCATTTTTCCGCCCAACAGTAATATAATCAAACAAATTAATCCCGCAACATAACACCAGTAAAATCAATAATTTTTCCTAAGTCACTTATTCCTCAGGCAATTGCTAATATATCCAGAACCTTCCTCAAAATATATTTCCCACCCTCCCTCCTTGTCACGCTTAATTTGACTAATTCTTATTAGCAACTAATTTTAATGAGTGTCGACACACAACACTCATATTAGTCAAACAATGCAACGTAACGGGAGAAATAACATGGCCGAACATCGTGGTGGTTCAGGAAATTTCGCCGAAGATCGTGAGAAGGCATCCGACGCAGGTCGTAAAGGTGGTCAGCACAGCGGCGGTAATTTTAAAAACGATCCGCAACGCGCATCCGAAGCGGGTAAAAAAGGCGGTCAACAAAGCGGTGGTAATAAATCAGGAAAATCCTGATCCACCGTTAATTATTAATATCAGCTGATAAAGATAATTGTATCTGCGGGCCGTATGGCTCGCAGTGATTTCACTGGAGAAAAATATGAATATGAAGACCATTGAAGATGTATTTATTCACCTGCTTTCAGACACCTACAGCGCAGAAAAACAGTTAACTCGCGCGCTGGCAAAACTTTCCAGAGCGACATCAAACGAAAAACTAAGTCAGGCTTTTCATGCGCACCTTGAGGAAACTCATGGACAGATAGAACGTATTGATCAAGTCGTAGAATCCGAATCAAATCTTAAAATTAAACGCATGAAGTGCGTAGCAATGGAAGGACTCATTGAAGAAGCTAATGAGGTCATTGAGAGCACAGAAAAAAACGAAGTGCGTGACGCCGCGCTCATTGCAGCTGCACAGAAAGTCGAGCACTATGAGATCGCCAGTTACGGGACCTTAGCGACGCTGGCTGAACAATTAGGTTACCGTAAAGCAGCGAAGCTTCTGAAAGAAACTCTGGAAGAAGAAAAGGCCACCGACATCAAACTGACTGATCTGGCTCTTAATAACGTAAATAAGAAAGCCGAAAATAAAGCCTGAAATATGAACTTCAACTTTCAGTAATTTTATAAAGAGGACATTTTCATGAATCGTATTGAACATTATCATGACTGGCTACGTGACGCCCACGCAATGGAAAAGCAAGCCGAATCTATGCTTGAATCCATGGCCAGCCGCATAGATAATTATCCTGATTTACGCGCACGTATTGAACAACATCTTAGCGAAACTAAAAACCAGATTGTTCAATTGGAAACTATTCTTGACCGTAATGACATTTCGCGTTCAGTCATTAAAGATTCCATGAGTAAAATGGCGGCGCTTGGGCAGTCTATCGGTGGTATTTTTCCTTCTGATGAAATTGTCAAAGGTTCCATTAGCGGCTATGTCTTCGAGCAATTTGAAATCGCCTGCTATACCTCACTATTAGCTGCGGCAAAAAATGCCGGTGATACAGCCTCTATTCCGGTCATCGAAGCGATTTTAAATGAGGAAAAGCAGATGGCCGACTGGCTAATTCAGCATATTCCGCAAACAACTGAGAAATTTTTAATTCGTGCTGAAACTGATGGTGTAGAAGCGAAGAAATAATACCCTTTATACCATGTCCTTATTGACCCCGTAATTACGGGGTCATTTTGCGGGGAATTAAAAACGATATCCTGCTGAGAACATAAACACCCACGGATCGAGGCGTACACTGTCGTGTTGCTGTGCACCGCCCAGTTTATAATTTGCGGTAGTATCGATATCCATGTACCAGACTGACATGTTAACCAACCAGTCACGGTTAATCAGATAATCCACCCCAACCTGCCCGGCAGCGCCCCAGGAATCTTTCAGACTGAGATCGGAAAGCCCGGCCTCTTTGCCATGATCGTTAAATCCATTATCAAAGAACGTGGTGTAGTTAATACCGGCACCAACGTAAGGACGGAATTTGCTGCTGGCATCACCAAAATACCACTGCGCCATCAGTGTTGGCGGCAGATGATGGACTGTTGCAATATCACCGGTCGCGCGAGTACCGATTTTATGGCGGAAAGGCGTCGCTGCCAGTAATTCAACACCGATATTGTCAGTCGCCATGTACGTAAACGTCAGGCCCAACTGAGTGTTATTAGTCACGCTAAATCCCCCCAGACTTCCTAACGTACCACCAGCGCCTTCTGTCGGACGCACAGTCGCAGAACCTGCACGCATAAAAAACTCGCCTGCTTCATGCGCAAAGGCTGTGCCAGAGAGAAGTGTTGTTACTGCCAAAGCCGCCACTGTTAATTTTTTCATATCCGCTCCGTCGTTATGGTTATAAAAACGTGACAAATATACCTACATTGGGGTAACAAATGATCCTACACAGATCACACTACATCCTCTAAATCACCCTTTATTGATCTGGATTAATTTAGAAGTTGCATCACAAATCCTGGTTAATGTGATTTAAATCAATTTTCGAATATTTGCGCTGCGCAAATATTAACGCGCTCGCCACTTGCTCCCGTCTGCACACATAAATGCCAACAATTACCTCCGCTTTACAAAGATATGCTTTTCCATACATGACCTGATGCTGCCACTGAGAGGCTAACCAGGGTACAATTGCCCGCTAATTAACACCTGCATAAAACTCAAGGAGAGTGCATGTCTATCACGGCGCAGTCCGTATACCGTGACACCGGAAATTTCTTCCGTAATCAATTTATGACCATTCTGTTGGTATCGTTGCTTTGTGCATTTATCACAGTGGTGTTAGGACATGTTTTCTCACCCAGTGACGCTCAACTTGCGCAGCTCAATGACGGTGTACCCGTTAGTGGCGGCGGTGGGTTGTTCGACCTGGTACAAAATATGTCCCCGGAACAACAGCAGATTTTGCTGCGTGCGTCCGCTGCTTCTACCTTTTCAGGATTAATCGGTAACGCCATTCTTGCGGGCGGCGTATTATTAATGATCCAGCTAGTGTCCGCCGGTCAGCGGGTCAGCGCATTACGGGCAATTGGCGCGAGCGCTCCGGTATTACCGAAGCTATTCTTGCTAATCCTCCTGACAACATTGATTGTGCAAATAGGCATCATGCTGGTGGTCGTTCCTGGTATCATCATGGCCATCCTGCTGGCGTTGGCTCCCGTGATGCTGGTCCAGGATAAAATGGGCGTTTTCGCCTCCATGCGCAGCAGTATGCGGCTGACATGGGCGAATATGCGTCTGGTGGCACCTGCGGTATTGAGCTGGTTACTGGCAAAAACTCTGTTGTTGCTGTTTGCCTCTTCGTTTGCCGCATTAACCCCAGAAATTGGCGCTGTACTGGCGAACACCTTGAGCAACCTGATTTCAGCCGTATTGCTCATCTATCTGTTCCGTCTGTACATGTTGATTCGCCAATAACCCTAAGCATTTGATTACGGAATCGTAAAATGAAGCAGTTTCTTGATTTTCTACCGCTGGTTGTCTTCTTCGCGTTCTATAAGATTTATGACATCTATGCGGCAACTGCGGCGCTGATCGTCGCCACAGCGATTGTGCTTATTTATAGCTGGGTTCGCTTTCGTAAGGTTGAGAAGATGGCTCTGATCACCTTTGTTCTGGTGGTTGTCTTCGGTGGTCTGACGCTATTCTTCCACAATGATGAGTTTATTAAATGGAAGGTCACCGTAATTTACGCACTGTTTGCCGGTGCTCTGTTGGTTAGCCAATGGGTAATGAAAAAGCCGCTGATTCAACGTATGTTGGGTAAAGAGCTTACCCTGCCGCAGCCAGTATGGTCGAAGTTGAATCTGGCCTGGGCAGTCTTTTTTATCCTTTGCGGGCTGGCAAACATCTATATCGCTTTCTGGCTACCACAAAATATTTGGGTCAACTTCAAAGTGTTCGGTCTGACCGCCCTCACCTTAATCTTCACGCTGTTAAGCGGTATCTATATCTACCGCCACATGCCACAGGAAGATAAATCATAACCAGACTGCCAGTCCTTCGGGGCTGGCGCTGTATCTCCTCTGTTCTCCTCAGGAAAATCATAGTAGCATCGCGCCTGTGATTTTCCTTTTTAGTCGGTTTTACCATGTCAACAACACATAACGTCCCCCAGGGCGATCTGGTTTTACGAACTTTAGCCATGCCTGCCGATACCAATGCCAATGGTGACATCTTTGGTGGTTGGTTAATGTCGCAGATGGATATTGGTGGTGCCATTCTGGCAAAAGAAATTGCACACGGTCGCGTAGTAACCGTGCGGGTTGAAGGAATGACTTTCTTGCGGCCGGTTGCGGTCGGCGATGTAGTGTGCTGCTATGCACGCTGTGTCCAAAAAGGGACAACATCTGTCAGTATTAATATTGAAGTGTGGGTGAAAAAGGTGGCGTCTGAACCACTTGGGCAACGCTATAAAGCGACGGAAGCATTATTTAAGTATGTCGCTGTAGATCCTGAAGGAAAGCCTCGCGCCTTACCCGTTGAGTAATAGTCAAAAGCCTCCGGTCGGAGGCTTTTGACTTTTTACTTACTGAATTTCGGTGGTGCCGTTAATTTTAAACAGAATATTTACCACAATTCCACTTCCTGGCTTACCCGGCTCGTAACGCCATCTGCGCATCGCGTTTTTCACTTCGCGCTCAAACATGTTTGCGGGTTTGGCGGAAAGAATTTGTACGTTATCCACGCGACCATCCGGTGTAACGTCAAATTTAACTTTAACCTGCCCTTCAATGCGCAATGCCTGCGCACGCGCTGGATACTGCGGCTGATTGCGGCTTAATGCGCGTGGTCCTGAAGCCACACTAGTGACTGGTTTGCTGGTTGCAGCCGTTGCAGTGCTGGTGGTCGGGCGCGCTGGTGCCGTATTTTCAAACGGTGATGCCGGACGCGACTCCGCTGGTTTAACATCGCGCTTTGGCTGTTCCTGCACCTTTTTCACTGGCTTCGGTTTTGGCTTAGGTTTTGGCTTCGGCTTTTCAATGACCACCGGCGCTTCTTTTGGCGGTTCAGGTATCGGCTCAGGTTCCGGCTCTGGCTCTACCACCGGCTCCGGCGGCGGCTGAACGGCTTGTGGCGGTTCGAGATCCGCTGGCGCAACCATGGTGACAGAAATCGGCTGCGCGGGCGCAGGTAGTTCAATAACCTGATGTACCGAGGTATAGAGTAGACCCGCCACGACAGCACCGTGAATGCAGACTGAAAGTAACGTCGGCCAGGGGAAGCGGCGAGGTAAATCAAGGGTCATTGAAGTCATAATCATTTCAGTAGAAAAACCAGGCCTCAATTTTAAATGCAAATAGCAATCATATTCAATAACACAAAACGATCAGGATCAGTGAAAACGCAATTTTTGGCGTAATTGACCTGACTTTATCCAGACTCTTAACAAAGACATCATCTTTCCGTTGCAGATCTTCGCCCTTTCAAATAACGTACTTTACAACTTTTCCGAACAAGGAGTTGTGCCCGTGTTGTATGTAATTTACGCTCAAGACAAAGCCGATAGTCTCGAAAAACGTCTTTCCGTTCGTCCGGCACATTTAGCGCGTTTGCAGTTACTGCATGATGAAGGTCGTTTGCTGACTGCGGGACCAATGCCAGCAGTTGATAGTAATGATCCTGGTGCCGCAGGTTTTACCGGTTCGACGGTGATTGCTGAATTTGAATCTCTGGAAGCAGCGCAAGCATGGGCTGATGCCGATCCTTACGTGGCGGCTGGAGTGTATGAACACGTTTCAGTCAAGCCCTTTAAGAAAGTGTTCTGAATAGAGGCTCAACATCTTAGAACACGGTTTTAGCAACCGTGTTCTTGTTTGGCCTTTCCTTGTAGGTATGCCATCGCAGCCGCTATAACAAACAGATAATAACTTTATCTGTATTTCTTTATACGATGTCAGCATATTCAGGAAAAATGCCCCTCCCTGACAAGGTATTGCTCAATCAAATCCTTTGATTACTGCGGATAAAGTCATCTACTATTGTTTAACATATTCACGCGTCGCATGTATGCTCACATTATGTACGCGTAGAGATAATTAAACAAAATTGTGGTTACAGAGGTATCAGTGAGTCACTGGGCTACATTCAAGCAAACAGCAGTAAATTTATGGGTGACCCTGCGGCACGATATTATCGCGCTAGCCGTCTTTTCAAATGGATTGCTTATTTTTAAAACAATCTATGGTATGTCGGTCAATCTGCTCGATATTTTCCATATCCAGGCATTTTCGGAACTTGATCTCTCCTTGCTGGCCAATGCGCCGCTGTTTATGCTCGGCGTCTTTCTTGTTCTGAATTCGATCGGCTTGTTATTTCGAGCAAAACTGGCATGGGCAATCAGTATTATTTTGTTGTTGATTACGCTGATCTACACCTTGCATTTTTATCCTTGGCTGAAATTTAGTATTGGTTTTTGCATCTTTACGCTGGTGATTCTGCTGGTGCTGCGCAAAGACTTCTCACACAGTAGTGCCGCCGCCGGGACAATTTTTGCTTTTATTAGTTTTACGACGTTACTGTTTTACTCCACCTACGGCGCGCTGTATTTAAGTGAGGGTTTCAATCCGCGAATAGAGAGCCTGATGACTGCTTTCTATTTTTCGATAGAAACTATGTCAACCGTGGGCTATGGCGATATCGTTCCCGTGTCTGAATCGGCACGCCTGTTTACTATTTCAGTCATTATTTCCGGCATTACCGTTTTCGCCACCTCCATGACCTCTATTTTTGGTCCTCTTATCCGAGGAGGATTCAATAAACTAGTGAAAGGAAACAAGCATACGATGAATCGTAAAGATCACTTTATTGTTTGCGGTCACTCCATTCTGGCAATCAACACGATTCTGCAACTGAATCAACGCGGACAAAACGTGACTGTTATCAGCAATTTGCCAGAAGATGACATCAAACAACTTGAGCAACGATTAGGCGACAATGCTGATGTTATTCCCGGTGACAGCAATGACAGTTCGGTATTAAAAAAAGCGGGAATCGATCACTGTCGGGCTATTCTGGCGCTCAGTGATAACGATGCAGATAACGCTTTTGTCGTCCTGTCAGCCAAAGATATGAGCAAAGATGTCAAAACGGTGCTGGCCGTCAGCGATAGCAAAAACCTGAATAAAATTAAAATGGTACATCCGGACATCATTCTTTCGCCGCAGCTTTTTGGCAGCGAAATTCTGGCGCGGGTTTTAAATGGTGAAGAGATTAATAATGATATGCTCGTCTCAATGTTGCTGAACTCCGGGCATGGTATTTTCAGCGATGACGATGAAACGAAAACTGACAGTAATGAATCGGCGCAAAAATAGATTTAAAAGGCTGAAGGTAAACTTGCTGGGCACCGCAATGGTGCCCGGAACATTCAGATATTGTAGATCGCAAACAATAACGAGTTACGCTGTTTGTTTAGAATGCACTTCCTGATGCTGTGGATACGCATATTTCGGCGAGACTGCCCCTCAAGCCAACGCGATTTACGCCGGCTAGCCTGACGCTGCATACGCCAGCGTCCCACTTCCGTTCTACTCCGCTTCATGTTAACTACTCTATGCAATAACAGAATGGTCATTATACCCTCGCCCCCGACGCTGACTAGTGCTTTTCCCGCGTTTTTATTTGCCAGATGAATCCATATGCGTAAACTCATAACAATGCGCTTTCAAAAGGATTTCTAATCTATGACAACCGTTTATACGTTGGTGAGTTGGTTGGCCATTCTGGGATACTGGTTGCTCATTGCAGGCGTAACATTACGCATTCTAATGAAACGACGTGCAGTTCCCTCCGCCATGGCCTGGCTGTTAATCATTTATATTCTGCCTCTGGTCGGAATTATTGCCTATCTTGCAGTCGGCGAACTCCACTTAGGTAAACGCCGTGCCGAACGCGCCAGAGCGATGTGGCCTTCTACCGCTAAATGGCTTAACGATCTTAAAGCCTGTAAACATATCTTCGCAGAAGAAAACAGCAGTGTCGCCGGCCCGTTATTCAAGCTTTGCGAGCGTCGTCAGGGGATCGCCGGGGTCAAAGGAAATCAGCTACAACTGATGACCGAGTCTGATGATGTGATGCAGGCGTTAATCCGCGACATCCAGCTCGCCCGGCATAATATTGAGATGGTGTTTTATATCTGGCAACCCGGCGGTATGGCGGATCAGGTGGCTGAGTCACTGATGGCTGCAGCCCGACGCGGTATTCATTGCCGACTGATGCTCGATTCCGCCGGTAGCGTCGCGTTCTTCCGCAGTCCGTGGCCAGAACTGATGCGTAATGCCGGTATCGAAGTGGTCGAGTCCCTAAAAGTTAATCTGATGCGCGTATTTTTACGCCGTATGGATCTGCGCCAGCACCGCAAGATGATCATGATCGATAACTACATTGCCTATACCGGCAGTATGAATATGGTCGATCCGCGCTTCTTCAAACAGGATGCGGGCGTAGGACAATGGATTGACCTGATGGCGCGTATGGAAGGCCCCATCGCCACCGCGATGGGGATTATTTATTCCTGCGACTGGGAGATTGAAACCGGGAAACGTATTCTGCCGCCGCCACCAGATGTCAATATTATGCCATTTGAGCAGGCCAGCGGTCATACGATCCATACCATTGCTTCTGGCCCCGGCTTCCCGGAAGACCTGATTCACCAGGCATTACTGACTGCGGCTTATTCGGCGCGTGAATATTTGATCATGACGACGCCCTACTTCGTGCCCAGCGATGATTTGCTTCACGCAATTTGCACGGCAGCGCAACGTGGTGTTGATGTCAGTATTATCCTGCCACGTAAAAATGACTCAATGCTGGTTGGCTGGGCCAGTCGCGCGTTCTTTACTGAGCTGCTGGCCGCTGGGGTTAAAATTTATCAGTTTGAAGGCGGATTGCTGCATACCAAGAGCGTGCTGGTCGATGGCGAGTTAAGTCTGGTGGGCACCGTTAACCTCGATATGCGTAGTCTTTGGCTGAACTTTGAAATCACGCTGGCGATCGACGATAAAGGTTTTGGTGCTGACCTGGCCGCCGTTCAGGACGATTATATTTCGCGCTCACGTTTACTTGATGCGCGGTTGTGGGCGAAACGACCACTCTGGCAACGCGTTGCCGAGCGACTGTTTTACTTCTTCAGCCCGTTGCTGTAAAACGTGGCCAACAGATGTTAAACGGGTAGTGACTATGGATATGGATTTAAACAATCGCCTGACCGAAGATGAAACACTTGAACAGGCCTATGATATTTTTCTCGAACTGGCCGCAGATAATCTCGATCCGGCTGATGTTCTGCTGTTCAATCTTCAGTTTGAAGAGCGCGGCGGTGCGGAGTTATTCGACCCGGCAGAAGACTGGCAAGAGCATGTTGATTTCGATTTAAACCCGGACTTTTTTGCCGAAGTGGTGATTGGCCTGGCGGACAGTGAAGATGGCGAAATTAACGATATTTTCGCCCGCATTCTGTTATGTCGCGAAAAAGATCACAAACTTTGCCATATTATCTGGCGAGAATAAATAATCGCTTTTGGCGTGATAAAGGGCTGACAGTTGTCAGCCCTTTTTGTTTTAAAGCGGATCGACTTTCAGGCAAGAAACGGCATGTCTGAAACTCCCCTCCAGCACAGGTCGCGTTTTGGCACACTCAGGACCGGCAATCGGGCAGCGGGTACGGAAAACACAACCAGAAGGCGGGTTGATCGGCGACGGTAATTCCCCTTCCAGTAACTGAATAGATTTATTCTTTTCCAGATCCGGGTCAGGAATGGGCACTGCCGACATCAATGCTTTGGTATAAGGATGCAGCGGATTATGGTAGACCTCATCATACGTCCCCAGTTCTACCGCATGTCCGAGATACATCACCAGCACGCGATCGGAAATGTGTTTTACCACGGCCAGATCGTGGGCGATAAAGATTAATGACAATCCCATCTCACGTTGCAACTGCTGGAGCAGGTTGACTACCTGCGCCTGAATTGACACATCCAGCGCCGACACCGGCTCATCGCAGATAATCAGCTTCGGTTCAAGAATAAGTGCACGAGCAATCCCGATACGCTGACACTGCCCGCCGGAGAACTCATGCGGATAACGGTTAATCAGATTGGGTAGCAAGCCGACTTTCATCATCATCGCCTTCACGCGCTCACGAACTTCCTGGCGTGACATTTTCGGATGGTAGGTGCGCAGCGGTTCAGCGATGATCTCACCGATGGTCATACGCGGGTTCAGCGATGCCAGCGGATCCTGAAAAATCATCTGGATATCACTACGAACGGCACGCCATTCATCGGGCTTCATTCCCAACAACTCTTTGCCTAACCAGGCAACACGACCATCAGTAGCCTTGACCAAACCGATGATGGCACGAGCAAAGGTGGACTTACCGCATCCCGATTCTCCTACCACACCCAATGTTTCCCCTTCATACAAGCGAAGCGTGACACCATCGACCGCTTTCAGTGTTTTTGCGGGTTGCCAGAACCACTGTTTGCCATCTTTGATTTCAAAGTGCACTTTCAGGTCAGCGATTTCGAGGAGGACTTTTCTTCCTTCAGTTACAGCATTCATAACAGTTCCTCCACCGGTTTAAAGCATGCACGCAGACGGCCAGGGGTAAACTCTTCCAGCGGCGGTGCGCTACTACAAATTTCCATCGCATGTGGACAACGTGGCTGGAACGGGCAACCTTTTGGTAATCGCAGCAGGTTTGGCGGATTACCGGGAATGGTCAACATGGTTTCACCTTCCGCATCGAGACGCGGCACCGCATTGAGCAAACCGATAGAATAAGGATGAACGGGTTGATAAAAGACATCGCGCGCATTGCCATATTCCATCGTGCGCCCGGCGTACATCACCAGAACTTTGTCACAGATCCCCGCCACCACACCCAGATCGTGGGTGATCATAATGATGGCGGTATTAAATTCCCGCTTCAGTTCATTCAATAGCGTCATGATTTGCGCCTGTACGGTCACGTCCAGCGCAGTTGTCGGCTCATCGGCAATCAGCAGTTTAGGCCGACACAGCAACGCCATCGCAATCATGACGCGCTGACGCATCCCACCAGAAAATTCATGCGGGAACATCTTCATGCGTTTACGCGCTTCCGGCATTTTTACCGCATCGAGCATCCGCACTGACTCTTCAAACGCCTCAGCCTTGCTCATGCTTTTATGCAGCATCAGCACTTCCATCAACTGCTCACCAACGCGCATATAAGGGTTTAACGAGGTCATCGGATCCTGAAAAATCATCGAGATTTGTTCAGCGCGCAGTTTATTGAGTTCTCGCTCTGGAAGATTGAGGATTTCTCGCCCATTGAAGGTTGCCGATCCGCCAATACGTCCGTTGGCCGCCAGAAGCCCCATTAAGGCAAACGCGGTTTGCGATTTACCCGAACCAGATTCACCAACGATACCCAGTGTTTCCCCGGCACGCAGTGAAAAATTCAAATCATTGACCGCCGTGACGTCGCCATCCGGGGTGCTAAAGGTGACACGCAAATCTTTCACGTTCAGTAGTGCGTCAGCCTGTTGTTGTGCGAGCGGCACAGTTGCAGTTTCAATTACGCTCATGGCTGCACTCCTTAACGATCTTTCGGGTCGAGGGCATCACGCAAGCCATCGCCGATAAAGTTGAAACAAAACAGCGTCACCACAAGGAATCCCGCAGGGAACAGCAGTAACCACGGAGAGACTTCCATCGAGTTCGCGCCATCGCTCAGCAATGCGCCCCAGCTGCTTAACGGCTCTTGTGTACCCAGCCCCAGGAAGCTTAAAAAGGATTCAAAGAGGATCATGCTGGGCACCAGTAGCGATGCATAGACCACTACAACACCAAGCACATTCGGCACAATGTGGCGAATAACAATGCCCGGCGTAGATACACCGCCAACTTGTGCCGCCTCAATAAACTCTTTGCGCTTCAGACTCAGGGTTTGCCCACGCACAATACGCGCCATATCCAGCCAGGAAACCATGCCAATCGCTACAAAAATCAGCAAAATGTTTTGACCGAAAAAGGTCACCAGCAAAATGACGAAGAACATGAATGGGAAGGAGTTGAGGATTTCCAGCAGACGCATCATTACCGAATCCACTTTGCCGCCAAGATAACCAGAAAGCGAACCATAAAGTGTCCCCACAACCACTGCGACCAGTGCCGCAGCAACCCCGACCATGAGTGAGATACGTCCACCAATAGCAACGCGTACCAGCAAGTCGCGGCCAGATGAGTCAGTACCAAAGTAGTGACCGGATTCCATATCCGGGGCGCTGGACATCATCGCCCAGTCGGTATCGTCATAGGCAAACTGCGAAAGCATTGGTGCCAGGATAACAAATAACGCGATCAGTACCAGCACTATCAGACTGGCGACCGCCGCACGGTTATGCATAAAACGTCGACGTGCGTCCTGCCACAAGCTGCGCCCTTCGACCTCCAGCTTCTCACTGAAATTTTCCAGCGTCTCGCTGTTTTTCTTACTTAACATCATCGCGAGCTCCAGTATCAGTAACGGATTTTCGGGTCGATAACCGCATATAGCACATCGACAATGGCATTAAACAAAATGGTTAATGCACCAACCAGAATGGTCAGGCTTAACACCAATGAATAGTCACGGTTCAATGCGCCATTAACGAACAATTGCCCGATCCCCGGCAAACCATAAATGGTTTCGATGACCATAGAACCGGTAATAATGCCGACAAATGCGGGTCCCATATAGGAGAGCACGGGTAGCAGAGCAGGTTTTAATGCGTGGCGAAGGATGATCCTGCGCATAGGTAAACCTTTCGCGCGGGCAGTACGAATAAAGTTGGAATGCAAAACTTCAATCATCGAACCACGGGTAATACGCGCAATACTGGCGATATAGGCGAGAGACAATGCCACCATCGGCAATATCATGAATTTCAGCGCCCCGCCATTCCAGCCACCGCCTGGTAGCCAATGCAAAATGATCGCAAATATCATGACTAATAATGGCGCAACCACAAAACTGGGGATAACCACCCCGGTCATTGCCAGCCCCATCACGGTATAGTCCCATTTGGTGTTTTGTTTTAATGCGGCAATAACGCCAGCACTAACACCCAGCACTACTGCAAGTATAAACGCGGCTGCCCCCAATTTTGCAGAAACAGGAAAACTGGATGCTACCAGGTCATTGACCGAATAATCTTTATATTTAAAAGACGGACCGAAATCGCCATGCGCCAGTTGTTTCAGGTAGCTGAAATACTGTGTCATGATCGGATCATTAAGATGATATTTCGCTTCGATATTGGCCATCACTTCTGGCGGTAACGTCCGTTCACCAGTGAACGGACTTCCTGGCGCCAGACGCATCATAAAGAACGAAATAGTAATCAGAATAAATAGCGTCGGAATCGCTTCCAGACAGCGACGTAGAATAAATTTTAACATTGCCGTACCTTCTGGCCAGTGCCTTCTATAATGCGATAAAAATCAGACACCGTGGAGCAAGTTCCCCTGCCCCACGTATTGCCATTAGTGCTTCACAATGTACATATTTCTGGTGTAGGTATTATCCAGCGGATCTTTGCCGGTATACCCCCCAACCCACGGTTTCACCAGACGCGCGTTCACATAGTAATAAACCGGAACAATGGCCGAATCTTTATCCAGCTGCTGTTCTGCTTTGGTGTACAGCGCAGTGCGTTGCGCCTCGTCAGTCGCTTTCAGCGTTTCCGCCATAATGCTGTCAAAGGCCGGGCTCTTATAATGCGCGGTATTCATCGAACTGTTCGACAGCATGGTGTTCAGGAAGGATGTTGGTTCGTTATAGTCAGCACACCAGCCTGCACGAGCCACATCAAAAGTTCCCTGGTGACGGGTATCGAGGAAGGTTTTCCACTCCTGGTTAACCAGTTTGACGTTTACACCAATGTTTTTCTTCCACAGTGAAGAGGCGGCAATCGCCAGCTTTTTATGCAGATCGGACGTGTTATATAGCAGGTTAATGGTCAACGGTTTGTCTGCGGTATAGCCCGCTTCAGCCAGCAGCTTTTTCGCTTCTTCGTTACGTTTTTCCTGGCTCCAGCCAAACCATTCCGGTTGAGTTAATTTTGCACCATCTGTGTAAGGAGGAGTGTAACCATAGGCGGGCATATCGCCCTGTGCTTTCACTTTATTAACGATGATATCGCGATCCATACCCAGTTTCAGTGCGGTACGCACACGCACGTCGTTGAATGGCGGTTTCTGATTGTTAATTTCGTAATAGTAGGTGCACAAATACGGATCGACGTGAACCTCGTCCGGGATCTCTTTTTTAAGCTTCTGGAACAGCTCGATCGGCATGTTGTTATAGGTCATATCGATTTCGCCGCTGCGATAGCGGTTAACATCGGTGACTTCAGAAGCAATCGGCAAATAGGTGACTTGGTTAATGACGGTTTTCGCGTTGTTCCAGTAGGTCGGGCTGCGCTCAAGAACGATACGTTCGTTAACGACCCAATCTTTTAAGGTATAGGCACCGTTGGTGACAATATTTCCTGGCTGGGTCCATTTCTCGCCGAATTTCTCAATAGCGGCTTTTGGCACCGGAGAAGTCGATGGGTGAACCAGTAATTTATAGAAATACGGAACAGGCTCACTTAATGTGACTTCTAAAGTGTGGTCATCGACGGCTTTCACGCCGAGATCGGTAATCGGTTTTTTCCCTTCGAGAATTTCATCAATACCGGCGATATGCCCATATTGTAGATAACTGGCATAGGGAGAAGCGGTGTTCGGATCAACAGAACGTTGCCAACTGTATACAAAGTCCTGCGCAGTGACTGGCGTGCCGTCGGACCATTTCGCATCTTTACGCAGATGGAATGTCCAGACTTTGGCATCTTTATTATCCCAGGACTCCGCGACGCCAGGCGCCGGGTGACCATCGAGATCGCTGACCAGCAAGCCTTCAAACAGGTCGCGACTGATATTAGACTCCGGAACCCCTTCAATTTTGTGCGGATCTAATGACTGAACTTCAGAACCATTGTTACGCACCAGCGTTTGTTTTTCTGCAAGCTGAACACCAGCGGGTACATCAGCCGCCAGCGCAACATTCCCTGCCATAAGCGCAGCCAGAACGCCTGCTGCTACTAAACTTCTCTTGGTGATGTTGGTCATTGTTTTTGGACTCCCTCATTATAATTACTGGCTTTAACCAGCATGTGTAATCCCGGGTTGGGACCCTGGACAGATTCGGAGACTTTCTGCTGCCAGGTTGATATATCGTTACGCTTTGCTATCACCGACTTTATTTATTCTGGCGATTCGAACGACCACCTTACGTCGGTTCCTACTGTGTCTCCCCTGTCGAGACACATTTACTATTTAATGCAGCAATTTTTATTGTTAATTATTCTCATTACCAAAAAAATCGCCTGACGGTTGGCCGGAAAGTATCAAATGCGCTTCTTGCCCGCCAATACATTTTGCAAAATTGTTAAGCAATTCTCTTTTACTGACCGCGCCAATATCCAAAGACTTCATCAGACTTCCAATAAAACCATTTAAAAACAATAAGATAAAACCTCGTAAAGCAAGTCTGTTTTTTCTGGTTGCTGTCACGATAGAGAAATATACAATAACTTAACAAAAGGTCATTATTTAGCACATTCCTCTGCCAAATGCAGTGGAATTACTAATATCATTTCAATTATTCTTCAGCAAGACCCAGGATTATGATGTCGCGAAAATAACATGATGAGGAGGATGGCGGGGTAAGGATATTCTTATAACTGGCTGTAATATGAGGAAAAATATTTATCTATTTCGTTTGCTTTTGATAACTGTGCTGGGCAAAAGTAAAAATAATGACGAAAAAACGGAGCACCATGGCTCCGTTTCGTATGAAAGAAATTAATTGAGCAGACCAGGGAAAATCCCTTTGATTCCATTAACAATAAATTCAATCCCTAATGCCATCAGCAGCAACCCCATAATACGAGTAATCACGTTTATACCGGTCTGGCGCAGAACTCGCACCAGCCAGGGTGCCATGCGGAATAAGCCCCAGCAACATAAAGCAAACAATGCAATTGCCACAAAAAAGCCGAACAGATAACCAATGCTGTGATAACGCGTTCCCCAAACGATAGTTGAACTGATCGCCCCTGGTCCTGCCATCAAAGGCAATGCGAGCGGTACAACGCCGATGCTTTCTCGAATTGCGGTTTCTGATTTCTCTTGTTTGTTCTGTTTATCCTCACCAAGCTTACCGCTGATCATCGACATCGCAATTGTAACCACCAGTATGCCGCCCGCGATGCGGAACGAATCAATCGATATTCCAAAAAGTTGCAGAATCGTGTCGCCGAGAAAAAGCGAGATCCACAAGATAATCGCTACCGACAGGTTGGCAGTCAGATTTGTTTTGTTTCTCGCTGCCGCAGTCTGATAGCTGGTCATACTGATGAACACGGGGATAATCCCAACCGGGTTAACCAGCGCAAATAACCCGATGAAAAATTTAAAGTAAACGGGAAAATCAAAGAGTGTCTGAATCACGGTTAGCTCCGAAGCAAAAGCCGGATAATGTTAGCCATAAGCAAAGGTAAAAAAATACGCGCTGACAATACGCCTTTTGGCAGCATTTTTCACCTCCTAACCGCTTAAAATTACTATCATTCATTATTGTTATCTAGTCGTGCAAAACATGCTAATGTAGCCAACAATAAATACTACAATTTATTAACTATTAGCTTTTATAGCTAAAAGCGGAGCTGAAAGGTGTCAGCTTTGCGGAATTTTGATCTAGATCACGTAATCAGTACCCAGAAGTGAGTAATCTTGCTTACGCCACCTGGAAGTGACGCATTAGAGATTAGTCTCTCTAATGTTTAAACTCTTTTAGTAAATCACAGTGAGTGTGAGCGCGAGTAAGCTTTTGATTTTCATAGGTTAAGCAAATCATCACCACACTGACTATACTCTCGTATTCGAGCAGATGATTTACTAAAAAAGTTTAACATTATCAGGAGAGCATTATGGCTGTTACTAATGTCGCTGAACTTAACGCACTCGTAGAGCGTGTAAAAAAAGCCCAGCGTGAATATGCCAGTTTCACTCAAGAGCAAGTTGATAAAATCTTCCGCGCCGCCGCTCTGGCTGCCGCAGATGCTCGAATCCCACTCGCGAAAATGGCCGTTGCCGAATCCGGCATGGGTATCGTCGAAGATAAAGTAATTAAAAACCACTTTGCTTCTGAATATATCTACAACGCCTATAAAGATGAAAAAACCTGTGGTGTTCTGTCTGAAGACGACACTTTCGGTACTATCACTATCGCTGAACCAATCGGTATTATCTGCGGTATCGTTCCAACGACTAACCCGACTTCAACTGCAATCTTCAAATCGCTGATCAGCCTGAAGACCCGTAACGCTATTATCTTCTCTCCGCACCCGCGTGCAAAAGATGCAACTAACAAAGCTGCTGATATCGTTCTGCAGGCTGCTATCGCTGCTGGTGCACCGAAAGATCTGATTGGCTGGATCGATCAACCTTCTGTTGAACTGTCCAACGCGCTGATGCACCATCCTGATATTAACCTGATCCTCGCGACTGGTGGTCCGGGCATGGTTAAAGCAGCATACAGCTCCGGTAAACCGGCAATCGGTGTAGGTGCTGGTAACACTCCGGTTGTTATCGATGAAACCGCAGATATCAAACGTGCAGTTGCATCCGTACTGATGTCCAAAACCTTCGACAACGGCGTAATCTGTGCTTCTGAACAATCTGTTGTTGTTGTTGACTCTGTTTATGACGCTGTACGTGAACGTTTCGCTACCCACGGCGGTTACATGCTGCAGGGTAAAGAGCTGAAAGCCGTTCAGGACGTTATCCTGAAAAACGGCGCACTGAACGCAGCTATCGTTGGTCAACCGGCTTATAAAATTGCTGAACTGGCGGGCTTCTCTGTACCAGAAAACACTAAGATTCTGATTGGTGAAGTGACCGTTGTTGATGAAAGCGAACCGTTCGCACATGAAAAACTGTCCCCGACGCTGGCAATGTACCGTGCAAAAGATTTCGAAGACGCGGTAGAGAAAGCAGAGAAACTGGTTGCCATGGGCGGTATCGGTCATACCTCTTGCCTGTACACCGACCAGGATAACCAACCGGCACGCGTTGCCTACTTCGGTCAGAAAATGAAAACTGCCCGTATCCTGATCAACACCCCGGCTTCTCAGGGTGGTATCGGTGACCTGTATAACTTCAAACTCGCACCGTCCCTGACTCTGGGTTGTGGTTCCTGGGGTGGTAACTCCATCTCTGAAAACGTTGGTCCGAAACACTTGATCAACAAGAAAACCGTTGCTAAGCGAGCTGAAAACATGTTGTGGCACAAACTTCCGAAATCTATCTACTTCCGCCGTGGCTCACTGCCAATCGCGCTGGATGAAGTGATTACTGATGGCCACAAACGTGCGCTCATCGTGACTGACCGCTTCCTGTTCAACAACGGTTATGCCGACCAGATTACTTCTGTACTGAAAGCTGCCGGCGTTGAAACTGAAGTCTTCTTTGAAGTTGAAGCTGACCCGACACTGAGCATCGTTCGTAAAGGTGCAGAACTGGCAAACTCCTTCAAGCCAG
The DNA here is from genome assembly GCF_031323975.1 of Escherichia ruysiae. NCBI lineage: Bacteria > Pseudomonadati > Pseudomonadota > Gammaproteobacteria > Enterobacterales > Enterobacteriaceae > Escherichia > Escherichia ruysiae. Next base: position 618,458 of record NZ_JAVIWS010000001.1, read on the forward strand.
ACGTGATCATCGCGCTGGGTGGTGGTTCCCCGATGGACGCCGCGAAAATCATGTGGGTTATGTACGAGCATCCGGAAACCCACTTTGAAGAACTGGCGCTGCGCTTTATGGATATCCGTAAACGTATCTACAAGTTCCCGAAAATGGGCGTGAAAGCGAAAATGATCGCCGTCACCACCACTTCCGGTACGGGTTCTGAAGTGACTCCGTTTGCGGTTGTAACCGACGATGCAACAGGTCAGAAATATCCGCTGGCAGACTATGCACTGACCCCGGATATGGCGATTGTTGACGCCAACCTGGTTATGGATATGCCGAAGTCCCTGTGTGCTTTCGGTGGTCTGGACGCAGTCACTCACGCCATGGAAGCTTATGTTTCTGTACTGGCATCTGAGTTCTCTGATGGTCAGGCTCTGCAGGCGCTGAAACTGCTCAAAGAATATCTGCCAGCGTCTTACCACGAAGGGGCTAAAAACCCGGTAGCGCGTGAACGTGTTCACAGTGCAGCTACTATCGCCGGTATCGCGTTTGCGAACGCCTTCCTGGGTGTATGTCACTCAATGGCGCACAAACTGGGCTCCCAGTTCCATATTCCGCACGGTCTGGCCAACGCCCTGCTGATTTGTAACGTTATCCGCTACAACGCGAATGACAACCCGACCAAGCAGACTGCATTCAGCCAGTACGATCGTCCACAGGCTCGTCGTCGTTATGCTGAAATCGCAGACCATCTGGGTCTGAGCGCACCGGGTGACCGTACTGCTGCGAAGATCGAGAAACTGCTGGCATGGCTGGAAACGCTGAAAGCAGAACTGGGTATTCCGAAATCTATCCGTGAGGCTGGCGTTCAGGAAGCTGACTTCCTGGCGAACGTAGATAAACTGTCTGAAGATGCATTCGATGACCAGTGCACCGGCGCTAACCCGCGTTACCCGCTGATCTCCGAGCTGAAACAGATTCTGCTGGATACCTACTATGGTCGTGATTACGTAGAAGGAGCACCAGCAGCAAAGGAAGCAGCTCCAGCTAAAGCAGAGAAAAAAGCGAAGAAATCCGCTTAATCAGTAACTCTGTACATCCTCATAAACGGTCCCTTTTGGGGCCGTTTTTTTGTTTTCGCTACACGCTATACAAAGCCAAATAACCCAACTGCATTAGTATGCTCATATATACTGTTATCTAATGCGCACTAACCGCGATAACCTGAAAATGACTCAACATCGTAGATGACGAAGCACTAAATCGTTCTGTTACGTTTTAGCGATGGTTAGGAGCAGAGAAAGAATTATGGTTCGGAAGAAGTTAGTAAAACGAACTGACAGGATAAAGGCCTCGATTCATCCTGTCAGTAAAGAAAATCTTATTAATCGTGTTGATGTCTTTCTTGAATAGCCGTCAAAGAACCGACTTCTAACGCTTCTTTATAGTGTTTACGGCAAACCGAGACGTAACGCTCATTACCACCAATAACTACCTGTTCGCCTTCGTTATAAGGCCTACCCGCTTGATCAAGACGTAGCACCATGCTTGCTTTACGACCACAAAAGCAAATAGTTTTTAATTCGACCAGTTTGTCTGACCATGCCAGTAAGTATTGACTGCCGGTAAATAATTCACCGCGAAAATCTGTACGTAAGCCATAACAAAGTACGGGTATATCGAGTTGATCGACAACCTCCGATAATTCATATACTTGTTGTCTGGTTAAAAACTGGCATTCATCAACCAGTACACAATGAATTGCCTGTTGTTCATGTTCCGCACGAATCTCATCAAATAATGATGAATTTTGGTTAAATAATTTTGCCGGAGATGACAAACCTATACGCGAGCTGACTTTCCCTGCCCCGAAACGATCGTCAATTTCCGCCGTATATACGACAGTCCGCATACCGCGTTCCTGGTAATTGTATGAAGATTGCAGCAATGCCGTAGACTTACCCGCGTTCATTGCGGAATAGTAGAAATATAGCTGTGCCATCAGCCACAGGCCCTCAATGATATGAAATAAAGTTGGCTGAAGTTTATCATAATTCGCCAGTTTTACAGCGCAACAGTACACGCAGAAGAGCGTATATACATCATTCCTTAAGAAGGATGACATAATCCTTCAGAGCTATCATTGTGTCTGTATTGCTTGTTATAACCGCGTAAATGACTCCAGGTAACTATTCACAATCTTTAACTTGTTGCACAAGTAATAACCCTCTGTTGACCTCCAGGATACGGCAATACGAAGTCCCTGCACTTATTGCGACTGTTCTTCTTTTCATCATTCTCTTAATAGCGGATTTTTTGTAAACATGACTAATACCGAAGAGTAAAAGACGTCAGCGCGTGTTAATCCCTACATAAAATGTGACATGAATCAGGAAGTTTTAACCTTAGATGATGCGAAATCATCGGTACAAATAGGGCTATATGCCGCATCTTTTCTGGCTAATTTTATGAAAAGATATTTATTGGCGGCACAAAATAAAGAACAATTTTGAATTCCTTACATTCCTGGCTATTGCACAACTGAATTTAAGGCTCTATTATTACCTCAACAAACCACCCCAATATAAGTTTGAGATTACTACAATGAGCGAAGCACTTAAAATTCTGAACAACATCCGTACTCTTCGTGCGCAAGCAAGAGAATGTACACTTGAAACGCTGGAAGAAATGCTGGAAAAATTAGAAGTAGTTGTTAACGAGCGTCGCGAAGAAGAAAGTGCGGCTGCTGCTGAAGTTGAAGAACGCACTCGTAAACTGCAACAATATCGTGAAATGCTGATCGCTGACGGTATCGACCCGAACGAACTGCTGAATAGCATGGCTGCTGTTAAATCTGGCACCAAAGCTAAACGCGCACAGCGTCCAGCTAAATATAGCTACGTTGACGAGAACGGCGAAACCAAAACCTGGACTGGTCAGGGTCGTACTCCGGCTGTAATCAAAAAAGCAATGGATGAGCAAGGTAAATCCCTCGACGATTTCCTGATCAAGTAATAATCTTTTTTAGATTACGCTCGCTTAAAATCCCGCCATTGGCGGGATTTTTTATTGTCCGTTTTAAGACTATCCAATAAGAATAAGCTATAAAAAAACGGCATTGATAACTCAATGCCGTTTCGTAGAAAACACCGCTATTGGTGTTACTTCTTAATGCCCATCTCTTCTTCAAGCCAGGCTTTAAATTCAGCACCCAGCGAGTTGTGACGAATACCGTATTCAACGAAAGCCTGCATGTAACCTAATTTATTACCGCAGTCATGGCTCTTCCCTTTCATGTGATAGGCTTCAACCGTTTCTTTTTCGATCAGCATATCAATAGCATCGGTAAGTTGAATTTCATCGCCTGCTCCCGGAGGAGTTTTTGCCAGCAGCGGCCAAATATCGGCGCTAAGTACGTAACGACCAACAATAGCGAGATTAGACGGTGCAACATCTGCTTTCGGTTTTTCTACTACACCGACCATCGGTACACTTTCACCAGGCGCTAAATCCACACCTTTGCAATCCACAACACCGTATGCAGTCACATCAGCAACAGGCTCAACCATGATCTGACTATGGCCAGTTTCATCAAAGCGGCGGATCATCTCTGCGAGGTTATCCTGCGACAAATCGGATTCATATTCATCCAGAATAACGTCAGGCAAAATAACAGCCACAGGTTCATCACCAACTACCGGGTGAGCACACAATACTGCGTGCCCTAAACCTTTCGCCAGCCCCTGACGAACTTGCATAATAGTCACGTGCGGCGGGCAAATAGACTGCACTTCATCAAGCAGCTGACGTTTTACACGTTTTTCCAGCATTGCTTCCAGTTCAAAACTGGTATCAAAGTGGTTTTCAATAGAGTTTTTCGATGAGTGAGTCACCAGCACAATTTCAGTAATACCCGCCGCAATACATTCATTCACGACGTATTGAATTAATGGCTTATCGACAAGCGGTAGCATCTCTTTCGGGATAGCTTTCGTCGCCGGCAACATCCTGGTTCCTAATCCCGCTACGGGGATAACGGCTTTTTTGACTTTCGTGTTAATGGCAGCCATTTAAATTCTCCTGGACTGTTCGTGTATTGAACGTGTTCATATTTCTGTATCACATCCCAGTATATCAGTACCCTGGCGACGCCTGGTTCCGAAAAGGAAGCGAGTTAACATAATTAAGACAATTACTTATACGAATGGCGACGATAGTACCACCAGCAGACATTAGCAGGTAATGCAATTTTATCCCAAATTATCGTTTGCTCAATTCGCAGACAGCATCAAACGTAGCCTTCCACCAGCGCCCCAAATTTGGCATTGCCAGGCATCACATCTCTGACTCAATTGATTCAAATAAGTGTTGCCTAATGTTCCTAACGGAACGCCATTACTGATTTGAATCTGGTGTTCACCCGCATTCAACGTCGCATTCAAGCCTGCGGATACCAGAATGAGATTTTTTAATTCACGATGATAATAGCCGACTAATAGAGGAAATTGACCGGGCAGATTGGCCTGGCGTAGTAAATGGTTTACCTGCTTCAATAACGCGCCTAACTCAGGCAAAGGTTGATTCTGGTGCGCAAGCTGTTCCTGTAATAAGCCATTAAACAACGCACGTAATAACAAGGCTGCAAGGACGCCATTATGTCCAGCACGGGTTACATCAAGGCAATAAAAAGCCAGATCGTTTTCCGAAAGTGCAGCAATATCAAGTACCAGACCAGGTTTATCAACAGCAACGAGTTGGCGATAATTAACCCGACAATGGGAAATCTCCTGCTGAACCGGTGGTTGTAATTCTTGCAATAATTTCGCGGCGGCTGTCGGATTATCGACCATTGCATCCCAATCGCGAAAAAGCCTTTCTTCTTCCTCAACCCTGGAGTTAAACATGCTGGGATACAGGCAAGCAAAAACCATCTCACGCAAGCGATTAAGATCTTTAACTGGTTTCAGCAAAACATCTTCCACACCCAGCCGTAATGCTTTCGCAATATCTGCCATATTTTCCGTAGCAGAAATCACCAGAACCGGGGTTTGGTCTCCCCGGTTGCGTATATGTTCCAGCAGTTTTAAGCCGTTCATTCTTGGCATTGCAATATCACATATCATCAGATCGGGTGTAAAACCTCCCAGTAGCTCAAGGGCATCCACCCCATCAGCCGCCAGTACTGTTGTTGCTCCCAATGAGGAAAACCATGAATCCAGAAGCGAGCGAAAGACTGGCTCATCTTCAACTATGAGAATCTGTTTTCCGACCAATGGCTGCGTCATGTTCTCTCCCCTGACTGGCTTTATTCAATAGTGACATGCTATTGCCATCAGTGCCTGTCAGAATTAACTTAAGTGTAGATAAAAAATCAGGTCAAAACGTTGGTTCGAACCAGCGGTAAAAGTTCATCCATTTTCTTCTCTACCGCTAATTGTCCTGCCGCAATGGCAGCATTTGCACGATGAAAATCCAGAGTGGATATCTGCGGGCATAAAGGTTGAATCAGAATATCAGGCGGATCCCCAGCCATACGGTTTCGTTTAAGACGGTTTTCCAGCACCTGGATAGACGTGGTCATAATCTCTGTTGCGGTTGGCGCAGTCACTGCCCGACGTGCCGTTATACTGCCTAATCGTTCTTTCAGACGCGCATGCCACGGGAGAGGATCGTCGTTCTCGCCATTATCTTCACTGACATTAAATGAAAGGAGATCTTGTTGCATTAAATGAGCATCGTGCTGCAGATCGACCGCAATCACAATATCAGCGCCCATCGCACGCGTGAGGGAAATAGGAATCGGATTAACAACTGCGCCATCAACCAGCCAATAGCCGTTATGAGCGACCGGCGCCATCAGGCCGGGGATGCTGCATGATGCACGAATAGCAAGATGGAGGTCGCCTTCGGTAAACCAGAGTTCTCGCCCCGTGCTTAAATTAGTGGCAACCGCAGCGAAACGGCGTGAACAATTTTCGATCTCTGTTTCCGGCATTATTTCGCGGTACTGGTTGAACACACGCTCACCGCGCAACAATCCACCACGCTGCCAGGAAAGATCCATCAGCCGTAAAACATCCCAATAGCTAAAAGAGGTAACCCACTGTTCAAGCGCGGTCAGGCGATCGCATGCAAAAGCAGCGCCCACCAGCGAACCGATTGAACATCCAGCGACGATATCTATTTCAATGCCCATTTTTTTAAGCGCGTTAATGACGCCAATATGCGACCATCCTCGCGCCGCGCCAGATCCTAGCGCCAGCCCTATTTTTATCTTTCTCATTGTTCCTGAAGGCTTCCCCTGGAATGCAGCCGTAGCCACATCGCTACTGCTCGGTTAACATAGTGCTACGCAGGCGATTAATACGCCGTTATTGTTTCCAGGGAGATTATTTGTGTCTGAGCTTTGTCCCTGTGGTAGTGCTGTCGAGTATAGCCTATGTTGCCACCGTTATGTGTCTGGTGAAAAGGTCGCACCTGATCCAGAACATCTCATGCGTTCGCGTTACTGCGCTTTTGTGATGCAGGACGCAGATTATTTAATTAAGACCTGGCATCCGTCCTGTGGCGCAGCGGCGTTACGTGCCGAATTGATTGCCGGATTTGCGCATACCGAATGGTTAGGGCTGACCGTATTTGAGCGTTCATATCACGAAGGAGATAACGTAGGTTATGTTAGCTTCGTTGCTCGATTTGCCGAACAGGGTAAAACAGGAGCGATAATTGAACGTTCGCGATTTTTGAAAGAAAACGGTCAGTGGTACTATATTGACGGTACACGTCCACAGTTTGGCCGCAACGATCCCTGCCCTTGTGGTTCAGGTAAAAAATTTAAAAAGTGCTGCGGCCAATAATGGTTGACGGTACGGTTTAGCAAACACTCTCAACAAGGTTTTTCCAGCAATGCACTCACTCCAACGAAAAGTTCTGCGTACTATTTGTCCGGATCAAAAAGGTCTGATCGCGCGCATTACGAATATTTGCTACAAGCACGAGTTAAATATCGTGCAGAACAATGAATTTGTTGATCATCGTACCGGACGCTTTTTTATGCGCACGGAACTGGAAGGCATTTTTAATGATTCGACCCTGCTGGCGGATCTCGATAGCGCATTGCCGGAAGGCTCTGTGCGCGAACTAAATCCCGCCGGTCGTCGCCGGATAGTCATTCTGGTCACTAAAGAAGCGCATTGCCTTGGCGATCTGCTGATGAAAGCCAATTACGGTGGACTGGATGTGGAAATCGCGGCAGTCATCGGCAACCACGATACCTTGCGTTCGCTGGTTGAACGTTTTGATATTCCATTTGAACTGGTCAGCCATGAAGGATTAAGTCGCAACGAGCACGATCAAAAGATGGCGGATGCCATTGATGCTTATCAGCCTGATTACGTTGTGCTGGCGAAGTATATGCGCGTATTAACGCCGGAATTTGTGGCGCGCTTCCCGAATAAAATTATCAATATTCACCACTCATTCCTGCCGGCGTTTATTGGGGCTCGTCCGTATCATCAGGCCTATGAACGCGGCGTGAAGATAATTGGCGCAACGGCACACTATGTAAATGACAATCTGGATGAAGGTCCAATCATTATGCAGGACGTTATTCATGTGGATCACACTTATACAGCCGAAGATATGATGCGGGCAGGTCGTGACGTCGAGAAAAACGTATTAAGCCGCGCCCTTTACCAGGTTTTGGCGCAACGTGTGTTTGTTTACGGTAACCGGACGATTATTCTTTAATCGCCAGCAAAAAGAACTGGTTGCCTTTAATCCGTTACGGATGAAAATTACGCAACCAGTTCATTTTTCTCAACGTAACGCTTTACAGCAGCGTGTCATTTGGTATGATGCGCCCCGCTTCCCAATGAGGGAGCAGGCCAGTAAAAAGTATTGCCCCGTGGTGGGGTTCCCGAGCGGCCAAAGGGAGCAGACTGTAAATCTGCCGTCATCGACTTCGAAGGTTCGAATCCTTCCCCCACCACCATTATTCACCACAGCGATGTGGTAACTTCGGTGAGATTGTTAATCTTTGCACTCATCGAGGAAGGGTGAGAACCTTCGATTAAGGTTCGACTCGAGCGAAAGCGAGAGAACGTTGCCGCAGGCAACGCCCCAAAGGGTGAGGAGCGAAGCGACGAATAATCCTTCCCCCACACCATCTTCAGCATTACCTACAATTTGATTTTCCCCTGGTGGGGTTCCCGAGCGGCCAAAGGGAGCAGACTGTAAATCTGCCGTCATCGACTTCGAAGGTTCGAATCCTTCCCCCACCACCATTATTCACCACAGCGATGTGGTAACTTCGGTGAGATTGTTAATCTTTGCACTCATCGAGGAAGGGTGAGAACCTTCGATTAAGGTTCGACTCGAGCGAAAGCGAGAGAACGTTGCCGCAGGCAACGGCCCGAAGGGTGAGGAGCGAAGCGACGAATAATCCTTCCCCCACCACCATTACTTCCTGAAAATACTCTTCTAAACCAATTTACTAACCATTTATTTCTTGTTGTCACACAGAATTCGTCATGCCTGTTTTTAGGTCTGCACACTTTTACACAAAACAAAAAACCCCGCCGAAGCAGGGTCTATGTGAACTAAATTTCGCTTAGTGGCGAGCACGCACCAGCTGATATTTTCGTGTCAGATACTCCACCGGTACGCTCCAGATGTGCACCAGACGCGAGAACGGGAACAGCAGGAATAACGTCATCCCCAGCACCAGGTGCAAACGGAAAATAAACGCGACACCATCAAGGTGCTGAGAAGCGCCACCGTGGAAGGTCACTACCGACTGCGCCCAGCCAACCAGTTTCATCATCTCGCTACCGTCCATATGCTGAGCGGAGAACGGAATGGTCAGCAGCCCCAGCGCACACTGGATAACGAGCAGCGACAAGATCAGGATATCCGCTCCGGTAGTCGTTGCACGCACGCGCGGGCTGAACAGGCGGCGTTTTAGCAACAGCACACCGCCAATCAGGCACAGCACGCCGCTGGCACCACCAGCAAACATCGCCATTTTCTGTTTCACTTCAATCGGCAACCACGCTTCATACATCCAGTGCGGCGTCAGCATACCGAAGAAGTGACCGACAAAAATCCCCAGAATTCCGATATGGAACAGGTTAGACGCAAGGTTCATCCCTTTGCGATCCAGCATCTGGCTGGACGCCGCGCGCCAGGTGTACTGCCCGTAGTCATAGCGCAGCCAGCTACCAATCAGGAAGACCGCCCCGGCAATGTACGGGTAGATATCAAAGAAGAACATATTCAGGAATTGCATTAGTGCTGTCCTCCGGTGGTGATATTCAGATATTGCGGCGCGACGGCACCGGCAAAGCGACGCTGATGAGCAGTGATTGCCGAATCACCGCAGCCTTTGTCAGCAAAGAATTTAACCTGCTCTTCTTCCCAGACAGCATCCAGCGCCTGCGGCGTATCATCGCGCGCTTCATCGGCAATTTTTTCCGCCACTTTGTCGCTGTCGATAGCGGTATTCGCCAGTTTCAGCAGCAGATCAAACAGCACTGCATAACGGCTTTCACGCTGTTGCAGACGAGCACTTAGCAACGCCAAAATCGGCGCGATATCTTTCAAACCTTCCACGGCTTCGCTTTGCGGCAGCTGCGCCAGGTACTCCAGATACAGCGGCAGATGATCCGGCAGTTCACGACTGTTTAACTGCAAGCCGTGCTGCTCGTACTGCGCCAGCAAATCCACCATCGCCTGACCACGATCGCGGGATTCGCCGTGCACATGTTCAAACAGTAACAGCGACGTGGCACGACCACGGTCGAACAGTTCGCTGTACTGCGCCTGAGCGTCCAGCGGATCCATCGCAGTTAAATCGCGCAGGAAAATGCCCAGCGCATGGGCATCCTCTTTTGACAGATTTTCCGACGCGGCAATCGCCTCAAACATCTCTTGTTGATGCTGCCATAAGGCAGCATCCGGATATTCAAGGAGACGCGATACAATCACGAGTTCGATCATGGATGCGGCTCCGTTTTACTGGTCACGTCGATGGCATCGATACGACGGCTGTTGAACAGATTGAATTTGGTATCTGAACCGTGGCAGCCGTCACCAAAGGTAAAGCCGCAACCATTTTTCTCCGGGAAGGCTTCCCGCGCCAGTTCACGATGGCTGCTCGGCACCACAAAGCGATCTTCATAGTTTGCAATCGCCAGATAACGGTACATCTCCTGTGCCTGGGCTTCGGTCAGGCCGACCTCTTCCAGCGCACGGGTATCAACTTTACCGTCAACGGTTTCAGCTCGTTTGTAATGACGCATTGCCAGCATACGTTTCAACGCGAGCAGTACCGGTTGGGTATCACCGGCGGTCAGCAGATTCGCCAGGTACTGAACCGGGATACGCAGGCTTTCTACGTCTGGCAAAATGCCGTTGTTGCCCAGTTCGCCCGCGTCTGCCGCAGACTGAATCGGTGACAGAGGCGGCACGTACCAGACCATCGGCAATGTGCGATATTCCGGATGCAGCGGCAGCGCCAGTTTCCATTCCATCGCCATTTTATACACCGGCGACTGTTGTGCGGCTTCAATAACGCTCAGCGGAATACCGTCTTTAATCGCTTGCTCAATGACTTTCGGATCGTTCGGATCGAGGAACACTTCCAGCTGACGCTGGTAGAGATCTTTCTCGTTCTCGGTGCTGGCTGCACGTTCAATAGCGTCGGCATCGTACAACAACACGCCAAGATAACGGATACGACCCACACAGGTTTCTGAGCACACCGTCGGCTGACCGGCTTCAATACGCGGATAGCAGAAGATGCACTTCTCAGATTTACCGCTCTTCCAGTTGAAGTAGATTTTTTTGTACGGGCATCCGGTGATGCACATACGCCAGCCACGGCATTTATCCTGATCGATCAGTACGATGCCATCTTCTTCACGTTTGTAGATAGCCCCGCTCGGACAGGTCGCCACACATGCCGGGTTGAGGCAGTGTTCGCACAGACGCGGCAAATACATCATGAAGGTGTTTTCGAACTGGCTATACATCGCCTTCTGGATGTTGTCGAAGTTCTTGTCTTTCGCCAGTTTGTCAAACTCGCCGCCCAGGTCATCTTCCCAGTTCGGCCCTTTTTCGATTTTCGCCATCCGTTCGCCAGTAATCAGCGAACGCGGACGGGCAATCGGCTGCGATTTGCTGCCTTCCGGCGCGGTATGCAGGTTCTGATAATCAAAATCGAACGGCTCGTAATAATCGTCGATCCCCGGCAAATGCGGGTTGGCGAAGATTTTACCCAGCAGCATCGCGCGGTTACCCATACGCGGTTGCAGTTTGCCGTTGATTTTACGGATCCAACCGCCTTTGTATTTTTCCTGGTTTTCCCAGTCGGTCGGGAACCCCTGACCCGGCTTGGTTTCCACGTTGTTGAACCACGCGTACTCAACGCCTTCGCGGCTGGTCCAGACGTTTTTACAGGTAACTGAACAGGTGTGGCAGCCGATGCACTTATCGAGATTCAGCACCATGCCGACTTGTGAACGAATTTTCATTTTACGCTCTCCTGTACCTGGTCATTGCCTTCGCCATCTAACCAGTCAATGTTCTTCATCTTACGCACTACAACAAACTCATCGCGGTTAGAACCTACGGTGCCGTAGTAGTTAAAGCCGTATGCTAGATGGGCATAGCCACCGATCATATGCGTCGGTTTCGGCGTGATACGGGTGACCGAGTTATGAATCCCCCCACGCTGCTGCGTGATTTCCGAACCCGGCAGGTTAACGATACGTTCCTGCGCGTGGTACATCATGGTCATCCCTGCCGGAACACGCTGGCTGACAACCGCACGGGCAGTCAGCGCACCATTGCTGTTGAAGACTTCAATCCAGTCGTTGTCGGCAATACCCAAATCTTTAGCATCGGCTTCGCTCAGCCAGACCACCGGACCACCGCGACCTAAAGTCAGCATCAGCAGGTTGTCGCTGTAAGTGGAATGGATCCCCCACTTCTGGTGCGGCGTCAGGAAGTTCAGAGCTTTTTCCGGGTTACCGTTAGATTTCTGTCCCATCACTTCTTTCACCGAACGGGTATCGATCGGCGGACGATAAACCAGCAGGCTTTCACCGAAATCACGCATCCACTGATGATCCTGATACAGCTGCTGACGACCAGAGAGCGTGCGCCACGGAATTAGCTCGTGAACGTTGGTGTAACCGGCGTTGTAAGAAACGTGTTCATCTTCCAGACCAGACCAGGTCGGGCTGGAGATAATTTTGCGCGGCTGTGCCTGAATATCGCGGAAGCGGATCTTCTCGTCTTCTTTATTCAGCGCCAGATGCGTATGGTCACGACCGGTAAACTCGCTCAGTGCCGCCCAGGCTTTCACGGCTACCTGACCGTTGGTTTCCGGTGCCAGCGTCAGGATCATCTCTGCCGCATCAATTGCGGTGTTGAGCATTGGCTGGCCTTTCGCCGGGCCTTCAGCCTTGGTGTAGTTGAGCTTACGCAGCAGATCCATCTCACTCTGGGTGTTCCAGGCAATCCCTTTACCGCCGTTACCGATTTTCTCCATCAGCGGGCCGATAGAGGTAAAGCGTTCGTAAGTGGCCGGATAATCACGCTCAACCACCATAATATGCGGTGCGGTTTTACCTGGGATCAGATCGCATTCGCCTTTTTTCCAGTCTTTCACATCCAGCGGCTGCGCCAGTTCGGCGGCGGAGTCGTGCTGGATTGGCAGCGTAACGATGTCGGTTTCTTTACCCAGATGACCGACGCACACTTCGGAGAATTTCTTCGCGATGGCTTTGTAGATTTCCCAGTCGCTTTTCGCTTCCCAGGCCGGATCGACCGCCGCAGACAGCGGGTGAATAAACGGATGCATATCCGAAGTATTCATGTCGTCTTTTTCGTACCAGGTCGCCGTCGGTAAAATAATGTCGGAATAGAGACAGGTGCTCGACAGACGGAAGTCCAGCGTCACCACCAGATCCAGCTTGCCTTCCAGACCGTTATCCTGCCAGTCCACTTCTTCCGGCTTCACGCCGCCCTGCTGCCCCAGATCTTTACCCTGGATACCGTGTTCCGTCCCCAGCAGGTACTTGAGCATAAACTCATGACCTTTACCGGAAGAGCCCAGCAGGTTAGAACGCCAGATAAACAGGTTACGCGGATGGTTTTTGCCGTTTTCCGGCTGTTCCGCAGCAAAACGGATTGAACCCTCTTTCAGGGATTTCACCGTATAGTCCACCGGATTCATCCCCGCTTTTTCTGCTTCACGAGCGATAGTCAGCGGGTTAGTGCCTAACTGCGGCGCAGACGGCAGCCAGCCCATACGTTCTGCACGAACGTTGAAGTCGATCAGGTGTCCGGTATAGCGGGATTTATCCGCCATCGGCGACAGCAGTTCTTCCGCAGTCACGGTTTCATAACGCCACTGGCTGGAGTGGTTATAGAAATAAGAAGTGCTGTTCATGTGACGCGCCGGACGCTGCCAGTCAAGGGCAAACGCCAGCGGCTGCCAGCCGGTTTGCGGACGCAGTTTTTCCTGACCTACATAGTGCGCCCAGCCGCCCCCGCTCTGACCGACACAGCCGCAGAAAATCAGCATGTTGATCAGACCGCGATAGTTCATGTCCAGGTGATACCAGTGGTTCAGCCCCGCACCGACGATAATCATTGAACGACCGTGCGTCTTATCAGCGTTGTCGGCAAATTCACGGGCAATGCGGATAATCTGGCTACGAGAAACACCGGTGATCTGCTCGGCCCAGGCCGGGGTGTAGGCTTTCACGTCGTCATAGCTGGTTGCGCAGTTAACGTCGTTCAGACCACGCTCCAGGCCGTAGTTTGCCAGCGTCAAATCATAAACGGTGGTCACCAGTGCGGTGCTGCCATCAGCCAGTTGCAGGCGTTTTACCGGCAGCTTGTGCAGCAGAATGTTTTCCAGCTCCACTTTGTTGAAGTGTTCCGTGCCGTCGCCGCCAAAGTACGGGAAGCCCACTTCGGCAATCTCATCCTGACTACCCAGCAGACTCAGTTGCAGCTCGGTTTCTTCGCCGGTTTTGCCGTCGCGCTGCTCAAGATTCCATTTGCCCTTCTCGCCCCAACGGAAACCGATCGAACCGTTCGGCGCAACCATTTCACCTTGCGTATTAAAGGCGACGGTTTTCCATTCCGGGTTGTTTTCCTGACCCAGCGAATCAACCAGATCGGCGGCACGCAGCATACGACCCGCAGCGTAATAACCGTCGCGCTCTTCCAGCATTACCAGCATCGGCATGTCGGTGTAGCGACGCACATAATCGGTGAAATACTGGCTTGGGTTATCGAGATGGAATTCACGCAGCATCACGTGACCCATTGCCAGCGCCATTGCTGCGTCGGTGCCCTGTTTCGGTGCCAGCCACAGATCGCACAGTTTGGCGATTTCAGCGTAGTCCGGCGTGACGGCAACGGTTTTGGTGCCTTTGTAACGCACTTCGGTAAAGAAGTGAGCGTCCGGGGTACGGGTCTGCGGAACGTTAGAGCCCCAGGCGATGATATAGCTGGAGTTGTACCAGTCAGCGGATTCCGGTACGTCAGTTTGCTCGCCCCAGGTTTGCGGAGACGCAGGAGGCAGGTCGCAGTACCAGTCGTAGAAGCTTAAGCAAGTACCGCCAATCAGCGAAAGATAGCGAGCACCTGATGCGTAAGAAACCATCGACATTGCCGGAATTGGCGAGAAGCCAGCGACACGATCCGGGCCGTAGTTTTTGATGGTGTAAACGTTAGACGCGGCGATCAGTTCGTTCACTTCCTGCCAGGAAGAACGAACAAAACCACCGCGTCCACGCGCCTGCTTAAAGCTTTTCGCTTTATCGGCGTCTTCGATAATAGAAGCCCATGCCTCAACCGGATCGCTATGCTGCGCCTTCGCTTCACGCCACATTTTCATCAGGCGTTTGCGCATCATCGGGTATTTCAGACGGTTGGCGCTATAGAGATACCAGGAGTAGCTGGCACCGCGCGGGCAGCCGCGAGGTTCATGGTTTGGCAGATCCGGACGAGTACGCGGATAGTCAGTCTGCTGGGTTTCCCAGGTCACCAGACCGTTTTTAACGTAGATTTTCCAGCTGCAGGAGCCGGTGCAGTTTACCCCGTGGGTAGAGCGGACAATTTTGTCATGCTGCCAACGCTGGCGATATCCATCCTCCCAGTCACGGTTGGTATCGAGAAGCTGGCCATGCCCATCGGCAAAGGTATCACCCTTCTGTTTGAAGTAGCGAAACCGGTCCAGGAATTTACTCATCGGTTTTCTCCTGTGGGAGCCTGTCGGCTCTCTGATAAATCGACATTGCTAATGTTTAAAACGAAGGTAACGCTCTGAAACGTCGTGGGAATTGATAACGATCAAGAGTGGTGGGGATGAAAAATAAAGTAAATTCCTAATATACCTCTTTGGGGTAATTGATATTTATTATCCAACTTATTGTAAATTAATGTTTTTTACATCCAATGTCATTTAATCACTTCGGATTTTTATACAGATGGGTATTAAGGAGTATCCCCCATGGATGACATATTAATGGTGCTTAATTGACGCCGTTGAAATAATCATCTCTCTATAAGTATGTTGTAACTAAATGACAAATAAAAAAAGCGCGACATTATGCCGCGCAAAGGATAATCAAATATTACGATTTATTTTTTAGAATGTCGACCATATACCGCCCAGGTAATTACTACGCAGGCGATATAGAAAATCAAAAATACTTTCATTGCACCGACTGGCGACCCTGTTAATGCCAGTGAGCTACCGAACGCTTTCGGGATAAAGAAGCCACCGATAGCGCCAATCGCGGAGATGAAGCCCAGCGCCGCCGCAGTGTCGGTTGCCGCTTCACGCATGGCACGTTCGTCAGAACCGCCTTCTGCTTTCACGCGATCCATCGTCAGTTTACGGAAGATCACGGAAATCATCTGGAAGGTGGAGCCACTACCCAGCCCCGCCGTCAGGAACAGCGCCAGGAAGACCGCAAAGAATGCCATGAAGTTTCCGCCTTGCCCGTCAGTCGGTAAGGTGAGGAACAGCAGGCCACTGAAAATCGCCATCAGCACGAAGTTCACCAGCGTGACCCGAGTACCGCCGAGACGGTCGGACAATGCTCCCCCCGCAGAACGCGCCAGTGCGCCAATAAACGGCCCAAAGAAGGCGTAGTGCAGGATCTGTACATCCGGGAACTGCGTTTTTGACAGCATGGCAAAACCCGCAGAGAAACCGATGAAGGAACCGAAGGTTGCCAGATACAGCAGGCTCATAATCCACAGATGACCCCGTTTGAGTACTGGCAACTGCTCCTTGATAGAGGCTTTCGAGGTAGCAAGGTCGTTCATGCCAAACCATGCTGCAATGGTGAAGATGGCGAGGAACGGCACCCATACCCAGGACGCGTTAGCCAGATACAGCTCGGTGCCATCCGGCTGTGTTACGCCCTGGCTGCCAAATGCAGCAAAAATTGACAGTGATACCACCAGCGGAGCAACCAGCTGCATGACGCTAACGCCCATGTTGCCCAGACCACCATTCAGCCCCAGTGCACCACCCTGCTTCTGCTTGGGAAAGAAGAAGCTAATGTTTGCCATACTGGATGCGAAGTTCGCGCCAGCAAAGCCGCACAGCAGAGAAATAATGATGAATACGCTGTATGGCGTAGTGGTGTCCTGCACGGCAAAACCCAGCCAGACGCAAGGAATAATGAGAATGCCGGTGCTGAACGCCGTCCAGCGACGACCACCGAAGATTGGAACCATAAAGGAGTATGGCACACGCAATAATGCGCCAGAAACCGAAGGTAGTGCGGTCAAAAGAAACAGCTGATCGGTCGTAAAATTAAAGCCGACTTTCGGTAAATTTACCGCGACGGCACTGAATAACATCCATACACAAAACGCCAGTAGCAGACAGGGAACGGAAATCCACAGATTGCGGCTGGCTATACGCTGGCCGCGCTGTTGCCAGAACGCAGGATCTTCCGGTCGCCAATCAGTAATGACAGCTCCAGTAGCCCTTTCGGGGGCGGATGAGTGACTCATAGACACCTCTGATACTCGTTTCGATGTCTGCCACCTTAGTGTCTGTAGCCAAAGGTAATTTGATGTAAATCAAACGATAAGATAACTTTATCTATCATTGATATTTATGATTACCCATAGTGAGTACGGAGATTTCATAAAAATTATGAGATTTTTCACAGTACTGTAAAATCCCTACCCTTACTGATGTAAATCGACTAACCACACGACAAATAAGGAGTAACTCTTTCCAGGTATGGGTATACTTCAGCCAATAGCCGAGAATAACGCCATTCCAGAATGTATCGTCACATTCATTAAGGTTATTGCTCATTCAAAGCCTGAAGGAAGAGGTTTACATGCTTAAACGTTGTCTCTCTCCGCTCACCCTGGTTAATCAGGTTGCGCTTATTGTTTTGCTTTCTACCGCTATTGGACTGGCGGGGATGGCGGTTTCTGGCTGGCTGGTACAAGGCGTTCAGGGCAGCGCCCATGCTATTAACAAAGCGGGATCGCTGCGTATGCAAACTTACCGGCTACTGGCGGCAGTACCATTAAGCGAGAAAGACAAGCCCTTAATCAAAGAGATGGAACAAACGGCATTTAGCACCGAATTAACTCGAGCAGCAGAACGAGACGGGCAACTGGCGCAATTACAGGGTTTGCAGGATTACTGGCGCCATGAGCTGATTCCTGCGCTGCTACACGCACAAAGCCGCGAAACGGTGTCGGCTGACGTCAGCCAGTTTGTCGCCGGGCTTGATCAGTTGGTGTCTGGTTTTGACCGCACCACAGAAATGCGCATTGAGACGGTCGTACTGGTTCATCGGGTGATGGCTGTGTTTATGGCACTTCTGCTGGTATTTACCATCATATGGCTGCGGGCACGGCTGCTACAGCCGTGGCGGCAATTGCTGGCGATGGCGAGTGCCGTCAGCCATCGCGATTTTACCCAGCGGGCGAATATCAGCGGGCGCAACGAAATGGCAATGCTCGGAACGGCACTGAACAATATGTCTGCGGAACTGGCGGAGAGTTATGCCGTACTTGAGCATCGGGTACAGGAGAAAACCGCCGGGCTGGAGCATAAAAATCAAATACTCTCGTTTTTGTGGCAGGCTAACCGTCGTTTGCATTCTCGCGCCCCACTGTGTGAACGCCTGTCACCTGTACTCAACGGATTGCAAAATTTAACCCTGCTGCGTGATATCGAACTGCGTGTATATGACACTGAAGATGAAGAGAATCATCAGGAGTTCACCTGCCAGCCGGATATGACCTGCGACGACAAAGGCTGCCAACTCTGCCCGCGCGGGGTATTACCCGTTGGTGATCGCGGCACTACCCTGAAATGGCGACTGGCAGATTCCCATATGCAGTACGGCATTTTGCTGGCGACCCTGCCTCAGGGGCGCCATCTGAGCCATGATCAACAGCAACTGGTGGATACGCTGGTCGAACAATTAACCGCCACTCTGGCGCTGGATCGCCATCAGGAACGCCAGCAGCAGTTGATCGTGATGGAAGAGCGTGCCACCATTGCGCGCGAACTACATGATTCTATTGCCCAATCTCTCTCTTGTATGAAGATGCAGGTGAGTTGTTTACAGATGCAAGGCGACGCACTGCCAGAAAGCAGCCGCGAACTGTTAAGCCAGATCCGTAACGAACTGAATGCGTCATGGGCGCAGTTGCGTGAGTTGCTCACCACATTCCGTTTGCAGCTCACAGAACCGGGATTACGCCCGGCACTGGAGGCAAGTTGTGAAGAGTACAGCGCCAAATTTGGCTTCCCGGTGAAGCTGGATTACCAGTTGCCACCGCGTCTGGTGCCCTCGCATCAGGCAATCCATCTGTTGCAAATTGCCCGTGAGGCATTAAGTAACGCCCTCAAACATTCGCAAGCGAGCGAGGTCGTTGTGACGGTGGCGCAAAACGATAATCAGGTCAAACTGACCGTCCAGGATAACGGCTGCGGGGTGCCTGAAAATGCCATCCGCAGCAATCACTACGGCATGATAATTATGCGTGACCGTGCGCAAAGTCTGCGTGGCGACTGTCGCGTCCGCCGTCGTGAATCAGGTGGCACCGAAGTGGTGGTCACTTTTATTCCCGAAAAAACTTTCACAGACGTCCAAGGAGATATCCATGAGTAATCAGGAACCGGCTACTATCCTGCTGATCGACGATCACCCGATGCTGCGAACTGGCGTAAAACAGCTTATCAGCATGGCCCCCGATATCACTGTGGTTGGCGAAGCGAGCAATGGCGAGCAGGGTATTTTACTTGCGGAATCTCTCGATCCTGATCTGATTCTGCTTGATCTGAATATGCCCGGCATGAACGGTCTGGAAACGCTGGATAAACTACGCGAAAAATCTTTATCCGGTCGCATTGTGGTATTCAGCGTCTCTAATCATGAAGAGGACGTCGTCACCGCGCTGAAACGCGGCGCAGATGGTTATCTGTTAAAAGATATGGAGCCGGAAGATCTGTTGAAAGCGTTACACCAGGCTGCAGCTGGTGAAATGGTATTAAGCGAGGCGTTAACCCCTGTTCTGGCCGCCAGCCTGCGTGCTAACCGCGCCACGACTGAACGCGACGTCAACCAGTTAACGCCGCGCGAGCGCGATATTCTGAAACTGATTGCTCAGGGCTTACCGAATAAGATGATCGCCCGTCGCCTGGACATCACTGAAAGCACGGTCAAAGTGCACGTGAAGCACATGCTGAAAAAAATGAAGCTTAAATCTCGTGTGGAAGCCGCAGTATGGGTGCATCAGGAACGTATTTTCTGATTATGGTTCCCAGCGCAGTTCGTCCTTTGCCATTTCATCGAAAGGTTCGGCAAGCGTTAGCGTGATCTCATTGGAAGAGACACGCTGTCCCTGGTTATCTTCCACCACCACCGACAAGCGCCATCGATTGGTCGCCTCTTCTCCACTTTGCCAGTCCGGCACGATCAGCGTCCAGCCATCCGCACTATTGGCTGTGGCTCCCGATGTCAGACTTAACATCTGTGTATCCCCTTGCCAGATCAATTGTCGAATACCGTAACGACTGTGGATTTGTAATTTCAGCGGCACCGTTTCACCAGGTTTAAGATCCCAGGGGGGCGTCGCCAGAAATACCGTTAAGGTTTTACGCTGATGATACTCAATGACCGGCAGATTATTCCGCTGCGGATTGTCATAGCGACTGCCGCGCAACGACTGACTCTCAGCAACTTCGCCAGCAGAAAGTTGTTTGTTTAGTGGCACACCAAAGCGGTAGTTAATATTCAGCCCGAGATTATTTTGGCTTTCTCCACTTTCGCCTTGTTTATGCTGAGCGGTCATAGTAACGAGTGGAACAGGGGTGTAATTAAGCCCCAGACTCATGGCGACAGGATTATGATAACCCGTACCAGAATTAAACAGATCGACACGCTGACCAAAATATTGTTCGAGGCTGACACTGGTGTTGAGATGCTGGTAAAACGGCATTCGCATCCGGGCAGTCAGATCATAACCACGTGCCATACGCTGCTCGAGCGAGGCAGTCTGTTCATGCCATGAGGCAAAAGGCTGATAATAATTTGCCGACAGACGCAGATATTCTCCCCAGGCTTCAGCGCCAACCCCTGCCCGCTGAAGATTTTCATCTAACAAGTTGTCATAAAACGTGTTGTATCCCATCAACCATGTGCCATGCCTCCAGCGTTGACCAATGCCAAGGTTACTTACCAGACCATCGTCCTGCTGGGTGAGCCCAAGTTGGCTCCATGTAAGATAACGCTCGTTATCCTGCAACGGTACAAACCAGCTCCCCCGGCTGCCGGTAAAATGCCCTTCGTTATCCACTTTAACGTCAACACTGGCGTTCCCCCACGGCGAAAGCCAGGACTCCACATGTTGATTAACCTGCTGACTGAGCGCATCACGGACTTTTCCCAGCGCGAAGGCTTTTGCCTGTTCGCCTGTATCCTGACCGTTATCAGTCATACTGGTTTCACCAAAATCTTTCACGATTTCGGCGAAGTGTTTTTCACCGTCATGATTTTCCGGTGCCATTCCTAAGTCCGGCAGACCATCCTTATCGTTATCAAAAGGATTTACCGATTGCTGCTCAACGGATGGCTGTGCGCTAGCTATACCGCCTGCCAGCAGCAAGAGTAAATAAAGTGGGGTAACACGAGAGACGATACGGCTCAAAACGTCAGTAATTTCCGGTAAAAATGAACACCCATTACTTTATAGAATAACGATTACTGGTAACTTTTCTCGTACTTTCTCATGCTTTATGGAAAATCCTAAAAATGTGGCAAATTGGTCAGACAGCGTAAAAGCAGTAAGATAGAAGTCGAAAATCTAATTATCTGAATACAGGAGTGAGTAATGCAAAAAATCGTGATCGTTGCCAATGGCGCGCCCTACGGGAGCGAATCCTTATTTAATAGCCTGCGGCTGGCCATTGCGCTACGGGAACAGGAGAGCAACCTGGATCTGCGTTTGTTTCTGATGTCTGATGCGGTAACTGCCGGATTACGCGGACAAAAACCGGGGGAAGGCTACAATATTCAGCAAATGCTCGAGATCCTCACTGCACAAAATGTGCCTGTGAAATTGTGCAAAACCTGCACCGATGGTCGCGGTATCAGCCCACTTCCGCTGATTGATGGAGTTGAAATTGGCACACTGGTCGAACTGGCGCAATGGACGCTGGTTGCCGATAAAGTGCTCACGTTTTAATTGCAGTATGGGGCGCTCAAGGTTACAGAAACGCCCCGCTGTGATAACAGTTTCATCAGGCAAAACCGGGCCGTAAGACACCATCCGGGAAATTCTCCGCCAGCAGTTTTTTCACCGACACCAGTAAATCATTCAGCCCGTCATCCTGCATCCCCAGTTTGTTGAGCTCTTGTTCCAGAGAAAATAAATACTGTGCATTGGTTCCAAGTGGACCACTCGCCGCAGCAATCAACGGAGCAATCACCTGAGCTCGGGTATCGGACTCATATTCAGGATGGCGCGGATCCATAATAAACACCAGCGCGTTGACTGTGCGCCCGTCATCAAGATCAAGCTGACACCAGGTTGGCAGATAGCAGCCGGTAATCATCTCCCGCTTCCACAGCAAGGTCAGTTCCTGCTCCAGCGTCTCTTCCGGCAAGCGATACGCCACTCCCGTGGTGCGGCCGCCCTCTTTCAGAGCAAGCATTCTTCCCGGCTGGTGTGCCGTCCCCCTTCCGGCGGTCAGACGCAGACAGAACGCCCGGTGCCACCCAACCAGCGTACCGGTACAGGACTCGATAAACTCCAGCGCCGGATTCCACATCAACGATCCATAACCGAAGATCCACACCGCCCCCTCATCAGGACGACAAGCCAGCGTAGCTGCCAGCGAGGCTGCCCGCTGTTCTGCCGACCATAAGAGTGATTCTTCAATAGTGCCAAATGCCGTTTTACAATCGGCATTCATCAAGAAATCCCGCGTTATCACCTTATACCTCCGCCACTGCATACTTCCCTGCGACAACTTTTTGGTGTCTTCCAGACATTTTTACTGCTCATTTTGGAACCATTACCGGGACAATATGCAATCTGCAGACCACTTGCAAGGCGACGCCGCACGAATAGCTTTAACTCATCACCGGGAGTTATAACTTTTTATGCCATTTATCATCACTCCCTTTAGCATATTCATGTTTCACTGCTGCCCAGGCCACTTTATGCGCTGTCTCCTCCCGACTGGCATCATCACGCCGATCTTCTTTATCTTTATATTGATCCCAGGCGCTGTTGAATGCCTCTTTATAGATATCCTGGGCATGGGACGGTAGAACGTGTTTTACATTTTCCGGCAGATCGCTTTTTGTTTTATACGGCATTGTTGACTCCTTTTTTAAAGGTGAACTTTAAGTGTGGTCAACAATATCCACGCTTGCCAGCATATAAGACTTTTCACGTCAGACTCTTCTTAAGAGGTGCTAATACAAACATTGTCTAAACACGTTGATTATTTTTATACCCCAAAGAGTAAAAAAGCGACAGCGGGGTAAAATTTCGTAAAATGTTACCGATATCCAGACACTTTCTGTTATTTTTTCTGCCTATTTATTACATTTTCGACAAATTCATCTGCAAAGGATAACCATAATGACAAATGCTCACGAGGCGGTAAAAACCCGCCACAAGGAGACCTCGCTTATTTTCCCGGTTCTGGCGCTGGTAGTGCTGTTCCTGTGGGGAAGCAGTCAAACACTACCAGTGGTCATAGGCATCAATCTTCTTGCGCTTATTGGTATTTTAAGCAGCGCCTTTAGTGTTGTCCGTCATGCGGACGTATTAGCCCATCGACTGGGGGAACCTTATGGCTCTCTTATTCTTAGCCTTTCCGTGGTTATTCTTGAAGTCAGTTTGATATCAGCCTTAATGGCGACCGGCGATGCGGCGCCGACGTTAATGCGAGATACACTCTATTCAATCATTATGATTGTTACTGGTGGACTGGTTGGTTTTTCATTACTGTTGGGCGGGCGCAAATTTGCCACCCAATATATGAATCTGTTTGGTATTAAACAGTATTTAATCGCCCTGTTTCCATTGGCAATTATTGTGCTGGTATTCCCGATGGCTCTGCCTGCGGCGAATTTTTCAACTGGTCAGGCGTTGCTGGTGGCATTAATTTCCGCAGCAATGTACGGCGTATTTTTGCTAATTCAGACCAAAACGCATCAGAGTCTGTTTGTCTATGAACATGAAGATGACAGTGATGATGACGATCCGCACCATGGTAAACCGTCTGCCCATAGCAGCCTGTGGCATGCCGTCTGGTTGATTATCCATTTAATTGCGGTGATAGCGGTTACCAAAATGAACGCCAGTCCGCTGGAAACACTGCTCACCAGCATGAATGCTCCGGTGGCCTTTACCGGTTTCCTGGTGGCGCTATTGATTCTTTCGCCGGAAGGCTTAGGGGCGTTAAAAGCGGTATTAAACAACCAGGTCCAGCGCGCGATGAATCTGTTCTTTGGTTCGGTGTTAGCAACCATTTCACTTACCGTACCTGTCGTCACGCTGATCGCCTTTATGACAGGCAATGAATTGCAGTTTGCGCTTGGTGCGCCAGAAATGGTGGTGATGGTAGCCTCTTTGGTGCTGTGCCATATCTCCTTCTCCACCGGACGTACTAACGTACTCAACGGCGCGGCACATCTGGCTCTCTTTGCCGCCTATTTGATGACAATATTTGCCTGACATTGATATCTCCCCCTGGCGGCGGAAGCTGGGGGAGATAATAAAAATACCTGCCCGGTTCCTTTCTTCAGTTATTCTGAACAATTCGTCAGACATAATTGCGAGCCTGCACCACAACATGCAAGAAAGCACTGCAACAGTTGATGAAAAGCTGGAATGTACTCTTCATTACGAACGTTTCAGTGGTGAAGTAAAGAAGGCTTGAGACGTAGTATCCACACCAAGCCGGCGTTATCCGGTGAGGCGCAATGTTGCGGGGGCTTTATCCCTGGTGGCATTGGTTGCTGGAAAGAGAAAACCCCCGCACGTTGAGAGGTAAAACCTGACAACAGAACGGGGGCTAATCTTGAACCATCAACAATTCAAGAATAGCCGCAAAATGTTGTCATTACAACAAGGCGGCTATATGACGCTCGCGCAGTTTGCCATGACTTTCTGGCACGACCTGGCAGCACCGATCCTGGCGGGAATTATTACCGCAGCGATTGTCAGCTGGTGGCGTAACCGGAAGTAAGGCGAAAACGGGCGTCAGGCTGCCGTGATGGCAATATGCGCCCGAAACCGGCCGCAGGGGTAACAGCCTGTGGCCTTTTTTGTATCTGGCACCCATGAAAAAAGTCTTAACGCAGAACGCTAACACTTTATTTTTCAAGCAAAAAAGATTACTTGCTGGTATCCAGTTCTTCGAAACCTTTCACCAGATCATCAATCGCTTTCATCTGCTTGAGGAACGGTTCCAGTTTAGCCAGCGGCAGCGCGGATGGGCCATCACATTTCGCATGTTCCGGATCCGGATGAGCTTCAATAAACAGCCCCGCCAGACCTACCGCCATACCGGCTCGTGCCAGCTCAGCCACCTGAGCACGACGACCGCCGGAAGCAGCGCCAAACGGATCGCGGCATTGCAGTGCGTGGGTCACGTCAAAAATCACCGGCGAGTTACCAGACACTTTCTTCATAATGCTGAAACCCAGCATATCGACAACCAGGTTGTCATAGCCAAAGTTAGCGCCGCGATCGCAAAGAATCACTTTATCGTTGCCGCCTTCTTTGAATTTATCAACGATGTTACCCATCTGACCCGGGCTGACAAACTGCGGTTTCTTGACGTTAATTACCGCACCGGTTTTCGCCATGGCTTCCACCAGGTCAGTCTGACGAGCGAGAAATGCCGGTAACTGGATCACATCCACAACATCAGCAACTGGCTGTGCCTGGCTTGGTTCGTGAACGTCGGTGATAATTTTCACGCCAAAAGTTTGCTTCAATTCCTGGAAGATTTTCATCCCTTCTTCCAGGCCCGGTCCACGATAAGAGTGGATAGAGGAGCGGTTGGCTTTGTCAAAAGAGGCTTTGAACACGTAAGGGATACCCAGTTTCTGGGTCACGGTTACGTAGTGTTCGCAAATGCGCATCGCCAGATCGCGAGATTCCAGCACGTTCATACCGCCAAACAGCACGAACGGCAGGTCATTTGCTACGTTGATGTCGCCAATGCTAACCACTTTTTGTTTCATAGGATCGCCTTAATCTTAAGTAAAATGTCGATTAATTAATGCAGCACAATATGTTTATGCGCGATGTTATTAATTTGCGCACGAATCATTTCGCTGATCGGGTCTTCCGGACACTGTTCAACGAAATAACTTAAATCATTTAACGCAACGTGTTCGCAATCCAGTTGCGCGTAAATCAACCCACGATCGCGAATTTCATACGGATCTTCAGGGTTGAACTGTAATAAGGCCTCGCTGGTGCGTAATGCCAGTTCCATCTGATTTTCTTCCATCAGCGACGCTTTCAGCGTATCCAATAGTTTGCGGATAACCTCAATGTTATCGGCTTCATCCAGGTCTTCATAAAACAGTTCCGCCGACGGGCTGATATTTCCCTTTAACCATACATCCAGCATATGTTCGCTTAACGATTCACCGTTAAAAGGGTTAATCAACCAAATTTCGCCATCCGGACATTCAATGCGCAATATAAGCTGCGTCGGGAAAATCACCGGCATCAGCGGCAAATCGAGACGATTAGCGACCCACACCAAAACGGCGCCTAATGATACCGCACTGCCCTGCCGATTTTTTAACACCTGATCCAACCATAGTGCATCGGAAAGACGATAAACACCGCGTGAGGCTTTAAATCCCCATTCGCCGTAAAACAGCGCGATCAATTTTTCCAGCTGCTCTTCTAAAGGCAGAAGCTGGCTAATTTCTTCCTTCGCCAGATTAACGAGACGCTCCAGTTCGTCGTATACATCTTGCGAGGGAAAATCGCGGCGGATTGCTTCGCAAGCCAGGATCATGCCTTCGCACAGCGGCGCTTTATTAAATTCGAAATCAGCTAACGATCTCATGACTTACCCCAGTAACGGTACTTTTGTGGTGGCGAGTTTAATGATGATGTACAGCACCACCAGCGCCAGCGGGAAGGCAATAATGCGCACCTGCTGACTGTGCACCCGACGATAATCGAGAGCAATAAAACCCAAAACGATATAAATGATAACTCCAAACAGCTTTTCAGTCAGCCATTGTGCCTGCCCGGAAAATGGCAGGATGTGCGCTTTAGCCATTAGCGCCACGCCGCTTAACAATAACACCGTGTCAATAACCGGCGGCGCAATGCGCGTCCAGCGAGCAAATGCCTGAGGATGCTCCTGATAACGTAGCCAGAAACGTAAGGTTAATAGCCCAACAGAAAGCGCAACGCTAATGAGATGAACGCTAAGCAGCGTAGTAAAACTTGTCATCGATAATAGCGACCAAGCGTCACGCGCTCGTTATCACCGTAGTCCCGGCAGGTTTCGACATCACGATAACCCGCCTGCATAAATGCCTGTCGAACCACTTCCCCTTGCTGCCAGCCATGTTCCAGAAGCAGAAAGCCGCCGGATACCAGCGCGTTACGCGACTGTTCGACGATATGCACGATGTCTGCCATTCCACTGTCTGCCGCAACCAGCGCAGTGAGCGGCTCAAAGCGGACATCGCCTTGTTGAAGATGTGGGTCCTGCTCGTCAATATACGGCGGATTGCTGACAATCATCGCAAACTGCTGCCCGGCTAGCGCGCTAAACCAGTCGCTTTGCAGAATGTGGATATTTTTGATCGCCAGATGCTGGGCATTACGTTGTGCCAGGGCGACGGCATCGGGCATACGATCTACAGCGGTAATTTCGCAGTCCGGGCGCTCGCTAGCCAGCGCCAGCGCAATTGCCCCGGTGCCCGTACCGAGATCGAGAATACGGCAAGACTGTTCAGGTAACCGATCCAGTGCCTGCTCCACCAGACATTCCGTGTCAGGACGGGGAATTAAGGTCGCTGGCGAAACAAATAACGGCAACGACCAAAATTCACGCACACCGGTTAAATGAGCAATAGGTTCACCTGCACGACGACGCGCCAGCAGTACGTCGAGTTGCTCACACTGCGCGTCAGTCAGCTGCGTTTCGCCAAAGGCGAGAATAAAAGTACGCCCCTTGCCGGTAACATGCTCCAGCAGGATTTCAGCATCGCGCCGTGGGCTTTCGCTCGCCTGAAGTTGGGTTATTGCGTCACGTAACCAGTGTTGATATTCCATTATTCTTGCTCGGACAACGCCGCCAGTTGGTCAGCCTGATGTTCCTGGATAATCGGTTCAATTAGCATATCCAGCTTACCTTCCATCACTTCATCCAGACGGTAGAGCGTCAGGTTGATACGGTGGTCAGTGACGCGCCCCTGCGGGAAGTTGTAGGTACGATTACGATCGCTGCGATCGCCACTGCCCAGCAGGTTACGACGGGTAGACGCCTCCGCCTGCTGGCGTTTTGCCATTTCTGCTGCGTGGATGCGAGCACCAAGTACAGAAAGTGCTTTAGCTTTGTTTTTATGTTGTGAACGTTCGTCCTGACATTCAACAACAATACCGGTTGGTAAGTGAGTAATACGGATTGCCGAATCGGTGGTGTTAACGTGCTGCCCCCCTGCCCCTGAAGAGCGGAAAGTATCAATGCGCAAATCTGCCGGGTTGATGTCCGGCAGTTCTGCGTCAGGCAGCTCTGGCATTACCGCAACGGTACAAGCAGAAGTATGAATACGACCTTGCGATTCCGTAGCAGGAACACGCTGCACGCGATGACCGCCAGATTCGAATTTCAGGCGACCATACACACCATCGCCACTGATTTTGGCGATGATCTCTTTATAGCCACCATGCTCGCCCTCGCTGGCGCTCATGATTTCCACGCGCCAGCGACGGGCTTCTGCGTAACGGCTATACATACGGAACAGATCGCCTGCAAATAATGCGGCTTCATCACCACCAGTTCCGGCACGCACTTCGAGAAAGGCGTTGCGTTCGTCATCAGGATCTTTTGGCAGCAAGAGAACCTGAAGTTGTTGTTCCAGTTGTTCGCTTTTTTCTTTAGCTTCACGCAGTTCATCCTGCGCCATCTCACGCATTTCAGGATCGTCGAGCATCATCTGTGCGGTTTCGATATCTTCCTGAACCTGTTGCCAGTCGGTGAAACAGCGCGAAACATCACTTAACTGCGCATATTCACGAGATAATGCGCGAAAACGTTCCTGGTCAGCGATGGTTTGCGCATCACCCAGCAGCGCCTGAACTTCTTCATGGCGTTCATGCAGGGCTTCCAGTTTGGCAACGATAGAAGGCTTCATAGGCGTAAATGCACCCTGTAAAAAAGAAAATGATGTACTGCTACTCCAGCCCGAGGCTGTCGCGCAGAATATTCAGGCGTTCGTTATCCCCGTCACGGGCAGCCTGTTGAAGTGATTTCGTTGGCGCATGGATCAGGCGGTTAGTCAGTTTCCATGCCAGATCCTGCATAATGGCTTGCGCGTCGCCGCCCTGTTCAAGGGCTGCTAACGCTTTGGCGGTTAACTCATCGCGAACCTGCTCTGCCTGACTGCGATAATCGCGAATAGTTTCGCTGGCGCTTTGTGCGCGCAGCCACGCCATAAATTCGCTGGTTTCCTGAGCGACGATAGTTTCCGCTTCAACTGCGGCGGCTTTACGCTGCGCCAGGTTATGCGAAATGATGCTTTGCAGATCGTCAACGCTATAAAGGTAGGCATCCGCCAGTTTTCCGACTTCCGGTTCGACATCGCGCGGAACGGCAATATCCACCAACAGCATCGGTTGGTTGCGACGGCTTTTTAATGCGCGCTCCACCATACCTTTACCGATAATCGGTAACGGGCTTGCAGTGGAACTAATGATGATATCGGCTTCGCGCAGACGTTCGTCGATATCGCTCAATGCAATCACTTCTGCGCCGACTTCATCTGCCAGGATTTGGGCTCGTTCGCGAGTACGATTGGCGATAATCATCTTCTGCACTTTGTGTTCGCGCAGATGACGCGCCACCAGTTCGATGGTTTCGCCCGCACCAACCAGCAATACCGTCACCGTAGAAAGCGATTCAAAGATCTGCCGCGCCAGCGTACAAGCCGCAAAAGCGACAGACACAGCACTGGCGCCAATATCCGTTTCAGTGCGAACGCGCTTCGCTACAGAGAAAGATTTCTGGAACATGCGTTCCAGTTCGCTGGCCTTCATATGGCCTTTTTGCGAATCGGCAAACGCTTTTTTAACCTGACCGAGGATCTGCGGCTCCCCCAGAACCAGTGAATCCAGGCCACTGGCAACACGCATTAAATGGCTAACCGCGTCGTTATCCTGATGCCAGTAGAGGCTATTACGCAGATCTTCTTCGTTGAGATTGTGGTAATCGCACAACCAGCGAATGAGCGCCTCTTGCAGGTTATCCTGCTCTTCAACGCTAAGATAAAGTTCTGTGCGGTTACACGTCGACAGCACCACGCCGCCCTGCACCATCGGCTGCGCGAGCAGGCTGTCAAGCGCCTGATCGAGCTTGTCCGGCGAAAACGATACACGTTCTCG